>DATARR010000001.1:0-30970 GCA_036264085.1 Thermoanaerobaculia bacterium | reverse complement strand
CCGCCCCGCGTGTCAACACGCTTCTGTACATTGTCAGGGCCGCTCTTTATTCAGGCCCCTAGGTTCACCCGGTGGTACGGGTGGTTCCGCCCCAAACTGTGGGGAACAACTCCACTATCAAGAAGCGACTTCGTGTCGCAGAAAAGGGTCTCCGCCTATGCGGCGAAGCAAGGGGTGAAAACCGAGACCCTGATCAACGTCTGGCTCAGCGAGAAGCTGGCTGCCACCACCTCCGAGAAGTGAGTCAGGAAGTCCCTGCAACCTCGGTCTGGGGGGGGAGATTCCAAGAGGATGGGGGGCGCCGAGCAGCAACCGTTCCGGCCCAACGACTACTTCGAAATCCGCACGTCCCGCCCCGCCGCGATCCCCGTTTACCAGCCACCACGTTGCCCTGTCCCTGAGCGGCGGCGCCCGAGCCGTGGACCTCGACCCGCGGTCCGGCCGCTTCGAGAATCCGGGAGATCTCGGCAGCCAGCGAAGAGTCCGCTTCGAGGATCTTTCGGAGCTGTACGCGTAGGGCCGCCTGAGCGTCCGGGTCCTCAGGCGCCTTCGCTGTGTGAGCGCCGGAGCCCTGAAGCTGAGCCTTCAGGGCGGCGTTCTCGGCCTTGAGCCTGGCTAGCTCCTCGGAGTCGGGTAGCTCCCCCATGGCGGTCCTCTTCTTCCTTCACGAACCGACCATGAGGTTATCCGAAACCAGGCTCCCATGTCGCTCGCCCGTCGGACCGCCCTCGCTTATCGTCCCTCCGCTCTGATGCTGCTGTGTACCCCTACCCCACCGCCCCCCGCTCACTCGGAATCACGTAGGAGATCTCCCTCGCGATCCACTCAGGATTGGCCTGACCCTGGCAGGCGGCCCACCAGGCTTGCGGCTCGTTGCCGAAGCGGACCATGCCGCTATGGCTCGCCGGGTCCTGCTGGTCCACCTGCGGAATGAGATCGACGAAGCCGAGCTTGCTGCGCAGCAGCTCGACATCGGCCGGCTTGCCCGTCAGGAACTGCCAGCCGGGACCCACGTTGTGCATCTCCGCGTAGGCCTTGAGCTTCTCCGGCGTGTCCTCCTCGGGCTTGACGGTCAGCGAGTAGATGAAAACGTTTCGCTTCCCCTGCTCGATCAGGATCTTCTGCACCCGTGCCAGGTTCGCCGTGATCACCGGGCAGACGCCCTC
The DNA here is from genome assembly GCA_036264085.1 of Thermoanaerobaculia bacterium. Taxonomy (GTDB): domain Bacteria; phylum Acidobacteriota; class Thermoanaerobaculia; order Multivoradales; family UBA5704; genus DATARR01. The sequence goes on along the minus strand of DATARR010000001.1, from coordinate 29,804 downwards.
ACAGTTCGCATACATGAGGTTGAGGACGACGATCTTGTCCTTGAGCAGGTCCTCGTAGAACCGGACCTGCTTGCCTTGGTGAGTGGTCAGGACGACGTCCGGAAAGAACCGCCGCCGCATCATCTCCCGTCCCGACACCGGGGGGGCGAAGGCGCCGGCCGGACCGGCCGCCGGAGCGGCGGGGACCTCACAGCCGCGCGCCGGCAGCACGCGGGCCAGGGAGAGCAGAGCCGAAGCCGTGAACAGTCCTCTTCTCGTTACGTTGGACATGGCAGGATCTCCTCTGGAAGCTCGCGTCGGCCTCACGGCCGGCTGTTGGTGTCTCCGGTCACGGCGATGTCCCAACGGATCATCATCGCGTGATCTTCGTGGATGACGTTGTGACAATGCATCGGGTACGGCCCGACCCAGTCCCGGAAGCGCATGAAGAGATTGACGTCCCCGCGCTTGGTGAGCCGGACGACGTCTTTCCGTGAGAGGTTCACTCCCGTCGACGCTCCCCCCGAGCTCCCCCAGCCCCCACGGCTGCTCCAGCCCGAGCCGCCGCCCCAGGTATTGGAATATTGGCTGTCCGGGTAGAGCCCCGCGGCTCCTGCCAGGATCTGGAACTCCTCGAAATGGATGTGAATGGGGTGCTCCCAGCCGAAGCCGCCGCTGAGCTGCCAGTTCTCGACGCTGTTCTTCTGGACGGTGAAACGCGGATGGAGACCGTCGAAGAATTGATCGTTGACCGTCCACTCGCCATTGCGCGTCTGATCGAACTTGAAGGAGCGTTGCACTCGCGGCGTGGCGGCGGTGCTTGGCAGGGCATAGAAGGCCGGCGCGGTCGCCGGGTTGACGCTGTTGTCGGCCACCTGCGGCAGGTCGACGACGATCTTGACCAGCAGGTTGCCCTGACCCGCGGCGAGGACGTTGCCGGTGGGACCGCGGCCGTTGGTCTGCTCCAGCCGGTTTTCCAGGTAGAGGGTCTTGCCCGCGTACTGGGAGAAGTCGATGATCACGTCCGCGCGCTCGGCCACTCCCAGGGCCACGGCCGGGACCTGGAGCGGCTTCGGCAGCAGGTTGCCGTCGTTCGAGATCTGCCAGAGCTGATTGTTGGCGCTCAGGTTGTTGAGGTCCGTGAGGTAGATCTGATGGAAACGCGACGGGCCGCTGTTCAACCAGCGCAGGCGGTAACGCCGGGGATGGACGTGCAGCACCGGCTGGATGACGCCGTTGACCAGGAACTTGTCGCCCAGGATGCCGTCGAGGTTGAAGGTGTCGAAGACCATCAGGCCCGACCCCGCGTCGAAGCACCGGTCCCCGATCATCATCGGGATGTCGTAGTCCGGGAAAGTCGGGAGGCGGAAGCCCGTGGTCTCGTTCCCCGTGTCAAACTGATTGAACAGCAGATAGAAGCCCGCCAGCCCCTTGTAAACGTTCTGGGACGTGAAGTCGACGCGATGGTCGTGATACCACAGCGTGCTCAGCGACTCGTTGACGTCGCCGTTGGGCAGATGGGTTGAATTGAAGCCGGCGAGCACGTTGGGGTAGTAGTGGTCATAATATTGGCCGCTCGCGAAGAAGTTCTGCGGGAAGCCGTCGCTCTCGGAAGGGTTGTGGGCGTTGTGCAGGTGGGTGGTGACCGAGGGGAAGCCGAATCCCGAGTTGTCCCCGGCCAGGGAGTTGACGTTGCGGACCAGGATGGGCGTCCCGTACTGCGCCACGTAGGTGGGCCCGGGGCTGATGCCGTCGAAGCCCCAGATCGGCTGCAGCGGCAATTGATTGGACATGTTCACCGTTCCCGCGCGCTGCGTGACCTGATACGCGACCGCAGTGGGAAACGGGAACCCGAGGGGGGGCGCCTGATGAGCGCTGGTCCGCCCCTCGTAGGCAAGATGAGTCGCCGGATTGATCGCGGTGTTCGGATTGATCTGCGGCGCCGGGGTGAGCGAGGACCACGCCACCGGCTGCTTGGTCGGCATGATGGGCAGTGGCATCGTGAAGGGCGTGGTCGGGGGGCTGGCGCACTGGCCGCCGTTGTAGGTGCCGCCGCCCCAGGCCCAGGCGCTCAGGCCGTTCTTCGCCACCAGGTAACCGGTGCCCGAGAGGAGGCCCATCTTGAGCAGGTTCCGCCGGTTCATCAGGCCCGCCTTGATGAGCTCCTGCCGGTTCTGGAACGCGTTGTACATCTCCTTGAACCGCGCGCGTGAAACCCTCTCCCCCAAGCTGTTGTAGTACATGCCTCCTCCTTCATTAGTGAAGTCACCCCCCTCGCGCTGCGACGAGGCGAACAGACTCCTGCCTTTCAAGCGAGCTGTCGCTATGGATAAGGTGCTGCGGGGGAGCGGCAAGGGGACAGCTACGACTCCGGCGCCGAGGGCGCCGTGCCGCGGTCGACGCCGGCCGGCAGGGCGACGTCGCCTTGGGCGGCGTTGGTCTCCTCGCGCAGGGCTTCGAGCTGGCGCAGGTGCTCCTTCTGGGCGTTGACCACGCGCAGGAAGACGTTGGCGGTGTGCTCGTCGACGTCGCGGATCATCTTGGGATAGAGGATGTCGTTCTCGAACCGTTCCTCGGAGATGGCGTCGCCGAGGTCGGCGTCGAGGCCGCGTACCTGCCCGGCGGCCTCCAGCAGCTCGATGGCCAGGGCGTCCTTGGCCTCGGCCAGGCGCCGCCAGCGGCGGGCGAGGTTCGGACGGCCGTCCTGCTCGGCCTTGAGGGCGTTGGCGCGGTAGCGGGCGGCGCTCGCCGCCTCCGAGATGAAGCCGGTCTTCAGGTGCTCCAGGAAGCGAGGAATCCTCGACACGATGTCTCCTTCTCTCTCCGGTTCGCGCTAAGATCCCCTGGCGCCTCGTGGGAGCTGCCGGCCAGGGAAGGCCTCGCGATTCTATGATGGAAGCCGGAGCGGTTGTCCAATCCCGGGGGGCTTCGCGGCCAGTCTTCTTCGGAGACGAAAAAACTTTGGCCCGCCCGTTGTCGTAGTGCCCAGGAGGGGGCCGTCTCCCGGCCTCCATCCATCCTTCGTGAAGAAGCGCGCCCGCAGACTCCTGCTTTTCGCCGCCCCTCCGGTCGTCCTGGCGGCCGTCCTGGCATTCCTGAAGGTGCCCTACCTGAGCGCCCTCGCCCGCGCCTTCCTGGCGGCGATCGTCGTCCTGGTCCTCTTCTGGCTCGGCTGGCGGATCTACCGGGCCTTCCTCTACAAGGTGGGGCGGCGGCTGGCCTTCTCCTATCTCCTGCTGGGCGTGCTGCCCATCCCCCTGCTGCTGCTTCTCTTGGGAGTGCTCGCCTACCTGCTCTCCGGCTTCTTCCTGGGCCATCTCTATCGTGACGCCGTACAGTCGGTCCAACTCGAGCTGGACACCCGGGCGCGCTCCCGCCTGGACGCCTTCGCCGCCGCTCGCACTCCCCCGCCGGCCGGGGATTCCCCGATCGTCTTCGGCTACTACCGGGACGGCCGGCGGGTGGCCGGCGACCGGCGGACGCCTGCCACGTGGCCGGCCTGGACGCAAGGCTCCGTTCCCCTCGCCCGCGGCCCCCGCTGGGAGGTTGCACCCCGCTTCGTGGCCATGGCCGGCTCCCCACCGACGCTGATGGCCGTGAGCTCGCGGGAGGGCCTGGGGGTCGTCGCCCTCTACGCCGGCGACCTCGACCTGGAGCTCAGCCGGCGGGCCGGGGCCTGGGTGGAGACCTACCGCTCGGACGATCCCGACCTCCAGTTCATCAGTCTGCAACTGCGCGGCCGCAAGATCCCCCTCCAGCACCTGCGCAAGGATCAGCAGGCCATGGAGGCCGCGAAGTTCTTCCGCGGCCTCTCCGTGGGGGAGCGGTTCTGGGACGACCCTCTCCTCTGGTGGGGGGAGATCACCGGTCCCCTCTTCGACCTCGACAGCGGCAGGGTGGCCTCGGAGTACCTGGCCGCCAACCTCAACGGCACGCCCCGCACCGTCGTCCGCACCCTGTTCGCGAGCGCCGCCGAGATCGACGCCTTCGCCTGGGTGATGCTGTTCGTGGTGGCCTTCCTGCTCTTCGACGTCTACGCCGCCGCGGCGCTGATGGCGGTGTTCATGATCGTCGGCCTGTCGCGGGCGGTGAACCGGCTGAGCCGGGCGACCGCGGCCGTGCGCCAGGGCGATTTCAGCGTGCGCATCCCCGTGCGGCGGCGCGACCAGGTGGGCGACCTGCAGCGCTCGTTCAACGAGATGGCGGGCAACCTGGAGGCGCTGGTGGCCACCTCGGCGCAGAAGGAGCTGCTGGAGAAGGAGCTGGAGCTGGCCCGCAATCTCCAGAAGAGCCTGCTGCCCAGCGACCTGCCAGCCGGGGGAGGCATCGAGTTCGCCACGCTCTTCGAGCCCAGCGCCGCCATCGGCGGCGACTACTTCGACGTCCTGCGGATCGCGGAGGACGAGCTGGCGGTGATCATCGCCGACGTCTCCGGCCACGGCCTGTCGAGCGGCCTGCGCATGGCCATGCTCAAATCGGCGCTGCTCATCCTGGTGGAAGAGACCCGCGATCCGGCGGAGATCCTGCGCCGTCTGGACGGCGTCGTGCGCTCGAACGGCGAGAGCCGCTTCTTCGTCACCGCCACCCTGGGCCTCTTCAATCTGAAGACGGGCGTGCTGCGCCTGACCAACGCCGGCCATCCGCCCACCTACGTCGTGCGCGGCGCCGAGGTCGAGGAGATCCTCCTCCCCAGCTCCCCCCTGGGCGGGCTCGGCCAATCCTACGCCAGCGCCGCAACCACCCTGGCTCCCGGCGAATCCGCCGTCTTCCTCTCCGACGGCCTCATCGAGGCCACCAACTCCGGCGACGAGCCCTTCGGCTACGACAGCGTGGTGCGCATCCTCGCCGGCTCTCCCGGGGAGAGCGCGGTGGAGATCCGCAACCGCCTCCTCGCCGCCGTCGAGCGCCACGCCGCCGGCCATCCCGCCGGGGACGACCGGACGCTCATGGTGCTGCGCTACGGCGGGCCACCCTGAGGGACTCTCTGAAAAACGAGCGCCGCATTGTGCCCGCCGAAAGCGAAGGATTGCGAGAGGGCGTTCTGGATCGGGTGGGACTCGACCCGGCGCACGAAGTTGAGATCGGCGATGGGCTCTTCGAGGTTGCGGCAGGCGTGCGTCGTCTGGTGCTGGAGGCTCAGGACCGTCACCACCGCTTCGAGCGCGCCGCTCGCTCCCAGGGTGTGGCCGAGCAGCGACTTGGTGGAGTTGACGAGCGGCCGGGAGCCGAAGGTCCGCGCCAGGACCGCGGCCTCGGTCTCGTCGTTGGCGAGGGTGCCCGTGCCGTGCGCATTGACGTAGTCGATCTCCTCCGGCCGCAGCCCGGCGTCCGCCAGGGCGCCCGCGATGGCACGGGCGATCTGCCGGCCCTCCGGCTCCATCACCATGAGGTTGTAGGCGTCCGAGGTCTCGGCGAAGCCGGCGACCTCGGCCAGGACCGGCGCCCCCCTGCCTTGAGCCTGCTCCAGCTCCTCCAGCACCAGCACGGCGCCGCCCCCCTGGCTGAAGAGAAAGCCGGAACGAGCGCGATCGAACGGCCGGTTCGCTCGCTGAGCCTCCTCACCACGGACCAGGGTTCTGGCGAGGTCGAAGCTGTGGAAGATCGCGCCGTAGTCGTCGTCGAGATACTCCACGCCGCCCGCAAGCACGAGGTCCGTCTCTCCCGCGGCGATCGAGCGGTAACCGTGGCCGATCGCCACCGTGCCCGAGGCGCAGGCCGCGCAGTGGGTGCGCTGAGGCCCGAGGATCGAGAGCTTGATGCTGAGCGCGCTCGTCGCCGTGTTCGGCATGGTCATGGCCACGGCGAAGGGGTTGGCGCGCGCCGGCGCCAGCAGGCGCTTCTCGGTCGTGTCCAGCAGCTCCAGGGCGCCGGGCTCGGCGGCGCCGACGATGCCGAGACGGCCGCGCAGCCCGCGCAGCGATTCCTTCGGCCGGCTGAGGGCCTGATGCAGGGTGCTGCGCAGCGCCGAGCTGATGCCGCCGATGCCCGTGCCCAAGGAGACGCCGGTCCGCTCGGGCGCAAAACCTTCAAGCCCGAAGGTGTTGCGCTTCTCGTCCCGCAATTCCCGAGGAATGCCCGCCGCCTCCAGCGCCTGGAAGGCTGCCACCATGGCCAGCAGCGCCGTGCGGTCGTTCTGCAGCCGCTCGATGCGGCCGAGGCCCCAGGCATCCCAGTCCGGCTCGGGCAGCGGCGACCAGAGGCGGGAGGCGAAGTCGGCGTAGGCGAGCCAGCTCTCCGGGATGGTTTCGACGCGGGACTCCCCCGCCAGGCAGGCGCGCCAGAGCTCCTCGACGCTCTGGCCGATCGAGCTGACGACGCCGAGGCCGGTGACGGCGACCCTTCGCCTCATCCGACCGCGGCCTGGGCACCCTGGGAGAGGATGAAGTCGACCGTCTCCCCCACCGTGGCCAGTTGCAGGCTCCCCTCGTCCTCGAGCGTGCGATCGAACTCGTCCTCCAGCGCCACGAGGAGCGACAGGGTGTCGAAGGAGTCGGCCTTGAGGTCCTCCTGATAGCGGCTCTCCAGGGTGATGCGGTCCTCGCCGATCTTCAGCACCTCGGCGACGACCTTGCGCACACGCTGGAAGACCTCCGCGCGGATGTCCGTCTCGCTCATGCCGGTAGGAGTCTCGCGCTACATCTTGCCGATCGTGAGGCCCAGCGTCGTATAGATGCGCTTCACGTAGTCGCGGGTCTCGCGATAGGGGGGGATACCGCCGTAGCGCCAGACGGCGTTCTCGCCGGCGTTGTAGGCGGCGAGGATCTTGGAGAGGTCGTTGGGGAACTGCTCCACCAGCCAGCTCAGATAGCGGCTGCCGGCTTCCAGGTTCTCCTTGGGGTCGTTGAGCTTCTCCAGGCGGGCCCCGAAGCGCTGTGCAGTGGCGGGCATGAGCTGCATCAGGCCGCGGGCGCCCTTGCGGGAGACGGCCCGCGGATTGCCAGCCGACTCGGTGTGGATCAGCGCCGCCACCACCTGGGGGTTGAGCGCGTGGCGGCGGGCGGCCTCGTAGATCATCGGCCCGTAGGGACCGTCGGGAATCTTCTGGGACTCTTCGAACTGGAGCGGGATGACCGGCTTGGCAGTCTCAGCCGCGGCGGCCGCCGCCGTGGCGGCCGGCGGCTCGGGCGGCGGCGGGGTGTACTCGTCGTCCAGCACCCGGTCGACCCGTTCGATGGGGAGGGTGATCCGCCCGCCTGAGGGAAGAGTGACCTGGGCCTGCTCGCCCACGGCCTCGAAGTCGGCCGCCTTCATGACGCTGCCGTCCACCAGGATCACCAGCTCGGCGCGGGCCGGAGCCCAGTGGCCGAGGGCCAGGAAGGCTCCCAGGGCAAGCAGCGGCAAAAACGAGCAAGTCCAGGATCTGTGCATCGAGGCTGAGTCTCTCCACTCCGGTCAGCGTCCAGTCGCCACCTAGTATACGAAACAGCCGGCGAAAACGCCTAGCCTTCGGCAGTTGCTCTCAAGGAGAGGGAACCGGGAAGCGGGGGCTGGAATTCCAGGGAAGGCGGAAGGGGCCGCCCCGGAGGGGAGCGGCCCCGACAGTGGAACGCCCGCGGCTTAGTAGAGCCTCTCGCAGAAGGCCGAGACCCAGCAGCGAGATGCCGACCCCTTTCAAAGAGAACGAAAGATCGTAATGGGAAGGTCCCAGCACCTTGCCGTCGATGGCGAGGGCCTGGCGATAGATCTCCAGAGCCTCGGCATAGCGCTTTTCCAGATAGAGGACCTCGGCGCCGCGGCAAGCCCCCGGCCGGCAGCGGCGAAGACCTCCACGATCTCCCGCCACGCGCGTTTCTCCTCGGCCAGCCACTGCCGGAGAGTACGGCCTTCCATGAACTCCATGGCCACGAAGACCTGATCGCCGAGGTCCCCGCGTCATACCGGGTGAGCTCCCTGGACACGGCCTGTTTCACGTCCCATGGCTCTCTGCGTCTCCGACCATGTCATCGCCACCGCTCGCACCTCCTGGTTTTTCCGGCGGGAGCGGAGCGCCTCGAATTCCGCCGCCTCCCGCGGGTCCAATTGTAGATAATTTTCCACGCAGTCCACAAGGCGACTGAAGTGACGGGGCGGCTCGCCAATCCCGCCCCGGCACACCCTGTCCTGTAGACCCAGTCCCCGTCTCAGGAGAGAAAAGACATGCGGAAGACAAAGAAGAAGCTGACCCTTCAGCGCGAAACCCTCCAGCAGCTCGGCGCCTAGGCGGTCCGCGTCGCCGGAGGCGTTCACGTCAATCCCACCTACGGCACCTGCCCGCCGACTCAGGAGATCTCCGTCTGCGTCACCTGCGAAACGATGACCAACTGCCAGCTCTCGGGCTGTATCTGCGCCTGACGGGAGCACGCCCGAGCCCGGCTGTCCCGGTCCCAGCCGGGAGACGGCACCTCAGAAATGCCCCAGCCTTGTGCGCAAGGGTCTGGGGTCACGCCCGATCCCGGACGCGCTTCGGAAAGGATAGGTGGCTATGAAAAAGGAAATGAAGAAGCTGACCCTCAGCCGTGAGACGCTGCGGAACCTGGAGAGCCTGCGCGGGGTGGCCGGCGGCGCGATCCAGCCAGCGCCGACCCTGACGTGCTTCGACTGCACTCGCAACAACGGGCTGTGCATCAGCGGCGCTCCGACCTGCTTCACCAACGACACGACCTGCACCATCCAGGGTTAGACTATGAAAAAGACCACGAAGAAGCTCAGTCTCAACCGAGAGACCCTCAGGAACCTCGCGAAAGGCACCCTCCACATGCCGGTCGGCGGCGCCGTCACCCAGATCGACTGTACCCAACTAGCCAACGGGTCCTGCTTCAGCACCCATCCGACCTGTTTCTGCACGCGCCTCGTGCCCTGCCCGACCACACCCTGACGCTCGTCCCTGCCCCGCTCCCGGCGGGTGGGGAGCTCCCCACTCCGCCGGGGCGTTGCCTTCCCCCCCTTCTCCGCGATACAACCGCACCGCCATGAGCTTCCCAGAGACCCGACTCCGCCGCTTCCGCCGCACTCCGGCCTTGCGCCGCATCGTCCGGGAGACCCGGCTCTCCCTGGACAACCTGGCCCTGCCGCTCTTCGTCTGCCCGGGCGAAGGGGTTGCCAAGCCCGTGGGCTCCATGCCCGGCGTCCATCAGCAGTCGGTGGACCGCATCGTGGAGACCGTGAAGGAGGCCTACGCCGAGGGGATCCGCTCCATCCTGCTGTTCGGCCTGCCCGAGACCAAGGACGCCGTAGGCAGCGCCGCCTGGTCGCCGGACGGCATCGTCCAGCGCGCCCTGCGCGCGCTCTCCCAGGAGGTGCCCGGGCTGGTCAAGATCGTCGACGTCTGCTTCTGCGAGTACACCGACCACGGCCATTGCGGCGTGCTCCACGGCCACGAGGTGGACAACGACGCCACGCTGGCGAACCTCGCCAGGCAGTCCGTCTCCCTGGCCGAGGCCGGGGCGGACGTCATCGCGCCGTCGGACATGATGGACGGCCGGGTCGGGGTGATCCGCAAGGCGCTCGACGCCGCCGGCCACTCCGCGACCCCCATCCTCTCCTATGCCGTCAAGTTCGCCAGCGGCTTCTACGGCCCGTTCCGCGAGGCCGCCGAGTCGGCCCCCCAATTCGGCGACCGCCGTGGGTACCAGATGGACCCGGCCAACGGCCGTGAGGCGATGCGCGAGGCCGAGGCGGACGTCGAGGAGGGGGCGGACATGCTGATGGTCAAGCCCGCCCTGCCCTATCTGGATATCCTCGCCGGCCTGCGCCAGCGCTTCGACCTGCCGCTCGCCGCCTACCACGTCAGCGGCGAATATTCGATGCTCAAGGCGGCGGCCGAGCGCGGCTGGATCGACTACGACCGGGTGATGATGGAGTCGCTGATCGCCATCCGCCGCGCCGGGGCCGACCTCATCTTCACCTATGCCGCGCGGGAGGCGGCACGGCTGCTGGCCTCGGGGTGGGTGGAATGAGCGGCCTCCTCGCCCGCGCCGAGAAGGTCCTCCCCGGCGGCGTCAATTCCCCCGTCCGCGCCTTCCGCGGCGTGGGCGGCGAGCCCGTATTCGTCCGCTCGGCCTCAGGAGCGTACCTGGAAGGCGAAGACGGCCGGCGCTATATCGATTACATCGGCGGCTATGGCCCCCATATCCTGGGACACCGCCATCCGGCGATCGTCGCCGCCGTCGAGGAGGCCCTGGGCCGGGGGACGGCCTTCGGCGCTCCCACCCTGGCCGAGGTGGAGCTCGCGGAGGTCATCGTCGCCGCCCTGCCGTCCGTCGAGATGGTGCGGCTGGTGAATTCGGGCACCGAGGCCACGATGTCGGCCCTGCGCCTGGCCCGCGCCGCAACCGGCCGCAACCGGTTCGTCAAGTTCGTGGGGTGCTATCACGGCCACGCCGATCCGTTCCTCATCGCCGCCGGCTCGGGCGCGGCGACGATCGGCGTGCCCTCCTCCCCCGGCGTGCCCGCGGCCGTGGTGGCGGACACTCTCCTCGCCCCGTACAACGGCCTCGAGGCTGTCGAGGGGCTTTTCGCAAGGCACGGCAACACCATCGCGGCCATCATCGTCGAGCCCATCGCCGGCAACATGAACCTGGTGCCACCCATGCCCGGCTTCCTCGAGGGGCTGCGGGCCCTCTGCGACCGCCACGGCGCGCTGCTGATCTTCGACGAGGTGATGACCGGCTTCCGGGTGGCCTGGGGCGGCGCGCAGATCGTGCTCGACGTCACGCCGGACCTCACCACGCTGGGCAAGGTCATCGGCGGCGGCCTGCCGCTCGCCGCCTACGCCGGCCGCCGCCACCTGATGCAACGGATCGCCCCCGCCGGCCCCGTCTACCAGGCGGGCACCCTCTCCGGCAATCCGCTGGCCGTGGCCGCCGGCCGGGCCGCGCTGCGCGAGCTGGCGAAAGACGAGGACTGCCCTTACGAGGCGCTGGAAAAAACCGGCGCCCGCCTGCAGGAGGGGATCGCGGCGGCGGCCCGACATCACGGCATCCCCTGTCTCGTGGAGCGCCGGGGGGCGATGATGGGCCTCTTCTTCACCGACCGGCCCGTCCACCGCATGGAGGACGTGGATGCCACGGACCGGCAGCGCTTCTCGCGGGTCTTCCACGGTCTCCTGAAGCGCGGCATCCACCTGCCGCCGTCGCCCTACGAGGCCATGTTTTTCTCCACCGCCCACGGCGAGAGCGAGATCGCAGCCACCCTGGAGGCCTTCGACGCCGTCTTCGCCGAGGAGGCCGCCGCCAAGGGGATCGCTTGACGCACCCGGACGTCCTGGTGCTCGGCGGGGGGATCATCGGCCTGGCCTGCGCCCGCGAGCTGGCCCTCCGGGGCCTGCGGGTGGAGGTGGTGGAGCGCCTCCCCCACGGCGCCGAGGCCTCCCTCGCCGCCGCCGGCATGCTCTCGCCCATGGGCGAGCCGGAGGTGCGTGGGCCGTTCCTCGACGCCTGCCGCGCCTCCCGCGACCTCTGGGGCTCCTGGGTGGCGGACCTGGAGGGCGAGACGGGCCTCTCGATCGACTACGACACCAGCGGCTCCCTGCTCGTGGCCTTGGAAGAAAGGGACGAGGCCGAGCTCGACCTGGTCCTGAACGTCGCCCGGAGCTTAAGCGAGCGGGCCGAAGAGATCGAGATCTCTGCTCTGCGCCACTGGGTGCCGGACGTCACCCCCGAGGTCCGCCGCGTCCTCCACCTCCCCGACGACCACCGGGTGGACAATGTGCAGGCCTGCGCCGTCCTCGCCCAGGCCGTCCAGAAGCTGGGGGTGCTCATCCACTATGATAGCGAGGTGGAGCGGGTCGAGCGCCGGCCGGAGGGGACCGTCCTCGCCCATGGCCGCCATTGGCGCAAGGAGGCCCGCCTGCTGGTGCTCGCGGCGGGCGCCTGGAGCGGCCTCATCCCCGGGCTCCCCCCTCTCCCCGTGCGGCCGGTGCGCGGCCAGATGCTGCTGCTGGGCGGCGTCGATTGGCCCTGGGGCGGCAGCGTGCGGCACGGCCTCTCCTACGCCGTGCGCCGCGGCGCCACCCGTCTGCTGGTGGGCTCGACCCTGGAAGAGGCAGGCTTCGACAAGCACAACACGGTCGAGGGGGTGGAGGATCTTCTCGCCTTCGCCCGGCGGCTTTTCCCCGGCATGGGCAACGCCCGTCTGGAGACGACGTGGGCCGGCCTGCGCCCCGCCACTCCGGACGGCCTCCCCATCCTGGGACCGCTGCCGGACTTTCCGGCGGTGGTCGCCACCGGCCACTTCCGCAACGGCATCCTCCTTGCCCCGTGGACGGCCCGGGAAGTCGCCCGCCTGGCCTTCGAGAACGGCGAGGCCGAGATCCCGGACTTCTCACCAAAACGTTTTATCTTGAGGCCCGGCGCGCCTTCGCTATAATCCCCGTGCCAGAGCGATCTGGCGGCCCAAAGGAGGGGTGAGGTAATGACGCACATCATCATGGAACCCTGTGTCGGCGTGAAGGACACGGCCTGCGTCGACGTCTGCCCGGTCGATTGCATCTACGGCAAGAACGAGGACTGGGAGATGCTCTACATCCATCCCGAAGAGTGCATCGACTGCGGCCTGTGCGTCGACGCCTGTCCTGTCGAGGCCATCCTCCCCCTGGAAGAGGTGCCGGACAAGTGGAAGGCGTTCATCGCAAAGAACTACGAGCACTTCGGCTTCACCCCGCCGTGAGCGCCCCTCCGCGATTCCACTGACCCCTCGCCACCCCCTCCCCGGGAGAGGGGAACCCGGTTGAAGCGGTCTTGCCGTTCTCCCTCGTCGTGTTTGTCCGTGCTCGTCCTTTCCGTCCGTGTTCTTCCCCGGGAATGGACGTTCCCCCCATTCCGTTCTACAATGTGAGTCGTGAGCACTCAAAGTTAGTCCGCGAACCTCAAGGTTCGTGGCGCGAGGGCTCAGGATTCCGGGAGGAGGAGCGATCCGTTGGACTACAAGGACTACTATTCGACGCTGGGCGTCAAGAAGGATGCGTCGCAGGAGGACATCCAGAAGGCGTACCGGAAGCTGGCGCGCAAGTTCCATCCGGACGTGAACAAGAACGCCGAGGCCGAGGTCAAGTTCAAGGAGATCGGCGAGGCCTACGAGGTTCTCAAGGATCCGGACAAGCGCCAGAAATACGACCAGTTCGGATCCTCCTGGAACCGTGCCCGGCAGACGGGCGGCGGCGCGCCTCCGGGCTGGGAGAACATCCACTTCGGCAACGGCGGCGGGTTCGACTTCAGCGATTTCAGCGGCATGGGCGGTGGCGGCGCGGGCAACCAGCGGTTCAGCTCCTTCTTCGAGATGCTGTTCGGCGGCGGCGGTCCGGGGGGTGGACGGCGGGGGCCGGCGGCGGGAGGTCCGGCCGGGTTCGGCGGCTTCGGCGGCCAGGGGTTCGGTCCCCAGTCCCAGGCCGGCGGCAATGCCGAGGCGACGCTCCCCATCACGGTCGAAGAGGCCGTGCAGGGCGGCACCAATGAGATCGCCCTCGCCGATCCGCAGACGGGCCAGCGGCGGACCCTGTCGGTGAAGATCCCACCGGGCGTGCGCTCGGGGCAGAGGATCCGCCTCGCGGGCCAGGGCTCGCCGGGATTCGGCGGCGGCGAGGCCGGCGACCTGCTGCTCAAGGTGGAGATCGAGCCCGACCCGCGGTTCAAGGTCGAGGGCGCGGACATCCACACCACCGTCCCGGTGACCCCGTGGGAGGCGGCGCTGGGCAGCGAGGCCGAGGTGGAGACGCCCATCGGCCCCGTGCGGGTGAAAATCCCGGCGGGCTCCTCCTCCGGACGGAAGATCCGCCTGCGCGGCCGCGGCCTCAGCGCACAGGGGGGCGGCAAGGGGGATCTCCTGGCGGAGATCCGGATCGTGGTTCCCGACCAACTCTCGCCGCGTGAGCGCGAGCTTTTCGAGGAGTTGGCGGAGGAATCGGAGTTCCGGGCGCGAGAGAGGGAGATCTAAGCGAGACGAGAGGAAGGAAAAATCATCATGGACATCAATAAATTGACCCAGAAATCTCAAGAGGCGCTGCAGAGCGCCCAGACCAAAGCGCTGCGCTACGGCCATCAGGAGGTGGACGGCGAGCACCTGCTGCTCACCCTTCTGGAGCAGCCGGAAGGGCTCGTCCCCCGCCTGCTCGCCCGCATGGAGGTGCCCACCGAGGCCCTCAAAGCCGAAGTCGAGCGCGAGCTCTCCCGCCGGCCCAAGGTCTCCGGACCGGGCGCCGAGGCGGGCAAGATCTACCTCACCCAGCGGCTGCAGCAGATCATGCTGCGAGCCGAGGACGAGGCCAAACGGCTGAAGGATGAGTACGTCTCGGTCGAGCACCTGCTGCTGGCGATGATCGAGGAGGGCTCCGCCTCGCCCGTGGGCCGCATCCTCGCCGGCTTCCGCCTCACCCGCGACGCCTTCCTCGCCGTGCTGACGGCGGTGCGGGGCAACCAGCGGGTCACCAGCGCCATGCCAGAGGTCGCCTACGAGGCCCTGGAGAAATACGGCGTCGACCTGGTGGCCGAGGCGCGGCGCAACAAGCTCGATCCGGTCATCGGCCGCGACTCGGAGATCCGGCGGGTGATCCGCATCCTGTCGCGCAAGACCAAGAACAACCCGGTGCTCATCGGCGAGCCGGGTGTGGGCAAGACAGCCATCGTCGAGGGCCTCGCCCAGCGCATCGTGCGCGGCGACGTGCCGGAGTGGCTGAAGGACCGCGCCCTCTTCTCGCTCGACATGGGGTCCCTCCTCGCCGGCGCCAAGTACCGCGGCGAGTTCGAGGAGCGCTTGAAGGCCGTGCTCAACGAGATCAAGCAGAGCGAGGGCCGCATCCTGCTCTTCATCGACGAGATCCACACCATCGTCGGCGCCGGCAAGACCGAGGGCTCGCCCGACGCGGGCAACCTCCTCAAGCCCATGCTGGCGAGAGGCGAGCTGCACTGCATCGGCGCCACCACCCTCGACGAGTATCGCAAGAACATCGAGAAGGACGCGGCCCTGGAGCGGCGCTTCCAGCCGGTGATGGTCGATCCGCCGTCGGTCGAGGACACGGTCTCCATCCTCCGCGGCCTGCGCGAGCGCTTCGAGGTGCATCACGGCGTGCGCATCCAGGACAACGCCCTGGTGGCGGCGGCCGTGCTCTCCAACCGCTACATCTCCGACCGCTTCCTGCCGGACAAGGCCATCGACCTGATCGACGAGTCGTGCGCCATGATCCGCACCGAGATCGACTCGATGCCGCAGGAGCTCGACGAGGTCACCCGCCGGGTGATGCAGCTCGAGATCGAGGAGGCGGCGCTCAAGAAGGAGAAGGACAAGGCTAGCCAGGAGCGGCTGGAGGACCTCCGCCGCGAGCTGGCGGACCTGAAGGCCCAGGCCGACGCCATGCGCGCCCAGTGGGAGGCGGAGAAGCAGTCGATCGAAGAGGTGCGCGCCCTGCGCCAGCAGATCGAGCAGGTGCGCCAGGAGATCGAAGCCGCGGAACGGCAGTACGACCTCAACAAGAGCGCCGAGCTGCGCTACGGCAAGCTCCCCCAGCTCGAAGCCCAGCTCCGGGAGCGGGAGGCGATGCTCGGGGAGAAGCAGAAGAGCGGCGGCAAGCTGCTGCGCGAAGAGGTCACGGACGACGAGGTGGCCGAGATCGTCTCCCGCTGGACGGGCATCCCGGTGACCCGTCTGGTCGAGGGCGAGCGCGACAAGCTGCTGCGGCTCGACGAGATCCTCCACCAGCGCGTGGTGGGCCAGGACGAGGCCGTCCGCCTGGTCACCGACGCCGTCATCCGCGCCCGCTCGGGGATCAAGGACCCGCGGCGCCCCATCGGCTCCTTCATCTTCCTGGGGCCCACCGGCGTGGGCAAGACCGAGCTCGCCAAGACGCTGGCCCAGTCGCTCTTCGACAGCGAGGAGAACATGGTCCGCATCGACATGAGCGAGTACATGGAGCGGCACACCGTGTCGCGTCTGATCGGCGCTCCGCCGGGCTACGTCGGCTACGAGGAGGGGGGCCAGCTCACCGAGGCGGTGCGGCGCAAGCCCTACTCCGTCATCCTCTTCGACGAGATCGAAAAGGCGCACAACGACGTCTTCAACGTGCTCCTCCAGATCCTCGACGACGGCCGGGTGACCGACTCGCAGGGGCGGACGGTGGACTTCAAGAACACCGTCATCATCATGACCTCGAACATCGGCTCCCCCCACCTCATCGAGGGAGTGACGCCGGCGGGCGAGATCTCCGAGCGGGCGCGTGAGGCCGTGATGCGCGAGCTGCGAAGCCACTTTCGGCCGGAGTTCCTCAACCGGGTGGACGACATCGTGCTCTTCCGGCCGCTGAAGTTGGAGGAGATCGAGCGCATCGTCGACCTGCAGACCGAGGACCTGAGGAAGCGCCTGGCGGACCGCGGCGTCCGTCTGGAGCTCTCCGAGCCCGCCCGGGTGCTGGTGGCTCGCCAGGGCTTCGACCCGGTCTACGGCGCCCGGCCGCTGAAGCGCTATCTGCAGCACGAGCTGGAGTCGAAGATCGGCCGCGCCCTGATCGCCGGCGAGGTCCACGACGGAGCCCTCCTCCGCGTCGACGTCCAAGGCGGCCAGCTCGCCGTCGCGATCGAGAACCCCAAGGAGACGGAGGTGGCGGTGGGGGCGTAACTTCTACCCTCCTCCCTGAATACCGGCAAGCCCGGCTGTGAGGCCGGGCTTTTTCCTTGGACTGTAATTCCAGGCCTGAACCGGTCACTCTCCTGGATGGAGGGAAACCATCACCGCTCCAAAAACTTTGAAGGAGGGAGACATGTCTTGGAAAGTCTTCATCATTCCCAGGTGGAATTGGTCGGTCCTGGAGTCGGAGCGGGACCTGACGCTCGCCAACGGCAAACTGAAGTTTGGCGACATCACCGGCAAGCCAGTGATACCCCCTCTCACGCTCAAGGAAGGCACCACCAGCCCTCGCTGTGCAAAGGGAACCGACGACGCCAAAAAC
Organism: Thermoanaerobaculia bacterium; assembly: GCA_036264085.1. GTDB lineage: Bacteria > Acidobacteriota > Thermoanaerobaculia > Multivoradales > UBA5704 > DATARR01. Next base: position 12,916 of record DATARR010000001.1, on the reverse strand, counting down.
TCCTACACGCTCAAAATCCTCGTCGCCGATCCCGGAGCCACTCCCACGCCCAGGTTCCTGGGCCAGTTGGTCAAGTCCAACCCCAACCGCGCTGGCCAAGAATGGTATGACACGATCCTGGCCCTGCCCAGCGATAACGTCCTGCCCAATACGGTCAGCGATTACGTCGGCCCTATTGAACAGCTCTATGCGCCGGCGCAGCGGCTGATCGAAAAATTGGCCCAAGGCTCGATCTATCGTACCCATGTCGAGGGGCCGCATTTCGCATTCAAGAAGGGAGGTGGCAGCCAGGTGATCGTGCCGCTCACTTTCGATGGCGTCTTTCCCTCGAACTTCTATTGCAATGAGTTTAAGGTCCCGATAGGTGGTAAGTATAAACCGCATCAACTCGGGGGACGATACGTCAACCTGATCGATCTGGGCGACGGAAGCATCCGGAACGTGATCTTCGGTCACATCCAATGGGATACCGACTTGGCCGGCGCCGGCGATAAGACCGACCCATTCCTCGCCATCCAACCTCCTCCCCCTCCCCTGGGCGGTGACGGGAGCTAGCTTCTCCAGAAACGCAGGGGCCGCTCCAGGAGAGGAGGTCCGCCGTTGGCCTTCCAGGGATCTTCTTTGCTACGATCCGAAGATCTCCATGGCCGGACTGCAGACCCTATCTCGCGGGAGCGGCCCTCGCTGCCGTCTCCCTCTGCTCTGGGCTCTCGGGCTGCTGCTCGGGAGCCCGTCGTGGCCGGCCGGAGCCCCGGTCGCCTGGACCTCGCTCGATCGTCCCATCCAGCAGACCCTGGCCAAGGGAGAAACCGCCGCCTATGCGATCGAGCTCGCCGCGGGGCAATGCCTGCGCGTGGTGGTCGACCAGGAGGGGATCGACACCCAGGAGGTCCTGCGCGCACCCTCCGGCAAGGTGCTGTTGAAGCTCGACACTCCGACGGGACGGTTCGGCTCCGAAGCCTTCTCGGTCATCGCCACCGAATCCGGGCTGCATACCCTCGAAATCCAGGCGCTCGACAGCGCCGGCCAAGGAGCCTACTTCAGGCTGGAGGCCGTCCGGCGGGTGGCGACTCCGGAGGACCAGCGCGCGGCCGAAGCGGACCGGGACTTCGCCACCGCCTATGAGCTGGAGGACAGCCGGCGACCCGAGGACCTCGCTCGCGCCGCGAGCCTCTACCGGGCGGTGCTCACGCAGCGGCAGAGCCTGGGCGACCCGGCGGGAACGGCCTGGGCGCTGCAACGTCTGGGCCTGCTTCAGCTCCTCCAGGGAGATCCGGCGCCGGCCCTGCGGTCCCTCGAAGAGTCTCTCCGCCGGTTCCGGGACCTTGGCGACCGCCGCGGCGCGGCCCTCACGCTGCATCAGATGGCCGGGGCCCGCCAATCTCTGGGCGACGCCGCCGGGGCGCTCGCCGCGCTTCAAGAAGTCCTCGGCATCTGGCGGGACCTCGGCGAAGAAGACCACCAGGCGAGCGCGCTCCTTCGCTTGGGGCAAATCCTCCTGTCCCAGGGGCGGGCCCAGGAGGCGCTCGACAGCCACCGGCAGTCGCTGGCCCTGTTCCGCGAGCTCGGCGACCGCCGGCAGGAGGCCACCGTCCTCACCTACCTCGGCGGTACGCTCGAGGCCCTGAGCCGCCCTCTCGAAGCCCGCCAGCAGTATGAAGCCGCCCTGGCGATCGCCCGCGAGATCGGGGCCCCGGGGATTCAGGCCGCTTCCCTCAACGGCCTGGGCACGCTCTTCAGCCGCCTGGGACAGCCCGGCGATGCCTTGTCGAGCTTCACGGCCGCGCTGGGCCTCTTCCGGCAGGCGGGAAACCCGGCTGCGCAAGCCGTCGCCCTCCAGAACATCGGCAGCCTCCTGGTGCAGCTCGGCTCGCCGGAAGCGGCGCGCGAGGTGCTCCTGGAAGCGCTCCCCCTGCACCGCGATCCCAGACACGAGGCCCTGACCCGCATGACCCTGGGCCGGATCGCCACCGACCTCGGTCGTTTCGACGAGGCACGCGAGCTGCTGGCGGGAGCCCTCGCCCTGCAGCGCAAGCTGCACGACCGGGCCGGCGAGGCCTCTACTCTCGACGCCGAAGCCCTCCTCGGCCTGCAGCAAGGGGATGCCCGGAGCGCCCGTCAGGCGGCCGAGGACTCTCTCGCCATCGCTCGCGACCTCGGCAGCAGCGCCCGTGAAGCCGAGGCGAGGGCTCTGCTGGGGAGGGCCTTTGCCGCCTTGGGAGACGTCGAGGCGGCCCAGCGGTCCTGGTCCGCAGCTCTGGCCACCGCCGAGGCGCTGGGACGAGTGGACGGCCAGGCCCAGATCCTGACCGAGAGGGCCCGCCTGGAGCGGGATCGCGATCCCGAGGCCGCACGCCGGGACGTGGAAGCAGCGATCGAGCGCTACGAGTCGTTCCGCTCGGCTCTCTCCGGAGAACGGCTGCGGATCTCCCAGTCCGCCTCCCTGCGCGAGGTCTTCGATCTGTACGTGGACGTCCTGATGCTGCTCGACCGCCGCCGGCCGGGAAAGGGAATGGACGGCCTGGCCCTCGCAGCCGCGGAGAAGGCCCGCGCCCGCGGCCTCCTGGACCGGCTGGCGCAGCAGGTCGAGGTCCGCGAGGGGGACCCGGAGCTGCTCGCCCGGGAGGCCTCTCTCCGCTACCAGCTCAACTCCCTGGCGGAGCGCCGCTTCCGCCTGTCCCCGGACCAGGACGCCGAAGAGCTGGCCGAAGTGCGGAAAAAGATCGACGCCCTCTCCGCCGAATACCCGATCGTCGACGCCCAGATCCAGGCCCGCAGCCCCCGCTATGCCGCCCTCAAGCGGTCCGGTCTTCAGGTGGCCGAAATCCAGGCCCTCCTGGGAGACGGCACGGTCCTCCTCGAATTCTCCCTCGGCGAGCCGCGGAGCCATCTCTGGCTGGTGACGCCGGATGCCGTCTCGTCCTTCGAGCTGCCCGGAAGGGGGACGATCGAGGCCCTGGCGCGACGCGTCCACGAGCGTCTTCGGTCTCCGGGCGGCCAGGGCGGGGCCGGAGAGCGCGACGACCTCGTGGAGCTGAGCCGGATCCTGCTCGGCCCCGTCCTCGGTCCCGTCGAGGGCCGGCGACTCATCGTCGTACCGGACGGCGCTCTCCAGTACGTCCCCTTCGCCGCGCTGCCCGTTCCGGCCGCCGGCGCTCACGCCGAGGTCCCCCTGATCGTGCAGCACGAGGTCGTCACCCTCCCCTCGGCCGCCGTGCTGCGCGAGATCCGCCGCGTCGAGGCGAGCCGGGGGCCGGCGCCCGCGGCGCTCGCGATCCTCGCGGATCCTGTCTATGAGATGGACGACCCGCGGGTGCGGGCCGCTTCAGGATCCCCAAAGCCGGCCGGCATGGCGAAACCCTCTGCACCGCCCGACCGCGTCGCCGGCGTCGTCCGCTCCGTGCGCGAGCCGAACGCGGGGGGACGTCTCTCCCGCCTCTCCTGGAGCCGCCGCGAGGCCGAGGGCATCGCCGCCGAGGCGAAAGGGCGGGACGTCCTCCTCGCCCTCGACTTCCAGGCCAATCGCGACCTGGCCACAGGTCCTGACCTCGCCCGCTACCGGCGGCTGCACCTCGCCACCCACGGCTTCCTCGACGCCGAGCATCCGGACCTCTCCGCGCTCGCCCTGTCTCAGGTCGACGAGGCGGGCCGCTCCCGCGACGGCTTCCTGCGCCTCCAGGACGTCTACCACCTCCATCTCAACGCCGACCTCGTCGTCCTCTCCGGCTGCGAGACGGCGCTCGGCAAGAACCTTCGCGGCGAGGGGATCGTGGGGCTCACCCACGGCTTCTTCCACGCCGGGGCCTCGCAGGTCCTGGCGAGCCTCTGGCCGGTGCGCGACCGCGCCACGGCCGAGCTGATGCAGCGCTTCTATCACGGCCTGTTCCACGACGGCCTCCCCGCCTCCGCCGCCCTGCGCCAGGCCCAGATCTCCCTGTGGAAAGAGAGGGCCTGGCGCGATCCCTACTTCTGGGCCGCCTTCGTCCTCCAGGGCGACTGGCAGGCCGGGGGACGGTGAACGGAGCTCAGGGAGAGACGTCGAAGCTCGTGCCCCCCTGCGGCAGCGTGCGATTGAACTGGCGCTTCACTCCCCGGTACCGGTTGTCTTCCGCGGTGCTACGATGCCCCCATGAATCCACTCGACAGGGACATCGTCCGAGCCACAGAGAACTTTCCCGGGATCTCCGTCCTGGCGGTCTTCGGCTCTCGGGCGCGGGGGACGCACCGTCCCGACAGCGACCTCGACGTGGCGGTCCTGCCGGCAAGCCCGGATTCTCGAGCCCGCCGGCACCTCCAAGCGGACGTTGCCGTGGCCCTCGCCGATCTGGCTCCAGAGGGCCGGGTCGACGTCGTCCTTCTCGACGAGGTGGACGACGTGCTACGGCAGCGGATCATGGAGACCGGCCGCGTCCTGCTCAACCGGGACAATGAGGCCTGGAAGGAGCTGAGGATCCGTACGATGCGCGAGTACGGCGACCGGGAATGGGCGCGGCGACTCTACCGCGAAGCCCAGCGCCGCCGACTGGAACGAGGTGAGCCGAGTGGTCGATCGGGAAAAGCTCTCGAGTCGCTTAAGCGCGTTGGAAAGCTACCTCGCTGAGCTGCGGACCTTCCGCGGCACCACCCGCGAGGAGTTCGTCCGTGAGCCCGCGTTGCATCACCTGGCCGAGAGATACCTCCACCTTGCCTGCGAGTGCGTGCTCGACATCGCCCACCACGTGATCGCCGATCAGGGTTATCGACAGGCGACGAGCTACAAGAGCGCCATCGAGGTCCTCGCCGAAGAGCGCCTCCTCGGCGAGGACCTCTCCGCACGGCTGAAGAACTGGATGGGCTTCCGCAACGTCCTGGTCCATTCTGCTCAGGGTTGAGCCCTGGCGAACCTAATCTAATATGCTTTGTCACGCGGTAGCACCCGCAGGATGAGTAGCAGCGGACCGCCTGGTTCTTTCTGGAAGCGGACTCGCCAATCCCCTACCCGGAGCCGCCACTCTGGAGGGTGGACATCTTCCAACTGAAGGACATCTCCGGAACCCGTCGCGGCGAAACGTTCGATCGCGGAAACCACGCGCACGCGAACCTGCGAATCGAGCTTTCGAGAGTCTTTCAACGCACGAGGCGTCCAGACGATCTGCCAACTCATCCGAGGCCCAGCTCGCGCTTGACCTCTTCGTGGGAGATGCCCTTCCCTTCCCGAGCCTCACGCCGTGCTTCGGAGAGCCCGCCGTCGACGTCGTCCTCGTCGCGTTCATTGTCCACGGGCGCTGAGAGCAGGGCCCGGAGCACCGGGTCCGACGTCGCCCGCAGGGCCTCCAGGACACGGACCACCACAGGGAGATCCTGCTCGGGCAGGTCATCGATCAGCCGGTGTAACGCTTTTCTTCCATTCATACTCGCTTCTTCTTCCCCGGGAGCAGACGTTGAAGCCATAGTCAAGGACTCGATTCCATGATCCCATAGAGCGGCTGGGTCGCGCAATCCCACAGAGAAATTCCCCTCGCGGGCGACGCCTTCTCCGTCACGACACGACCCCATCCTGCTATCATCCCCTCGCCATGGCCTCCGACCTGCGTCTCGACGACCTCCCCTCCACCGTCCACCTGCTCACGGTGGACCGCTTCATCCTGCTGCCGGAGACGACGCTGCCGCTGACGCTCACGGACGAGCGGTACAGCGGGCTGGTGGAGTCGCTGGCGGAGAGGGACGGCTTTCTCGGGTTCATCCTGTCCCGGAAGCCCGGGGAGGGCTCGTGCTTCCAGGAGGTGGGGTGCCTCGGCCGCATTCGGGAGTTGGAGCGAGGCGCGGACGGGCTCAACGTCGTCTTCGAAGGGGTGATCCGCTTCCGCGTGCGGCGGGAGTTGCCCAAGGCGGGCAAGGACGATTTACCGCGCGCCGAGGTCGAGTACCAGGAGTTCGCCGCGGACCTGGAGGAGCGGGAGGAGGATCTCGCCGGGTGGGACCTCGAACGGATCAAGGCCGCCCTCGTCCAGATCGGACGCAAGCAGAACCCCCGCGAGGTGGCGTCGCTGGAGTCCATGCCGCCGCGCAAGATCATCCTCCTGATGGCCCAGACCCTGCCGTTCGCCCCCTCCGAGAAGCAGGCCCTGGTCGAAACGCCCACCTTCCGCGCTCTGCTGGAGCTGCTCTTCGCGCTCCTGGCCGTGAATTTCCTCACCACCACTCCGGACGGCTCGCAGGCGCAGGTCAATTGAGCCTCCGTCCGAGCGGGGAACGGCCTCTCCCTGCCCACCCGCTCGGACGAGGCCTCCACCTGCTCGTTGCCGGAATCGCCGCCGTGATAGCGTGTTCCGGGAATGGAACCCGCGACCGACCTCCCCCGCTGCGCCTGGGTGCGCCTCGACGATCCCCTCTACGTCGCCTATCACGACGAGGAGTGGGGCGTGCCGGTGCACGACGACCGGCGGCTGTTCGAGATGCTGATCCTGGAGGGGGCGCAGGCGGGGCTGTCCTGGCTCACCATCCTGCGGCGGCGGGAGGGGTACCGCAAGGCGTTCGACGGCTTCGATCCGGCGAAGATCGCCCGCTATCAGGGGGCGAGGATCGCAAGGCTGATGGCGGATCCCGGGATCATCCGCAACCAGGCCAAGATCGAGGCCACGATCAGGAACGCGCGGGTCTTCCTCGAAGTCGTCGAGAAGACGGGCTCCTTCGACCGCTTCCTCTGGCAGTTCGTGGGCGGCGCGCCCCGGATCAACCACTGGCAGGCCGGGCAGCAGATCCCCGCCGACACGGCCGAGTCCAAGGCGATGAGCAGGGAGCTCAAGCGGCGGGGGTTCGGCTTCGTGGGCTCGACCATCTGCTACGCCTTCATGCAGGCGGTCGGCATGGTGGACGACCATCTCGTGACCTGCTTCCGCCGCCAGGACGCGGCTACTTCCTCCACACCACGGTGAGGACGGTTTTGCCGTCCTTCTGAGCGCCCCGGAAGAGGACGACCCGGCCGCCGCCGGGCAGCTCGTGCGCCGTGAGGAGGCGCTCGCGCGTGGGCCCGGGGGCCTCCTCCGGCCGGCCCTCTTCAACGCTCCGCGCATCGGGCCTGGGCGCGCCGGGGACCGCGACCACCCAGGCCGGCCGGCCCGCCAGCGGACGCGAGCCCTTCGGGTCCCCCGGATAGAGCAGCAGGCGGTCGCCGGCGAGGACGAGGAGGTCCGGAATCCCGTCCCCCGTCAGGTCGGGGCCGTAGAGCCAGTCCGTGGCCTGATCCCCCAGCTTCCAGTGCCGGGGACTGGGATCGAAGTGGCCGCCGCCGGTGCCGTGATAGGCGGTGACCAGCAGCTCTTTGCCCTGCAATCCGCCCGGATGCACGATCACGAGGTCCTGATGGCCGTCGCCGTCGGCATCGGCAGCCGCCGAATCCAGAGGGAACCAGAGCGGGCAGTCGGTATCGAAGGCCAGGGTGGGAGCGCTCCCCTTGCGCGAGCGGTCGCGGCCGAGCACGAAGAGGCGGAAGCGCTTCTTGGCGAAGACGCCGATCTTGTCGAAGCTCGTGGCCGCCAGCACCGGCACGCCGTCGAGGCGCAGGTAGCGCCGGTCGTACATCAGCCGCTCTTCGCCCGGCAGCAGCGACCACGCCTCCTGCTGGGCCGTGCCGTCGAGTGGGATCAGGATCGTCTCGAGCCGCCGCCGGCCCGCCACCTGGGGACCGGCGACGAAGAGGGGCGGATCGCCGGGGAGCAGGGTCACGGGCGGGCTGCTGAGGCGCAGACCCCAGCGCTGCCGCTCGGCCTTCACCGGCAGCGGATAGACGCCGTGATGCCTGAGGGCGCCCTCCGGCCCGCGCTCGAACAGCTCCAGCAGTCCGGTATGGGCGGCGGGAAGCCACGGCCGGCCCGCCGCGACTCCGGCGACCGAGCGCAGGTCCACGTTCGACTCGTTCAGCACCTTGCGCGACCCTCCCCCGCCGGCCGGAGCGAAGATCACCCCCGGCATGCCGGCGAGGGGGCCGGCCACGCCGTTGCCCGCGAGGTCGAAGGCGGTCACGACGTTGGTCTCCTCGTGCAGGTTGTCGATCCAGCGCTGGAGCGATCGCCGCTCCGGATCGAAGAAGAGCAGGCTCTTGGCGCCCTTGCCGTCCCGTCCCGCGGCGAGCAGCAGGGCGAGTCCGGGCCGGCCGCTCGGGCCGGTGACGCCGGCGGCGGAGACGAGGGTGCCGGGGAGGGAGAGGGTGAAGGTCTGGGCGGTGGCGGGGAGGGGGAGGAGGAGAAGGAGGGCGAGGAGCCCGGGGGTCAGGAGACGACCCGCCGTCCCCGTGGCCTCCGAAACGGTATCGTAGCGGGTCTGGGTCGTCTCTACGGAACCTCGGAGACGCGGCCAGCGGCGGAGGTTCCGGAAGGGTTGGAAGATGCGGCTTCGCGATACCCCCGGAATCACCATCCTTTGCCATCGCGAGACCGGTCCGTAGAGACGCCCCAGACCCGCTACGATACCGTCGGCAGGCCACGGGGACGGCGGGGCGTCTCCGCCGCGGCGATGTCGTTCCGGTCCTCCTCCACACCCAGCGTCGAGACCCCAGAGAGAACGAGGTGTGTAAAGGTATGGATTGAAAGCCCTCACTTCCCACCCCCGCTCAGATAGAGGTCCAGCCGCACCGGCGGCGCGAACCCCTCTTCGGCCGCGCGCTTGGGCTGGATGACCAGGAGGTCCGAGCGGCCGTCGCCGTCGAGGTCGCGGATCTGCACCAGCGACAGGTCCCGGGGCTCCTCCCGGAGGTCGAAGGCCAGGTCCGGCGCGGCCGGGAAGGAGCAGTCGGCCCGGCCGCGGTGGATGGTCACCCGCTTGCCGCGGCCGAGCTGGACGAAGTCGGCCTTGCCGTCGCCGTCGAAATCGCCGGAGAAGAGGGAGAGCTGGCTGATCCGCAGGTCGTTCAAGTCCACCCGGAAAGAGCCCGAGAGGTCGAGCCCCTGGACCGGGCGGAAGGCGCCGTCCTTCTGCTGGCACCAGACGTGGAAGTCGAGCCCCACGGTCAGCCGCCTGGTGGCGAGGCTCCCCAGGACCTTTGCAACTCCCACGTCCATGGTGATGGTGACGAGGTCGGGCCGGCCATCGCCGTTCAAGTCCTTGAAGCCGCCCGGCAGCTCGATCTCGCTCTCCTGGGATTCGAAGCCGTGGCCCGCGACGTCGAAGGTGCGGTACGGCGCCTTCGCCAGCGCCAGCTCGCGGGAGAGGCGGCGGAAGGTGAGCCGGCTGTGGGGGTTGCGCGCCTTCTCGATCTCCTGGCGGATGGAGCCGCGCTTGGGATCGTCCAGGCTCTGGCGGAACACCACCTCGGCGAGGCCATCCCCCTCCAGATCGCCCACCCAGACGGGATTGGGCCCCTTGGGATCGCCCGTGCCCAGGACCACTTCGACGGCTGGCAGGAACTTCCCCTCCCCCGCGTTGCGCGCCACCCAGACCGAGCGCCAGCGCCGCACGGGATCGCGGAAGACGAGGTCCGGCCGGCCGTCGCCGTTGACGTCCTCGACCTTCGGCAGCGGATAGCGGTGCTCGAGGTCCGCGGCCGAGCGCCAGGCCTCGCCCGGCACGGGCACACGGGAGGCGGCCCGCCGGGCCAGGGCCTGGTCCTTGCGGCGGCCGAGATAGACGGCGAGGCCGTCCCGCGCCGGCAGCAGCAGGTCGGGGATGCCGTCGCCGTCGACGTCCTCGACCAGCTTGAGGTCGCCCAGGAAGTTGCCCGTGTGCGCCATCACCGGCGGATCGGCGATCCAGGGCTCCAGGCGCAGGGTCCCCCCTGCGTCCAGGCGCAGAGCGCTCACCCCCTCGTCGGTCAGGGCGACGACGGGCGTCCCCGGCGGCCCGGCCTCCATCCCCAGCACCGAGAGGGGGAGGGGGAGGACGCGGGGCGGCTCGTAGGAGCCGTCCGGCCGGGCGCGATAAAGCCGCACCTCGCGGCGGTCGATCACCGCCGGCACGATCGTCATCACCTCCACCAGGCCCTTGACGTCGTCCATGGTGCTGCTCTCGGTGACGGCGATTTCGTCCCACTGGTTGTAGGCCACCACCACCACGAGATCGCGATGGCCGTCGCCGTCGACGTCGGCGGAGATCACGGCGGCCGGCGCGCCGGGAAGGTCAAGGCTCAGGGTGCGCAGGGCCGAAAGCGAGGGCCGGCCGGCGCCGAGGGACGCCGGCACGGCCCCGAGGAAGAGAAGGAGGAGGGCCGCCAACAGCAGGACCGGAAGGGAGGGGCGGCGGCCTCGGCTCCCGGGGATATCGTTCAGCTCCACCTCCTAAGAGTAACCGGATGTGGAGCTCTTCGTTGCTTCAGCGGGGTCACATCCCCGCGGCTGAAAGGCTGGCCGCAGCCACCAGCAGGAGAACCGAAGCGAGGGACAGCGCCAACATCTTCACGAATTCTCTGGTCATGGCCTTACCCCTTTCCCTGGTGATCGTCATCCTGGTCAGGCTCTGCAACCCCTGCCATCGTTACAACGATGCTTGGGGTTCGATCCCCTCACCCGGTTTCTGACCATCCATAGATGCCAAAAGGGGGGCCAAGGTTTAGCTCTGCCTTGCCGGGTTGCCTGCTCGAGCCGCAGGCCCTCATCACCCCGGCCCTCTTCTCCCAGCCTCCCCCCCGCCATCCGGGAGAAGAGGGAGAGATCAGTCTGGAAGAAAAGACAAGAAGAGGCTGTTTCAGCCCTCTCTCTCCCGGCGGCTGGGGGGGAGGCTGGGAGAGAGAGGGTTGGGAGAGTGAGGGTCCGCCCCCGAAGGGGCGCGGGCGGAGAACCCGGGCGTCACGCCCGGCGGATGAGCCGCAGGAGGAAGATGAGCACCACCGCTCCTATGAAGGCGACGAAGATGGTGCCCGCGAGCCCTGAGAACGGTGTGTGCCAGTGCAGTTGGCGGAAGATCCAGCCGCCCACGAACGCGCCGATGATGCCGATGATGATGTCGCCGATGATCCCATAGCCGCCTCCGGCGACGAGCGACGCCAGGACTCCGGCGATCAGGCCGACGATGATCCAGGTCAGAATGTCCATAACCGCGATTCTCCGTGACGAAAGGCCGGGGGCTCCGGCCGGTTCGAGGCAACGCTACGACTGCCTGAACCGGAAGCACGCCGCATGCCACGGACCTGCCGCGGGCGACGACCGCCTACTGCTTGCCCTGGTCCTGCATCTCGTTGAGCTCCCGCCGTTCCTGGTCGAGCTTGTTGACGGCCTCGGCCTTCTCCTCGTCGGTGCCCTGCATGTTGCGGATCTCCTCCGCCTTGCGGTCGATCTCCGCGGCCTTGTCCTGCATCTTGCGGGTACGCTCCGCCTCGTCGCCCGCCGGGTTGGAGCCGGCGCCGGCCTCCGCGGCGGGCGGCGTGCCGTGCGCCTTGCAGCCCCAGGACAGCGGCAGCAACAGCGCGAGGAGCGACAGGATCAGCCACGACAGCGGACGGCGTACACGGCTCCCTTGCATGGGGGACCTCCTCCTTGGAAAACGAAGCTTGGCTCCCCGCAGCTTAGCACGCCCGGCAGCGCCGAAAACGCTCAGCCCTGGTTTCTGGGCAGGACCGTGATCACTCCCATCATCGGAGTCCCGAAGTTGCCGTCGGAGTCCTGGATGCCACCCATGGGCCCGGGCGCCGCCGGCTGATGGTCCGCATCCAGATGGGAGTGGAACCGGCAGTAATAGACGAAGGTGCCAGGGTGGCCGAAGTGGAGGACCAGCGTCCCCGGCTTGCCGCCGTTGTTGTCGGTGCCCTTGAGGACGACGTCGAGCCCGCGATTGCCGGCGGTGTTGAAGGCGTCATCGCTGACCACGGAATGATCGTCGGTGTCCATGTTGATCCAGCGCACGGAATCGCCGGCGAGGATCGTCTGGGAGAAGGGAGTGAAGCGATCCTCTTGGGGCACGATGACCTGGTTGTGAGCGACGTGGGCCGGCTCCGCGGTGGGGTTGGGAGCCGCGGCCAGGAGCATCAGGAACGCGAAGGACAGGATCAGGATCGTCGCCGGATTGATCGGATGACGGAGCTTCGGCTTCATGAGGAGACTCCTTTCGTGATGTGACCCTTCTTCGCCCTCCCGACCTCAAAGGACTCATCAGCCTCCCCGCCTCGCTGGGCGGATCAAACTTCCATGATCCGTGCAAAAGCAATGCCTCAAGCGGGGTCGCAACCAGCGAGGTCAGGCTCTGAAGGGAAACACTTTGAGACACCCTGGAAGAGCAAGAAGCCCCACCGGTGTATACGACCCTCTCGCCACTGTGGGTGAAGGCTTCACCGCTGCCGGCGGAGGCCCCGCCAAAGTCGGCGAACGCCTCGCCGTCGTCGGTAAGAGACGCGCCGCTGCCGGCGGAGGCCCCGCCAACCTCGGCGAAGGTCTCGCCGCTACTGGCGAAGGCCGCGCTGCTGTCGGCGAAGGCTCCGCCAACCTCGGCGAAGGCCCTGCTGCAGTTGGTAAGAGCCGCGCCGCTGCTGGCGAAGCCCTCGCCACTCCCGGCGGAAGGCTCGCCGCTGTCGGCGAAGGCCGCGCCGTCATCGGTAAGAGCCGCGCCGGTGCTGGCGAAGGCCTCGCCGCTGCCGACGCGCCGAAACGGATTGCAGCGCCAGAGTCGTTCGCCCGGTTCATGAGCCGGCGAGCCGGGTGAGCGGACTCCAAGCCGACGGTATCGACCTAGATCACGACGAGACCGATCTCCGTCTGTCGCAATCCCACCGTCCTGCCCTGGTCAATTCCGACGGCGTGCGGGAGATCGTCTCCCGATCGCGCCGAAGTCCTTTGAGATGTCGCAATCCCACCGTCCTGCCCTGGTCAATTCCGACGGGCGCGTCACAAGTGACGTTTGCCGTCTATAACCTACGAGAAAGGTCGCAATCCCACCGTCCTGCCCTGGTCAATTCCGACTGCCACCTTCCCAACGCCAAGATTCTACACCACTTAGGAGGGCTTCCGCCGTTACCCCC
>DATARR010000139.1:0-3221 GCA_036264085.1 Thermoanaerobaculia bacterium | reverse complement strand
CGGGGTCCGCCGCCCGCAGCGTCTGCGCGTACGGGTGCGTCCAGCCTTGCTCCATCGGCGAGGAGACCAGCGCCGGATAGAGCGGGGTTTCGCTGTGATAACTCAAGGAGAACGAGAGCGGCAGCGGCGACTGCGCCAGGGTGAAGAAGTGAATCGAGACGCTCACGTCGCCCGAGCCGACGTTGACCGGCGCGCCCACCGCCGTCCCCGGTCCGCCGCTCCCTCCCGAGCAGCTCCGGCGATCCGTGCAGGCTCCTGCGAGGCTCGCCGCGTCCTGCGCGAAGACAGGCCCCGTCGACGCTTCGTACGAGAGGAAGGCCGTGAACGGCTGCGTGTCACCGCACGAAATGTCCACTCCCGTGTCCCAACTGCCCTTCTCATAGTAGATGAAGGCCCGGCTGATCAGATCCGAAGAGCCGCGGAACAGGAGGAGATGGTCCGACGAAGGGAATGGATCGTTGTTGCAGGTGAAGGCCGGCGGCCAGTCGCCGGTGTTCTGGCAGTAGTAGTTGGGCGCCTCATAGTCGACCCAGATCCGCTTCCCCTCGACACGCAGCTTGACCGTCGGCCCGGGAGACCCTGGTGGATGCAGCGATGTGCAGCAGGCCGGCGGCGCGCCGATCCCCACCGGACCATGGCAGGTGGACTGGCTGCTCTGCGCCGCATAGCGGATCTGCCGCGTGCGCGCACCGCCTGGGTCGGTCCACGACGAAGGGCCGGCGGCGTCCGGAAAGCACTGCTGCGGCTGGACCGGTGAGCCGCAGCCGCCATGCAGAAGGACGCAGGCCACGGGCTGCGCGTACGTGGTTCCAATGGTGGCCAGAGCATATAGCGCGGCCAGAGAGACAGTTTTCCTGAGACCTCGTGCGGCAGCCGAGCGCATAACTCCTCCGGTGAAGGGAATGTTGCTCTCTCCGGCTACAACACGAGGTCGCCAGGCAATGTTTGCGTTGCTGAGGAGGGCATCTGAACTCCTAAGTGCCCCAAAGGGCCAAGACGTGACAAGGGGACCTCCGGCGCTGCGACGGCTGCTCCGGGTATGGTCGAGAGAAGCGTTCGCACGCCCCGCGGCGTCCTGCTGCTCGCGGGGCGTGGTGGGCGACGACCGGTCGCATCCCTGCCGGCAGAAATCGCAGGATTGATCAGGCTCGTGAAAGTATGGCTCGACGCGGCCTCACCTTCGGACTTCGGGATCGTTAGACTTCGGTGATCGCCTCCCGGAGGTAGCCGGCAGCTTTCTCGACGCACTCGATCCATCCGTCTGTGTTCGCCCCGGCGTGAAAGGAGCAGGCCGCTCTCAGGCGGCCTCGTGGCCGATCTTGCGCGGGGTCGGGCGAGCCTACCAAGCCATGTAGTCACGGAGCGTCGTCCAATTGCCCCCCGCTCCCAGAATCAGGTGGTCGACCAATCGGATGCCCAGGATCTGAGCGGCGTTGGCCAGGTTGAGGGTGAACGCCATGTCATCGTTGCTGGGAGCCGGATCGCCGCCTGGGTGGGTGTGAAACACGAGGACGGCGGCGGCGCCCAACAGGAGAGCCTGTTTGAGGATTTCGCGGGGCTCGACTCGGATGCTGTTCAGGGCTCCACGGTAGATCTCGCTGTCGCGGAGAAGTGCGCCGGAGTTGTTGAGAAACAGGGCTCCGAGGATCTCTTGATCGCGGACGCTGTAGCGCAGAGCGAGGTAGCGACACACGTCGTCGGGACGGCAAAGAGGATCGTTTTGTGGGATGCGCTCCGCGGCGAGGCGGCAGGCGAGCTCCTGGGCGGCAAGAAACCGAGTGCGGTGCAGGGGACTCAAGGAGGAGGAGGCCCAAGGGCCGCCGGAAAAGAGTCGGAGGAGCTGGCCTCCGTGGAGCTCCAGCAGATGCCGGGCGCTCTCCACATCGATGCCGAGGAGGGCGATGAGAAGCTCCTGATCGGTCAACGACGCGGCGCCGCCGCGCAAGACCCGCTCCTGCGGTGCGTGCTCGGCGGGCTCCCTCCCGAAATCCCAACCAGTCCACTCGTAGCCTGAAACCTCCGTGATCGCTTCCATGATCTCTCCTTTCCGAGAGGCCCGTGAGGGCCTCTTCGCCGGAAGCTTCCCGATCCTTCTCTCTTCCGCTGCTTTGGTGGGCGGAGGGGGCCGGCCGCCTGGGGGCGCGCTCCCAAGACGGCTGGAGGTCATCGTTGCGTGGCAGCGAAAAGAGCCGGTGCTGTGCGGGCGATTTTTCTTCGGATATACAGGAGGTAGCCGGGATCGAGCGGCTCTTCGAGCAACTCGTCGATGATCGGCTCGAAGTAGCGGAAGGAGGCGATGGGCGCGAGGCGCCGGGTGGTGCTTCTCGCGGCTCGTCGAGCGACGGCCAGAAGGACCGCTGCCTGGACGGTCTCCAGCGGGACCTGGCGCTCGAAGAGAGTGGCCGCGAGGTGGCGGACGGTGGACTGGCGGGCCCTCAACGCACCTGGAACGGTCCGGTAGAGATCGAGGACCCGCTCGATATAGTGCCTGCGATCAGGGGCCGGCTGGCGATCGCTCTCGCGATCTCTGGGCTTCGTGTTAGACATCGGAGGGACTCCTTCGCGGAGACGGAAAAGCAAGATGGCGATCCCGCCAGGAGGCCCCGTCAGGGGCCTCCTCGCCGAAAGGCGTTTGGACGCTCCTGCAGTCGGGTGGGGGGCGGAACGACCGGCGGCCCGGAGGAAGGGGAGAACACCCTCCCTCCGAGCCTGGGCAAGAGGCCCGGAGGGCCTGCTCAGAAGGGGATCTCGTCAGCGTCGAGCGGCTCCGGTGCGACCGTTTCGCTCGGGCGGCGGCGACTCTTCGACGAGGTGCGGCCGGTCGACTCGGTTTTGCGCCGGCGGGCGGCCTTGGGAGCGGCAGGGGTGGTTTCGGGGGCTGGAGCGGGGCGCTTCGGCTGGATCTCGGAGGCGGTCACGATCAGCTCGCGGATGCTCTTCTCCTCGCCGTCCTTGAGGTAGGTGCGGTCCCGGAAGAAGCCGGTGACCTTGAGGCGGTCCCCCTTGTGGCAACCGGTGAGGTGCTTTCCAAAGTCCACCAGGCGGTGCCAGCGAGTGATTTCCAAGCCGTTCTCGTCCCGTCCGTTGACGGCCAGGCCCACGGTGTGGATCTGGCGCTCGTCGGTGGTTTTCTCGTGGACGACGACCTCGTCCGTGGCGACGTCGTAGCGCTCCTGGGAAACGGTGCGGCCCTTGAGGGTGTGGGTCTTGGGGTCGGCTCC
>DATARR010000048.1:0-152129 GCA_036264085.1 Thermoanaerobaculia bacterium | reverse complement strand
CTGATCATCAAGAAGGACGAGATCGACTGGGCGGTGGAGCGGCTGGAGAAGGTCCTGACGACGCTGTAACGACAAGGAGGCCTGCATGACCCAGCAAACCCTTCTGACCGTCCTGGCCCTGATCCTGATCCCCGCCGTCGTCCACGCCGACGACGCGCAGAAGGCGGCCGCGCGCATGGCGCAGGAGCACCAGCACGACAAGCCCGCGCCGACTCCGGCCGCCACGCAGGAGCCGGCCCACCCCGTGTCGGCCGAGGAGGTGACCTACGCCCAGGCCGGCGGCAAGCCGGTCCACGGCTACCTCGCCCGGCCCAGGGAGGCGAAGGGGAACCTGCCGGCCCTGGTCGTCATCCACGAGTGGTGGGGGTTGAACGACAACATCCGCGCCATGACCCGGCGCCTCGCAGGCGAGGGCTACCAGGCCCTGGCCGTCGACCTCTATGGCGGCGCCACGGCGGACAATCCCGACGCGGCCATGAAGCTGATGAACGGCGTGATGGCGAACCGCGCTCCGGCCGCGGACAACCTCAAGCAGGCCGTGGCCTGGCTGAAGGGCAGGGGCGCGACCCGGATCGGCGTCATCGGCTGGTGCTTCGGCGGCGGCTGGTCGCTCCAGACGGCCCTGCTCGCCCCCAACGACATCGGCGCCACGGTCATCTACTACGGCCACCTGGAGACCGACCCGGCCAAGCTGGCGATCCTCAAGTCGCCGGTGATCGGCTTCTTCGGCGCCGACGACAAGAGCATCCCGGTCGACGGCGTCCACGCCTTCGAGACCGAGCTCAAGAAGCAGGGCAGGCCGGTGGAGGTCCACGTCTACGACGGTGCCGGCCATGCCTTCGCCAACCCCTCGGGCGGCAGCTACCGCCCCGAGGCGGCCAGGGACGCCTGGCAGCGGACGACGGCCTTCCTCGCCAAGTACCTGAAGGGGGGAGACGCCAGGAAAGGATGAAGGGCCGGCCGCCTGGGGCTCGCCCCAGAACACCAGGCGGGGAGCGGCGAATCTCTCGCCCTCCCCGCCGGGGACCACTGCTACGATCGTCTGCCTGAAAAATTCAGCTTAGCGGCTGGGAGTGGGGGTCGGGGTGGTGGTGGTGTGCTTCTTGTGGTGGTGGCGGCGGTGGTGGGTGGTCTTCTTCTTCGTGGTCGTCGTGGATGGCTTGGTCGGGGCCGGGCTGGTCGACGGAGCCGGGGTCGTGGTCTGGGGGGCGGCGAATACGGCGGTCGAGAGAGCGAGGCAGAGGGTCGCGAAAAGAGCAGTCTTACGCACTGTAGGGTTCTCCCTGATTGGACCGAAGATCATCTTCGTTCCGCGCCGTATGATAGTGCATCCGTCGTGCCAAGCGAAGACCCCTGAGAGAAGAAAGGTGAATCCGGTTTCCCCGGCGCGTCATTCGCGGCATTCGGGGGCATGAAGAGGTCAAAACGGCACGTCGGGACACGAAAATCCAGGCGCTCCCGGCGGGGGTGGACCGCCACAGGACGGAGTCCTACCCCCCGGCCGGCGGGTGCGACGGCACCGGGTCCTCGGTGGATGCCGGGCGCTCCGGCTGCCAACTCTGGTGGGAGAGGCCGTCGAGGGTGTAGGGGACGAGCTCCTGGCGGGGGTACCAGTGCCGGCTGTGCTCGGCGAAGCGGTCCAGCTTGTGGTGCCAGCGGAAGTGGGAGACGACGATGGACTTGCCATCCACCTGGATCCAGTTGCAGGTGTTGCTCTCCCGCTCGCCGCCCCGGCCGCGGTTGGAGGTCGTCGTCCCCGAGTGGAGGATGACCACCGGCGGCCGTCCTTTGGGATAGAACTCCTCGGAGTTGCCGATGTAGGCCTGGTGGAGGTGCCCCGAGAGGATGAGGTCCACACCGTTGCTGGAGAACAGGTCGATGGCCTCGTAGGCGTTGGCCAGCACCCGCTGGGTGCCGAAATTGGGCGGCGGGATGAGGTGGTGATGGGCGACCACGACCTTGCAGACCTCGTCCGGCACGGATTTCAGGATCTGCTCCACCTCCAGCAGGCGGCGCAGGGTGATGCGGCCGTCCTTGATCGTCCAGCCGAAGGCGGTGTTGATCCCCACCACCAGCATCTCTTCGTCGCGCCAGACCGGCTCGAGCTCCGGGCTGAAGTACTTCTCGTAGGCGCCGAAGGGATCAAAAAGGCGCTCCCAGACGCGGTAGAGAGGGACGTCGTGGTTCCCCGGCACCACCAGGCTGGGCACGGGGAAACGGTCGACGAAGGCACGGGCCTGCCGGAACTGCTCAGGCTTGGCCCGTTGCGTCAGATCGCCGGAGACGACGACGAAGTTGGGCCGGTGGCGATCGATCAGCTCCAGCACCCCCTCGGAGACCCGGGGCAGGTGCGGCGGTCCGAAGTGGACGTCGGAGACGTGCAGGATCGTGCGCAGGGCCTTGTCCGCTCTAGCCGGTCATCCCGATGATCCCGATCATCCCAACTCGCGGCCCAGGATGTGACCCACGTTCGCCGAGACCTGGGCCGCCGCGAAGGTGGAGATGGCGGCGAGGATCTCACGGCCGTGGCGGCGGCCCAGGAAGAAGCCGCCGAGGGCGGCCAGCGCCAGGGCCGGCAGCGGGTAGCTCTCCACCAGCCGTTCCCAGTCCAGCTCTGCCGGCACGAGCTCGTCGACCAGCTCGTCGACGATCGAATCCCGCTCTATGACTTCCATAAGGGTCTCCTCCTGCGAATCAAATTCGCCTCGGGTAGGGGCGGGTCTGGACGGAAGGGAGGGTGCGACCCGCCCCTACTCCAAGACTGCTGCTGCGCGATCCTTCCTACTCGTCGTCCCGCCCGCCCCGCCGGCTCAGCAGACCGAGTAGGAAGCCGACGCCGGCGGCGATGAGCACCGACTTGCCCGGGTTGTCCCGCACGTAGAGGCTGACCTCCCGCGACAGGGTGGTGGCCTGCGAGCTCACGCGGCGGTAGCTCTTCTCGGCCTTCTTCGACACCTCGTCGTAGGTGTCCTTGGCCCGCTCCGCCCCGCGGCGGATCTCCTTCGAGGCGCGCTCGGCGCCCCGGCGCACGTCCTCGGAGACCTTCTTGTACCGGTCCTGGACGTTGTCGCCCAGCTTCTGGAACCGCTGACGCGCGGCATCCACGCCGTCGGAAACCGCTTCGCGTGCCGTTTCGGCACTATCCTTGAGCTCTGACTTGAGATCGGCCATCGCTTGCCTCCATGATCCCCAAAGGGATTGTGGGAATTCAAAGGATCTGCCGGCGCTTGCGGCAGGAGCATCTACATACTACCTAGCAGAAATCGTGCCGCTCGCGCTGGATTTCCCCGGTGCTAGACTCGCGCACGCCATGGTAGACGTCGAAACCTCGGGCGACCTGACGATGGTCGGGCCTGCCGGCCGGCCCCGCCGGCGCGACGAAGGGGGGGCTTCGCTGCCGGGTCGCCTCGCCCGCTACTTCCACCTCACCTTCCGCCAGTGCTACGAGGACTCGATCCTGCTCACGGCCTCGGCCCTGGCCTGGGTCACCGCCCTGTCGCTGGTGCCCCTGATGTCGGCCTTCTCCTTCGTCGGCGCCCGCGTCTTCAGCCAGTATCCGCAGCGCACCCTGGAGGTCTTCGTCCAGATCGTCCCCTACTCCGACAAGAGCGTCGTCGACAAGATCGCCGAGTTCCTCGATCAGGCGGAGACCATCCGTGGCTTCGGCATCGTCATGTTCTTCGCCACGACCCTGCTCCTCTTCTCGACGATCGAGGAGTCGCTCAACAAGATCTGGAACGTCTCCAAGGGGCGACCCCTGCGGATGCGGCTGCTCTCCTTCATCCTCCTCCTGTTCTGGGGGCCGCTGCTGCTGGGTGCGACCTTCTCCAGCCTCATCCTGCTGCGTCAGACCCCGGCCCTGCGCCTCCTCGTCGAGCGCTCGTTCCTGCTCAACGTGGTCCCCTTCGCCGCCACCGTGATCGGGCTGACGACGCTCTACTGGGTCGTCCCCTACACCCGCGTGCGGCTGCGCAACGCCCTTGCCGGCGGGCTGCTCGCCGGCATTCTGCTGGAGATCCTGCGCCAGGGCTTCGGCTCCTACGTCGAGGTGTTCCGCAACGTCAGCATCGTCTACGGCAGCTTCGCCTTCGCCCTGCTGTTCATGATCTCCCTGGAGCTGATGTGGACCATCATCCTGTTCGGCGGCGAGGCGGCCTATACGGCGCAGCATTTCTCCCTGCTGGCCCGGGGTCTGCACCGCCACCCGCCGGTGCAGGCGAGCTGGGTGGGGCTCGCGGCCCTCCTCCTCATCGCCCGGCGGTTCGCCCGCGGCGAAACCTCCCTCTCCCGCGACACTCTGGCTGACCGCCTCTGCCTCACCAACGGCGAGTTGGAGCGCATCCTCCACCCGCTGGTCACCCAGGGCCTCCTCAAGATCCACGGCAAGGACGAGTACGGCCTGGCGGCCGATCCGAGCGAGCTGGCCGTGGACCAGGTGCTGGCGGCCTACGACCACCGGGCGAAGCGGGGGGCGGAGCTGGCGGGCGGGGAGATCGAGCGGCGGCTGGACGAGATCATCGGCGACCTCGCCAGGGCCCGGGGCGAGCACCTGGCCGGCCTCACCCTCACCGGCCTGCTGAACCGTTGCGAGGCCTGCGACGCATCTGGAGCGTCGCGCTTGCCGGGGGGAGCCCCCGCGAGTACAATACCGCCCTCCCGCACCGTGGGGCAGTAGCTCAGCTGGGAGAGCACCACGTTCGCAACGTGGGGGTCGAGGGTTCGAATCCCTTCTGCTCCACCATCACCTTTCCTTCCGGAGTCCGCTCTTGCCGTGGGCCGCGCTGCGTCCCGCAGCCGCCGGGGATCGCGTCCGATTTGGGATCGCGTCGACAGCGGATCAAATCGCGACGGGCCGTTCCTTACCTCTCCCGGCCACGGTTCTCTCCGCTCCACCTCCATCTTCGTAGCGATTGCCGTCACTTTTCCGAGCGCTGATTACGAGCCCTCAACATTTCTGGTCGTCGGGCGTAACTCTTTGATTACGTTGGACTTGGATTGCGGAGAGAGAAAAAAGTCCTCTATGATCCCACGGTGATCACAACAGAGGACGTCGCCCGGACCTTGAAGCGGCTGCGGGGCAGCCGCACCCAGGCGCAATGTGCGCGCGAGGGGGGCCTCAGCGCCAACGCCTGGACCCATTATGAGAAAGGCCGGCGTCTGCCCGGTGCCAAGCTCTCGGCCCGGCTCGCCAAGGGGCTGGGGGTCACCCTCGCCAAGCTCGAGGAAGAGCTGCTGGTGAGCCGCAACGAACGGCTCCGCGAGGAGGAGGGGAAGGCCCGCGCCGTGGACGTGGCATCGCGCGCCGCCACCAACGACGATCCCTATCAGCGCGCGGTTCGAGAGGGACTGGACGTCATCCACCGGGAGCTCGAAAAGCTCCTCCTCCTCGCCAACCCCAATCGCGGCCGGTCCTGAGCCTCGCCGTCCTCACGAGCCGGAGAGCCCTCCCATCTTGGTGGCTCCCCACACGGAGACGATCGCCAGGCTGACGCCGAAGAAGAGCAGGACGCCGAAGAAGAGCGCCCGGCCCAGGCGCTGGCGCCCTCCCGAGGCGAGCAGCGTGAGGCCGACGATGAACTCCAGCAGGCAGAGCACCGGCAGGAGGCCGATGATCGCACAGCCGCTCTGCTTGTGAGCATGGGTGAACAGCCAGGCGAACAGTCCCACCAGGACGAGATCGACGACCGCCACCGTCACCGCCCCCGGCCAGGAGGGCAGATCGGGCGGCGGCTCCGTCCCCTGGAAGACGCGGAGGGCCCGCTCGACCGACGCGGGTTTGTGTCCAGCCTTCACCATCTGGGCCCGCAGCGCGTCCAGGGAAAAGCGGCCGGCGTTCTCCGTCAGGTAGGAAAGCAGAGCGTCGAGGTCGCGTCGCGACATGGAGAGGAAGGATAGCTGAGGGACGAGGCTCGGGCTTCGCGGAGGACCGGAACCCGGGAGGGATCAGACAGGAAGGACTTTGAAGCCGAGGGCGACGCCATTGTCCCTCACCCTTCTGTCGAGGCTCAGGATGGCGAGATCGGAGAACGCTGAGCGTGCCAAGAGGGCCGTGGCCAAATGGAGAGAATCCAAAGCCCGGATCGGTTCCAGAGGAAATCGCCTCCGGGCTCGATCCAGGATCTCGCCCCCGAGCTTCAGCAGCGTCCATCGAGACGAGGTGGCTTCGAGAAGTGCTCGCCGCTGACTCGCTTCGAGCTGGGAGAGCTGACCCGCCGCCTCTGACTTAATGAGCGCGCGCTCACATTCGACGAATGTGAGATCCGAGGCCACCACGAACCTGGCTCCGACCAGGATCTCCTTCAGCCGTGGGGCCGACGCTTCCCTGAAGAGCCAGGCAAGGACCGCGCTTGACTCCGCGTACAGTTTTATCGGTCACCCCGAATTTCGTCGAGCAGCTTGGCGGCGGTTCCCGGAGGAGTTACCGAAGGCAGCAGCGGGTACGCATCCGGTCCGTTTGGCTTGAGCGGCAGCCGGACGAGCCCCTTCCGGGCCATCTCCGCCAGCGCTGGATACTCCCGCTCGATCTCGCTGGAGGGCTCCGGGGCGCGCAGATCCCCCTCTGGAGCACGCAGCTCCGCCACTACGACTCCGCGGTCGGTCACCATCACCACCTCGCCCTTCTTGACGAGCCGGACATATTCGCTGAGGCGATTCTTGAGCTCCCTTATTCCCACCTCTCTCATGACTCCAATCTAGACTTCACAGGTCCCATTGTCAAGAGCCGCAAAAAGTTCCCTCTCGATGGAAAACGAAGCCCCCCCTGTCCCGCCGCCCCCGGCCACGGCGTCCTTCTAGATGAGGGGGCGGCGGGCCGCGGTCAAGCCTCGAAGGTCACCCAGGGCGGGATAGAATGTCTATTGCTGAACTATACGTCCTGGCGAGTCCAGCACCCAGCACGTCCTCAAGGAGATCAAGAACATGAACGCTCACCCTCGTCCCCGACCGGCGCGCTTCGCGGCCGGCCTCCTCGCCACCGCCGCTCTCCTGCTCCTGCTGGCCGTGCCGGCCCAGGCGACGACGCCCCTCGGGGCCACCATCGTCGGCAGCAGCGTGCAGTTCGCCCTGTTCTCCGCCAACGCGACCCGCATCGAGGTCTGGATCTTCGCCACCCCCACGGCGTCGACCCCGACGGCCAAGTACGCGCTCACCCAGACCGACGTGCCCAACCACATCTGGACCGTCACCGTCTCCGGCCTCGGCGCCGGCACCCTTTATGGTTATCGCGTCTGGGGTCCCAACTGGACCTACAACGCGAGTTGGACGCCGGGCAGCAACCTCGGCTTCGTCTCGCACGTCGACGCCAGCGGCAACCGCTTCAATCCCAACAAGCTGCTCACCGACCCGTACGCCAAGGCGGTGACCGGCGAGCCGCAACGGGTCAGCGGCCACTACTCGACCGCCATCCTCGGCGGCACGGACACCTATGCCTACGTCGACAGCGCCGGGGTGATGCCGAAGTCGATCGTCGTCAGCGACACCTATTCCTGGGGCACCGACGTCAAGCCCAACATCGCGATGAAGGATTCGATCTCCTACGAGGTCCATCTGCGGGGGTTCACCAAGAACGACTCCAGCGTCGCAGCCGCGCAGCAGGGCACCTATGACGGCTTCGCCTCCAAGGCCTCTTATTTCAAGACCCTGGGAGTGACCGCCGCCGAGCTGCTGCCGATCCATGAGTACGCGCAGTTCGACGACCCCGTGGGCGGCGCCACCGCCGACCGCATCAACTACTGGGGCTACATGACCACCCAGTTCTTCGCTCCCAACCGCGAGTACCTGTGCACGGACACGAATTCCTGCACCTACGTCGCGGGCGAGCAGGTCACCAAGTTCAAGGACATGGTGAAGGCCGTCCACGCCCAGGGGGTCGAGGTCTGGCTCGACGTCGTCTTCAATCACACCTGGGAAGGCGGCGCCTGCGCGGGCAATCCGGTGCGCTACATCAACCTGCGCGGCATCGACAACGCGACCTACTACACCCTGGCCGACGACAAGTCCTGCTATTGGGATTCGACCGGCACCGGCAACAACCTGAACGCCAGCCGCACGGCGGTGCGCAACCTCATCGTCGACAGCCTCACCTATTGGGCGAACACCATGCACGTCGACGGCTTCCGCTTCGACCTCGCCTACGAGCTGGGACGGGAGGGGAGCGACGGCCGTACGTTCAACAACAACGCCACGACCCTGGTCTCGATCGCCCAGGCCGCCTCGACCAACGGCTTCAAGGTGATCGCCGAGCCGTGGGACACCTCGGGCTTCGGCGTCGGCCAGTTCCCCGCCGGCTGGTCGGAATGGAACGGCTCCTATCGTGACAACCTGCGGCAGTTCGAGAAAGGAGACAACAGCCAGGTGGGCAATCTCGGCGCTTCGATCACTGCCACCTGGTCGGGGTTCGGGACGCCGGCGAAAAGCGTCAATCTCATCACCACTCACGATGGCTTTACATTGAACGACCTCGTCTCCTACAACACCAAGCAGAACGGCACCGGCCCCTGCAACCCGACCGGCGCGGACGCGAGCAGCGGCAACGACACCAACCTCAGTTGGGACAGCGGCGGCGACGAGGTGCTGCGCCGCCGGCAGATCCGCAATTTCGCCGCCCAGATGCTCCTCGACCAGGGCCCGCCGATGATCCTCGCCGGTGATGAGTTCCGCCGCACCCAGAGCGGCAACAACAACGGCTACATGGCCGACAACGCCTGCGGCTGGATCGACTGGAGCCTGAAGACGACCAACCAGAAGACCTACGACTTCTTCAGCAAACTGATCGCCTTCCGCAAGGCCCACCCCGGCCTGCGGCGATCGGTGGACTTCGCCGGTGCCGATCACGACAGCGATGGCTACAAGGACCTCACCTGGCACGGCACCACGCCGGACACGCCGGACTGGAGCTCGACCTCCCACTCGCTGGCCTGGCTGATCGACGGCTCCGCCGCGGAGACGGGAGGCCCGGCCGACGCGCCCGATCTCTACGTGGCCGACAACGCCTACTTCGGGAACCTGACCTTCACCATCCCCACCGCTCCCAATAGCAAGTGCTGGTGGCTGGTGGCCGACACCGCCGACTGGGCCGAGGGAACGGGCAACATCTACTACGATCCCACGGTCGCGGCCTGGAACTCGCAACCGCTGCCGAAGATGGGCGGCACCACCTATGGCGTCCAGGCACGGTCGACCCTGGTCCTCGCCGCGCGCCCCTGTACGGCCTCGGAAGCGATCCGGGTGGACTTCACCGTCAACGGCTTCACCACCGTTTCGGGACAGGATCTCTACGTGGTTGGGAACGTGCCCGAGCTCGGCAACTGGGATACGACGAAGGCGGTCAAGCTCAATTGGGTGAGCAGCAGCCAGTGGAGCGGCCCGGTCTTCTTCTTCGCCAGCAAGGGCGCCGCCATCCAGTACAAATACATCTGGAAGCAAGGTGCCACAACCACCTATGAAGGTGGCTCGAACCGCAACTACACGGTGCCGACGACCGGAGCGGGAACCCGGAACGATACGTGGCAGCCGTAGGGGACTGTTGCAGCTTGAACCCGCTGCGGAAGATCATCGCCGGTCCAGAGCGATCTGCCCCTCTTTCAGAACGACGGCCGGCTGCTCGATCACCGCGATGTCCGCCAGCGGGTTCCCCTTCACCGCCACCAGGTCCGCGAGGTAGCCGGGGGCGATCCGCCCCAGCTCCTGGTCTTTGCGCAGGACGGCGGCGGCGGTGAGGGTCGCGGCCCGCAGGGCCTGCAACGGCGACATGCCGTAGGCCACCATCAGCTCCAACTCGCGGGCGTTCTTGCCGTGGGCGAAGACGCCGACGTCGCTGCCGTTGGCGATCGTCACGCCCGACTTGAGGGCACGGGCGAACATCTCGCGGGTCTCCCTGACGCGTTGCGGCTCGGGCTCACCCGGCTTCCAGCCGGCGTAGCGGGAGACCGCCTCGGAAGCGGCGAGGGTGGGGACCAGGGCGACCCCCTTCTGCTTCATCAGGGCGAGAAGCTCGTCGGTCACCGACGTGCCGTGCTCGATCGTCTTCACCCCAGCGAGCACGGCGCGGCGGATCCCCTCCTCGGTGTAGGCGTGGGCGGCGACGAGGAGCCCTGCGCTCCGCGCCTCGTCCACCGCGACGGCCATCTCTTCCTGCGTCAAGGTGGGCGTCGTGACGCCCGGGCGGCGGCGGTAGTCGGCGTAGACCTTGATCCAGTCGGCTCCGGCGGCGATCTGCTGGCGCACCGCCTTGCGCATTTCGATCGGGCCGTCCACCACCTGCGCCCCTTTCGGGATGTCCCAGCGCGGATCGAACCCTGCAGGACCATACGAACCGGTGGCCACGATGGCGCGAGTGGCGGCGAGCACGCGCGGCCCCGGGATCATCCTTTGCGCGATCGCATCCCGCAGCGCCACGTCCGCGAATCCCGCGCCTTCGGTGCCAAGGTCGCGCACGGTCGTGAACCCCGCCTCCAGGGTCGCCTTGGCGGCCACCACGGCGCGGATCGTCCGCAGCTCCAGCGGCTCCTTGAGCACCTGGTCGTCCCAGGGGGTCTCGTCGTAGGGATGGAGGAGGAGATGCGAATGCATCTCGATCAGGCCGGGGATCAGGGTCAGCCCCGCGAGGTCGATCCTCCGCGCTCCCGCCGGGGCCGGGAGCGTGCCCGTGGGGCCCACGGCGGCGATGCGACCGTTCTCGATCAGCACGTCGCGGCCGTCGAGGAGGCGGTCGCCGGCGGGATCGAGGACCCGCGCACTGGTGAGCAGTAGAGGAACGGGCGCCGGCGGCGCGGCGAGAGCCGGCATGGATGCGAGCAGGAGCGCGAGGACCACGAGCCGTTTCATAGCCCCATCCTCACTCGTCCCGATGCACGATCGCCGGCGAGAACGCCGGCAGGCAGACGGCGATGTATTCGGCGCCCCCCGGCTCCGGGCTGCTGTAGCGCACCCACTCGCCGGGAACCGACGCCACCGCCTGCCCCGCCCGGACGTCGAGGACGCCGCCTTCGTGCTCGACGCGGACCATCCCCTTGAGGACGACGGTGATCTCCTCGAAGTCGGGGCGCTGGCCGGGCTCCTGCCAGCCCTCGGGGGAGAACATGCGGGCGATGCTGACGCCTTCGTGCCCCGAGCTCACCCGGCCCGCGTACTCCTCGATCTTCTTCGGCTTGTTGCCCGCCGCCGCGATGACGGCGGGTCCCTCGATCAGTCTTGGCATGGTCCGTCCTCAGTGTTTGACCAGCAGGCTCTTGCCGTCCAGGTTCGTCGTCGGCTTGACGTTATAGAGGTCGAGGATCGTCGGCATCACGTCGCCCATGTAGGCGCCGTTGGGGGCGTTCAGCTTGAAGTTGGAGAAGAGGATACCCTGGACCAGGGGCGGGTAGACCGAGCAGTGGTCGCCGCTCCAGATCTCGGTGTTGTTCTCGACGATCTCCTTGCCGACGCCGCCCAGGCTGTCCTGCCAGCCCACGCGGTAGCCCTCGTTGTTGGAGGGGATGAGGTCCGGGATCAGTACCGGATCGTAGACGCCGTTGTACGCCTCGTCGCGGGTGAAGACGTGGGCCACCGGGTGCTCGCCCGTCGCCGGGTCCACGAAGGCCTCGAGCCCCGCCTTGATCTGCGCCGTCACGGTCTTGTAGTCCTCGCCGGGCTGG
Organism: Thermoanaerobaculia bacterium; assembly: GCA_036264085.1. Taxonomy (GTDB): domain Bacteria; phylum Acidobacteriota; class Thermoanaerobaculia; order Multivoradales; family UBA5704; genus DATARR01. The sequence continues at coordinate 140,496 of DATARR010000048.1, read as the reverse complement.
ACGATCCCCTTCGCCTCGCGGCCCGCCTGGTTGATGTAGACCTGCCCGAGGCCCAGCGCGTAGGCCTTGGTCTTCGACCAGTCGACGTTGACGAAGAAGTTGCCCTTGTCGAAGAGGTCCTCCAGGTTCATCCGCTTGGCGTCCTGGCCGTTGAGAGTCATGAAGCCGTTTTTCACCAGCCAGGTGTTGTAGTTCATACCGCGCCGGAAGGAGGCGAAACCATGATCGGAGACGACCATGATCGCTGCGTCCGGCCGCTTCTGCAGGGTCTCGCCCACGATCCTGTCCATGTCCTCGTAGGCTTGGAGGATCGAGCCCCCCCATTTGGCCGCCCCGTCCGCCGTGTAGAGCGGGTGCTTGGGATCGAAAAATCGGAACATGATGTGCTGCACGCGGTCGGTGAACTCGAAGTAGTGGACGAGGACGTCCCAGTCGTCCTTGGCGAGAGCCCCGTTCAGGATCTCCTTGTCCTTGTCGACCGTCATCTTCACGTCGTCGAGGAAGGTCTGCTCGTCCGCCGTGCCGGTGTTGGGCGACCAGGTGTCGATCATCCAGCCCCGGGTCTTGAACAGGCCGTGCTCCCGGGTGAGGTCATGGACGAAGCTCGCGGGCGTCGTGACGTCGAAGCCGGGCGGCAGGTGCTCGGGGTCGAAGTCGAGGGGCGAGAGATAGAGCTTGATCTCCGGATCGAGGGAGAGCAGCTTGAACTTGCCGATCCCTCGGACCTTGAGGAGGGTGTTGAAGGGGAAGGTGAAACGTACCCAGTCGCTCCACTGGCCCGGCTTCAGGGTGAGGTCGTTGCCCGAGACCAGGATGCGCAGGCTCTGGCGGTCCGGGCTCACCGTCAGGGCCATGGGGATCTTGACGTGGTCGGTGGAGCCGTCCGGCTTGGGGAACAGCTCGTTGGGAACCTCCTTGACCTCGGTCTCGATGGTGCCCTTGTTGTCCACCAGCTCGACCACCTCGACGGAGAAATCGCCGCCCCCCTTGGGAGTGAAGAACAGCTCGGAGGTGAAGTAGAACGGCTTGCCGATGCGCGCCGAAAGGTCCGGGACGCCGAGGCCGGAGAGGAGCTGGCCGTGCTCGAATTCTTTGGGCGGGAAGGTGACCGGGATGCGCATCACCCGCACCCGTTTGCCCGCCTGGCCCAGGAGCTTCCAGAAGGTGTCGCCGTGCTGGTTGTTGATGGCGATGGGCCTTGAGGCGGGCAGCAGGCGGGCCGCTGCCATCCCCGCGCCGATCCCGGCCGCGACCGCCAGCACCCCGGCGACGGCCGCCGCGACCGCCCAGCGGAGGCGGAAGAGCTTGAGCAGCAGCACGAGCAGCAGCGCCACGGTCGCCGCCGCGATCAGGCCGATCCCCCAGCCGTTGTTCTTGCCGAAAAGGAAGGTCGCCCTCCCCTTCTCGGCGGCGGCGAAGTCGGGGCGGTAGGTCTTGGGATCGCGCTTCAGGAAGTCGAACACGCCATGCCGGCCGGGGTTCAAGCCGGTGGAGAAGGTGGACCAGGAGACCGGCGTCTGCGACGGGATGGTGGGGCGCAGGGGGGAGAAGGTCCCCTGAGCGCGGAGCTTCGCGAGATTCGGCAGCTTGCCCTCGTCCATCCATCGCTGGGTCAGCTTGGCGTCGGCGCCGTCGAAGCCGAGGATGATGAGCTTCTTGGGCGGCTCGGCGCCAAGAGGCGCCGAGGCGAGCGCCAGGAGCGCGAGGAGAGCGTGGGACAGGGAGCGGATCTTCGTCATATCAGGACCGGGTTCCGGGTTAGAGGTTGGCGGAGCCGTGCGAGCGGAGGATTCTAGCAAACCGGCGCTCAGGCGCCTCGCCTGACGGTAACGACAGTGAAGCCGTCCGTTTCGACTTCCAGGTCTGGATTCCCATTGCGGGCAAGCATTCGCCGGACCAGCCGGATGCCTCGGCCGAGTTGCTCGACATACCCCAACTCGACGAGCCAGCGGGTGATGGTGGGATTGCGGTAATCGGCATGACTCCCGAACTCACCCTCGCTGGCATGGCCGAAGGGGCCGCCAGGATTCGAGAAAACGATCCGGTCGTCGAACCACTCCACCCGGGCCGGTGCGTTCGTTCCCTCGTAGAGCCGGTGCTGGACGAGGTTTCGCGCCAGCTCCCGGAGAGCCTCGAGAGGGTACTCGGGACGATAAGGAGTCTTGATCCCCTCAGCGGGCACCGGGATGCTGGCGAGGTGCGCGCTGAGCTGAGCCCAGATCGCCTCCAGTTGGTCGGTCAGAGTGCCGGTGATGGTCTTTCGTGCGGCGACCGGAGCATCCACCTCCGTCCCGCCATAGCGGACGAACTCGATCACGGCGCCCGGAAAGTACTCTTGAGGATTCTGACCGAACAATAGGAGGGCGGCGGCATTGGGGATCCAGATCTCGCCGACGGTACGCCCCAGGTCCTTCCGCGTGAGCCAGGCCTCCAGAGTGGGGAAGCTCTCGGAATCGTGGTCGCCTTCCCTCGCCGTCTCATACATTGCGCGCAAAGTGGAAACCCTTAGATCTTCGAGCCTTGCACCAGGGAAAAGCCGGTAATCGAAGGGCTGGCGGCTTTCTGGGCGTCGCTCGCGCAGGCGGAGGAGATCGGCTTCCCGGGCGCGCTCCGTGACGGTCCCTCTCCGCACCCAAGCCGTGCCGTCGACTGTGACGACGGGGGGTACAGGATAGGGCTCGATGCGGACGACCAGGATGGTTCTGCCATCCCTCTGGACGGGCTCCATGCTGTAGGAAGGAGTGGGAACGAGCTTCACGGAGGAGAGGCGGTTGGCGAGCTTCTGCTGCACCTCGTCGAGATCACTCTCCACACCGACCACCTGCCCATCATCGGCCAAACCAATGACAAGGAATCCGGGGCGTCGACTGTCTCCGAGATCGTTCGCCAGCGCGCCTGCGGCACGGAGAATGTCTCCCACGTCGGCCGCAGACTGTTTCCATTCCACGCGCTCGCTCTCTCCGGCCAGCGCATCCCTGAGGTCTTCTGGTGTCATGATGTCGGGAGCTGGTTCCTGTTGGCGGCGGTCCACTCCCTTCTACCACAGAATTTCTGGAGGTGGAGAGCAACCCTGCCCGCGGGAAGCGCGTATTCCTGAGAGAGCCTCTGAGGCCCAACGATGAAGAGCCAATCTCAACTCCCGCGACTTGCCATCGGCCTCGCCCTCGGCGCCCTGGTCTTCGCGACCGGGGTAATTCTGGCGCGGCGGTGGCTGCCCGACTGGCAAGGCGACCGCTTGGCCTCGCAGGCGGTCTTCGTTCAGCGCTTTCAGGAGCTGGCGCAGGCGGCGGGAATCCAGTTGGACCCCGGCGCTCCCCACGTCGCTTTCGCCAGGCGCGACAAGAACTTCGATCTGGACGACTCCGCCCTCGACAGGCTGGAGCCGAACAAGGCCGCCGACGTGGGGGCGGGACTGCTCGTCCAGGTGAGGCAAACCGGCAGGCTGCTGGACGTCAAAGACCGTCCCCACGCATTGGACGTCCTCTTTTCCGCCTCTGGGCACCCCCTGTTCCTCCAGCTTGGGAGCACGCAGGAGATCGTCAAGAGCTCAGTCCGGAAGGAGCCGCCGTTGGCGCCCGAGTCTCAGGTCCGCTTCGCCCGCCTCCTGCTGCGCCCTGGGGAGGTCCTCGCCCCGCCAGGACCCGGTGGTCAGGGCATGGAGGGAACGACCTACCCGGTCACGGGAAGCCGGCCGGCCCAGCAGATCGTCTCGACCGCCCTGCCTGGGGGGACCCTCATCCTGTTCCGGCAGCTCGCCGGGCCGGCGGGGAAGAGCAAGAACAGCACCGCCGCCGAAGTGGCCCAGGCTCTCTTCGAAGGCTTGCCCCTGTTCTTCGGGTGTTGCACCGTCGTCGTCCTGTTCTTCGTCCTGCTCGGGCGCCGCCGGATCGACCTCGTCGCCGGCGCCTGGCTGGGGGTGATCCTGCTGGGGATCGCGGCGGTGGCGACCCTCGCGGACGATCCCACCTGGTCGGGTCTGCTGAAATTGCTCGGCGCGCTCTTCCTCGCTTTCTGGGCCTTCCTGGTCTGGTCCGTCGGCGAGTCGTACCTCCGCTCGGCGCAGCCGGGATTGACGGTGAGCCTCGATGCCCTGCGCACGGGGCGGCTGGGGCCTCGCGGAGGCCGCGCCGTGGTCTGGGGCATCGCCTGCGGCGGTGTGCTCGCCGGCCTGCGGCTGGCGGCCGAAGCCGTGGCGGCGCGCCTGCCGGGAGCCTGGCCGGACAACGGCAGCCTGCGGCTCCCTCTTTTTTACGTCCAGACCCCTTTCAACGACGGCGTCGTCCTCGCCGGCGGCGTCGCACTCGCCATGGGCCTCGCTTGGCGGTTCGTGCCGGCGCGTTGGGCCTTGGCGGCGGCGGCATTGGCGGCCGGACTGGCGATCCCGTTCGCCTCGATCCACCCCGTGTACTTCCAGGCGGCGATGAACGTGGCGGCCGCCGCCGGGCTCGTCGTCCTCTGCCGGCGTGCTGGTCTGGCGGCCGCTCTCACCGCCGCGCTTTGCACCTATCTGCTCCAGGCAGCGGCTTTCTCCGCCTCCTATCCCGCCTGGCTTCCCGTCTCTCTCGCGGTGACGGCGGGCACGCCGGCCCTCCTTCTCGTCCTCGGCTTCGTGGGGCTGCGCCGGCCGTCCGAGTCGGAGCTCGACCGTCTCCAACAGCCGGCGTTCATGAAGCGCATCGAGGAGGAACGGCGGCTCAAATACGAGATGGACCTGCTCGCCCGCATGCAGGTGGGGCTGCTGCCGAAATCCGAGCCCGAGATCGCGGGCTGGGACATCGCGGCCCGCTCGCTGCTGGCGACCGAGGCCGGGGGCGACCTCTACGATTTCATCGAGGACGAGGAGGGCCAGCTCTGGATCGCCGCCGGCGACGTGGCCGGACACGGCTACTCCTGCTCGATCGCTCAGGCGATGACGGTCGCCGCCCTCTCCAGCCTGGTCGCCGCCAACCAGACCCCGGCCGGCGTGCTCCAGCGAGTGGACCGCGTGCTGCGCCGCAACACCCACCGCCACTTCACCACGCTGGCCCTGCTGCGCCTCGATCTGCGGTCGGGCACAGGGCGCCTCGCCAACGCCGGCCATCCCTATGCCATGCTGAGCGCGGAGGGACAGGTTTCGGAGATCCCCCTCGCGGGCCTCCCCCTGGGCCAGGGTCCGAAACGCCAGTACGCCGACACGGCCCTGGAGATCCCGCCCGGCGCCGCCCTCGTCTTCTCCTCGGACGGCCTCTTCGAAGCCACGGACGCGCGGGGCATCTCCTACGGCTACGAGCGCCCCCGGGAGGTGCTCCAGAGCCTCGCCGGCAAATCCGCGGAGGAGATCCTCGAAGGCCTGCTGGCGGATTGGCGCCTCTACCGGGGCAGTGTCGAGCAGGAGGACGATACGACGGTGGTGGTGGTGAAGCGCGCGCCTAGAGCAACCGCAGATCCCGCTTGATCTCGTTGATCCGCGCCTGGACCGCCCCGCGGTCGAGGGTGCGGAAACGCTCCGGCAGCAGCTCGCGGCTGGTGCATTCGAGGACGGCGCAGAGGATCTGCATCTCCCGCTCCCGCGAGTTGGCCGGCGGGATGAAGTCGCTGAAGGCTTTCTCCAGATGCTCGGCCTTCACTTCGGATGAATCGGCCGCCTCGGCCTCCAGCGTGGCCCGCACCAGCACGGCCTCGAGGTCCGAGCCGGAGAGCCCCAGGTACTGGTCCTCGGTCGCCACGCCGGAGATCGAGGTCACCGCGGTCTTCAGGCCGAGCTTCTTCAGCATCACGCGGTAGATCTCGTCGTACTCGGCCGCCGTCTCCGGGTAGAAGAGGGGGATGTGCTCCTCGGCTCGCCCCTGGCGCTTGAGGTCGATGGGCAGCAGGTCCGGCCGGGCGGTGATGAGGAACCAGAGGATCCGGCCGCGATACTGGGTGTCGCCCATGAAGGCGGCGATCTGGGCGAAGACGCGGTTCTGGGTGCCCGAGTCCCCGGACTGCTCGCGGTTACCGAGGGCGGCGTCGGCCTCGTCCACCACCACGCCCACCGGGGTGAGCGAGGCGAGGATCTTCAGGATCCGCTCCAGGTTGGACTCGGTGGCGCCCACCCACATGGAGCGGAAGTTCTTGAGCTTGACGCAGGGAAAGCCGATCTCGTTGACGAAGCATTCGACCAGGAAGGTCTTGGCGCTCCCCACCGGGCCGCAGATCAGGTAGCCCATGGGCACGGCGGCCGGGTTGCCCCGGGCGATGGCCCGCGCGGCACGGCGCAGACGGTCCTTGACCGCGGGCATGCCCGCCACCATCGAGAGGTCGAACTTCGGCTCCAGGTACTCCAGCAGGCCGAGCCCCTCGGTCTCGATGACCTCCTTCTTCATCGCCCGCACCCGCTCGCGGGTGAGGTGGTCGCCGTTGGCGTCGGCGCCCTCCAGGATCTGGCCGATCTGCACCCGGGTCATGCCGGCGGTGAGCTCGGCGAGGCGCTGGGGCGGCAGGTCCGACTTGCCCGCGTACCACTCGGGGGAGCGCACGGCCTGGAGATAGGTGAGCCGCTCGCCCGGATCGGGGCGGACGATCTCGATCTCTCGCGTCGAATGGGAACGCACCAGCTTGGGGTCCAGCTCGGCCAGGCTCTCCGTCACCATCACGATGACGACGTTCTTGGCCAGCAGCACCGGGTCCTGCGACCACTTGCGGAGATAGACCAGCACGGCCCGGTCCTCCGGCGTGCGGTAGGCCACCTCGGCGGCGGGGACGACCGTCTCGGCGAACGCCAGCAGGAGCACCACCGGCCGGGCCGGCTGGCAGGAGGCACACTGGAGATAGTAGGAGTCGAGCAGGGCGAAGCAGTTGGGCGCGTCGCGGGGCAGGCCGTCCGCCCAGCCCGTGCCGTGGACGGAGTCGTAACCCTTCACGAAGCCCTGGAAGTGATTGCGCGCCGCGGGCGTCGCGAAGCCCAGCCCCTCGGCGCGGTTGTAGGTGATGATAGACGGCCAGCCGGCGAAGAGCTGCTGGCTTAAGAATTCGTCGAGCGACAGGAAACGCAGCCCGGCCGAGCCGCGCACCGGCACCAGGTCGGCCGGCACGCCATGGATGACGAAGGTGTTCGCCTGCTTGGCGGTGACGGCCCGCACCAGCTCCGACGCCCAGGGCGGGAGCGAGTCCAGGAAGACCGGCGGCGAGGCGGCGGCGGTTTCAGGCATCGGACCTCTCCAGGGCTTATCCCGCGTCCGGCAGCTTCTGCGGCGCCGCCTGGCCCGTGGCCTGGGTGGGGAACGGCGCGGCCTCGCGGGTGGCGTCCGGCTTCTTGAGGCCCATCTCCACCTCGAACTCCGAGAGCACGCTCTGGGCCTGGAGCTGGCGGGCCTTGCGCTCGTTCTTGATGCGGTCGACGTCGAGCCCGCCGGTGGCCACCTCGACGGCGGCCTTGGCCTCGGCGGAGCGCTGCCGGATCTCGTCCAGGTACTTGTCGTTGGTGGCGGCGGTGCCGTAGGTGTCGAGCTCGGCGATGGCCGAGGCGGCGTTGCGCAGCGCCGAGGCGTTCTTCGACTCAGTGATCGCCTTGCGGCTCTCCTCCATCTTCTGCCGCAGCTTCTGCTTGATGTCCTCGACCGTGATCTGGGCGTTCTCGAAGGCCTTGCTGGCCGCCGTGAGCTGGTCGGTGGTGGTCTGCAGCTCCTGGCGCACCTGCTGCAGGCTCGACGCGTCGTCCTCGGCGAGGCGGCGGGACTCGGGGCTGCCCTCGGTGAGGGCGGCCTTGATCGAGTTGACGAGCTGCTTCTCCCGGCTCTCCAGCGCCTGCTTGCCCTGCTCCAGGCGGATGACCGTGGCACGGGTGGTGATCAGGATTTGGTTCAGCTTGGGGAGGGTGTTGCGCATCTCCTCGATCGATTCCTGGAGCATGACCTCCGGGTCCTCGGCGAAGGAGATGAAGTAGCCGATCCACGACTTGATGACTCGGGCGAGGCGGTCGAACATGGCGGTCTCTCCTGGGATGGGCCCACGGTATCTCCGTGCCACGGCGGCGCCGCAGCCGGCCCTATTTCGGGTGCGCCTCCGGAGCGGCGGGGGCCGCGGGCCGGGGCGATTCCGCGGTCGTGATGGGATTGGCCTCGACGAACGGATTGACGGCGTCGTACAGCTTGCGCTCCTCCGCGCGCTTGACCACCAGCCAGCGGGAGAGCTTGGCCTGCTCCGCCTCCAGGGCGAGGCGGTTGGCCTCCATCTTCTCCCGGTTGCGGCGGGTGACCTCGTCGATCTCCGCCTGGAGCTGGGCGTTGTCCTTGTCGATCTGATCGGAGCGGGAGGCCTGCTTGGAGCGCAGGAACTCCTCGAACTTGTCCAGCGCCTGGTCGCGACGCACGGCGTCCTGGACGATGTCGGTCACCGGCACCGGCCCGGAGGGGTTCATGTTGAGGAACCCGGTGAGGGCCGCCGCCTTCGCCCGGGCGTCCAGGGTCGCGAAGCCCGGCGAGGCGAAGATCTCCAGCACCTTGCTGGCGGTGTAGCCGTGGGGCGGGTCGGTCACCCCCGCGGCCCGGTAGATGGCCGCGAAATCAGGGACGTCGTCGCCGCCATCGTCCGCATTGGCAGGCAGCTTCGCCTCGTCGATGGCCGGCGGCGCGGGGAGCGTCCCGAGCAAATCCCGGATGTCGGCGGGAGGCCCCGGTGGCGACGGCTTGGCCGGCGGCGGCGGCATGGCGGCGGCGCTCTCCTCCGGCGACACCTCGACGAGCTTCATCTTGCTGAGCACTTCCTTGAGACCCATGGCGTGTTCCTCAGGCAAAATCCAAGCCTATGGCCGGGGCCGGGGGGTGTCAAGGAGCGCTCGAATATCCCGGATACCGATGGCGCAGGAGCGGCAGGGGCACGAGGTTCGAAAGCGGCACCAGCGAGCCGGCCAGGGGGTTGAGCTCGGCCATCTCCCGCGGCGTCAGCGGCCGGATCGACAGCACGCGCCGTTGCGGGCGCGCCGTCTGGGGATCGCAACCACGCTCCAGGAATGCCGCCAGGAGCCAGCGGCCGAGGGTACGGCGAGCCGCGTTCACGGCGAAAGTTTACCTTGAATCGCCTGGCAGCGGCCTGAGAGGGCATCTCGAAAGACTGTGATGAATCCAGCCGCATGCCCTCCGAAGCCCCTTGCATCCGCTCCATCATCCCTGTATCATTCACCCATGAACGAAGCTCCCGCCGCCGTCTGCCCCACCTCCCTCGCCTTCCAGATGCTGGGCGCGGCGCACGAGGTGGAGGCGCGGCTGGAGAGCGCCCTTGACCGCATCGGCCTGTCGGTGGCGAAGTTCGGCGTCCTCGCCAAGCTCGTGGAGGCCGGCGAGCCCCTGGCTCTCGGGTGCCTGGCGGAGCGCTCGTCCTGCGTGCGGTCGAACATGACCCAGCTCGTGGACCGGCTGGAGGCGGAGCGCTTCGTCGAGCGGGTCAACGACCCCAGCGACCGCCGCTCCGTGCGGGCCGCCCTGACGCCCGCCGGCCGCGAGCGCCATGCCGAGGGCGTCCGCGTCGTCGAGGAGGCCGGCCAAGCGGTCTTCGCCAGCCTGGACGACGCCGAGCGCGCCACGCTGAAGCGCGTCCTCGCACACCTGGGGAGGAATCCCTGAGCGGCTTTTTTTGGCTCGAATTGTTCAGCCATGCACCTTTGATCGGCAAACCTTTCTTCGATGAACGACAGAGGAGACACCATGACCGAATCCCATGAGCAGCACCTGCTGTTGACCCCTCTCCAGCTCGGCCCCTACACGCTGCGCAACCGGCTGGTGATGGCGCCCATGACCCGCAACCGCGCTGGGGAGGGGCTGGCGCCGGCTGCCATTGCGGCCACCTACTACGCCCAGCGGGCCTCGGCGGGGCTCATCGTCACCGAGGGCTCGCAGGTCTCGCCGCAGGGCGTGGGCTATCCGAACACGCCGGGCATCCATTCCGATGCCCAGGTGGAGGGGTGGAAGCGGGTGACCGCGGCCGTGCACGAGCGGGGCGGGCGGATCTTCCTCCAGCTCTGGCACGTGGGGCGGATCTCCCATCCGTCGCTGCAGCCGGAGGGCGGGCTGCCGGTGGCGCCGTCCGCCATCGCCGCCGAGGGGATGGTCTTCACCTACAGCGGGCCGCAGCCGTTCGTCGCGCCGCGGGCGCTGGAAATCGCCGAGATCCCCGGCGTCGTCGAGCAGTTCGCCCACGGCGCCCGCAAGGCTCTGGAGTCCGGCTTCGACGGCGTGGAGATCCACGGCGCCAACGGCTATCTGATCGACCAGTTCCTGCGCGACGGCACCAACCATCGCACCGACGCCTATGGCGGCCCGGTGGAGAACCGGGTCCGCTTCCTCGTCGAGGTGGTGGAGGCGGTGGCGGGAGTCTGGGGCGCCGACCGCGTGGGGGTCCGCTTCTCGCCCACGGGAACCTTCAACAGCATGTCCGACTCCGATCCGGTGGCGACCTTCAGTCACGCCGCCCAGGCGCTCGACCGCTTCGGCCTCGCCTACCTGCACGTCGTCGAGCCTTCCAGCGGCCGCTTCGCCGTGCCGGAGGCGCCGGCCGTGGCGCCGGCGATGCGGGAGCGCTTCCACGGCGCCCTCATCCTGAACGGCGGCTTCGACCTCGCGACCGCCGACGCCGTGATCGCCGAGGGCCAGGCGGACCTCGTCTCCTTCGGCCAGCTCTTCCTGGCCAATCCCGACCTCCCCGAGCGCTTCGCCGAGGGGGCGCCGCTCAACGCGCCCGACTTCGCCACCTTCTACACCGGCGGCGAGAAGGGCTATGTGGATTACCCGGCGCGGGACGCGGTGGCGGCGGCGGTGTAAGGGTCTGCCGGAACAGCGTCCGATCCGACGCCCCATTGTAAGGATACGACGGGCCATCGTATGGATACGACGGCTCGTCATAAGCATCGGCGGGCCATCGTATCGATCCAACGGCTGTTGTAAGGATACGGCGAGCTGTCGGATCGATAAAACGGCCGTGGTAAGGATACGACGCCTCGCCGGATGGATACGACGGCCCGTCGTAAGCATCGGCGGGCCGTCGTATTCATCCAACCGCTCGTCGTACCGATCCAATGTCTCGCCGTATCCATACGACGCTCCGTTGTATGGAGCGGCGGGCTGTCGGATCGATACGACAGAGCGTTGTAAGCATCGGCGGACCGTCGTAAGGATACAACGCCCCGTTGGATCGATAAACCGGTCGTTGTAAGAATACGGCGCCCCGTTGTATGGATACGACGGCCCGTCATATCCATCGGCAAGCCGTTGTATCGATACCATGGCGCGTTGTAAGGATGCGACGGCCTGTCGTATCGATACGACGGCCGGTTGTAAGGATACGACGGTCGGTCGTACGGAGGGGACGAGAAGCTCACGGCCTGAGCCCGCCCCCCAGCCCCTCGTTCACGAACACCACCACCTTCTGCCGCGGCCGCAGCACGTACTCCTTGCGGCGGTAGCGCTCCTTCAGGGCACTCTGTAACTGGTCCTCCATGTCCCCCTCGACGATGAGGACGTCGGCGTCCGCGTCGTCCGGGACGTCCTGGCTGTACTCCATGTCCTTGACGTCGTGGAAGTACCAGGGGAGCGGCCAGGCGTGGTGGCCCACCATGAGGAGGGAGGCGGTCTCGCCCGGCGGTATCCGGCCGAGGATGCCCCTCACCTGGACGAGGAGATCCCTCACGTCCCGGTCCGTGGGGACGTAGACCAGCGCCAGCGAGTCGTCGTCGTAGCGCAGGAAGGAGACCTGGATGGAGCGCCATGCTCCCCAAACCAGCCCCAGCGCGAAGAGCGCCACCAGCCCCGCCCTGGCGGCCCGCTGCCAGGGCCTCGCGAACGCCTCCCGGAAGAGCACGCCCCCGGCGACCGCCGCGGGCAGCACGAGGTTGAGGTCCAGCCAGGGGGTCTTGTAGCGCAGCAGGGAGTAGGCCGCGAGCTCGCCGCCGGCCCAGAGGGCACAGAAGGTGCCGAAGGAGTCGCGCCGGCGGATCGCGAGGCACCCGCCGGCCACGGCACAGGCCACCGTCACGGTCTCGAAGGCGAGGAGCATATGGGGGAAGTAGTACCAGGGTTTGGCGTGCTCCGCCCCCGCGATCCCCTTGTTGGCCCAGAGGGAGAACGTGCGGACCGAGTCCGCGAGCCCATAGGGGTTGGTGAAGAACGAGGTATAGAGGAAGACGTAGGGGACGGCGAACGCCACCGCCGCCCAGATCACCGCCTCCGGGGCCGGCCGCCCCAGAAGCGCGCCCAGACGGGGCCGGCCGTACGCCCAGATGCGGGCCAGGACGGCGGCGATCACCAGCACGGCCAGCGTCAGGACGTAGGTCTCCTTGATGGTCGCCAGCAGGCCGAGGCAGAGGGCGGTGAGGACCAGGTCCCGCTGCCGCCGGGTCTCCAGGTAGAGCAGGCCCGCCACCACCAGCGCCAGGGTGAAGAAGACGAGGCAGGTCTCGTGGATCAGGTCGCGGCCGTAGGAGACGAGCGAGGGAGAGAGGGCGAGCATCCACGCCGCGGCCGTCACTCCGGCCACCCCCAGCCGGCGGCGCAGGGGGAGGAGCAGCGGCCCCATCGCCGACGAGAGGAGCGCGATGGGCACCCGCAGGGCGAGGTCCCCCACGCCGCTCACGAAGGCGAAGGGGACCCCGAAGTAGAAGAGGAACGGGCCGTGGAACTTGTCAGGGTCGTAGCTGAACTGGTAGCCGTTCAGGATCTTGTACAGGAACCAGGCGTTGACTCCCTCGTCATGGTGGAGCGGGCGGTCCCCCAGCGCGAACAGACGGAAGGCCAGGGCGGCGGCGAACGCCACCCAGAAGGGCAGCCACCGGACCGTCAGCACTTCGCGAAAGCTCGACCTCGTCTCCGGCGCCGCCACGGCGTTCGCGCTCACTCCTCACCTGCAAAAAGGGGATCGATTGGATCAAATGTGACAGGTCGCCAGCCCGCGCTTCTCCAGATACTGCTGATGGTACTCCTCGGCGCGCCAGAAATCGGTGGCGGGCTCGATTTCGGTCACGATGGGCCGCTTGAAGCGCCCGCTCTTCTCCAGCCGCTCCTTGGAGGCGCGGGCGGCAGCCTCCTGCTCGGGGGACTCGAAGAAGATCGCGGACCGGTACTGCCGGCCCACGTCCGGCCCCTGCCGGTTGAGCGTCGTCGGATCGTGATTCTCCCAGAAGACGTTCAGCAGGTCGTCGTAGGGGGTCACGGCGGGATCGTACTCCACCCGCACCACTTCGGCGTGGCCGGTTGAGTCGGTGCAGACGTCATGGTAGGTGGGGTTCTTCACATGCCCCCCGGCGTAGCCCACCGCCGTCGACTTGACCCCCTTCACCCGGCGGAACGCCGCCTCCACTCCCCAGAAGCAACCGGCTCCGAACATGGCGTTGGCCATTTGGGAATCCTCCTTTGGATGGGATCGGGGGGCGGACCTCCCCCGTCCGTCCTCCTAGAACAGGTGCGCTCGCGGGGATGTTTCAAGCCGTTTTCCCCTCGTCGCCCTCGAACGGCTCCATGTGGACCAGCACTCCGAGCACCGTGGGCACCGCGGCCTGGATGGCGCCCTTGACCTTGCCGCTCAGGACGTGGGCATCGTGCAGCGACATGGCGGGATCGGCCTGGACGTGGATGTCCACGAAGAGACCCAGGCCGGCCCGCCGCACCTTGAGCTTCTCCGTGGCCGCCACCTCCGGGACCGAGAGGGCCGCGGCGGCGATGCGCTCCACCACCTCGCCCTCGGGGCTGCGGTCCATCAGGTCGCCGACGGCCGGGCGGAGGATGCGGACGCCGTTGAAGAGGATCACCGCCGCCGCGGCGAGGGCCGCCCAGTCGTCCGCCGCGGCCCACCGCGGGCCGCCGATCAGGGCGATGCCGATGCCGACGGCGGCCGCCGCCGAGGTCAGGGCATCGCTGCGGTGGTGCCAGGCGTCCCCCTTGACGGCCGTGCTCTCCACTTCGGCTCCGACCTTGAAGACACGGCGGAAGAGGACCTCCTTGACGGCGATGACCGCGATGAGGATCGCCAGCGTGAACGGCGCCGGCGAGTGACGGGGAATGCGGATCTCCCGCACGGCCTCGATCGAGATGCCGCCGGCGGCCCCGACGAGCATGAGGCCAACCACCACGGCGGCCAGGGCCTCGGCCTTGCCGTAGCCGAAGGGATACTGCTCGTCGGCCGAGCGGGCCGAGATCCGCAGGCCGCTCCAGACGATGAAGGAGGAGAAGACGTCGACCAGGGACTCCACCGCATCGGCCACCAGGGCGTAGGAGTTGCCCAGCACGCCGGCCAGGAACTTGATCAGGGCCAGGCCGGCGTTGACCAGCAACCCCGACTGGGCCGCTCTGGCACCCCGCTCCGCCCGTTCGCGGATCACCTCCTCCCCGCCGGTCTGCATGATGGGGTAGGTTAGCGCAGAGGCGAGGCGGACGGCAGGGACTTCAGAGACGACAGAGACTTCAGGGACGCGAAGAATGTCGCCAAGACGGGATCTTCTTCGTCCCTGCCGTCCTTGAAGTCCCTGAAGTCCCTGCTGCGTCTTCTCAGGGTCTGGCCTACGGACAGGTCGCGAACGCGCTGCTGTCGGTCACCGCCGGCGCGGGCGGACCCGCGTAGTTGAAGTAGACCTTGTTCTGGAAAGCCTTGGTGTCGAACACTTCCATGCGGTAGAAGCGATCGGTCGTGGCCGCGGAGTAGATCCAGTACCGGCTGTTCAGGCCGCAGGCGTTGATCGCCTTGACCATCACCTCCCAGTTGTCCGAGCTGAAGAACCAGAAGACGCCCGAGTTGGCGCTGGCGACGACCACGTGCGCGGAGCCGTCGGAGGGACCCGGCGCGGTCGCGGTGCGGAAGGTCGTGGTGATGAGGAAGCGGCCCTGCAGACAGAGCTGGTTCACGGTGCTCGCCGAGCAGGGAGGACCGGCCGGGAAGTTCAGATAGCCGACGCCCGAGCCGGTCAAGGTGCCATTGTGCCCGCCCACCACGTCGTTGGCCGTGGCCTGGAGCGACCAGACGGCCACCAGCCCGGGCTGGGCCGTATTGATGGGCACGTTGATGGTGCTGCGGATCTGGTCCTGGGTGCGGGCCACGCTCCAGAGCCGGATCTCGTTCATGGCGCCGTGCGGCGTGTGATTCGGGTATTTGACGTCGCTGCCGATCTGCACCGGATCCCCGGTCGCCGGCAGGGAGCCCGTATCAGAGACATTGAGGACGACCTCGCCGTTCACATAGTGCTTGCGGGTGACGCCGTCGTAGACCACCGCGAAGTGAGTCCACTGACCTGCGGGAAGAGTCCCACCATCCTTCAGGCTGGCGGTCCCCTTGAGATAAGACCTCAAGGTCGTGCCGCAGATGCCGACCCACCAGGCCTGCTGATAGTTCTTGCCGACGATGTTGCTGCACCCCCCGAGATCGGTGACGTTGACCCAGCCTTCGAGGGTGAAAGCGCTCGCGGGATTGAGCGCCGCGACACTCGGAACGTTGACGTAGCCGTTCGCCGGCCCGGTGAGGGTCAGCCAGGCGTTGAACGGCTGGGCCTGGGCCGCCGGGGCGAGCCACAGGGCGAACGCGAAAGCCGCCAGCAAGATGGGGGGGACCCGCCGCCTTCCTGAGCTGAGAATTGGACTCATGGCCAGACCTCCTTTGCCGATCGTAAAGTTGAGAAAGTCTATAGCAGTTCTTCGATCTTACACCTTCGCCCTCTTGGGCGTGGGCGCGGAGGGCTTCGTTACACCGCGGAAGACCGCCAGGTAGGCTTCGAGGGTCTCCAGCGCCAGGCGGTCGGCGGGGCTGTTGACCACCTGCACCCCGCCCCGGCGCAGGTGGCGCGCCAGCCGGCGGTTGGCGAGCTGCATCTCCAGGCTCGCCACCTGCGCGAAGGCCTGGGCCGGCGTGGCGGGCGGGGCGGACGCCAGCTCCCGCAGCTCGGGGTCCTCCAGGTTCACCAGCAGCGCCCGGTGGCGGCGGCCGAGGCGCAGCAGCGACTCGCGCAGCAGCTCGGCCGCCGCGAGGTCGACCACCGAGGTCAGGAGCACGGCGGTGGCGCTGCGCGCTTCGACCTCGAAGACCGCCTCGGCGGCGAGGTCGTAGGCCGGCTCGGCGAGCCGGGCCTCGACGTCGTAGAGGGCCCCGTAGGCGAGGCCCACACCACGGCCGCCGGAGCGCACCCGCACCGTGCGCAGGACGCGGTCCGCAAAGGCCACGACCGTCACCTGGTCGCCGCGGGCCGCGGCCACGCGGGTGAGGGCCAGGGTGGCCGCCACGGCGTAGTCGAGCTTGCTGCGCCGGCCGTCCATGGAGGCCATGGCGCGGGCACAGTCGAGGAGGACCACGAGGCGGGCGCTGCGCTCCCAGGTCTCCTCGCGCGTCACCAGGCGGCCGTGGCGAGCGGTCGCCTTCCAGTGGATCTTCGTCAAAGGATCGCCCGGCAGGTACTCGCGCAGAGCGTAGGGCTCGGTACCGACGCCGTGCAGGCGCAGGGGGACCTGCCCCAGCCGCCGGCGCTGGGCGAGGGCCAGGAGCTGCCCCACCTTCCCCTCCCAGCGCACCTGGGGATAGACGCGGACCGCCTGCCCCGGCAGCAGCTCGCGCTGCGTCCAGGCGAGCTGCCACGGCCCCAGGACGCGGGCGGTCAGCGGGCCGCTGGCGTGCTCGCCCCGGCGACGGGGGGTGAGGGTGTAGGTCCAGCGGACCTCGCTTGGGCCCTGAATCGTGAGGAGCCGGCGCAGGGGCGAGTCCGCCAGCCCGGGGTGCAGACCCTCGCGCAGCAGCGCCGTTACCGGGGCCGCCGTCGTGGCGGTCGTCGCGACGTGGACCTCCACCTCGCCGGGGGCCCCCTGGACCAGCAGGGATGGCCAGCGGCGGGCCGCGGTCAGGGGCGTGGCGGCGGCCCGCCGCCAGTCCGCCAGGGCCGCCGCGGCCAGCAGGACGTCGAGGGCCAGCGCCGCCCAGGCCAGACGCGCGTCGAGGAACGACGCCACGAGCAGCAGGGTGATCAACCCCAGGAGCTGGAAGGTGCGGGCGGCGGGCACAGCGACCTCGACGGGTCAATGGGGGACAACCACTGCGGCGGCGACTGTCTCCAGCACCTGCCGCGGGCTGAACCCTTCGAGCTCCGACTCCGGGGTGAGCAGGACCCGGTGCGCCCAGCACGGCACGAGGAGGCGCTTGAGGTCGTCGGGCGTGAGGAAGTCCCGCCCTTCGAGCAGGGCGCTGGCGCGGGCCGCTTCGAGCAGCGCCAGGGCCGCCCGGGGGGAAACGGCGAGATCGACCTGCGGCGAGCGGCGCACGCCGGCGGCGAGCTCCGCGAGGTAGGCCAGCAGCTCCTCGGCGACGTGGACCCGCCGCGCCGCCTGGCGCAGCGCCAGGGCCTCGCCCGGCCGCAGCACGGCGCCGGGGAGCTCGCCGCCATAATCGCCATAACCCACCAGGGTGCCGGCCACCGCCTGGCGATAGAGGTCGAGCTCGGCCGCGGGTGCCGGGAGCCCCATCTCGATGCGCACCAGGAAGCGGTCGAGCTGGGCCTCGGGCAGCGGGTAGACCCCCTCGAACTCGATGGGGTTCTGGGTGGCGATGACGAAGAACCCGGGCTCAAGGCCCAGGGCCACGCCGTCGAGCGTCACCTGCCGCTCCTGCATGGCCTCGAGCAGGGCCGCCTGGGTCTTGGGCGGCGTGCGGTTGACCTCGTCGGCCATCAGGACGTCGGTGAACACCGGTCCGCGCAGCAGGCGGAACGATCCCGTGGCCGCGTCGTAGACGTTGGTGCCGAGGACGTCGGCCGGCATCAGGTCGGGGGTGAACTGCACGCGGCTGAAGCGCGCGCCCAAGGCTGAGGCGAAGGCCCGGGCGAGGAGCGTCTTACCGAGGCCCGGCACGCCCTCGAGCAGCGCGTGGCCGCCCGCCATGTAGGCGACGAGCAGGGTCTCGACCGCCGGCCGCTGGCCGAGGACCACGCGGTCGAGCGCGGCGGCGAGCTCCTGGGCGGCGGCGATGAGCCGCTCGGTGCTGAGGGTGGGTGCCGCGGAGGTCTGGCTCATGGTGCGTCGGTCTCCCGTTCTTTTTCAGGTCCCAGGCCCTGGCGCCGCCGCGCCACCTCCCGCGCCAGCGCCACCAGGTCGCGGGCGCCGGCGATCTCCGCTGCGCCCTCCAGAGCGGCGGGGAGCTCCAGGTGCCGGTCGAGCTCGCGGACGCGCACCAGGAGCCGCCGCGCCGCCTCCCGGTGGTGCCCCAGCCGGTGGTGGATCGCCCCCAGACCGAGCAGGAAGGCACCCGCCGAGCCGGCGACCACCGGCGGTGGACTCCACGCCGGGCCGAAGGGACGCGCCAGCGTCAGCACGGCGGCGAGATAGAGCACGGTCAAGTGGAGGAGGATGAGGTCCAGGGTACGGCTGAGGGCCACCGTCTCCACCGGCGACGGGCCGGCCAGGCCGTGATGATACTCGTCGAAGGTCCAGTCGTCCCCCAGCCGGCGGCGCAGGGTCTCCAGCAGATCGGCATTACCCAGGCTGCGGACATTTCCGAGCCGGGCGTTGGCGAAGGCGTCGGCCGGCACGAACCAGATGGTCCCCCGGCGATGGGAGAGGGCAGCCACCAGCGGCTCGCCGCCCGGCCCCTGGTAGAGGGTCGTGGCCGGCTGTGGGACCCGCGGCGCCCAGCGCGGCGCCCAGACGCGGACCGGCTCCCCCGCCCCCGCCAGCCCCGGGGCCGGGCGGAGGTCCCACTCCTCACGGACCTGCTGCCGCCAGCGCAGGGGATTGAGCGTCGTCTTCCGCACCTCGCGCAGGGACAGGTCCAGGCTGCTCAGCACCACCCTCTCGGCGGGGTTCTCCAGGTCGCCCGAGTAGGCCAGGACGAGTGTGCCGCCCCGCCGCAGGTGCTCCTCCAGCGGCTCGCCGGCGCTGGCGGCGAGGCCCTGCTGCCAGGGGAAGGTGGTGACCAGCACGCCCCGACCCTCGAGCGAGTCCGGCGGCCGGTCGAGCAGGCGCACTCGGACGCCCCGGGCCTCCAGGTAGCGGCGGGCGGCAAGCCAGCCGCCCGGTCCCCGCGACAGGACGCTGCCGCGCGCCTCGCTCCGACCGGAGACCAGCAGGGCGAGGACCACCAGGACGGCCAGCCCGGCGGCCGAGACGACGAGCCAGCGGCGGCCGGCCGCAGTGGGGACGGTGAGACGCCTCACGCCAGGGCCTCCTCCAGGCGGGCCACGAGACCTCGCACGTCCTCCGGCGCGGGCCGGCGCGGGCCGTAGATGAAGGCGTCGAGCCGGCGGACGAGGCCGGCCAGGTCCGGCCTCCCCGCCTGGGTCATCAGGTCGCGGCTGGTCCAGTCGGGTTCGGCGCGGCTGCCGGCGAGCGAGCGGGCCAGCCACCACCAGGCCGCCTCCAGGGCCTCGGCCGTGCACCCCGCGGCCAGGCGGCGTTCGAGCTCGGCGCGCCAGCCGGCGGCGTCGAGCTCGGGGCCCGGCGGCACCGGCGCTCCGGCCAGCACCGCCGATGTCTCCGGCCGGCGGCGGTCGCGCCGGCGACGCAGGCGAGGCAGCAGCGCCCGCACCACCAGGAAGAGAGCCACGGCCGCGACCCCGAAGGCAGCCGTGATCAGCACCTGCTGCGACAGGTGCAGCATCCGGGCGCCGCGCGCCACGGCCGCCATCAGAGTGTCCACGGCAGCGCGGACCAGCTCCCCGAAGTACGAGCTCTCCGGCGGCACCGGCGTGCGGTCGACGCCGCTCGACGCCAGCACCCGCGCGAGGAGGGCGCGGTCCGCGAGCGCCGGTGTCAGCGGTGTCAGGGCCAGGGCTCCCCCGCCGGGGGCGGCGGCGACGCGGGGAACAGGGCGTCGATCTCCGGCCGCAGGTCGATCCCCTCCTTGCGGCCGCGGACGTCGGCGTAGAGCAGCGCCATGCCGAACGCGGTGTAGACGTAGATCGCCGTGCGGGCGAGCGACGAGAGGAACTGGGCCGGGATCTGCAGCCAGATCCACTTGGCCATGACGCTCGTGACGTCCTGATCCCCCGCCATGGCCTTGCGGAACAGGTCGATGAACATGGGGAGCTGGAACGGCAGCGCCACCAGCAGCCCCGCCAGGTAGCTGATCAGGGTGGTCACCACCATGAGGAGGAGGACCTTGACGATCGGGTGCTCCATCAGCCGCCGCGACGGATTGAAGAGCGCCAGCTCGGCGCTGCGGGAGAGGGCGCCCGCACCGAGCCGCCCCTCCGCCACCATCACCGGCACCGCGAACGCGAGCAGCGGCGCGACGAAGAACACCGGCAGGACGCAGAGGAGGAAGGAGGCGAGGATGGCCAGGAACGACAGCAGGAGCGTTCCCCACACGGCGGGACGGGCCGCGAACCTCCAGGCCCGCCCCATGTCCACCGGCCGGCCGGCCAGGGCATCCAGGGCCGCCACCTGGCCGGCCACGTAGGCCACCGCGGAGAGGAGGCCCAGCAGCAGGGCCAGCAGGAGGACCTGCGGCGTCCAGAGCAGCGAGGGGGGCCCGCCTTTGAAGAGGCTCTGGAAATTGAGCGCCTGCGCGACTCCGGCGAGCGTGGAGACCACGGCCACCGGCACGGCCACGGCGGGGAAGATGGCGCGGAAATGGGCCCGCGTCAGCCGCAGCCCCTCGTCGAGGAGCAGGAAGAAGGGCATGGGGCCGGGGGTCGACCCCGGGGTCGGGGTCGTCGGATCGGTCGGATAGGTCATATCGCCGGCTCCGGTTCATGAGGGCGCAACGCCAGGGCCAGGAACGCCCCCTCCAGCGCCAGGCCCAGGATCAGCTTGACGCCGGCGGGCACCTCCGGCGACGGCGAGACGAAGACCTCCACCAGCGCCAGGACGACGAACCACGGCAGGCAGCCTAGCAGCACGGCGAAGGAGTCGCGGCCGGCCTCCCTCGCCGCCTGGGCGCGCGGCCGGTCGCCCGCCGCCACCAGCGCCCGGCCGAGGGAGAGGCCCGCCGTGGCCGAGACCAGGATCAGCGTCAGCTCCAGCATGCCGTGAGCGGAGATGAACTGCAACAGCTCGCCGGCCATGGAGTAGTGCAAGGTCACCCCCAGGATCGCTCCCAGCATCAGGCCGTTGAGCAGGACGACATAGAGCGGCACCAGCCCGGCCAGCACGCCACCGCTCCACGCCGTCAACGCCACCGAGAGGTTGTTGGTGGCGATGCCCGAGGACGAGACGGCGGGCGGCACGGTGGTCACCAGGGAGCGCGTCCACAGTTGCCCCTCCTCCAGGCCGCGGATGGCCTCGGGACCGAGGAAGGCGACGCCCACCGCCGGCCGCAGCACCGCCACGGTGAGCCCCCACAGGGCGGCGAAGAGGAACAGGGCCACGGCGATCCCCAACAGGCCGAGCTGGCGCTGGAAGGCGCAGGGGAAGGTGCGGTTGAAGAAGGTCCGCAGCCCGGCCGGACGCTGCCGTCCTTCGCCGGTGAGCCGGCGGGTGCCTTCGAGGGCCAGCGACTGCAGCCGCCGGGCTGCGGCCGTACCGGGGAAACGGGCGGCGGCGAGGGCATGGTCGTGGAGCACCTGGCGGTAGCGCAGGGCCATCTCCTCCAGCGTGCCGTAGTCCATCCGGCGCAGGCTGCCGCGACTCCCGCGATTGCCGCGGATACCGGCGAGCTGGGCCTCGAAGGCCTCCCAGACCGGCCGCCGCAGGCGCACGAAGCGGGCGTAGTCCATGGCTCCTTACCCCTCCTCCGCCTGCAGGGCCTGGCGGATCGCGGCCACGGGATCGGCGCCCGGGTCGAGGCCGGCGAGCAGCTCGGGAGCGTCGCGGTGGATGCGCAGGAGGATGCGCTCGGCCATCTCCCGCGCCACGGCCGGGTCACCCAGGGTGCGGGCGCGGGCGAGAAAGGCCTCCACCACGGCCAGCTCGCGGGCTCTCCAGCCGGGCGGCACCCGCCCCAGGAGCGGCGCCGCCTCCCGCTCCCGCTCGTGCACCACCAGGGTGCCGGCCAGGCGGTCGCCCAGCCGCCGCGAGAGGGGGTCGAGAGCCATCAGCAGAGGGCCGCAGAAGAGGTCCAGGCTGCGCACCAGGTTGCGGATCAGGAGGGGGCCGGCGCCCGGCGTCCCACCCTCGGCCGTGACCACCCGGAGCTTGAGCAGGCGCTTGCCGAGGGTACGGCCGCCGCCGAGGATCTCCTGTATGGCGAAGTAGCCCCAGTCGAGCAGGAAGAGCCCGGCGACGACGAGGACGGGCGTCCACCCTCTCGCCACCCGCGTGCCCAGGACGACCGCGGCCAGAATCCAGGCGAAGCCCACGATGCCGAGGCCGAGGTAGTCGAGGAACGCCGCCAGCGACCGGCTGCCCAGACCGGCCACCGGCAGGTCGAGACGGATGTTGTCCAGTCCCAGGATGCTCTCACGCCGGATCTCGGCCACGTCAGGTCCGCTCCCTTCCCCGAGCCCCTAGCGTATGTGGCCCCCGGCGGGGCGTCAATGCAAAGCCATCCCCCCAATCCAAAATCCAAAATCTAAAATCCCAAATTACTTCTGCTTCTGCGCCTCGCCCGTCATCGGCACGAAGAGCACGGGCATCACCTGGGTCTTGTCGAAGCCGCCGTCGGCCCGCTTGGTGAGGACGAGGAGGTCCTGGAGGGTGTGGCCGACGGGGATCACCATCTTGCCGCCGGTCTTGAGCTGACCGAGGAGCGGATCGGGGATGGCCGGCGGCGCCGCGGTGACGATGATCGCGTCGAAAGGGGCGGCGTCCGGCCAGCCCTTGTAGCCGTCGCCGATGCGGACGTGGACGTTGCGGTAGCCGAGGTCCGCCAGGGTGGCCTGGGCCCGCTTGCCCAAGGGGGCGAGGATCTCGATCGTGTACACGTCCGCGGCCAGGCGCGAGAGGACCGCCGCCTGGTAGCCCGAGCCCGTGCCCACCTCGAGGACCCGCTGGCCGGGCCGCACGTCGAGCAGCGAGGTCATGAGGGCCACCATGTAGGGCTGGGAGATGGTCTGGCGGTCGCCGATGGGGAGGGGGCGGTCGGCATAGGCATCCCGCCGCTCGCCCTCAGGGACGAAGAGGTGACGGGGAACCGCCGCCATGGCGGCGAGCACCGACGGATCGGTGACGCCGCGGGCGCGGATCTGCTCCTCCACCATCCGCCGGCGGGCCACCGCCAGCTCGTCCCCCTGCGGCTCGGGGGGAGCCGCCGCGACGCTCGCGAACGCGGCCAGGATGGCCAGGATCAGGAGGACCGCCGGCCACGGCCTGCTAGCCGCCATCCTGCACCTTCCCCTTCATCGGCGACAGGCGGACGGGGATGACGGTCCGCTTCTCGATGCCGTCCGCCGCCTTGGTGATCACCAGCAGATCCTGGAGGAGGCCGCCGCCCACCGGCACCACCATCCTCCCCCCCACCCGGAGCTGGTCGATCAGCCGCTTGGGGGGGTGGGGCGACGCCACCGACAGGAGGATGGCGTCGAAGGGCGCCTTCTCGGGCCAGCCCCGGTAGCCGTCGCCCACCCGGATCTCCACGTTGTGGTAGCCCAGCACGGAGAGGCGCTTGCTCGCCTGGTTGGCGATCGGCTCCTCGATCTCGACCGAGTAGACCGTGCGGGCGATGCGGGCGAGCACGGCGGCGTGATAGCCCGAGCCGGTGCCGATCTCCAGCACCTTGTCGCCCTTCTTGAGATCGAGCAGCGAGGTCATCAGCGCCACCATGTACGGCTGATAGACCGTGCGCCCCGGGCCCAGCACCAGCGGCCGGTCGCTGTAGGCGTCGGCGCGCAGCGAGTCGGGCACGAAGAGATGGCGCGGCACCTGCTCCATCGCCGCCAGCACTTCGGGCTGGGTGATCCCCCGCTGCCTCACCTGCTGCTCCACCATGGAGTGGCGCAGCCCGTCGAGGTTCTCCCCTGCCCGGGCCGGCCCGGCGAGCGACAGCACCACCGCGAGCCCCAGCGCGAGGCCCCGCGGGATGCTGGTCCGGCCGCCCCGGAGGGCGCAGAGTCTCACCGGCCGTTCTCCCTCTGGTAGACCACCTGGCCGTCGACCACGGTGTAGTCGATCGCCGCCTGCGGGATCGCCGGCTCCGGGACCGTCATGGGATCGCGGGCGAAGACCACCAGGTCGGCCCGTTTGCCCACCGCGAGCGAGCCCACCTCCCGGTCCAGGAACAGGGACCAGGCGGCGTCCAGAGTGAAGCCCCGCAGGGCCTCATCGCGGGTCAGCCGCTCGCCCGGCAGCCACCCTCCGGGCGGATTGCCCTGGAGGTCCTGGCGGGTGATGGCGGCGTAGAGCCCCAGCCGCGGGTCCGCGGACTCCACGGGAAAGTCGCTCCCCAGGGCCAGCCGGCCGCCGGCGTCGAGCACCTTGCGCCAGGCGTAGGCGCCCGCCAGCCGCGCCCTGCCCAGACGGTCCCCCGCCCAGGGCATGTCGGAGGTGGCGTGGGTGGGCTGCATGGAGGCGATGATCCCCAGCCGGGCCATGCGGTGGATGTCCTGCACCCGCAGCACCTGCGAGTGCTCCAGGCGGAAGCGCGCCTCGGGCCGCGGGCCGCCCAGGGCCTTTTCAAAGGCGTCGAGCGCCACCAGGCCGCCGCGGTCGCCGATGGCGTGCACGGCCACCTGGAAACCGGCGGCGAGCGCGCGGCGGGCGACCTCCTCCAGGTGGGCGCCGGTCGACACCAGCAGCCCGAGGTTGTTGGCGTCGTCGCTGTAGGGCTCGATCAGGGCGGCGCCGCGGCTGCCCAGGGCGCCGTCGATGTACATCTTGACGCCGCGCACGGTGAGCCGGGCCTGCGGATCGGTCTCCGGCCCGCGCTGGAACCAGCGGGAGAGGAGCGCCTCGTCGTCGCCGAGGAACACGGCGGCGCGCAGCGGCAGCTCCCCCGCCCGGCGCAGGCCGTCGTAGGCGCGATAGTCGGCGTCGCCGATCCCCATGTCCGTCACCGTCGTCAGACCCAGCGCCACGCAGTGGCGGGCGGCGAGGAGCAGGGCCCGCCGGCGCTCCTCCACCGAGGCCTCCGGCAGGCGCGCCTCCATCTCGCCCTTGGCGTTGTCGACCATCACACCCGTGGGCTTCCCCGCCGCGTCGCGCAGGAAACGGCCGCCGGATGGATCCTTCGTGCTCGCGTCGAGCTTCAGGATCGCCATCGCCCGGGCGTTGACCAGGGCGGCGTGGCCGTCGACGCGGGTGAGCCACACGGGGTGGTCCGGCACCGCCGCCGACAGCGCCTCGTGGGTGGGAAACCGCTTGTCGGGCCAGCGGTTCTGGTCCCACCCCCGGCCGCGGACCCAGGCCCCCGCCGGCGCCCGGCCGGCCGCCTCCCGCACCCGCCGCACCACCTCGTCATAGCTGGCCGACCCCGTGAGGTCCACCTGCTGCAGAGCCTGGCCCAGCCCCCCGAGGTGCGAGTGGGCGTCGATCAGCCCCGGGGTGACGGCCCGTCCCGCGAGGTCGATCACCCGGGTCTGCGGCCCGCGCAGCTTCTCCGCGCCGGCGTCGTCGCCGAGATAGACGATCCGCCCGCCGCGCACGGCGAGGCTCCCCTCGACCCGCCCCGGGGGTGCCACGGGATAGAAGACCCCGTGCCCCAGGATGAGGTCGGCACTGTCCTCTGCAAGGGAGGGTCGCGCTCCGGTGAGCACGGCGGCTGCCAGCAACAGGAAGCCGAGTAACCTTGTGAGCCTCGTCGTCATCGTTCGTCTCCCGGCCCCGCACCCGGCCGAGTGTAAGCCAGGGGGTGCAAAGTCCAAGCCATGGAAAAATCCTTGTAAATGCTGCACTTCGGCGATGCTCGCGAGGGTCGCGGTCGCGGTGATTACGCCAGGCGATGTACACTCACCGGCGTGTTTCCCGACGGCCCAGTCCCCCTCGCCGAGATCGTTCCACGCCTCGAGCGGCTGCTCGCCGGCTCGCCGGCCGACGCGACGGAGATCTCCTGGCTGGAGGTCCGCCGCGGCCAGGAGAGCAACGGCAAACGCCGGCGCGACACCTACGAGCTGCACGAGCGGGCAGTCCTCTTCCGGGTCCGCGAGTCGGGCCGCACGGGTCTGCACCGCACCAGCGTCTCCACCCTCTCGGATCTGGAGAACGCCCTGCGCGACGCCCTGGCCCAGGCCCGCCTGTCGCCGCCCAGCCCCGATCCGCTGGCCATCCCCGGCGGCGACGCGCCGGTGGACACCCGGAGGGTCTGCGACCCGGAGCTCGCCCGCATGACGCCGGGCGCGGCCCGGGACCTGCTCCAGCGCCTGGCGGCCCGGGGCGAGACGGCCCGCATCGGCTGGTCCGAGGGGCGCATCGCCGTGGTCAACAGCCGCGGCCTGCGGCGCGCCGCCGACGTCACCTCCGGCTGGATGGAGGTGATCTGCGCCCGCCAGCCCGGCGCCGGCCGCGCCGCCGCAGCCTCCCGGTCGCTGGCCGGGCTCGATCCCCAGAAGGTCTTCGCACGGGCCCGCCGGCGCAGCGGCCCGCCCGAGGTGGTACGCCCGCCCGAGGGGCCGGCCCCCCTGGCCCTGTCGCAGGAGGCCACCGCCGCCCTGCTGGAGGTCCTCAACCGGCAGGCCTTCACGTCCGAGTCGTTCCACTCCGGCGTCTCCTTCCTTCGCGAGAGCCTGGGGCAACAGGTGTTCCACCCCGCCGTCAACCTGCGGGACGATCCCACCGATCCCCGCGGCCTCCCCTTCCCCTTCGACCTGCTGGGAGCCGCGACCCGCCCCATCGACCTGGTGGCCGGCGGGGTCGCGGTCACCCCGGCGATCGACGACCGCCTGTCCCGCGCCCTCGACCTGCCGCCCACGGCGCAGCGGGTGGCGACGGACGAGGTCGCCCCCACCCACCTCTTCCTGCTCCCCGGCGAGCCTTCCGAGACCGAGCTGCTCCGCGCCGCCGACGGCGGGGTCTGGGTGGCGGCCCTCGAGCCGCTGGAGGTCTACGATCCTCAAGGACTGCGCTTCCGGGCCGTGGCCCGCGGCGTGCGCCGGATCGACGGCGGCGCGCTCGGCCGTTCGCTGCCCGACCTGATCTGGGAAGACGACCTCAAGCGCGTCCTCTTGCGGGTGCTGGCCGTGGGCTCGGAGCTGGTCCCCATCGCCACCGGCGCCGGGCTCTTCCGCGCCACCACCGCGCCCATGCTGGCGGTGGCGGACGCCGGCGGCCTGCGCTTCGCCCTCGATTGATCCACGCCGGGTCTACTCCCAGATCCTGACCTCGAAGCGGCCGGCCGAGTCCGCCGCCCCCCGGTACATCCCCTCGGAGTTGAAGACGAGGGCGATCGAGCCGTCGCGGCCGACGCCGATCACGCCGCCGTCCCCGGGCTTGAGCTTCTGGTGGATCACCCGGTCCGCCGCCTGTTGCAGCGTCAGGCCGCCGTACTCGACGAGCGCCGAGATGTCGTGGGTGACCGTGTGCTTGATGAACTCCTCGCCGATGCCGGTGCCCGAGAGCGCGGCCGTGCGGTTGTTGGCGTAAGTGCCGGCGCCGATCACCGGCACGTCGCCCAGCCGCCCGAAGCGCTTGTTGGTCAGTCCGCCGGTGGAGGTCGCGGCGGCCAGGTTGCCATGCGTGTCCAGCGCCACGGCCCCCACCGTGTCCTTGTCCTTCTTCTCCCGTTCCTCCTTCAGAGCTTCCTGGAGCTGCTGGTAGCGCAAGGGCGTGTCGAACCAGTCGTTCTTCACCCGCTCGACCTTCATCTGGGTGGCGAAGGCCTCGGCCCCCTCCCCGACCAGGAAGACGTGAGGCGACTTCTCCTTGACAAGGCGGGCGAGCGAGATGGGATGCCGCACCGTCTTCAGACCCGCCACCGAGCCGCACGACAGGTCCCGGCCATCCATGATCGCGGCGTCCAGCTCGTGCGTCCCCTCGTGAGTGTAGACGGCTCCCTTGCCGGCGTTGAACAGCGGATCGTCCTCCAGGAAGCGCACCACCTTCTCGACCGCGTCGAGGCTGGTGCCGCCCCCCTTGAGCACGTCGCGGCCGATCTCCAGGGCCTGCGTCAGCGACTTCAAATACTGCTGCTTCTGCGCCTCGGGAAGGTTCTTGGGGATCGTGCCCGCGCCGCCATGGATGGCCAGGGCCCACTTCGGGGCAGCCGCGGCGCCCTGGCTCGTCTGGGCCGCCGCCAGCACGGGGAGAAGGAGCATGGAGAGGAAAACCAGATTCCGCATCGGAGCTTGGATCATGACAGGGGATTGTAGACGATGGCCGGGGGCTACAATCTCCTTCAATGCCTCCGCAACCCACCGCGCCCGCCGGGGATCGCCCCACGGTCTTCCTCTCCTATAGCCACCAGGACCGCTCGTGGCTGGACCGCCTGAACACGATGCTGGCGCCCCTGGTTCGGACGGGCGCCGTCGAATTGTGGTGGGACGGTCAGATCCCGCCGGGCCAGCACTGGCGGGAGCAGATCGACGACGCCATGGCCACGGCCGAGGTCGCCGTCCTCCTGGTCAGCGCTCCGTTCCTCGCCTCGCAGTTCATCGCCAAGGTGGAGCTCCCCTACTTCCTGGACGCCGCCCGGGGGCAGCACGTCAAGCTCCTCTGGGTCCCGGTCTCGCCGTGCCTTTACGAGCACACGCCTCTGGCGGAGATCCAGGCGGCCCACGATCCTTCCCGGCCGCTGAGCACGCTCCCCAGGGCCGAGCGCGAAGTCGCTTTGAGGAAGATCTGCCTGGAGATCGAAAAAGCCGCGCGCCGCCGCTCCGGAGAACCCGTCGAGAAGCCTCCGCTTCCTGCGAGCCCGCGGATTGACGCCACCGTCTCCACCTCTCACCTCCCCCTCACCAGCAGCCTCTTCGTCGGCCGCGAAACCGAGCGCGCCGAGATGGATGCCGCCTGGGACGACCCCGCCACGAACGTCTTCAGCCTCGTCGCCTTGGGAGGTGCCGGCAAGTCGTCCCTCGTCAACGCCTGGCTCGAAGACCTGTGGGCCGAGGATTGGCGGGGCGCCGAGCGGATCTTCGGCTGGTCCTTCTACAGCCAGGGGACTGAAGCCACAGGCGCCTCGGGCGATTCTTTCGTGAACGAGGCCCTCTGGTGGTTCGGCTATCGAGGAGATCCAATCACCTCGCCCTGGGAGAAGGGGGTGGTCCTGGCGCGTCTCATCCGCGAGCGGCGGACCCTGCTGATCCTGGACGGCCTGGAGCCGCTGCAACATCCCCCTGGAGCGCAGACCGGCCGCATCAAGGACCTCGCCGTCGCCGCTCTGGTCCGCGAGCTGGCGGTCCAGAACCCCGGCCTCTGCGTCATCACCACCCGCCTCGCCGTCGCCGACGTGGCCGGCAAGGCCGGGGCTGCCTCCAGCGATCTCGAAAAGCTCCCTCCGGAAGCGGGAGCGGCGCTCCTGCGCGAGTTGGGCGTCACCGGCTCGGACTCCGAGCTGCGCCGCGCCTCCGAAGAGTTCGGCGGCTACGCCTTGGCGTTGACCCTCCTGGGCACCTACCTGCGCGACATCTGCGACGGCGATGTCCGCCGCCATGGGGAGGTGCCTCTTCTGGAGGATGACGACGAGCACGCGCACGCCCGGCGGGTGATCGCGAAGTATGCGGAGTGGCTCCAGGAACCCGACCTCCAGGCCCTCCGCCTCCTGGGCCTCTTCGACCGGCCAGCTCGGCCGGACGCGTTGAAGGCCCTGCGGGCGGAGCCGGCGATCCCGGACCTGACCGATGCGATCGGCCCTGCGCAGGAAGCGCGCTGGCGCAAGGCCCTGGCTCGGTTGCGCGAGGCTCGGCTGATCTTGAAATCCAAGGAGCCAGGAGCCCTCGACGCCCACCCCCTCGTCCGAGCCTACTTCCAGGAGGAGCTTGAGGAGGACCGTCCCGAAGCTTGGCGGGAGGGCAACCTGCGGCTCTACGAGCACCTGAAGGGTTCGGCGCCGGATCTCCCGGACACGCTGGAGGAGATGGAGCCCCTCTTCACCGCGGTCATCCACGGCTGCCGGGCGGGGCGGCAGCAGGAGGCGATGGGTGAGGTCTACTGGCGGCGGATTCTGCGGGGCCGGGAGTTCTACAGTACGAGGAAGCTCGGGGCCTTCGGCTCGGACCTGACGGCACTGTCTGGCTTTTTCGATCATCCCTGGGACCAGCCCTCCACCCGCCTCACTCCGGCGGATCAGGCGTTCGTCCTTGCCGTAGCCGGCTTCGACCTGCGCGCCCTGGGCCGGCTGGCGGAGGCGGTTCAGCCGATGCAGGCGAGCCTGCGTGGATATTCCGTTGCTGAGAACTGGAAGGGAGCGGCGAGAACAGCCAGCAACCTCAGCGAGCTGACCCTGACCCTGGGGGAGGTGCCGCGCGCCGTGGCCTTCGGTGAGCAGAGCGTCGAGCTGGCCGACCGCAGCGGCGACGCCTTCTTGCGGATGGTCAGCCGGACGAAGCGTGCCGATGCCCTGCACCAGGCGGGCCGGTGGGAGGAGAGCGCGGAGGCCTTCCGCGAGGCTGAGGCGATGCAGGCGGAGTGGCAGCCCAAGTACCCGCGGCTCTACTCGCTGCCGGGCTATCTATTCTGCGACCTGCTGCTGAGCCGGGCGGAGCCGGAGGACGGAGCCGGGCTGGCCGGGCTCGCCGCGAACCCGGAGCAGGCGCGACGGTTCCGCGAGGCGTGCCGGGGGGTGAGGGAGCGGGGAGAGCAGTTCTTTGAGTGGCGGGTGCCGAGCGATTCCCTCCTCGACATAGCCCTCGACCACCTATCCCTGGGCCAGGCCCATCTCGGCCTGGCCCTGACGGCCCCCGGCCCGGCAACTCCCGGCGAGGAGGCCGAGGCGGAGCTCGCCCGATCTGCGGAGCACCTGGACCGCGCCGTGGAGGGCCTGCGGCAGGCGGGCTACGACGAATTCCTCTCTCGCGGCCTCCTGGCCCGAGCCGCCTTCCGGCGCCTGCGGGACGATCGGGACGGTGCCAAGGCCGACCTGGACGAATCCCTGGAGATCGCGGAGCGCGGCTCGATGCGCCTTCATGCCTGCGACGCGCACCTGGAATGGGCGCGGCTGTATCTCCAGCAGGGGGACGCTGGGGCAGCGGCGGGCCACGTGGCGGCGGCCCGGAAGCTCGTGGACGAGACGAAGTATGGGCTGCGGGAGCGGGAGGTGGAGTGGTTGGAGCATCACCTCGTCCCATCGCCCCGCAAGGGGTAGAGACACTCCCAACCCGTGCACGATATCGACCGCGGGCCACGGGGACGGCGAAACATCTCTCTCACCTCCATAGGCCGCAAACGGCGGGACGTCTCCGCAGGGGCAATGCCGGTCCGCGTCGGCAACACCCGACCGGGGCAGGTCGACGGTCTTCTCACGGTCCTTGCCGGCGAAGAGGTTTGCCCTTCGAAGAGACGTCCCGCCGTTGAGGGCCTGCGGAGGAGAGAGAGATGTCCCGCCTCCGTGGCCTGCGGTGGATATCGTGCACGGGCAGGGACGTCTCTTCTACCGCCTCCGACGATCCGTTCGGAGAGGGGCGGCGCCGGACGGGATCAGGCCGTGAGGTCCCGGCGCATCAGCACCAACGTCTGGTCATCCCCTTGGGGCAGCCCCTGGGAGTGCTCGCCCACGAGTTGGGGGATGGTCTCCACCAGCTCCTGGAGGGGGCGGTGCCGCTCGCGGCGGAGGAGGTCGATCAACCGCCCCATGCCGAACTCCTCCTCGGCCAGGGACTCGGCCTCGGTGATGCCGTCGGTGTAGATGCAGAGGAGATCCCCCGGCTCCAGGGTCAGGGCGCGGGACTGGAACCGCGCCGCCGGCATCAGCCCCAGGGGCAGGCCGCCGGCGCCGAGCTGGTCCACCGAGCCGTCGTGGCGCAGCAGGATGCCCGGGTTGTGGCCGGCGTTCATGTAGTGGAGCACGCCGGTGCGCGGGTCCATCTCGGCGAGCAGCATGGTGATGAACTTGTTGGACGCGGACGACTCCACGATGTGGCGGTTCAGCCGCTCCAGCAGCACCGGGCCGAACTCCAGGTGATCGAACAGCAGCCGCAGGGCCGAGTGGAGCGTCGAGACCATGAGGGCCGCCGGCATCCCCTTGCCTGAGACATCCCCCACCACCAGGCCGATGCGGCCGCCCCGGACCGGGAAGAGGTCGTAGTAGTCGCCGCCCACCTGCCGCGCCGGGCGGTACCAGCCCACGAGATCGAAGCCGGGCACGGACGGCGCGCCCTTGGGGAGGATCTGGCGCTGGATCTCCGAGGCCAGGCTCATCTCCCGCTCCAGACGCTCCTTCTCCAGGGCCTGGAGGTGGAGCCGGGCGTTCTCCAGGGCGAGGGCCGCCTGGTTGGCGAACAGCGACAGGGTGCGGCGGTCCGAGGCGAGGAAGGGGCCGACGCCGCGGCGGCTCTCCTTGTCCCCCACCACCAGCAGCCCCCGCCGGCCGCTCTCCACCTCGATGGGCACGCCCAGCAGGTAGCGGGCGCCGGGGAGCAGGCGGGCCGGGGCCCCGCCGGCGCCGGCCAGGAAGGCCTGGAGCTCGGGATCGTCCGCGGCCAGCCAGTCCGCGGCCTCACCGCCGAAGATGCGGTCCAGGCGATAGCGGCCGTCCTCCAGCAGGTAGAGGGCACCCCGCCGGGCGTCGAGGAGGGAGACGGCGCGCAGCAGGATCTCCTCCGACAGCCGGTCCAGGTCCAGGGTGGAGGCCACGGCCAGCCCCACGTCGTAGAGGGCCTCCAGCTCCACCACCCGGTAGTTGACTTGGAACTGCTGCTCCTTGAGCTCCTGCTTCAGACGGCAGGTCTTCAGAGAGGTGGCGAGGAGCAGGGTCAGGGGATCGCTCGCCGCGCGGCCAGCCGCCTCGGGCGCCAGGGCTCCGGGCGGCGAGAACAGGAGGCGACCGCCCGCCAAACGCAGGCTGCCGGCGCCGTCCATCTTGCCTGTCTCCACGACCTGGGGAAGGCCATCGCCCACGGCGGCCTCCCGTTCCAGAGTCCCCGCGTGCTCAAGATAGAGGCCGGCCGCGGTGGCGCCATGCTCCCGGCGCCAGAGGTCGAGGAGCCGCTCCAGGAGCTGGCGCTCGCCCGTCTCCTCGCGGGAGAGGGCCAGAAGCTCGTCCCAGGCCGGTTGAACCGGGCCGGCCGGTGCGGTGCCCGCCATGCTGTCTCCTACCGGGAGTCTGGTCAGGCCCGGATCTGGGCCACGGCCGACGCCTCGTCGCTGTAGATCGGAGCGTACTGCGCGAGGCCCATGATATGGAAGGTCTTCTCGATGGTCGGCGTCAGGCAGCAGAAACCGAGCTTGCCATCGATCTCCAGCATCTTCTCGATGATCTCGATGAGGATGGAGATGCCGATCGAGTTGACGATCTTGGTGCCGGCGAGGTTGAGGAGGAGGACCTTGTAGCCCTCGTCGAGGAGCTTGTAGGCGACCTTGGCGATCTCCTCGCCCCCCTGATTGTTGATGTAACCCTCCGTGTAGATCACCGCCAGTCCTTCGCGGCGGTCCACGGTTACGCTGAGCGTCTCAGTCATCGGCTCGCCCCCGCTTTCATCGCATCTTGGACATCACGACGGTCGTCCCGTCGGCGCCGGAGTGGATCTCCACCTCGTCCATGAGCCCACGGATGATCTTCAAGCCCCAGCCGCGCTTGCGCACCGCCTTGAGCTTGCCGGACATCGTGGGCTCCTCCAGCACGTCCGGAGAGAAGCCGATACCATGGTCCTTGACCATGATGCGCAGCTTCTCCGGGTCGGGATCCCCCAGCACCTGGAACGTCACGAAGACCTCCTGCTCGGAGGAGTGGCTGTGCTCCAAGGCGTTGATGCAAGCCTCGACCACCGCCATCCGGACCTCGTCAATTCTATCCGGACTCATCCGGATCGACTCGGCGATCGCCGTCGCGGTCTTGCTCGCCTCGATCTCCATCTCTGGGACCATGGGGAGCGCCAGCGTGACCTCCCTCAAGACGCCTTCAGTCATGTCCGTGTCCGTGCGCGTAGGGCCGCCCAGGCCGGAGGTCAGAAGGAGAGGAAGAGCTGCAGAGCGTAGATCACGATGGGATGGACCAGGTCGTGCGACAGCAACCAGCCGAAGCTGGCCAGCGAGCCCACGGACAACAACACCTTCACAGGTACGTACGGAACCGCGACGTGCTTCCGAACGGAGTCTAGCATGGCATTCCTCCTCATCCGCCCTCCCACCATCGCAAGGCCGCTGCCAACTCGCCTTACAGCCGTTACATTCTCCGTAAGTCATTGATTTTTAGCCACTTGCCGATCCCCCCTCCAGATTCCGTCCCAGAACGCCCCATGCCGGCGCGCGACAATTTGTCTCAATAATCTCCCCTTTCTAGAGAGAGGATCACCCGGAAGGCCCATCTTGCCGCGTTTGCGAGGCATTAGGGGCGAAATGTCGCGCGCGGGGAAAATTGTCTCGGAGAGCTAGAACCCCTTCCGCTGCAACGTCTTCCGGTCCAGCCCCAGGATGCGCGCCGCCTCGGTCTTGTTGCCGCCGGTGAGCTTGAGCACCCGGGAGATGTGGCGCTTCTCCAGGCTCTCCAGGTCGAGGGGCTCGGGGGAGGACGGCTGGCTGGAGGTCCCCATCAGCGAGCGGACCAGATCGGCGTCGATGTCTCCGTCCGCCAGGGAGACGGCCCCCTCGATGAGGTTCTGGAGCTCGCGGACGTTGCCCGGAAAGTCGTGGTTCAGCAGCAGGGCCAGGGCTTCGGAGCGCAGCGCCGGCACGGGGATTCCCTCCCGCCGGCAGAACTCCTCCAGGAAGGCGCGGACGAGATGGGGGACGTCCTGCTTTCTCTCCCGGAGCGGCGGCAGGTCGACCTCGACGCCCTTCAGCCGGTAGTAGAGGTCCTCGCGAAACCGCCCCTCGCGGATCCGGCTCTCCAGGTCCTGGTGGGTGGCCGCCACCAGCCGCACGTCCACGGGGATCGGCCGCCGGCCGCCCACCCGGGTCACCTCGCGCTCCTGGAGCACCCGCAGCAGGCGCACCTGGAGACTGGTCTCCATGTCGCCGATCTCGTCCAGGAACAGGGTGCCGCCATTCGCCAGCTCGAACTTGCCCGGCCGCGCCTGGACGCCCGTCGCGACCCCGCCCTCGATGCCGAACAGCTCGCTTTCGAGCAGCGACTCCGGCAGCGCCGCGCAGTTGACGGCGATCAGCGCTCCCTCCCGTCCCGAGAGGTGATGCAGGAGCTTCGCCACCAGCTCCTTGCCCGTGCCGCTCTCGCCGCGCACCAGGACGTTGACGCCGCGGGGCGCCACCCGCTCGACCACCTCCAGCACCCGCCGCATCCCCGGCGCGTGGGCCACGATCCGTCGGCCGCCCACCTCCTCGGCGAAGCGTCCCTTGAGGGCCTTGTTCTCCTCCTCCAGGCGCTCGCGCTGGGTCTCCAGGCGCTCCACCTGGCGGGCGGCGTCGAGGGCGGCGCCGGCGAGTGCCGTCACCGAGTCGAGGAACCGCCGGTCGTCCGCCGTGAAGGAGGGGTCCGAGTCGCCCCGCACCTCCTTGTCGAGCACGGCCACGTAGCCGAGGAACACGCCGCGGTACGCCAGCGGCGCGACCACGAGCTGATCGTAGGCCCGGCCGGCGAGCACGCCCTGGGAGCGGGCCAGGAGGTGCCCCTCCATCAGCAGCTCCCGCCAGATGGGCGCCGCCAGCAGGACGTCCCCCGTCGGCACGTCGTCCACCCAGCCCACGGAGGCCACACCCCGCGCTCCGCCGTAGGCGTCGCGCGTGACCGCCACGGCCGCCGCCGGATCGAGCACGGCGCACACCCGTTGCAGCAGCTCGTCCACCAGCTCCTGCTCCGGCCGTTGCGCATGGAGCGCGATGGCCAGGTCGTAGAGCGTCTCGAGCTGGAGGATGCGCCGCTTCTCGGCGAGGAGTGCGTCGTGGCGCGCCATGGCAACCATTCTACGGCCGGAGCCGGGGCGTTGTTTCTCTCAGGCAGACCCGATCAATTCGGGCCGGTGCAGTGGCTGCCGAAGTAGCTGCCGCACGAGGTGATCACATAGCCCGTCCCCTGTTTGAACGAGCAGGGGCCATTGTTGGAGGCACAGAAGGGGCAGTTGCAGAGCGGCGGCAGCGACAGCACGGGAGCCGCCGTGGCGAGGACGACGAGCACGAGGGCGGACAGCAGCAGGGTCAGTCTCTTCATGGATGGGATCTCCTTTTGTCGAGAAGCTCAATACCTCTCAATACAGAGGGTACCGCGAAGAGGGAGAGGCGCGCCGCCCCCTACCGCCGTCCCCCCGCCCGCTTCCGCGCCCGCGGCGCCGGCAACACCCCCTTCAGATACTGCCCCGTATAGCTCTCCGGCACCGCCGCCACCTCCTCCGGCGTCCCCACCGCAAGCAATTTTCCACCGCCCGCACCGCCCTCGGGACCGAGGTCGATCACCCAGTCCGCCGTCTTGATGACGTCCAGGTTGTGCTCGATCACCACCACCGTGTTGCCCAGCTCGACCAGCCGGTGCAGCAGCTTGAGGAGCTTGCCCACGTCGTCGAAGTGGAGGCCCGTCGTCGGCTCGTCCAGGAGATACATGGTCCGCCCCGTCTGCCGCTTGCACAGCTCGCGGGCGAGCTTCACCCGCTGCGCCTCGCCGCCCGAGAGCGTCGTCGCCGGCTGGCCGAGGCGGATGTACCCCAGCCCCACCTCGCACAGCGTCTCCAGGATACGCTCGATCGACGGGATGTTCTTGAACAGCTCGTACCCCTGCTCCACCGGCAGGTCCAGGATCTCGGCGATGTTCAGCCCCTTGTACTTCACCGCCAGCGTTTCGCGGTCGTAGCGCTTGCCGCCGCAGACCTCGCAGGTGACGTAGATGTCCGGCAGGAAGTGCATCTCGATCTTGATCTGCCCGTCCCCCTTGCAGGCCTCGCAACGGCCCCCCGGCACGTTGAAGCTGAACCGCCCCGGCCCGTACCCCCGCATCCGCGCCTCCGGCGTCATGGCCATGAGGTTGCGGATGGGGTTGAAGACGTTCGTGTACGTCGCCGGGTTCGACCGCGGCGTGCGGCCGATAGGGCTCTGGTCGATGGCGATCACCTTGTCGAGCTGCTCCAGGCCCAGGATGCGCTCGTGCTCCCCCGGCTTGTCCGACGCCCGGTAGAAGTGCCGGGCCAGCGATTTATAAAGGATCTCGTTGACCAGCGTGCTCTTGCCCGATCCCGAGACGCCGGTGACCACCGTGAAACAGCCGATGGGGATC
The DNA here is from genome assembly GCA_036264085.1 of Thermoanaerobaculia bacterium. Classification (GTDB taxonomy): domain Bacteria; phylum Acidobacteriota; class Thermoanaerobaculia; order Multivoradales; family UBA5704; genus DATARR01. Next base: position 103,482 of record DATARR010000048.1, on the reverse strand, counting down.
TCCACGTCCAGCCCCTGGAGGTTGTTCTCCCGCGCTCCTTCGATCGTCAGCAGGCCGCGCCCCTCCCGCCGCTCGACCGGCACCGGCACCTCCAGCTTGCCCGTGAGATATTGGCCGGTGAGCGACTGGGCGGATTTCTCGATCTGCTTCGGCGTCCCTTCCGCCACCACCTCGCCGCCGTGCACTCCGGCGCCCGGCCCGAGGTCGATCACCCAGTCCGCGGCGCGGATCGTCTCCTCGTCGTGCTCCACCACCAGCACCGAGTTGCCGAGGTCGCGCATCCCCTGGAGCGTCGCGAGCAGGCGGGCGTTGTCCCGCTGGTGGAGGCCGATCGACGGCTCGTCCAGCACGTAGAGCACACCCATCAGCTTGCTGCCGATCTGCGTGGCGAGGCGGATGCGCTGGCTCTCGCCGCCCGAGAGCGACCCCGACGAGCGGTCGAGCGTCAGGTACCCCACCCCCACGTCGTCGAGGAACGACAGCCGGTCCGAGATCTCCTGCACCACCTTCTCGGCGATGGCCCGCTCCTTGCGGTCGAGCTCGATCTCCCCCATCCAGCCCCGCAGGTCCCCCACCGCCAGGCGCGACAGCTCGTCGATCGCCCTTCCCTTGAGCTTCACCGCCAGCGCCTCCGGCCGCAGCCGCCGGCCCTGGCAGGTGGGACAGGGATGGACCGACATGTACTTCTCGATCTCGGCGCGGATGGCGACCGAGTCCGTCTCCTTGTAGCGCCGGTCGAGCATGGGGATGACCCCCTCGAACTTGCCCGTCCAGGAGTAGCTCGACTTCTTCCCCGAGAGGTTGAAGGAGAGCTCCTGGTCGCCGCTGCCGTGGAGGATGACCCGCTTGGCCTCGGCCGGCAGCTTCTTCCACGGCGTCTGCAGCGAGAACCCCATGGCCTTCGACAGCGTCTCCACCATCTTGAGCCGCCACGACTTCGACCCCTCGGGCCAGGGGGCCACGGCGCCGGCGAGGATCGAACGGTCCGGGTCCGGCACCACCTTCTCGGGATCGACGCCCATCAGCGTGCCCAACCCCGAGCACGTCGGACAGGCGCCGTAGGGGCTGTTGAACGAGAACAGCCGCGGCGTGATCTCCGTCAGGCTCGTGCCGCACTCCACGCACGAGTAGCTCTGCGAGAGCGTCTCCTCCGCTGCCCCCTCGGGCGCCAGCACCACCAGCCCGCCGGCCACCTTCAAAGCCGTCTCGATCGAATCGGAAAGCCGCTTCTCGATACCGGGCTTGACCACGATTCGGTCGATGACGATGTCGATCGAGTGCTTCTTCTGCTTGTCGAGGTTCGGCGGCTCCCCCGACAGCTCGACCATCTGGCCGTCGATGCGAGCGCGCATGAACCCTTCCCGGGCCATCTGCCCGAGCTGTTTCTTGTACTCCCCTTTCTTGCCGCGGACGTAGGGAGCGTAGAGGACGAGCCGGCTCCCCTCGGGCAGCTCCAGCGCGCGGTCCACCATCTGCTGCACCGTCTGGGGCCGGATCGTCTGGCCGCAGTTCGGGCAGTGGGGGACACCGATCGAGGCGAACAGCAGGCGCATGTAGTCGTGGATCTCGGTGACCGTGCCCACCGTGGAGCGGGGGTTCTTCGAGACCGACTTCTGCTCGATGGAGATGGCCGGGGAGAGGCCGTCGATCGCGTCCACGTCCGGCTTCTCCATCTGCTGGAGGAACTGCCGGGCATAGGACGACAGCGACTCGACATACCGCCGCTGCCCCTCGGCGAAGAGGGTATCGAAGGCCAGCGACGACTTGCCGGAACCGGAAACCCCGGTGATGACCACCAGCCGGTTGCGGGGGATCTCGAGGGTGACGTTCTTGAGATTGTGCTCGCGCGCACCGCGCACGGAGATCGTATCCATGGGACCGCTCATCCTAGCAGACAGGGGAAGGGGACCGGAGTTGGCCCCGCTGGCACGCAAACACGACACGGGCGGAGGGAATTCCCGGCGGGCTCGACCTACGACGCCTCACCCCCTCGCCAGGAGCTCGGCCACCCTATCTGCCAGCGCAGGCAGGTTCTTTTGCAGGATGCCCCACACGACCTCATTGGAGACCGAGGCATAGCCATGGATCAGGTAATTCCGGAAGGAGATGATCTGGGGCGCTTCCGGGAACTCTTCCTGCATCTCCGGGAACAGCTTGAGCATCTGACCGATGGCTTCGCCCACGATCTCGAACTGACGCTCTACTGCCGATCGTGTCTTCACGTCCGCAGCGTAGTCCTCGAGAGTAAGCCCAGAGGTGAATCCGGCGATGTTCTGACAAGCTCGAAGGACGTCGAAGAGAAAGGCACGCGCGTCAGGCTGCCTCATAGAGAACCTTGCGCGACCGCACGATAGACTTCCAGAGGTATGGGTTCTGAATCGGGCCAGGCTCCAAGAGATCAACGTGACGCTGGAACAAGCGTTCGAGATCCGCCAGCAACCCAAAGAAGGCATCAGCCTGCTCGGGGGGGGACATCGGCTCGAACTCCACGAGGAAATCCAGGTCACTGGCTGCCGGATCGAAATCGCCGCGAGCACCCGAGCCGAAGATGTCGAGACGCTCCACCCTATGCCTGGCGCAGAGCTCCTTGACGGCGTCGAGCTTCTCTTGGACTACGCGGTGCATGCCCACCTCCTCCTTCAGGATAGCCGATTCGGGGGATTCCCGCTCTGCCCCGACCTGGGCACGGCAACGACTACGGCCACTCGCTCGGGCTGATGACGCCGTCCCGGTTGCGGTCGAGCTGATTGAAGGTGAGGCTCGAGCCGGTCCATTCGAGGAGGTCCAGGCGGTTGTCCTGGTTACGATCGAGGCTCCGAAAGCGGATCTTGTCCTGGGGAGTGGCGCGGAAGCTCCAGGTGTCCTCGTAATTCGGGAGGGGGACGCTCCTGATGCGGTCCCGCGGCTCGACGCCGCTGTGCGACTCGCTCCGTCTCAGGCGGCTGGCCTCCAACGTCCGGGCCTGCTCTTCCCGGGGATCCCAGCGCAGGACGTTCGGCGTCAGAAGCTCCTCCCGGCTCAGGCGCCCATCCTGGTTCCGGTCGACGAGATAGAAACTGGCCGGGTCGAGCGGCCACTCGTCGAGCGAGACGTAGCCGTCCCCGTTCTTGTCCAGTTGCCGGAAGCGCTCGACATAGGGGTTCCTGGCCTCACCCTCGTGCTTGGGCTGAGTCTTGTCCTGAGCCTTCGGAGCCCTGCCCTGAGCGCTCGCCCCCGCGGCCAAGGCCAGTGAAAGTAGAAGGAGGGAGAGGAGTTGGTCTCGGTGTCGCATCGGGGTCTCCTCCTGGCCCGCCACCCCCGGGCTCGACGGCCGGCCCGGCCGCCGGAGGCCCGTTTGGCGGCGGGCCCGGTCTTCGAGACTCGACGACTGCAAGGGAGGTACCAAGGGCCGGCGGCCGAGGGCGACCACGAGGTCCGCCAGACGGTCAAGCACAAAGACAGTCGGGCCGCTTGCCCGACTGGAGGGAAAGTGGTACTTTCCCTCCATGGCTGCAACGACGTTCCTGACTCTCGACAAGAAAGGGCGCACGACCCTGCCAGAGGAGGTTCGGGAAGCCCTCGGCGTAGGGGCTGGCGACTTCATCCTCCTAGAACGTACGGACAAGGGAACTTACGAGCTCGTTCCGGCGACCCTGGTGCCGAACGATCAACTATGGTTTTATCATCCGGAGATGCAGGCTCGGATGGCGCGCGCGGAGGAAGACCTGGCTGCGGGGCGGTTCACCCGCACTGAAACACCGGAACAGGCGCTGGAGCTACTCGATGGGTTGAAGAAAAAGGCAGCTTTGAGGCGCTGACCGGATGGCGCGCAAACAAACCTTCCTCACCGCCATATGGTTGGAATCGTGGAAGGAGAGTTACGCGAAGCTCACTCCTGAACGACAGGCGGCCTGCGATGAGGCTGCCATGGCGCTCGTCAAGCAATCTACTTCCACTGGCCTGAGGATCAAGCCAATCCATCCCTCAAAGTACTATCTCGAAGCTCGCATCAACAGCGGAGACCGGATCGTTTTCCGCGTCGCAGAGGGGACGGTCTACTTCGTGGACGTCGTACACCACGACGACATCTCGCGCTACGGCAAACGACCTGCCCGGTAGCCTCCACGTCGTCGTGGCTGCATAGTGTAGAGGCGCTCGACCTGGGCCAGACAACACCACCCCCGGAACCACCACCTCTCGCCGACTGGACACCGTCCCGTAGAGACGCCTCAGACCCGCTACGACACCCTCACGGAGGCAACGGGGACGGCGAGGCGTCTCCGACACGGCAACGCCGCCCCAACCACCCCGAACCGCGGGAGGGGCAACACCGCACCCGAACAATCCCAGGCCGCCGATTCAAAGATCACGGCCACTCATTCGGGCTGATGATGCCGTCCCGGTTGAGGTCGAGCTGATCGAAGGTGAGGCGCGAGCCGGGCCATTCGAGGAGGTCCAGGCGGTTGTCCTGATTGCGGTCGAGGTTCCGGAAGCGGATCTTGTCCTGGGGAGTGGCACGGAAGCTCCAGGTGTCCTCGTAATTCGGGAGGGGGACGCTCCTGATGCGGTCCCGCGGGTCGACGCCGCTGTGCGACTCGCTCCATCTCAGGCGGCTGGCCTCCAGCGTCCGGGCCTGCTCTTCCCGGGGATCCCAGCGCAGGACGTTCGGCGTCAGAAGCTCCTCCCGGCTCAGGCGCCCATCCTGGTTCCGGTCGACGAGATGGAAACTGGCCGGGTCGAGCGGCCACTCGTCGAGCGAGACGTAGCCGTCCCCGTTCTTGTCCAGTTGCCGGAAGCGCTCGACATAGGGGTTCCTGGCCTCACCCTCGTGCTTGGGCTGAGCCTTGTCCTGAGCCTTCGGAGCCCTGCCCTGCGCGCTCGCCCCCGCGGCGAAGGCCAGCGAAAGTAGAAGGATGGAGAGGAGTTGGTCTCGACGTCGCATTGGAGTCTCCTGCTGGGCCCCGCGAACCCGTGGCCTGGACGGCCAGCCCGCGGGGCCCGTCTTCGAACCTCAAAGGCTGCAAGGGAGGTACCAGGGGCGGCTGCCCTGACTTGACAACCGCCGTAAAGCCGTAAATACTGCCGCCGTGAAGACGACCTTCGATTTGCCCCTCACTCTGGTCAGGAAAGCGAAGGCGCTGGCTGCCCAGCAAGGACGCCCCCTGCGCGACTTGGTGGCCGAGGCGATCGACGAGAAGCTCGAGGTCGCAGCCGGCGAAAAGGCGCACGCGACGAAAGCTGGCGAGGTCAGACGGGAAGCCTGGGAACGCTGGAAGAGCCGGCTGGAGCGTCGCTCGGACGGAACCTGGTTCAATCCCGAGGGCATCGACGACGAGTCCTTTTTCCGATCGCTCGAAGAGGTCCGACGAATGCCCTGGACAAAGCGCGATCCGTTCGGCAGCGAGGCGTAGGCTCCCCCTGCTTCCGAGAATCCGGCTGCAAGCGCGATGTTCCTGATCGATACCAACGTCTTCTCAGAATTGATCCGGCCGCGCCCAAACCTGCCAGTGGTCCGGCGGCTGCTTTCGACGGACCCGGCGGTGCTCTTTTCCTGCGAGATGACGCGCTACGAGTTGCGCTTCGGTGCGGAGATCCACCCAAAATCGGGTGAGATCTGGGAGAAGGTGGAGCGCGAGATTCTGCCGCTACCGATCTGGCTTCCGATCGAAGAAAGAGTTGCGCTCGCAACCGCCGACCTCCAGGCCTCGCTGCGAAAGAGCGGAAAGCCAATCGACATGCCCGACGCCTTTCTCGCCGCGACAGCTCGGGTACACGACTTGGTGCTCGTGACTCGCAACGTTCGTCACTTCCAGAACGTTGCCGATCTCGCGGTCGAGAACTGGTTCCCCGCAGAAGGGCCTGAGAGCTGAGCTGCACATGTCGCGAGTGACGCAACGCGCGCTCGGTGGGGCGTCTCCGACACGGCAATACCTCCCCAACCATCCCGAACCGCGGAAACGCCTCAGACCGCTACCCTCCGTGTCTTGGTATGATGAGGGCTCCTAGGAAGGAGTCCAAAGATGAACCAGACATACACAGCGGTGGTGAAGGAAAGCTCCGGCTGGTGGATCGGCTGGATCGAAGAGCTCCCCGGAGTCAATTGTCAGGAGGCAACCCGCGAAGAGTTGCTCGACACCCTCGGGGTAACGCTCCGAGAGGCCTTGAGCCGGGGAAGCCGTGGGATGAGCTACCGCTGAAGTAGCTCTCGGAGGTAATTCATGCGTTACTTGGTTATTGTCGAGAGAGCGGAGAACAATTTCGCTGCCTACTCGCCTGATCTTTCCGGCTGTGTCGCCACGGGTGAGACCAGGGAGGAGATGGAGCAGAACATGCGGGAGGCGATCGAGTTCCACCTGGAAGGGATGCGTCTCCACGGCGACCCCATTCCAGAGCCGAGCACCCTGTCACTCTACGTCAATGTGGCTACGTAAGCACATCACGAAGCACATGGGACGGCGGGGCCAGTTATCTCCGGGCGCAGTCGATGCAGAAGAACTCGATCCGGCTCCACTCCTCCCCGGAGTAGATCTGCCGGAGTGCGCTCTGCATCTCAGCCGCCGTCTTCGGGCGAGCCATGCCTGCCGGAACCGCAGGGAGCCGCAGGCCCTTGTCTTCGCCGAACCAGAAGACCAGGTAGATGCCGTACCCTTTCGATGCGGGATCGATCGTATACTTCTCTTTCAACTGAGTCATAGGAGCTGTCCAGACCTCGGAATTATAATGCCGTTTGACTTCGACCGGAATCTTCATCATCTTGTAGATGACCTTCAGATCTCCCCGGTTGCCGCCAGAATAGTGAGCCTCGATCTCCGCCGTAATACCCAGAGGCCTCAGACGCTCATTGAGCAGATCCGACAAGCGGCTCCGCGCATCGTTCTCCACAACCGGCGATTGCAGTTTATCTCCACTACCCGATACGTTCCAAAAGGTCCGGTACCCACTTCCTGATCCATGCTCGATCTCGTCGATCAGCGTCCGCAGGTGATCGCTGACCATCGCGTGGAGATCGCCAGGGCTCGTCGGCTCGCCGCCGGTCAGGACCTTCGAAACATCACTAAGAGAGTGTCTCGTATAACGCGATTCCCTCACGCTACGGAGCTGTTGCTCAGCGATCTCGGAGAGCCTCTCCTTCCAGGCGCTCAGCTCCGGATCGTCGCGCAGAGCGCCGAGTCGGGCGACGGACTCGTCGTCCAGCCGGCTCCCAAGCTGGCTGGCGAGGCCTGCTACGAACTGAGACCGATCGAATTGGTAAATTCGTGACTCGCGCAGGTTCGGCGGCGGAAGGATTGCGCCCAACAACTTGAACATGTCGGCAAGGGCGCCAGACGATACGTTGGAATGGCTGCCGATCCCGTTAAGATCCTTGAGAAACCCCACCAAGCGGTAGGCCCTCTCTACGGAGCCCTCCTCCTTCAGGTGAAGGCCCGCTCGTGGGACGCACGCTTCTGGAGTGACAAGTAATCCGAGCGCAAGCCAGAGAGCGTATTGCTCTTCTGTCAGGTTCTGCTGCGGTACCTCTCTATCAATCAGGGTCGCCAGATCGACCTGGGACGCCCCCACAAGAGCAGCTCGCATCAACTGCTCAAGCAGCTCAGGTTGGGCCCGCGAATGGTCTGCCAGAAGGCGCAATCCGATCTGCCGAGCGATCAGAGTCAAGCCCGGCTCGCTGTCCATCTGGAACAGGTGCTTGACTGCCTTGGGCTGCGTCTTCAACAGAGGCCGCCAGACCGATTCGACAACCTCGGCCGCAGTCGTGGGTTCCTCCTGGACAACAGATTGGTACCAGAGACTGGGCTCATAGACACCTTCGACGAACTCGAAAGCGAGAGCCGCTTGGAGACCCGGGCTCTCTGCGAGCGTGGGCAGAGCTCCCCGCTCTTGGGCGAGGAGCACTCCTGCGAGAAGAGCGTGGCCCCCCAAGAAGTCTTCTCGACGTGCGACCTGCTCTCCGATTTCCTCCGGACTCGCCCAATCAGGCCTCGCCAATGCCGCCAGAAACCCTTCCTCTGCCGCTCGCGCGATCTCCTCGCCGAGCTCCTCTCGGATCGCGCCAAGACTTCCGAGATTTCCACTCCGGTCGTTGGCAAGGTCCAGGAATCGGGAAGCCAGGAAGTCAAGGACCCTTTTTTCCTGCCCCGCTCGCACCGCTTCGATCCGCTCCTCGATGTATGCACGGTTCTCGGCTCGCGTCGCGGCCTCTTCCTCCGCTTCGCTTCGATCCCGCTCCTCCCCGGCGGGGTCACGGAGTGCCGAAGGAAGCTTTGTGGAAAGGAGACTTTCGAGAGGTTCCCGAATGGCCGGGTTCTGGTCGGCCCACTCGAAAAGCTCGTCGAGGGTGGGCCTCTCTGCACCGTTGTACCGGGTGACCACCGACCGAAGCAAGGCATCCGCCCGTTCTCCTCGGCCTAAAGCGGCTGCTGTAGAGAGTTGCCACCGCCAGAGATCTGATGGCTCCGCCGGGCGGCAGAGCGCTGACCAGAACCCGCTTAAGAAGTTGCCTTCAGCGACCGAGCCCTCCAAGACCAACCACTGATACAATTCCATGACACGCTGCGGGCGCTCGTCGAACCAGGCGCGAACAGCGGATTGATCTTCATTTTTCAGAATCGGTAGGACGCCTCGATCACGGCCGATCCTCAACCAGGACCAGAGCCGAACCACCGGAGCGGAATCGCCATGGATCTCCAGCCCCCGTCGCAGCAGCGTGCCCGCAAGCTCCGGCCAGGCACCTCTTGGCCAGCCTTTCCGTTGACCACTCCAAATCGCGAAGTCCGACAGTACATCGAGCAGGTCAGGAACAGCCTGATCCGTTGTCTTTGAAGCGAGGGTCTTCCTCACGAAGCGGTAGTAATCGCCGTAGCTGGATAGATCCTTGGGGATAGTCAGGTACACGGCTAAATCGCGAGGCTCGACGACCTCTGGATAGAGGCTCTCCAGGAGGTGAGCTCGCATCGAATCCTCTTCGTCGAGAACGACTCCCTTCTGAACGTCCTCCAAGGCTGCCAAGAGCTCGGACTTGTTGGACGTCACACGGATCAGGGCCTTCAGAGCGAGCTCTCGGAGACCTTGAGGAGAGTCCCTGTCGTAGACGATCTTTCGTAGATTCTCCTTCAGATCCGGCAGAGGACGGCCGTAGGCCAGGATGGCCAGGACCGCCAAACGGAAGTACCTCGGTCGATCAGGATCGGCCAACGCAGCGCGGTAGTCCGGAATCAAGTCAGCGTCCGCGAGAGCCCCGAAGGAGTGGGATTGACCTTCGTAGAAGAACCCGGGATATCGATCTGCCAATCGCTCCAGGCCCGCGAGAACCGCCCGCTTGACGCCCGGCGGGAACGGCTCGGGGTCGCCGTAGAAGACGATGGCCGCCGGATCCCGCCTGGCCAAAGCCTCGGCATGCATGGGTGTGAGACTCGTGAGCCACGCGAACAGGCCGCGGAGATCACTCACGGTACCGCCATCATGGCCCGTGATGAGGCGGAGGACGCGTTCTAGGGGCAGCCCGCCGGCGATCCGATCGCGCAGGGCGCGCGCCGCCAGGAACTCCGCGATCGTTCGGTGGAGGGGGCGAGCCCTCCCCCCTTCCCAACTGAAAAGCCGGGATTCGACGGCCGCCCGAAGAAGCTCCTCGGATAGACCCTGGATCTCGTCAAGTGATGGAAAGTCATCGCTTCTATCGGATCGGTCTCCGGCGAAGCCGGTCAGACCCGCAATAAGCGCCGTCGCGCAGAGGAGGCCGGCGGCGTCCAGGATCTTCTCCGGCGCCACTGGCGGGCCGGAACGTGCCCGCCGATGCCTCGGGTTCTCCTCGCTCGCCATGAGGAAACATGCCTTCTCGAACAACTCGGTCTTCGTGTTCGGCAGTGCTCCCTTCCGCGCCACCTCGATCATCAACTCCAAGGTCTGGGGGTTCCTGAGCCAATCCGTCACTCCCTGCCTGTGAGCTCTCTCTAGAAACGCAACGGGTTCACCGAGGCCGGACGCCTGGACGATCTCTCGATGTCCTTGTCCCGGAGCGGCTGGATCTCGACGATCCGGATCTCGTCTGCGGAGTAGGCTTGCGCCAGATCCCCGCGATCCAGCTCTCCGAACCAGTCCGCCGCCCTGCAGGACAGCCGGACCTGGGGTCGGTCAAGATCGACGAGTTTTCGGACGACCTGACGCAGGACGGAAAAGCGATCACCTCCCGAAGCGCGAACCTCGTCGAGCCCGTCCAGGAAGAGCGGTCCAGACCAAGCTTCTTGTCCGACCGGCAGTAAAAACTCTCGAATGGAGAGGAAGGCTCCTCCCGTTCTCTCGGCCTCTCGCTCGAGCTCGGTGCTCTTTCCCGCGCCCGGCTCTCCCAGCACCACGACTACGGGGTGATCCGCGAGCTCGGCCCAGGTGACAGGGTCCCCTCCCGCTTCACCGGAATCTTTGGCGAGCCGAAAACGACGCTGGACGATGAATTTGCCTTCGGAGGACATCTGGAATCTCGCGGCCGGGCCGACATTCTATCAGGAGCCGCGGACGTGGCCACGTTGCCGCCGAAGCTGGACCAGGGAGGGACTCCCGGCACTCCTCCCGGCTCCAGAAGCTCCTCATCACTTCTCCGTCCCATCCCGAGGTAAACTCCAACCCCCGGAGCCACCCCATGCGAATCACCAACATCCCCTTCGGAACAACCGACTGGTCCCAGGTCGCCCCGACCGAGCACCCCGGCGAGACCGGCGTCGCCCTCTGGCGCACCCGGACGTTCGGTGACATCCGGGTGCGGATGGTCGAGTACTCGCCCGGGTATCTGGCGGATCACTGGTGCGTGAAGGGCCACATCCTCCTCTGCCTGGAAGGGGAGCTCCGCGTCGAGCTGCGCAGCGGTGTCACCCACGTCCTCACGCCGGGCGTGAGCTACCAGGTCGCCGATGACGCGGAGCCCCATCGCTCCCACACCGAGACTGGCGCCAGGCTCTTCATCGTGGATTGAGGCGCCGCAGATCGCGGCCTCGGCCCGGCCACCGGGAATACCCAAGGAGGCTCCGCCGGTGCGAGCGGCCCTCTCGCCGCTGCAGGCGAAGGCGCCGCCACTGCCGGCAGAGGCCTCGCCGCTGTTGGCGAAGGCGCCACCAGTGTTGGCGAAAGCCCCGCCACTGTCGGCGAAACCCCCGCCGCCGCCGGCGAACACCTCGCCACTGTCAGCGAAGGCGCGGCCACTGTCGGCGAACGCTCCGCCACTGCCGGCGAGGGCCCCGCCACTGCCGGCGACGGCCCCGCCGCCGTCCGTAAGAGCCGCACCGGTGCGGGCGAAAGCGCCGCCGCGGTTGGCGGAAGGCTCGCCACTGCCGGCGAAGTCATCGCCAGCATCGGCGGGAGACTCGCCGCTGCCGGCGGGAGAGTCAAGAAGGTCAGCCCAGGGATTGCCAGCCTGCGAGCGCGGTCAGGGAGCGCACACGCAGCAACTTGCCAGAGGATGGTCGACGGTCATTCCCGCTTGCACAGCGCTGCAGGGCCCGGAGTCTGAGGTGACCTGACAACTTCCGCCACTCACTTTGTTGAGGAGCGTCTTGCCGCCACCATGGTGGTATCTCCCAATCGGATCGGCCTTCGGAAGGCCCTTGCGAGGGAGACACCAGAGTCAACCGAATGTTTACGTCTCGTCTACACGAGCGATCCTCTGCCCCTCCCCGGTCGTTCTCAGGTAAACTGTCCCTGGCCACACATCCTGAAAGGATGGACCATGCCCGACACCGTCCGCGCCTGCCGCAAGAGCCTGACCGCCGCCGCTCTCCTCGCCCTCCTGGTGCCGGCCGCGCCGGCGCTGCCGCAGGAGAAGCCTCGGGCGGAGGGTCCTCCTCCCTATCGGGTCGGCGGTGAGGTCACCCGGCCGGAGATCCTCTCCAGCACGCGTCCGGTTTACACGGAGCTCGCGCGCAGGGCCCGGGTGACGGGCACGGTGATTCTGGAAGCGATCATAGACGAGCAGGGCAACGTCACGGACGTGCGGGTGCTCAAGGGGCTGCCCATGGGGCTCGATCGCGCGGCCGTGGAGGCCGTCCAAACCTGGAAGTTCAAGCCGGCCACCTTGCAGGGCCGGCCGGTGCCGGTCTATTACGTCCTGACGGTGAATTTCCAGGTCGACGATTCGCCCTTCGGCTATGGTCCGACGTTCTTGAAGTTCCTGGCCCAGAACCCCGAATTCGCGGCGCATCTGCGCGGCAAACAGTATCAGGAAGCCACAGAGCTCCTGGATCGCCTGGCCAAGGAACGGCCGGCGGACGCGGCGATCCCTCTCGCCAGGATCTATCTCCTCTTGGAGCAGGGCCAGTTGCAGGATGCCTGGCAGGAGGCGCAGAACGATCGGGGTCCCGAGCGCTATGAGGGCCTGTGCAGCGTCGGCGCCTTCGCCTTGCGGCAGGCCGGCGACAAGGGGCTGGATGACGCGGCTCGTGCCGAGCGTGCCGAGCGTTCTGAGCGTGCCGAGCGTTCTGAGATCATTGCGCTGGGTCTCGAGGCCGAGACCGCCGCGATGGCGGTGCGGGCGGAGGGCCCGGAGGCGATCTTCTACAAGAGCATGCTGCTGCGGACGAAGGCGAGTCTGACGCTCGACCCCGGCGAGCGCCAGGCGTTGACCGAGGAAGCGGACCGGCTCGTGAAACAGGTCCAGGAGTTGCGGAAGGCGCGAGGGACACCGGACACTCACCAGGAGCGATGAGCACCGCCCAGACGGCAGGACGGGCCGCGCCGGGAGCGGCGCCACGAGACACGTCCTGTGAGCCGCAGCAGACCTTAGCAAATCTCCAGGAGCACCGCAAGATTTTTCAAAAACTCCCGCGGCGCGCATGCGGAGTGGTACGTTCGAATTGCCAGGAGCTCGAGCTCGACTGGCAACAGGCAATCACTCAGAAGGAGTTTCTCCATGCGCCGAACGTTTCACCTCTCAGTCTCCATGGTTCTTCTCGCCTGCGCCTTGCTGGCGTGGCCTTCGCGGGCAGCGGCCCAGTCTCCGATCGCTCGCGGGCAGCGATGGAGTCAGACCGTCACCTCCAACGTATCCTATGCCAATGCCTGGCTCTCCACCCGGGTCTGCGTCCAATATACCGCACCCGTCTCGGGCAAGCTCTACACCGGGCTCGGCTATTGGGATCAACCGCTCAGCTCCACCTCCGACCAGTTCCAGATCCGCGCCGCCTTCAATGAAACAGGTTTGTGGAGCTGGACGCTGATCGACGGCACCGGCTGCGCGCCGACGACGAGCTTCAACACCCCGATCAGCGGCACCGTCAATGTCACCAACGACTCGACCGGGCTCGCCCTCTATGCACTCGGCCCGGTGCGGCTCTCCTCCAGCATCGGCCTCGCCAACCGCTTCCTCGTCTACAGCGGCGCCGGCACCCTGACGCCGTTCGTCTGGATCGGCGACACCTCGTGGTCAGGGCCTTATCTCTCGTTCCTCAGCTCCTGGCAGAACTACACGGCGAACCGGCAATCGAAAGGTTTTACCGTGATCCAGACCGCCGCGCCGCTGGCGCCGACCACGGACGTCACCGGCCGGCCGGCCTTCGTCTCCACCGCGGGCGGCACCACGGCCTGCGCCGCCGGCACCGTGCTGCCGAGCAGCGCCTGCTGGCCGAACAAGGCCTACTGGGACTACTGGGACTCACACGTCAACGACGTCAACGTCAAGGGGATGCTGGCGGTCGTCGTCGGCCTCTTCAAGCGGGTCGATGGTTCCACCGCCTGGCCCACGGTCGCCGATTCCCAGGGCTACGCGCGCTGGATCGCGGCGCGCCTGGCGGGCAACTACACGGCGCTGTCGCCCGGTTTCGACGAGTTGCCGGGGCGCAGCAAGACCTTCACGGAAGCGGGCTGCGGCGGCACCTCCGGCAGCGCGGTCAATCAAGCCTGCCGTGCCCGCCAGGTCGGCACGGCGATCCGCGAAGCCATTCTGCTCAACACCACGATCAACGCCTCGCCGCGCGCCGGCGATCCGCTCACCGCGCTGGTGACCCACCACATGGGAGGCGGCTGCAGCGACGGCCTCGACGGCGCGCCGCCGAACCAGTGCCTCGCCGACTACTGGCTGGCCCAGTTCCAGAATGAATCGTGGCTGGACTTCCAACTTTTCCAGAGCGGCCAGGGGGACAACTGCGTAGCGCCCAAAACCCAGGTGGTCTGCCTGACCGAGCGCGCCCGCCAGCGCCCCCGCACCCTCTACGACACGGCTCCCACCAAGCCGCTGATCGACGGCGAGGCCATCTACGATCAGTTCAGCAGCCCGAGCGCTCTCTACTCGGACGTGCGCGCCCGGCAGACCGCCTTCTACTCATGGCTCTCGGGCGCCCCGGGCTTCACCCACGGCGTCGCCGGCACCTGGGATTGGAACGGTTATTTCACCGGACACTCGGTCAACGACAGTCTCACCGCTCCCTCCTCGACGCAGATCGGGGCCATCGGACAGCTCTTCGCACCGTTCCGCTGGAACCGGCTGGTCCCCGACTGCCAGCCTTGGACCAGCACCTGCAGCCACATCAAAAACTCGGACCAGGCGACCCTGTCACCGGAACGGCTGCGCGTCTACGCGCGGGACAGCAACGGACTTTTCGCCGTCGCCTTCCTGCCGGACAACAGCTCCATCCAGCTCGACCTTTCGGATCTCGCGAGCTTCAGCACCGCTCTCGGCGCTCCGTGGAGCACCGAGTGGTTCGATCCCTCCCGCTCGTGCTACTGCACGGCGACGGCGAGCGGCAGCGGGCCCTACACGTTCAACCGTCCGAAAACGACCGGTGACTGGGCGCTGGTGATTCGCAACACCAACACCTTCCCGCCGCCCGCGAACCGTACACTCTGCAATCCGCCGAGCGGCAGCACCATCTCCTGCAACTGATCGCCAGGCCGGCGCAGGACCGCCCATCGGGTCGCAACGCGGCGACCGGGCGGTCCCGCAAACTTTGGGTCGAGAACCTGCTCGAGCGCATGCAGACCCCGGCAGCCAGGAAGGGGATGGAGGCGGCGTTCAATGCCACACCGGAGGCGCTCGGTCAGGCTGCGGTCAGGTCGGCCGCTCTCCAACGCAGTCTGGGCTGACGGCATGCCGCCGCCCAGCCCCTACCCCCCCGCCTTCCCCAGCACCTCGCTCGTCAGCCACCACAGCCCCACCAGCAGGATCAGCACCGGCACGACGTAACGCAGCCAGTAATAGAGCAGACGGATCGGCAGTCCGGGCGTGGGTCCTCCCAACTCGCGCAGCACCGTGGTCCGCTTCAGGTACCAGCAGACGGCCACTACGGCGAGCAGTGAGCCCAGCGTCTGCATCCCCGAGCCGAAGGTCAGGTCCCAGGCGAGGAAGATCTTCTGGTTCGGCATCGGCGGCAGGGCGATCAGGAAGATCAGCAACGCCAGCCACCAGACGGCCTGCCGGCGCGAGAGCGACGTGTTGTCCGTCAACGCCGCCACCTGCACCTCCCAGGCCGCGATGGCGGAGAGGAAGCCGGAGCCCAGGAGCCCCACGAAGAAGATCAGGCCGAAGAGCCGGCCCAGCGGAATGGTTGCAAACACCCGTGGCAGGACGACGAAGATGAGGTCGGGCTCGCTCGCCGACAGGAGTCCCAGGCTGACGACCGCCGGCAGGATGGCGAAACCGGCCAGGATCCCGGACGCGGTATCGCCGGCGACGGTGATGAAGGCATTGCCCCCCAGGCGGTCCTCGGGTTTCAGGTAGGAGCCGTAGACGACCATCATGGTACCGCCCAGCGAGAGGGTGAAGAAGACCTGGCCGAAGGCCGCGGCCAGCACGCGCGGCGTGAAGGCGGTCCATTCGAACTTGCCGATGAACCACGCCACCCCCGCGCCCGCTCCGGGCAGCGTGAGGGCGCGCACCATGAGCACGAGCAGGCTGAAGAAGAGGAGCGGGATGAGGACCTTGCTCGTGCGCTCGATGCCCGCCCTCAAGCCCCGCAGGAGCACCAGGGCACAGCCGACGATGAGCACGCCCGTGAACCCCATCTGGAGGAGGAACGAGCGCAGGTCGAAGCCGGTGGCTGGCGGCAGGATCGCCCCCTCGGCCCAGGGAGCGCCGACGAGGCGCGCCGCTTCGCCCGCGGCGTAGTAGAGCACCCAGCCCAGGGCGTTGATGTAGTAGCCGGTGGCCGCGAACATGATGAAGAACAGGAACCAGCCCACGGCCCGGCCGCGAGGGAAGCCGGCGCGCTCGAAGGCCCCCACCGGCCCGCGGCGAGTCTGCCGGCCCAGCGCCCACTCCGCCATCAGCGCCGGAATGCCCAGGAGCACCGCCGCCAGGACGTAGACGAGGACGAAGGCTGCGCCCCCAAACCGGCCCACCATGTAGGGAAACCGCCAGACGTTCCCCAGCCCCACCGCCACCCCCAGCATGGTGAGGACGAGGCTGAGGCGGGAGGTGTAGGTCTCCCGCTGGAGGTCGGGCCGGTTCGGGTCGGTCATGAGCGGAGGGATTGTAGCCTGTTTGGGCCGCCGGCAGACGGGAGCCGTTATTTCCTGTGCTGTCGGATTGGCGCGACGGCTGTAAGGACCCGCAGACACTCCACGCCGCCGCGCGGGCTCGGCGCGGAGCCGATCCTTCGCGCCCAAAGCCTTTTCCCTGCTGCATTTGATCCAATCTCGGCACACCTCGCCGGGCGTGGCACCGCCCTTGCCCTCTCGCTCGCGCAGCCTGGGACGTCCCCCGGCTTTTTTTCAGGAGGAGACATGAACCGGCGAATCCATCAGGTTTGCACGATTCCAGCGCTGGCGGCGCTGGCTTTCTTGACTGTCGCTCCCTGCGCGTCGGCGCAGGAGGCGGACCACGGCCCCGCGATCGAGATTTTCGGCGCCCACGTCGATACCATTCAATCCAGCGCGGGCCATTCCCAGTCCTACGGCCTGCGGGGAGATTATCGCTTCGGCCCGGTGTGGGCTCTGGAAGGGTCTGTCTCGCATCTCAATGAGGGCTTCACCAACTGGTTCGGCGACCTTTCCGCCAAGGCTTACTTCGTCGACACGAGCCGCTTCGAGATCTATGGGCTGGCCGGACCGGGCCTGTTCCGGGTCTCGGCTTTTGGTGAAAGCAGAGATCAGGCGACGGTGCACGCCGGCTTCGGCGCACAGATCTACGTGGGCGAGCATGCGTATCTGCGGCCGGAGGTGCGCGGACACTGGGCCACCAACGACCTGGTGTTCAAAAACGGCCTCGTGGATTACGCGTTGGGAATCGGCTGGCGATTCTGAACGAAGGATTGAACCGCCGCGATGAGGTCCGGGCGGCGCGCCATGACCGGCGAATGGCCGCCGCCCTCCACGATCATCAACTCCGATCCCGGGATCGCTGCGTGGAGGGCCCGTGCGTGCGACAGGGGAACGAGGGGATCGGAGTTGCCGCAGATCACGAGCGCCGGCGTGCGAATCTCCCGCAGCCAGCCCCGCGCATCGGCGGTCCACAGGACCGGCATGGCGCGATGCATCTCCGCGGAAACCGGCATGGGCGAGACCAGGAGGGCCGGCCCATTCCGGCGGCGGAATACCGCCCCCACGCCTTCGACGTCGATCCACTCCGTGGCGTTCGGATCGCCCAGGCTCGCGTGAGAATCCGCTGCGATCAATCCCCTTGCTTCGAGGGCCGGGCGCCAGGATGGATGGTAGGGGCTCAGCAGACAGTCCGGGTCGGCGAGACGCTCGCGGAAGCAGGGGCAGATGCTTTCCAGGATCAATCCGGCGAGGGCGTCCGGGTATTTGCGCGCATAGATCTGGCCCAGCCAGCCGCCGCCGGAAATGCCCCAGAAAATCCATCGGTCCACGCCCAGGCGGCGGCGGACGCCTTCGACGTCGTCCACCATTTCGTCGAGCGTGTATGTTGGCGGCGCTGGAGACGAGGACCCGAGGCCGCGCGGATTGACGCAGACGACGCTCGTGCCCGCGCTGTCCCGCAGGAGGTCGACGGCGCTCTCGCCGAAAGCCGCCGCGGGATGCGCGGCGCAGAGGATCGGCGCGCCCGGCGTGAGGGTCCCGCCGGCGGTCACCTCCAGCGCGGCGTCCGCCAGCTCGATCCGCTCGTTCGTGCCGTTCACGGCAGCCGCGCGCTCTTCGCCGCCTCGCCTCCCACCGGGCACGGCGCCCCTCCGGCGATCCAGGTCTTGAAGCTGGCGACGAAGGCGTCGTGGGGTACGGAAACCGGCGCACGGCCGACTCCCGGGTCCCAGCCCCAGAGGACGAGCTTGTCGTGGCTCACGTGCTCCAGGAGCGCCGCCAGGTTGCGGTTGCCGTTGCGCTGAGGGTCTTTGATGGTGGCGCAGAGGTCGGCTTTCGAAAGCCCGATGAAGACCATTTTGTGCTCCGGCGACGGCAGGCTCCAGTTCGGCGCGCCAGGGGGCGTGTTCGGCCCGTAGCTCGCGGGCGAATTGTTAATGCCGTGACAGGTCGAGCAGGGCAGGCCCGGCGCTCCCTTCCCAGAGGGCCCGCGCCGCACGTTCTGCGTGTGCGCCAGCCCGGCGTCGAGCTGAAGCGGCGCATCGCCCGGAATGTGACAGTTCTGGCAGCGCGGATGCTGGAGCACGGTCTGAATGGTGTCGAAGGCCGCCAGCGCCGCCGTCCGCGGAGAGGGCGTCTCGGCGGCCAGAGCGCCACGGCTCAATAAAAAGGTTCCAACGAGCGCTGCCGCCAGGATCCGGGAATTCCCGATGCTTTTCATTCCTTGCTTCTCCTCAAGCCAGCCGCAGCGGCAGCTCGCGCAGCCGCCTCCCCGTCAGGGCGAAGACGGCGTTCGCCACCGCCGGCGCGATGGGCGGCGTGCCGGGCTCGCCGGCGCCGCCGGATTTTTCACGGCTGGGGACGATGTGGACTTCCACCTGCGGCATCTCGTGCAGGCGCAGGACGCGATAATCGTGGAAGTTGCTCTCGACGACGCGTCCCTCTTTCATCGTCACCTCGCCGTGGAGCGCCGCGCTGAGCCCGAAGACGATGCCGGACTCCATCTGGGCACGCACGCCCAGCGGATTGACGCAGACGCCGCAGTCGATGGCGCAGACCACCCGGTGCACCCGGATGTGTCCACCGTCGACGGAGACCTCCGCGACGTGGGCGACGATGCTCCCGAACGATTCATGCACGGCGAGGCCCCGGCCGCGGCCCGCAGGCGGCGGGCTCCCCCAGCCCGCCTTCGCCGCCGCCAGCTCCAGCACCGCGCGCATCCGCGGCGCCTTGGCGAGCAGCGCCCGCCGGAATTCCAGCGGGTCCCGCTTCGCCGCGTGCGCCAGCTCGTCGACGAACGATTCGACGGCGAAGGCGGTGTGCGAGCTCCCCACCGAGCGCCACCAGAGGACGGGGATGCCCGGATCGACGGTGTGAAGCTCGACCCGGTGGTGGGGAATGGCCGCCACGTACGGCGAGTCGGAGGCACCCTCCACCGTCGTCGGGTCGATGCCGTTCTGGATCATCGCGGCGAACGGCGAGCCGGCCATGATCGACTGCGAGACGATGCGCTGGCGCCAGGCCACGGGATTCCCCTGCGCGTCGAGCGCCCCTTCCAGGCGATGGACGGCCATGGGCCGGTAATAGCCGCCGCGGATATCGTCGTCGCGCGTCCACACGAGCTTGACGGGCTGCTCGAGATGCTTCGCCACGTGGGCGGCCTCGACGACGAAGTCCGAAGCGATGTTCGCCCGCCTCCCGAAGCCGCCGCCCAGGAAGGTGGTATGGATCTCGACCTGCTCGGGTTTGAGGCCGAAGATCGCCGCCACCCGCTGCTGGTCGATGGTCTGGAACTGGGTCCCCGTCCACAGCTCGACACCCTCGGCACCATGGCGGACGGTGCAGTTGAGCGGCTCCATGGGGGCGTGGGCGAGGAACGGCACCGAGTATTCGGCGACCCATGAGGAGGAACCGGAGGCACCCGAGAGCGCCTTCTCCACGTCGCCGCCGGCCGCGGCCTGGGCCCCCGCCGATTTCGCCTGCTGGCGGTAGCTCTCGCGCAGGACCGCCGTGTCGAGGCCGGCGTGCGGCCCCGGGTCCCATTCGACCTTGAGCGCGTCCCGCCCCTTCTTGGCCGCCCAGAAATGATCGGCGACCACGGCGACGCCCGTCGGCACCTCGAAAACCTTGCGAACGCCCGGCAGGCCTTGAGCCGCCGTCGCATCGAAGCTCTTCACCCTGGCGCCGAAGGTGCGCGCGTGCGCCACCACCGCGGTCAGCATCCCCGGCAATTGGACGTCGAGCCCGAACTTGGCGCGGCCGGTGATCTTCTCCGGCGTGTCGAGCCGCCGGGTGGGCTTGCCGATGACCTGCCAGTTCTCCGGCGCCTTGAGCTCGACATGCGCGGGCGCCGGGAGCTGGGCCGCCGCCGCGGCCAGGGAGCCGTAGCTCAGTTTCTGGTCGCCGTGGAGGACCCAACCCTTCTCGGTGTGGCAGGCGCCGGGGGCGACGCCCCACTGCGCGGCGGCGGCGGCCACGAGCAGGGTCCGCGCCACGGCGCCCACCTGGCGGTAGCGGTCGAGCTCGGACCATGTGCTCGTCGAGCCCCCCGTCATCTGAATGGGGAAGACCGGCGAATGGTAGACCGTCGCCGCGGGCGCGTGCTCGACGCGGAAGCGGCTCCAGTCGGCGTCCAGCTCCTCGTTGACCATCATGGGCAGCGTGGTCCAGATGCCCTGGCCCATCTCCGAGTGCGCGAGGAGCACGGTGACGCTCTCGTCGCCACCGATGCGCAGGAAAGCGTTGACGGGTGGCAGGACAGCCGGCGCGGCCACCGCGGCGGAGCCCGGGAGCTCCTGCGCGAAGGCAAAACGCCGCAGGGGAGCCGGCACGAAGAAGCCGACCACGAGGCTGCCGCCCATCACCGCCGAGCGCTTGAGGAAGGAGCGCCGGGAGATCTCCGGCGGAGAATCTTGGGGAGGCATCATGGTCAACCCTCCATCAGCTCGGCGGCGCGATGCACGGCGCTGCGGATGCGCTGGTAGGTGCCGCAGCGGCAGAGATTGCCGCTCAGCGCGGCGTCGATGTCGGCGTCGCTCGGTTTCGGCTTCTCTTTCAGCAGGGCCGCCGCCGCCAGGATCTGGCCGGACTGGCAGTAACCGCACTGGACGACGTCGATTTCGGTCCAGGCCCGCTGCACAGGATGGTCGCCGTGCAGGCTCAGGCCCTCGATCGTGGTCACCGCGCGCCCCTCGACGGCCGCGGCCGGCCGCACGCACGAGCGCACGGGCTGGCCGTCGACCAGCACGGTGCAGGCGCCGCACTGCGCCATGCCACAGCCGAACTTGGTGCCGGTCAGGCCCAGCACGTCGCGCAGCACCCAGAGCAGAGGCATGTCGTCGCTCACCGCGACGTCATGCTCTTTTCCGTTCACGGAAAGTTTCATCTTCGCACCTCGCTGACGGGAGGTTGTTGGACTGCGCGGGGATTCTACTGCAAGACGCCCCTGGCAGACCTACCGGACTTCGTGTTAGAGTTCCGGAACAAATTATGGGCCAACACGACCTCAGTTACCGCCTTTTCTTCTCTCACCGGCGTATGATCCAGGATCTCCTGCAAGGGATCGTGGCCGAGCGATGGGTGGAGCACATCGACTTCGACTCCGGCGAGTTGGCCGACGCTTCCTACGTTTCCGACAAGCACGAGAACCGCGAGGGCGACCTCGTCTGGAAGTTCCGGCGCCAGGATGGAGAAGAGTCGGTCTACGTCCTGCTGGAGTTCCAGTCGCGGCCCGATCCTTCCATGCCGGTTCGTTTCATGGGCTACGAGAGCCTCTTTTACCAAAAGCTGATGGGCGACAAGCCCATGGCCGCCTGGAAGAGGTTGCCGCCGGTCGTCCCTGTCCTGGTCTACAATGGGTGGGAGCCGTGGCACGTGGCGACGGAACTTGGTTCTTTGATCGGGGAACTGGACCCCTCGGCGGAGATCTTCCGGCCGCAGTTGCGCTATCGGCTGGTGGACGAGGCGGCCTATCCGCGGGAGGATATGGCAGCGCTGGACAGTCCGGTGGCTGCCCTGTTCCTCATCGAGAAGAGCCGGGACTGGCAGGAGGTCCGTGCGAGCGTTCATCGGCTGCGGCAGACGCTTCCGCCGGACGAGTCCTCCTTGCGGCGGGCCTTCGCGACCTGGCTGCAGAAAGTCGTCCTGCCGCGCTTTGGACTGTCTCGGGAGGAAGCCGCTGCGCTGACTCTGGAGGAGGTGGAAACCATGCTGGCTGAAAGCATCGACCGTTGGAACCGTGAGCTTCTAGAAAAAGGTCGCCAGGAGGGCCGGCAGGAAGGTCGGCAGGAAGGTCGGCAGGAAGGCCGGCAGGAGGGCCGTCAGGAGGGTGAGGCCCAAGTGGTGCTTCGGCAACTCCGATTGAAATTTGGTCCTCTGGAGCCCGAGATCGAGGAGCGGGTGCGATCTGCCGATGCGGACCGCCTCCTGGAGTGGGGCGAGCGAGTTTTGACGGCCAACAGTCTGCCGGACGTCTTCCGGGGCTGATCAGCACAAGGCCCACAAGACAGAATCCGCAGCGCCTCGCCGGCGGGCCGCCGTCCAGGCCCCTCCTCTCGCAGGAGAGGAGGGGCTGGGGAGGGCTAGTGGACTTCGAGGACGACGTTGCGGCGGAAGTCGTCGACGCCCACGGGAACCTGGTGCGGCATGCTGCTCCCGCTCATCTGGAAGAGGTCGGCGGGCAGCCTGCCGGTGCTGCGCAGCGAGCTCTGCACGGCGCCGACGTTGATCGGCATGAACTGGAAGCAGGTCATCTTGGCCAGCCGCTTGATGTCCATCTCACGGCGGGCCAGGTCGTCGAAGCTGCGCAGCGGCAGACCTGCCGGCTCCTGCGGGTCCGGCAGGTTGTTGACCCCGGTGAGGAACTCCGACAGGCGGGCCGGGTTGCCGAACGGCGTCGAGGGGTCGACGTGAACGAACGGGGCGATCGTCCCCGCGGGCCGGGATTCGCGGCCGTGGCAGCCGTTGCAGGCCGCGAGCGAGGCGCGATGCCGGCCCCAGTTCGTCGTATTGTTGCCGCCGCCGGGGCTCAGGTTCGGCACCTGCGCGTTGGTCACCCGCCAGAAGAAATTCGTGGTCAGCGTCTGCGGGTTGGAGCCGAGGAAATTAAGGCCGCTGAAGAAGAGCGGCACCGGCGGGATGGGGTCCTGGAAATTGGGCGGCGTCAGGGCGGGCGCCACCGCGGTCAGGATCCAGTTGTCGAAGGTGACGCTATTGTTGAAAGAATCGATCGCCGTGTCCGCCGTCGTCACCTCCCGCAGGAACGAGAAGGGGAACTGGGTGAGCTGGAACTCGCGTAATTCCCAGGGCTGGCCGAGGGGCAGGCCGAGGGTGATCTCATTGGTGCGCACCTGGCCGATGGCGCTGCCGTTGGGCTTGGCCGGATTGGCGTTGGCCTTCACGAACGTCTCGGTGATGAGCTCCAGCTTGTCGTTGTAGGCCGCGGTGCCCGGCACGAAGCCGAACAGGTTCACCCACTGCTGGGCCCAGCTCTTGACGAGCTGGCACTCGCAACGCGGCACCCGGTACTCGAAGATCGTGGCGAACGGCGTGACGGAGCAGCCGCCGCTGCGCTTGTCGAGCAGGCCGAAGACGAAGCGCGCCTCGCCGGCGTCAAGGAAGTTGCCGTTGACATTGATCGAATAGCTGCCGCCGCCCGCGGTGGTGTGCCGCAGGTCGGGACGGGCGACGATGGCGAGCAGCCGGAACGGCGACTGCGTCAGGTCGATGTGGCCGTCGGCGCGCTTCGGCCACGGCGTGAGAATGATGCTGTTGACGCTGGTGCGGGAATTCACCACGTGCGTGTTGATCGTCTGATTAGCCTGCCAGTGCGACAGCCAGGTCTCGACGAAGACTGCCGGATCGATGCCGCTCGCCGGCTGGTTGGCCATCTCGGTCATCAGGTGATTGAAAGTCCAGACGCCGTTGGGATTGCCGGCGCCGCTGCAGGGATCCCAGGTGCGGCCGGGATCGGTCACGACCCCCAGGTCGCGGATCATCAGCGACCGCTCCTGGAAGGTGTTGGTGCCGAGGACGACGGACTTGAGGCCGCTCGCCTGGGTCGTGGTCACCGTCTCGGGCTCGAGGAAGGCGACGGCCTGATTGAACGCCACGGCCTTGCCCGCCTGGTAGGAGGTGAAGTCGAAGGCCTGGGGACTTTCCGTACCGACGTTAGCGCGGCCGGCGAAGAGCGGAGCCAGCTTGGTGCCGCGGTTGCTCAGCTCGGTCTGATCGGCGCTGCTGCGAGCCTGCAGATCGGTGTCGTCGACGTTGGCGATGCCGGTGAAGACGCCGTCGCCCGCCGTGGCGTCGCCGCCCTGGCCGTCGTCGCGCAGGATCACCTGCTGCTCCTGAAAGCCGATGGTGACGAAATCCCGCGTGCCATCGCTGGTCTTCCCCGACAACTGCGGGCTCGACAACGTCACGGTGACCAGGACGTTGCCGATCCCCGGGAAGGCACTGGTCTTCTGGATGAAGACCTGGCTGGGGGGCGGCAGCGGTGCGGAGAGCGACACCGCCTGGCTCGATGCGATCGACGCGGCCGGCTGCTGGGCCGGTTGGGCCGGCGTCGCCTGGTTGATGACCGGCCGAGAGGGCCGGTTCGCCGCCCAGGCCGTCAGCGCCATCACCGCCAGGACGACAGTCAAAATGACGACCTTGCGGCTCGTGCTCCATCGTTTCCATTGCGCCATGACTCACTCCTCTCTGAATTGCCGATAGCCTCCCGTGGTCCGGGACAGACATCCCCCTGACGTCCGCCGGGCCGTGGTCCTCCATCGGCCGTCCCCTGCTTTCACGCAGAGACAACTGCAAAAAAGAGGGTGCACCAACGCTTGCGGAGCGAGCCGTTCCAAGCCGTTCGGAGAAGAGGGAGATCGACAGCTCGCTTGAGTCCTCGGCGAGCACCTTTGAAGTGTAGGCCGCGCCCGGTACGAAACCGTCGTCTAGAGAAGGAGGTTTGCGTGAGGAATCGAGCAATCTTGTTGGCAGCTCTCGCAGTCGTACTCCTGGCCAGTCTTTCTCCCCTCGCCGCCGATCCCGTCATCCGGCACGGCGTCGACACCTTCACCACCACCGCCAATGGCAAGACGTTCTACAACTTCGCCAAGAACCCCGTCCCCGCCGGCTTCTTCTGCGCCAGCTCGGCACCCTTCACCGGCAAGGTGGCCTTCCGGGGCCTGCCGATTGAGACCGCCACTCCCGGCGCGCTCCACAACGCCGACACCGTCATCGAGCGTCTCGACGACGCCACCTTCGACAGCCGGGGCGTCGCCGAGACGCGAATCCAGTTCAAGGCCCTTTCGCTGGTGAGCATCGCTCCGATCCAGACCGCCTGCGGCGCTTACCACGCCTACGTCACCCTCGCCGGCCCGCAGCGGGTGACGACGATGAAGATCTACCGCACTGAGGCGGACGGCGGCCGTTTCGTGGCGCCGATCGCGGTCGACGCGAAGATCAGCTTCATCCCCGTCAAGCCAATCAAGGGCGTGCGGCCGCTGGAGATGGTGGGCAAGTTCACCTTCCCGGCCGTCCCGCTGCCCTGGAGCGCTACGGCCGGTGTGGCGACGAAGTCGATCGGCAACGTCCTGATCGACACCAAGGGCACCTTGAAGCCCGACACCTCCATCTCCGGCAGCTCGAACTTCTGGCCGGGCTGGCAGCCGGGCGCTCGTGCGACGAAGTACATCGGCGGCGGCGGCAGTTGCACACAATGCGAGCCGCCGGTCTGCCACACCGACTCCAGTGGTCAGACGCACTGCACCGGCGGGGTCGTCGCCTGCTATCCCGCCAATTGCCCCTAGCTCCATCCCGGTGAACGGCCCCGACTGATCGAGGGGCCAGCGCGGCCGACCTGGTGAGGGACCCGCTCCAGCGAGCGGGCCCCTTACCTCTTCCAGCGGAATCCACGGCAGGAAAGCTCACTTAAGCAGTTGGCGAGCACCTTAGAATGTAGGCCGCGCTGCGTACCAACCATTGTTCATACAAGGAGGTATTCATGAGGAACCAAGGAATCTTGTTGGCAGTGTTTGCCGCCATGCTTCTCGTCAGTCTCTCCGCTCTGGCCGCCGATCCCGTGATCAAGCACGGCGTCGACACCTTCACCACCACCGCCAACGGCAAGACGTTCTACAGCTTTGCCCAGAACCCCATTCCCGCCGGCTTCTTCTGCGCCGACTCGGCGGCCTTCAGCGGGCGCGTGGCCTTTCGGGGTCTGCCGCTCGTGGCCGGCACTCCCGGCGCGCTCCACAACGCCGACACCGTCATCGAGCGGCTCGACGACGCCGTCTTCAACAACCACGGCGTCGCCGAGACGCGTATCCAGTTCAAGGCGCTGTCGTTGGTCAGCATCGCCCCGATCCAGACCGCCTGCGGCGCCTACCATGCCTACGTCACCCTCGCCGGCCCGCAGCGGGTGACGACGATGAAGATCTACCGCACCGAGGCGGACGGCGGCCGGTTCGTGGCGCCGATCGCGGTCGACGCGAAGATCAGCTTCATCCCCGTCAGGCCAGTCAAGGGTTTGCGGCCCCTGGAGATGGTGGGCAAGTTCACTTTCCCGGCCACCCCGCTGCCCTGGAGCGCCACGGCCGGCGCGGCCACGAAGTCGATCGGCAACGTTCTGATCGACACCAAGGGCAACCTGAAGGCCGACACCCTAGTCTCCGGCAGCTCGAACTTCTGGCCGGGCTGGAAGCCGGGCGCCCGCGTGCAGCCGAAGAGCTGCATGGAATGTGACCCACCGATCTGCCACGACGACGGCGGCGAGGAACACTGCACGGGAGGGACCTACGCCTGCTATCCCTACAATTGCCCATAGCCTCATTCTGGTGAACGGCCCCGCAAGGGCTGACGCGGCCTATTGGGTAAGGGGCCCGCTCTGGCGAGCGGACCCCTTTTCCGTCTCAACGCCCCCCGTTGCGGGAAGTCCGGGCGTGACGGCCATGTTCAGGTCTTCAGGGAAGGATCGTCCGTGCCCAGGCACGGGACGGACGCCAGAGCCCGGGGAGGTCCGATGAGCCAGAGAACGTTGTCGGCTACGATCGCAGGCTTGGGGCCGTGGCTCCTCGCCGCCGCCGTCTTCTTCTCGGGAGCGTGCGGCGGAGCCGCCACGACCAGGGAGACGAGAGACATGCCGAACGACGAGGCCACCACGCTGGCGACGGCCGGGCAGGTCCGCCTCGATCAGCCCACCGTGACCGCGCGGCTCCCCATCGCCAGGTCGGGCCCCGCCGCCGACCGCCTGCGCCAGGCCCTCGCGGCACCGCCCGGGCGGGCGTCCGCCGAGCTGGCGCTCGACGGCATCACGGTCGAGCAGCCTCCGGGCGTGCTCTTCAACCTCTACCTGAGCACCACGGGGCCGAACCCGCGGCGCCAGTACGTGGGGACGCTGAGCTTCTTCGGGGTGACCCGCCGCTCCGGACACGGCAGCCTCCCCGGCCGCAGCTTCGACGTCACTCCGCAGCTCCAGGCGCTCAAGGGCCAGAGCCCCGAGCTCCCGGACCTTGAGGTGGTGTTCGAGGCGAGCAACGGCACGGCCGGCTCGACGCCCGAGCAGGCCGGCCCCCTCAACCGGCAGGCCGGCCTGCGGGTGGGCTCCATTCGCCTCCGCGTCGAGGGCCAGTCCTAGCAGCGGCCCGCGCACCCTCCGGAATGGGCTGTGCTAAAGTAGCCATTCCCGTTCCTTTGAAAGGAGGGCTGCGTGCAGCGCAGAACGACTGCCAAAGCTATCTCGTCCGCGGTTCCATGGGTCCTTCTCGCCTTCGTCCTGTGCGTGGCGGGACTGGAGGCACAATCCGCCACCAAGGCCCCGCCGCCCTCGGCGGCCAAGCCGGCGGTGAAGGCCACGCCGGCGCCGGCGGTGACGCCCGCGCCCCCCGGGGTCCGCATGAAGTTCCAGGACTTCGTCAAGGACAAGAAACGGCTGGACGCCCTCATCAAGGCGATCGGGACGATGAAGAGCCGCAGCACCGCGGCGCCCACCTCGGCCGACTACCGCCGGAGCTGGGAATACTGGTCGGCCATGCACGGCTTCTACGGCCCCAAGGCCCAGTCCGGTCTCCTCCAGGACGCGATCAACGATTCGCCGGCCAACAAGAGGAAGTACTTCAACGGTCTCCGCGACCTCACGTATCCGCCGACGCCGGCCGGCCTGGCCGCCAAGGTCTGGGACAAGTGCCAGCACGGCACCCCGGAGTTCCTGACCTGGCATCGCATCTATCTCTACTACTTCGAAACCGTGCTGCAGCAGGCAGCGAACGACAAGACTCTGCGCCTCCCCTACTGGGACTACACCGATCCCGCCCAGACCCAGCTCCCCGCGCAGTTCGCGCAGCCCACGCTGAGCGACGGCAAGCCCAATCCGCTCTACGATCCCCGCCGCCGCTCGCAGACCGTCAAGCTGGACCCGAACACGACTAACGTCGACAACCTGCTGAAGAAAAAAGCCTTCGAGTCCTTCTCGCCGGAGCTCGAGCAGCAGCCGCACGGCACCACCCACTGCGCC
Source organism: Thermoanaerobaculia bacterium (assembly GCA_036264085.1). Lineage (GTDB taxonomy): Bacteria > Acidobacteriota > Thermoanaerobaculia > Multivoradales > UBA5704 > DATARR01. The sequence continues at coordinate 75,053 of DATARR010000048.1, read as the reverse complement.
GTCGGGCCGGACTGCCCGTACCCGCTGATGGGCGACGTCCCCGTCGCGGCGACCGACCCCATCTTCTGGCTCCACCACGCGAACATCGATCGCATTTTCGAGTGCTGGCTCAAGCGGGGCGGCATCGTCCCGGCCGATCTCAAGGGCATTTCGTACCCCTTCATCGACGCCTCCGGCAACCTGGTGAATTTGAAGTTCTCAGACCTGCCGACCAACTACACCTACGACCACGTCACGAACTGCGGCCGCAAGCCGATCCCGCCGTTCCCGGTGCGGACGGAAGGATTGGAGAGGGTCACCCCGCTGGTCAAGCTTCAAGGCTTCCGGATCGACAAAACCAAAGTTGCCGCGCGGCTCGCCCTGCCCAAGCCCAAGCCGGGGACCGCCACGCCGGAGGCCCTCGTGCCCACTCGTACCGAGCTGGTCCTCGACAAGATCGTACCCGAGGGCGCGCCGGGAGTGCTCTTCAACGTCTTCCTGGAGACCACTGAAGCGAAACCTCGCCGCCAGTACGTGGCGACGATCAGCTTCTTCGGATTGGCTCATCACGCCAGGAAGGGCGGCATCAGCACGATCAACCGCAACGTCGACGTCACCGACGCGCTCCAGGCGCTCAAGGGCTCGAAGGGAGAGAGCCCTGAGGTCCGGGTGGTGTTCGAGGCGACGGACGGCACCACCGGGCCCCAGACCGAGGCCGTGGTCAAGCCCCTGGTCAAGCCCCTGAAGGTGGGCACCATCCAACTGCAGGAGGTCAAGGAGCAGTGATCACGGCTGCGCCGCAGCCGGGATCCGAAACCTGAGAAAAACATGAGCGACGAGCTCTCGCCGTACACCGTGGATCAGCATTTCACAGGCTGCGCGCCGGCAGTGCGCGCCGTCTACTCTCGGATCCTGGAGGCCGCCCGGGAGCTCGGCCCGGTGCGGGAAGAGCCCAAGAAGACGTCGATCCATCTCGCGCGGAAGAGGGCCTTCGCCGGTGTCGCGACGCGCAAGCAGGCGCTCGTCCTCACCCTCAAGTCCGCCACGGACCTGCAGAGCGCCCGGATCGCCCGGCACGAGCAGGCGTCCGCGAACCGCTGGCATCTCGAGATCCGGCTGGACGATCCCGCGCAGGTGGACGGCGAGCTGGCGAAGTGGCTCGCGGATGCCTTCGAGCTGGCCGGCTAGGAGCCTGCGCCGCCGAATCTCGAAGCAGTGTTGGTGGCCCAAGCTCTGGGACAGCAAGGACATCAGGGACGCCAAGGACATCAGGGACACGAAGAAAATCGCCGAGACGAGAGCTTTCCTCGTCCTTGTTGTCCCTGCTGTCCTTGTTGTCCCTGCTTGGCTTTCTGCCGCGCAGGCTCCTAGCTTGCCACCACGGAGGTCACCGGCGAGGCGTCGACTCGTGCGGCTCGCCAGTGTCGAAATAGGCGCGCTTGAACTTCAGTGCCGGACGGCCGGGGCGGCCTTCCACCTGCAGGGTCAGAGTGATCTCGCTCTTCCCCTTCAGGAGCCGCGAAGCCTTGTCGTCGAGGGGCACGGCGAGGGTCATGTGCTGAGCCGGTCCTGGCTGCGGCTGGTTCGACCCGACCGTCCCGGACATGGCCAGGACCGGCCGGGACCCGGGAGAGCCCGGCTCGGCCGGCCCCAGGACCCGGATCGTCAGCCCCTCCCCGGCACCGACCTCTACGTCTTCCAGCATGAGGACGGGCGGCGGCGAGGCAGCGTCTCCCGCTGCCCGCGCCGCCGCCTGGGTTGCAACCTTTTTGGGGACGGTCAACCGGACCGTCGTCTCCGCCTTCTGGTCCGCAGCGCACATCAGCAACAGGGCCACCGCCACCCAGGCCGGTAGATGGAGGACACGCTTCATCCTCCCAGTATACATCACACGTCACGTGACGATCGAAGCTTTTTCCGCCGACAGCGGGACGGCGGGGGCCGTCGTCTTGTCCGTGACGTCGAGCGGCGCCACATACAGCTTCAGGCCTCCAGGGCTCGCCTGGAGGAAGTCCTGGACTTTGGTAACATCGAGCACCGTCGAGAGCGGGTCCGCGTGGTGGTCGTGGCCGCTGCTCAGCACCCGGCTCACCTTGCCGACGAAGCCCTTGGTCGTTTCGCTCGCCGCCGTGCCCGCAGGGGGCTGGGTAGTGAAGACGCCGAAGTCCACGGCGTTGGCCGGCAGCTTCTCCAGGTGAATGTTCTCGAGGATGAGGAACTTTTCTCCCACTGCCTCCACGGTCACCTTCGCGGAGAGCGTCAGGCGGTTCCCCGTTATGGCGGCGTCGGTCGAAGTCACCTTCTTCTTCAATGTCGACTTCATCAGCGAGGAGTACTTGTACCCGAGCTTGGTTGTATCGCGCAGGTCGTTGAACAGTACGTAGGACCACACGCGATTCTCGTCATAGAAGTAGACTTTCGCGTCGACGAAGTCGGGATCCTTGTGGCCGGGAATGGACACCCACGTCGACCACAGCCGGTCGATGTTCCCGTGATGGGCGTAGAAGACGGGGTCGCGGGGCGAGTATTGCAGGTCCGCCATGTCGCCCGGGGCGAAGGCGTTGTGCACGTTGGCGTGGGGGCCTGAGAAGGTCGCCGGGACGGGGCTCCTCTGCGTCGCCGTGCCGCCGAAGGTCCGGAAGTCGGGCAGGGCCAGGAGGGGCTGGACGTTGACGGCGGCGTTCGACAACGGCCAGCGCGGTCCGGTCAGGTTCCGGTTCGCCCAGTAGAGCGGCTGGTCTTTGGGCGCATAGATCGTGGGCAGCGTACGGCTGACCGTGTTTTCCCAGTCCCAGTAGGCCAGCCGCATGTCGTCCATCTTGCCGAGCTTGCGCATGGCGCGCTCGATGAAGTACAGCAGGCCACGATGCCACGGCAGGAACTGCCAGTTGTAGTGGATGTTGTCCGCATTCGACGGGGCGCAGTGGATGCAGTGCTGGGCGATCTGCTTGGTCCAACTGAGGACGTCCGTCGGCGGCAGGTCCCGGAGGAGGCAGACGCCGTCCCGGAGCTGCTTGAGCTGGGTGGCCTTGCTCGGGTCCGCCAGCTCGCGCGCCGAGTAGCGCGTCACCACCTTCGGCTCGTTGGGGATGAAGCGCACGGGGGGTTTCGGCGTGGGCAGCGTGCACTCCGAGCTGGCGAGGGGCATGCCGCATTCCTTGGCCCACAAGAGGTCCTTCTCCATCCAGAAGGCCATGGTCACGGGTCCGACGGTGATCACCTGACGGATGAAATCTCGGCGACTGACCGGCATCGATCCCTCCTTCGCACCTACGGGTGCCTGAAGCTCGATTCGCGCAAGCCTGCGCTGGCTATGAATCCTGTCTACGGAGCAGAGGACAGAGTAGGACGCCGGTCGGCCGGTTGTCAAGCGAAACGGCGAGCACCCCTGTTCTCAGCCGGTCCCCAGCCGCGCCAGGTCGCCGGCCATGACACGGTCGGTCTGGAGGTCCGCGCCGAGCTGGAATTCCTTAGTGCCCACGTCGCGGAAGCCGCATTTCTCGTAGAAGGCGATGGCGCGGGGATTGCGCTCCCAGACGCAGAGCCAGAAGGTGCGGCCCCCCAACTCGCGCGCGGCGGCCTGCGCGGCGGCCATGAGGCGCTGGGCAAGGCCGCGTCCCTGCCAGGGCCGGTCCACGTAGAAGCGGCCAAGCTCCACCGGCGCCTCTCCCGTCACGCAGTCCGGCGGGGGGATCCGCCGCACCTGGGTGTAGGCGATCAGGCGGCCGCCGTCGTCCTCCACCACGAGGGTGATGATCTCCGGGTGGACGAGCTCGTCCGTCTGCTGCCGGACGCCGAACCGGTCGGCGAGATGCGCCGCCATGTCCTCCGGCCGGTTGTCGGCGGCGAAGGTATCGGAGAAGATCCGGGCCGCAAACTCCGCGAGGGCTGGGGCGTCGGCTGGCCCGGCGCGGCGGAGGTGAAAGGACGGCTCTGCCATAGCAGGATTCTATGCTCTCAGAGGGGTCCCCGGCAGGGCCTGGGGAGAGCCCTCTCCCCGCTCGCCGCGGCTCTCTGGGAACACTAACCTTTTTCCCCGGAGAAGCTGTCATACTGTAGAGACTCTGGATTGGACGGCCAAGGACTCTACAATGCCGAAAAAGACCTTCCTCAGCTACAGCCATGACAGCGAGCAGCACTCGCAACGGGTGTTGGGGCTCGCCAACCAGCTTCGCAAGCACGGCGTCGACGCCGAGCTCGATCAGTACGAGACCCGTCCGCCGCAGGGCTGGCCGCGGTGGTGCGAGGAGCAGCTCCGGCCGGAAAACTCTGAATTCGTCCTCGTGGTCTGCACGGAGACCTATCTCAATCGCATCGAAGGGAAGGTCCCGGCCGACGAGGGCCGCGGCGTCTTCTGGGAAGGCAGTGCCATTTACAACTACCTCTACAATCAGAAGAGCGCCGCGCGCTTCATCCCCGTCTTTTTCGATCGCAAAGATACCGCATTTATTCCGCTTCCTTTGCAGGGTGCGTCTTACTATCTGCTCACCACCTTCGATTTTTCAGACGACGGCTACAAGACGCTCTACCGCGAGCTGACTCATCAACTGGCGGTCGAGAAGCCGCCGCTCGGCGACGTCGTGGACATGCGGGGTGCAGTCTTTTCCGTCAGGGAACCGGACGAGGACTTCTCCGTGCGTCCGCCGTTGAAGGCCCGGGTGGTGCGATCGAAGTTTCCGGGTGCGGCGGCGGCGAAGCTAAAAGGACGTTAGGTTAGCGGCCGGCGGGACGCCGGCGGTCCCAGGGGGGCGAGATCAGGAACCCACCGGCCGCAGGGGCACTCCGGTCCTCCCGGCCTCTCGCACGTGCGGGTCCGGCACCAGGCCGAAGCCGTCCGCCAGGCGGGGGAAGTAGTTGAAGATGGCGATGACGTGCGCGGCCTCCAGCAGACCCTGGTCGTCGAGCCCAAGGTCGCGCAGGGGCTGCCAGTCGGCGGCCGTCATGCGGGTAGGCTCCAGGGTCAGCTTCTCGGCGACGGTGCAGAGGGCGCGCTGGCGGGGCGTCAGGTCCGGCAACTCGCGCCAGCGGTGCTGCTTGATGGCGTCGACCAGGGCGGCGTCGTTGTTCTCGACACGCAGAAACTCTGCGTGAGACTGCGTTCAGTACTCACAGTCCTGGGCCGCGGAGGCGACAGCCGCGAGCATCTCCCGCTCGGCACGGGTGAGCGCTCCCGGCGCGAACATGATCTCGTAGAAGGCCGCCTGCATGGCGCGGCCGATGCGCTCGTGCGCGGCGAGCAGGCGCCCCATGCCGGAGGGGAACCCGAAGTTGTAGGACGAGGGCTTCGGCCCGGCCGGCCGGGCGCTCAGCTCCTCGGGGGTGGGCAACTTGATGAAAGCTTGCTGGGGATCTTGAAACATGGGTGACTCCTCTCACGCCGATCCTACTTCTTCTTCGCCGCCGACGTCGCGCGGATGAAGTCCGCGATCTCCTTCTTGAGCTTCGCGTGATCGGCGCGGCGGATGTACATCATATGGCCGGCGTCGTAGGTCGTCAGCTTCATGTGGCCGCGCAGCGCCTCCGGCAGACCGAGGTGGTTGGCGGTATAGACGGCGTCGAAGTAGGGGGTCGCGAGGTCGTAGTGGCCGGAGGTGACGAGCACCTGGAGGTCGGGGTTGCGCACCATGGCCTGGCGCAGGGCCTCGGAGAGATAGGGATAGCGGAATTCGTAGCCGGCCGTGGTCCAGGGGAAGACCTGGGCCAGCCGCTCGTAGACGTGGTCGTCCTTGTAGCCAAGCTCGCGGCGCAGGTAGTCGTTGAGCATCGCGGCATAGGGGCCGTCGGTCGCGCTGCTGGCGGGATCGTACTCCGGATTCTCGCCCGCCGAGTCGAGGTCCCAGCCGGTGAAGCGGCTGTCGAGGCGGCCGATCGTCTTCCCTTCACTGCGCAGCAGCTCTTTGCAGAAGCGCTCGATCTCGATGCGCAGGTTGGCGCGCAGCACGAAGTCGACGGAGAGGCCGGTGTAGCGCGCCACCCGGGTTGCGATCTCCTGGCGCCGCGCGGCCGGCAGGGCATCCCCCTCCATCAGCGCCTGGGCGTAGTCGTGCATGGCGAAATTCTCGACTTCGCGCAGGGTCTTTTCGAGGTCGCCCGAGAGCTCGGGCGGCAGCTTCTTGTGGTACCAGGCGGAGGCCGCGTAGGTCGGCAGATAACTGACGTACGGCATGTCGTTGCCGGGCCCGAAGAGGATGGCCTGCCAGTTGAGCACCGAGGAGACGAGGACGATGCCGTTCAAATCCATGCCGTACCGCGACTGGAGGAACTCGGAGAGGCCGGCCGAACGGGTGGTGCCGTAGCTCTCGCCGGCCAGGAACTTGGGCGAGGCCCAGCGCTCGTTGCGAGTGGTCCACAGGCGGATGAGCTCGCCCACCGATTCGATGTCCGGCCGGATGCCGTGGTACTGCTTGGGATCGACGCCCGGGACCGTGCGGCTGTAGCCGGTCGACACCGGATCGATGAACACCAGGTCGGTGACGTCGAGGATCGAGAACTCGTTGTCGATCAGCCGCCCGGGCTGCGGCAGGCTCATCCCCTCGTCCGTGCGCTCGACGATCCGCGGCCCGAAGGCTCCCATCTGCACCCAGACCGCCGCCGCGCCCGGGCCGCCGTTGAAGCTGAAGGTGACCGGCCGCTCGCCGGGGTCCTTCATGCCGTCCCGAGTGTAGGCAACGTAGAAGATCGAAGCCTTGGGAGTGCCGTCCTCGTCCTTCATGAGGTAGTTGGCCGCGGTCGCCGTGTAGTCGATCCGCTTGCCGTCGAGGGTGATCGAATGCCGGGTCACCGACGACCGCTCCTCGGGCATCACCGGCGGTTTCTTCTCCTCCTCTTTCTTCGCCTCGCCCGGCTTGCCCGGCGGCGCCTCGGCCGGCAGCCACGCCGGAGCCAGGAACAGGAGCAGCAGGAAGACGATCCGCAACGGGGACTTGACGAGCATTCGGGTCTCCTCTCAAGACACGGCATGGCCAGCCGCCAAAAGGTGCTCCTGGAAAAGTACGCAGGCGAGGAGGGAAAGTTCAGACCGTTTCGCGCCCCGCGATGTCCTCGTCCCACAGCTCGGGGCGCTCGGCGATGAAGCGTCGCATCAGCGCGATGCAGTCGGGGTCCTGGAGCAGGGTCACCTCGACGCCATGAGAGCGCAGGAAGTCCGGATTGCCCGGGAAGGTCCGGTCCTCACCGATCACCACGGCGGGGATGCCGAATTGCAGCACGGTGCCCGAGCACATCATGCACGGGCTCAGGGTCGTGTACAGGACGGTCCCCGCGTAGTTGGGCCGCCGCCCTGCCTTGCGCAGGCAGTCCATCTCGCCGTGCGCTATGGGGTCGCCGTCCTGAACGCGCCGGTTGTGGCCGGCGGCCAGGACCTCCCCGTCCTTCGTCAGCACGGCGCCGATGGGGAGCCCGCCCTCCTGGTAGGACTTGAGGGCCTGCTGGTAGGCCAGTCGCATGAAGTGTCGATGGTCCATGACGATCTCCTCGGAATTCGGCTAGAGTATCAGCACGATTCAAGGAGGGAGGAGCTCATGGTTCGCCTCACCCGCAGCGGGCTGGCCGTTGCAGCGCTCGTCCTGTCGGCCCTGCCGGCCGTCGCACAGTACGAGATCCAGAAGCCGCGCGACAAATGGCAGACGCCCGGCGAGATCCGGAAGCCCACCGGTCCGTGGCAGAAGCCCGGCGAGATCCAGGTGCCCAAGGGCATTCAGGCGATCCGCACCGAGGAGGCGAGATGCACCCAGCGCTTCCTGGTAGGCTCGGACGCGCTCTTCGAGTTCGACAAGGCGACGCTGACGCCGGACGCCGAGGAGACGCTGAAAGCGCTCGTGCCGCTCCTCGCCAAGGCCGGCAAGCACCCGGCGACGGTGGAGGGGCACACCGACGCCAAGGGCACCGACGCCTACAATCAGACGCTGAGCGAAAAACGGGCCGAGACCGTCAAGGACTGGCTCGCCGCGCACGGCGCGCTGCCCGCGGCAACGTCCACGAAAGGGTGGGGAAAACGGCGCCCCGTGGCTCCCAATACGAAGCCCGACGGCGCGGACGATCCGGCGGGCCGCCAGAAGAACCGGCGGGTCGAGGTCGTGCTGGACCTCTGCAACAAGCAGGGATGAAGCCGATGTGAATTTGTGATTGAACCTGCGTCAAAACCCTGCCACCCCGCCAGTGCGTACCGGAGAGGTGGCGGCCGGGAAGACTCAGGCAGTCCGTCCCGCGAGAGCTTCGCGGGACGCGCTCAGACGACGCGTCTGCCCTGGACGAGGTGGACGATCGCCACGATGACGGCGATGACCAGAAGGAGGTGGATCAGCCCGCCGGCGACGTGGAACGCGAAGAAGCCGAGAGCCCACAGCACCAGCAGAATCAGCGCGATCATCAAGAGCATGGTCGTTTCTCCTTATAAAGAGAGGGACGTCGTTACCTCGCAGCCCTCTGTTCGCCCCGTCCGACCTTCTCCTGCGCCTTGCCGACGTTCTTCTCCACCTTGCCGGCGAGCTCCTGGCCGAGGTCTCCCTTGGCCGCTCCGGCCACTTCGTTCACCTTGCCCTCGGCCTGCTTGCCGGCGCCCTTGACTACGTTCTTGTCTCCGTCATGTCCGATTCCCATGGTGTTCTCCTTTGCGGTTTAGATCGGTTCGCTCATGCCCCAATCTACAGTGCAAGGTCCGGGCCAGGAGAAATGATCATGGGCCGATCCTTGGCGTTATTTTTCCGCCAGGCCCCGGCGCCGGTCGCGGAGGGCGCTCCAGATCAGCCAGACACCGGCGGCGACGAGAGCGAAGGGCCAGAGGTCGAGGAGCCAGTCGAGGCGGACGTCGAAGTATCGATCGAGCACCGCGAAGAGGCCGATCAGGGTCAGCAGGATCCCCGCCACCAGGCCGCCCTGGCTGGCCCGCGGGTAACGGGGCAGATCGAGCAGCCCGAGGTCCTGGGCGTAGCCGTAGTTGATCAGCGTCGCCTGGCGATAGGCGTCGATGACGTTGAAGATCCAGAAGAAGGCGATCGCCATCCCGAAGAGCTCGTGGTTGCCGCGGGCGACGACGGCGATCAGGCTGGCGACGAGGAGGAAGAAGGTGATCCCCCGCAGGTAGAGGCCGTTGTAGACGTTGCCCATCCCCGGAAAGAGGGAGAGGAGGGCGGCCAGGCCGGGGTTCTTGCGCAGGACGGGCGGCGCGGCGGCGGCGGGAAGGGCGGGGGCGGGAGCCGGAGGCTCCGTCTCGGCGACACCGGATTGAGTATGCCAGTTCTCTGCAGGGTTCATCGCGATCTCCTGGAGGACCCGCCGGCCTCGTGCCGCGGGTTGAGGTTTTTGAATTCGGGTACGACGGTGGACCAGCGGTTCGAGAGGTGGGAGAGCCCCGCCTGAAGACGGCGCACGGACTGCGCCGCGGTTTCTTGGGCCACGTCGCGAGCCGCGCCGGCGGCGAGGCACAGGCGCGTCCATTCCCTGCGGCCCTCGGCCCCGGCGTCGTCGAGGAGCGGGGTCACCTCCCGGTGAGCGAGCTGATGGGCGAGGCGCAGCGCCTGCTCGCCGCGATCGGCGGCGGCGGCGAGGACCGGACCCACCAGCAGCGCCAGGACGACGCTCGCGGCAATGGCCAGCCGCGGGCTGCGCACCCATTCCGGGGGCGCCGGGCGGGCGGGCCGCGCGATGGACCGCAGCCGGCCGGCGAGGGCGTCCGGCACCGGCAGCAGCGGCACGGGGAACGGCAGGACGGCTCCAGGCTCGGGCGCGGCCAGGGCACGCAGGCTGCGCTGCAGGCTGGAGGGAAGGGGGAGACGGACCCCGGCGGCCTGCTCGAGCGCGGCGGCGTAAGCCTCGCAGTCCGCGCAGGCCCGGCGGTGCGGCGAGGCAGAGCCCGGAGCAAAGCGGGCGCGAAACCGGCGGCAGGCCCAGCTCAGCACGGCTCCACCTCGAATCCGGGGAGGACGACGGCGGTTGCGGGCACGCCGAGCCTGGGGGCGATGCGGCCGGCGAGCTCCAGCCGGCCACGGTGGAGCCGCGACTTGACCGTGCCCACCGGCACTTCCAGATAGGCGGCGGCCTCCGCCAGGCTCCAGCCCTGAAGGTCGCGCAGCAGCACGACCTCGGCGAGGTCCTCGGGCATCTCCTCGAGACCTTGATAGACGGCCCGGAGCTGCTGGCGCCTCAGTGCCGCGGTCTGCGGGTCCTCGCCGCCGGCGGGCAGCCCTTCCAGCACGGCCTCGGACACGGCCCCGGCCCGGCGCTCCCGGCGAGTGGAGCGGTAGTGATCGATACAGAGGTTGCGCGACAGGCGGAGGGCCCAGGCAGCGAGGGGCACGTCGCCGCGATACTGGCGCAGGTTCTGATAGAGGCGCAGGAAGATCTCCTGCGTGAGGTCCTCGGCGTCCTCCACGGCGCCCGTGAAGTGGAGGGCCAGGTTGTAGACGCGCTCACCGTAGAGCGCGAGCAGCTCGTCCCACGCCTCCGCCCGCCCGGCGGCGGCGCGGCGGGCGAGCAACAGGTCCGGCGATGGGGTCGATGGGGTGGACGCGCTCATGTCTCTCCTCTCTTCTCCAAGACGCAGGAGAGAGGAAAAAGGTTCGCGCGGGTCAGTCGAGGGCTCCCCTCTGGCGGCCCGCCGCCCCACAGGCTAGACTATCCTCAGCTCAAGTCGACAGACGGTCATCAGCGTTCCCAACACTCTCGGAGCCCGACGAGCCCATGCACATCTATCCCTGGGAAGTCATCAGCATCATCGTCCTCGTGGCGGCCCTGGTCTACTACAGGCGCCAGCAGAACCCGCAACCGATGACCCGCGATCCGGCCACCGGCCGCAAGGTGCCGGCGAAGAGGGCGGACCAGACTCCCGAAGAGGCCTACATGGAGCTGCGCCGGCAGGCGCTCGAGACGGACCCCAAGCGGCTCGTCCTGCCCGGCGGGCTCAAGCCGGACGAGGCCTACGGCGTCCTGATGGAGATGGGGATCCCGAGCTCGGTCGTGACGCTCGCCAGCTTCGCCGACGGCGACGCCCGCTTCTACTACAAGACGGGTGGCGGGATGATCGGCGGCATCAGTCACGAGAACGTCCGCGCCGCCTCCAGGGACCTCGTCGCCCGGGCGCAGAAGGCCCTCCCCCGGATGGTCAAGACCACCAGCTTTCCCCTCCCCGGCGAGGACAGGGTCCGTTTCTACGTGCTGACCCCGCGCGGGGTGTTCACCACCGAGACGAGCCGCCAGGCCCTGGGAGAGCGCCCGAGCGAGCTCTCCGCCCTGTTCTCCAGCGGCCAGGAGGTCGTGGCCCAGATGCGGCAGGTCGAGGAGCAGCGGCCGAAGAACACCTTCGCGCCGCCGCCGATGCCGCCGCCCGACGAGCCGGAGGAGAAGGCGCCAGCCTAGATCTCGAGATCTGAAGGGCCGGCCGGACGCGACCGGCCCTCCGGGTGAGGCGGTGGGTCTAGCAGGGCCCCGTGTGCACGATCGTCGCGCCAAAGCAGTGGGCAACGCAGGGGCTGTCATAGGTCCTGCCGTCGGAGCCGCAGAACTCGCCGCCCAAGGGGGCGCACTCGCAACGAAAGGCTCTGGCGCTGGTCGCCGAGGACAGGGCGAGAGCGGCAAGCCCCAGCAGGAGGAGCAGGATACGGGATCTTCTGACGGGTGGAGCGTGGTTCAAGATCGACCTCCTTGGTGACTGCGAGGGCGCGCCGTGCAGTCGGCGCGCCCTCCAAGAACAAGGTGCATCGTCTCATCCGGGGTGGGACTACGGCTTGAGGTCCTCGGCCGGCAGCGTCAGCTTGCTCGTCTCCGGCTGCCAGACGGCGTCGAAGATCCACCAGCGTTTGCCGTCGTTGAAGAGTTGGAAGCTCGTGATGCCGCGGACGAACGGCTTGGCATCGGCCGCGGCGTGGCGAGCCTCGTAGGTGCTCCAGACGTGGAGGAGCTTGCCGAAGCCTTCGCTGCGATGGGCGACCTCCTTGGCGATGTAGCCCTCCTGGAGCATGTTGGACTCGGTGTCGAAGAGGTATTTCGAGGGACTGAAGGTATGCGGCATGGTGCCGCTGTGACCCTTGCCCTCGGCCGGCAGCAGCCGCGCACCGGGGAAGAAGAGGGAGAGGAACCGGTTCCAGTCGCGTTTCTTCGCGGCCGGTCCCGAGAGCGCTTCGTAGTACGCGGTGACGATGGCCTCGGGCGTGGCGACGTCCGCAGGCGCGGCCTTGGGCAGGCCGGCCATGTGGCCGCCGGGAGCGCCCGAGCTGCCATGCATCGCGTGACCCGACGGCGCAGGTGTCGCTGCCGGCTCCTGAGCGCCGGCGGTGAACGACAGAGAGACGAGCAGCATCAGAGCGACGACCCAGACCGCCCGGAGATTGAAACGCGGCATCATTCGGATTCTCCTCACGGCAGCACGACGTAGGGCCGCATCATGTCGTTGTCCTCGTGCTCGAGGATGTGGCAGTGCCAGACGTAGGGCGGCACGCCGCGGGGCGGAGCCGAGGCGCCGTTCGGCAGGTCGAACTTCTGGACGATGCGCGTGACCAGCCCCACCCCGTTGTTGGGATCGCCGGGGAACGCCTTGACCACGTCCTTCCAGGCCGGCCGCTCGTTGGCGCCGGGCGCTTCGGGCGGCGCGATGAAGTGGATCTGTCCCGTGGCCTGGAAACGGTTGAGGTCGAACTTCTGGCGGTTCACGATCTGGAAGCGCACCAGGTGGACGTGGATCGGGTGAGCGTCGGTGGTGACGTTGTAGAGCTCCCAGACCTCCGTCGAGTTGGCGTGCGGATTTTCGGTCATGGGCGAGCTCCAGTGCAACGGCCCCGCGGCGACGGTGCCGAGCATGCCCTCGATGGGATCGCCGGTCGTCGGATCGTCGTCCTCGCTCAGCAGCAGTTGCCGTACGCCGCAGCCGCTGGCGGACATCAACGGCACCGGCACGAGCGACGAGGGCAGCGCGTGATCGGCCTGGGAGAGCGGCAGCCTGACGCGGAACTGCATGATCTGCGGCAGGTCCGCCCCGCCGCCGCCCGGGAAGGGCGCGGGCGCGTCGTTCGTCAGGGTGAACGACTTGCCGGCCTTGCCGGTGAAATCGATCACGATGTCGTAGCGCTCGGCTGGCCCCATCAGCAGGTCGCCCAGGGTGACCGGCGCGGGCAGGAGACCCTGATCGGCGCCGATCTGATGGAAGAGCAGCGTCTCGGTCGCGTCGCGGCTGTTGGCGAGCGTCATGTGCAGGAAGCGCGCGTTGCAGGCGTTGAGGATGCGGAAGCGGTACCGGCGCGGCTCGACGTCGAGGAAGGGGAAAACCTTGCCGTTGACCAGGGCGGCGTCGCCGAAGAACTCCGGGATCCAGATGGGCGGGATCGGCGGCGTCACCCCGGGGTCCTGCACCGGGTAGTTGAGCGAGCCGTCGGCGTTGAAGAACCGATCCTGGATCATCAGCGGGACCTCGTACTTGCCCTTGGGGATCGGCAGCGAGTCCTCCGCCGAGTCACGGACGAAGTACATGCCGGCGAGGCCGGCGTACACGTTGAGGCGGGTGATGCCCAGGGCGTGGTCGTGGTACCAGAGCGCCATGGAGGCCTGATCGTTCGGGTAGTGGTAGGTGCGATTGGAGAAGAACGGACCGGTCTGGGCGAAGCCGTTGGTGAACCAGGCCTCAGGGTACCCGTCGCTGTCGCCGAAGACCTTGGCACCATGCAGGTGAACGACCGTGCGCACGTCGGGCACGGTCGACTCCGCGCCGTGGATGGTGTGATCGATGGGCAGGAAATGGTGGCTCGGCAGATTGTTCTGCCACTGCACCGAGATCGGCTGGCCGCTGCGAGTTTCGAAGGTCGGGCCGGGGTAGATGCCGTTGTAGCCCCAGAGCTTGGTGGCGGGCAGATCGCGGTGCAGCTTCTGCGTGAACTGCGTCATGGTGATGTTGACCGTCGAGGAGCCGGGCCGGATCACCGGAGGGATCGGCAGCGGATCCACGAATGGGGTGAGGGTGGGTGAGCTCTGGGCGAAGGCGAACTTCTTGGGCAGGACCAACGCTCCCGCCCCGGCGACCGCCCCGAGTCTCAGCACGTCACGGCGACTCAGTTTCATACGACCTCCTCATAAGAAAGAGGGAGGACAACTCCCTCATCGAACATCCGAAAGCCCCGCCCCCCGTCCGCCGGAAACGCCCGGACGGCGCAGCACGAGGAAAGCAGACCGCCCTCCCCTGCGACGCCGCGGATTCCGGAGCCTCGTTTTGCTGGAACCCTGGAAGCAACCCCTACTAAGGATGGTGCTTTCCGGCTGGCTTTGCGTGACACGGCGGGCCAAGAGCTTGCGAAACTTCGCGCTGCGCCGAGGCGGCGCTCAGGTCCCGGCGCTCAGGTCCGTTGTATCCTGACGCTTGCACAACCCGGGAGAGGAGAACGCCATGCCCGAGGGACCCGAAGTCGAGACCGAACGCCTGCACGAGGCTATCCACGAGGAGTTGGAGAAGGAGGAGGGCAGCGGCTTCCTCAAGCGCATCGCCCTGACCACGGCGCTCCTCGCCGCCCTCGCAGCCATCGCCGCCCTCTACGCCGGGGCCACGGTCAACGAGGCCCTGGTGCTGAAGACGGAGGCCACGCGCCTCCAGGCCGAGGCGTCCGATCAGTGGGCCTACTACCAGGCCAAGGGGATCAAGGCGGCGGTGGCCGAAGCGTCCGCGACCTCCTGGCTGGCGATCGGCAAGCCCGCTCCGCCCCAGTTCGCCACCAACCAGAAGCGTTACACCGACGAGCAGCAGGAGATCTCCAAGGCGGCACGGGAGAAGGAGCACGAGCGGGATGCCAAGTCGGCCGAGGCCGACCACCTCCTCCACCGCCACCACCGCTTCGCCGACACGGTCGCCCTGTTCCAGGTTTCGATCGCCCTCGGCGCCGTGGCGGCCTTGACCCGCAGCCGCCTCGCCTGGCTCGGCTCGATCGCCCTCGGAGTGGGCGGGATCGCTCTGCTGGCCTTCGCCTTTCTCCGCTAGGCCAGGCCGCTCCTCAGTCGCCCAATTCCACCGACCGGACGAAGGCCGGCTCGCCGGCCGCGAAGTCCAGCCGGGCCTCCTCCGGCGTGCCGAACACGCGCGCCCGCGCATCGTCGAACTCCCCCTCCCAGCGGGCGATGACCACCGTCGCCAGGCAGTTGCCGACGACGTTGACGCAGGTGCGCCCCATGTCCATCAATTCGTCGACGCCGAAAATCACGGCGACGCCGATGGCGCCGAGGTTCCCCGGCAGGAAGGTCCCGAGCGTCGCCAGCAGCAGCACCAGCGAGGCGCGCGGCACGCCGGCGAGCCCCTTCGAGGTGACCATCAATGTCAGCAGCATGATGAGCTGGCGGCCGAAATCCATGTGCAACCCCGTCGTCGCCTCGGCGGCCTGGGCCACGAAGACCGAGGCGATGGTGAGATAGAGACACGTGCCGTCGAGATTGAAGCTGTAGCCGGTCGGTATTACGAAGCCGACGATGCGCGGCGGCACGCCCAGCCGCTCCATGGCCTCCATCGCCTTCGGCAGCGCCGACTCGCTGCTGGTGGTGGCGAAGGCGATGGTGGCCGGCTCGCGCACCGCCTTGAGGAATTTGCGAATCGGCACGCGCGCCAGCGCCGCCACCGGCCCCAGCACGAAGACGATGAAGACGATCAACGCAATGTAAAGCGAGCCGATCAGCTTGCCGAGATTGACGAGCACTCCCAGGCCCTGCGTGGCGATGGTGTGGGCCATGGCCGCGCCCACGCCGATGGGAGCGAACATCATCACGTAGCTGGTGAAGCGGAACATGACCTGCGACAAGCTTTCCATCGCCTTGAGGATCGGCTTGCCCTTCTCGCCGATCGCCGCGATGGCGAGAGCGAAGAGCACCGCGAAGGCGACGATCTGCAGCACGTCGCCGCGCACCATGGCGTCGAGGATGTTGGCCGGGAAAATGTGCACCACCGTCTCGACGAGCGTCTTCGGATGGCTCTCGCCGATCTTCTGCACCGTCTCCAGGCTCGGCGCCGCGAGCGTCACGCCGACGCCGGGCTTCGTCAGGTTGACCACCCCGAGGCCGATGAACAGCGCAAGGGTCGTCACCACCTCGAAATAGAGCAGCGCCTTGACGCCCATGCGCCCGACCTGCTTCAGGTCGCCGCCCCCGGCGATGCCGACGACCAGCGTCGAGAAGACCAGCGGCGCGATGATCGAGCGGATCAGGTTGAGAAAGATGTCGCGCAGGAAGTAGACCTTGTTGCCCCAGTCCGGCCGCACCCAGCCCAGGAAGCCGCCCACCACCAGGCCGATCATGATCCAGGTGGTCAGCGACAGGCGGTACCAGGGCTTGCGCGACGGGCTCGGCGTGATGGGCGTCGAAGTCATGCCACCCCCAGCGCCGCCGTGGCCACGTCGTGCACCGGCGTCTCGACCCCGGCCTCCCGGCCGAGGCGGGAGACGGCGCCGCTCAGATCGTCGATCTCCGTCCGTCCGCCGGCTTCGAGGTCGAGCAGGAAGCTCGGCCGCATCGCGTCTGGCATGGAGTTGATGAAGCCGAGGATCTTCTCCTTTACCTCTTCCGGCAGCGCCACGCCGCGCGCGCGGGCCACGGCCACCACCTCGCCGAGCGCCCTTTCGATCAGCAGACCTCCCAGCGGCGCCTTGCGCACCGGTCCGATAGGCGAGCGGGCCAGCCCGCAGGCGGCGGACATGGTGGCGATGAAGGCGAGCTTGCGCCACAAGTCGGCGGTGATGTCGGCCGAGGCCCGAGCCTCGGCGCCGGCCTCGCGGAAAGCGGCGGCGATCCGTTCCGCGCGCTCGGAAACGCCGCCCGCTCTCTCCCCCGCCACCACCCGCTGAAAGGCGCTGCGGCGCTCGACCACTCCCGGTCCGAGCCGGGCGGCGCTGATCTCCGTGAGCCCGCCGAGCACCCGTTCAGCCGGCACGCCCTGCGCGATCAGCCGGTCCGCGGCCTCGACACCGTTGAGCAGCGGCAGGACGTCCGCTCCCCTCTCGGCCAGCAGCCGGGCCGCCGGCACGATCTCCGGCAGCGAGTAGCTCTTGACGGCCACCACCGCGAGCTCGACCTCGCCCAGCTCTTGCGGCTCGTCCGTGGCCGCCACCGCCGCCGTGAACGTCCCCTCCGGCGTGCGCACCTCGAGGCCCCGGCCGCGCAGAGCTTCCAGATGGGCTCCCCGCGCCAGCAGGGCCACCGAATTTCCAGTTCGGGCCAGGATGCCCCCGTAGTAGCCGCCGACGCCGCCCGCTCCCAGAATCGCGATCCTCATGGCTTCGCCTCCCGCTCCCCCCGCCAGGCCGCGAACATCCAGATCAGCCCGCTGACGCCGAAGGCGAAAGGAAGGATGAGCATAGCGCGGCCCAGGGAGCTCGCGTCCGAGACGGCGCCGATCAGCGGCGGCGAGGGGACGTCGCCGAGCAGATGAATGGCGAGGATCGACAGCGCCACGGCCGTGGCCCGGCGGTCCGGCTCCACCACGTTGATGATCGCCGAGTTGACCGGCCCGGTCGACACGAAGATCAGCACCTCGGCGATGACGATGGCGGTCATGTAGACCGGGCGCTCGCGGGCCGTGAACGCCACCCAGGCGAAAGGCACTGCGGCGAGCGTGCTGATGCCGGAAACCCAGAGGTACGACTCCCGGAAACGGGGCAGCAACCGGTCGCCCAGCCAGCCGCCGAAGAAGGTGCCCACGAACCCCGTCACCACGATGATGGCCCCGAACTGGATCGTGGCATCCGTGCGCACCATCCCCCGCTCGCGCTCCAGGAACGCCGGAGTCCAGAAAGCCAGGGCTCCGAGGGCGAAGGTGTAGGCGGCATAGCCGAGCACGGTCAGCGTGTAGGGCGCGTTGCGCAGCAGCCCGAGATAAGCGGCCAGGGCCTGCCGGCCGAGCCCCCCGGAGGCGTGCCCGGCGACCGGCGCGGCGCCGTCCTGAGCGCCGCGCGGCGGATCGAGGAGGCGCGAGCTCATCCAGGCCAGCACGAGGCCGGGCACGCCGGCCACGAAGAACGCCGCCCGCCAGCCGTAGTAGTGGTCCACGAGCCCCCCCAGCATGTAGCCTGCGGCCGAGCCGATGGGGATGGCGGCGGAGAAGACGGCGAAGACCCGGCCCCGCTTCTCAATGGGGAAGTAGTCGGCCAGCAGGGATGGCGACACCGTGCCATAGGCCGCCTCGCCCACGCCCACCGCGGAGCGCGCGATGAACAGCGTCACGAAGTTGACGGCGAAGCCGCCTAGGGCCGTGGCCAGGCTCCAGATGCCCACCCCCACCGCCATGAGGCGCGGCCGGTTGCCGCGGTCGCCGAGCGTGCCGAAGACCGGCGAGGTCAGCATGTAGACCAGGATGAAACCGGTGGCGAGCGCTCCGAGCTGGGTATCTGAAAGTTGGAGCCCCAGAGGCCGGGCCTGCTTCAGGCTCTCGACCACGGACGAGAGCACGAAGCGGTCGAGATAGTTGAACAGGTTGATCAGCGTGAGGACGAAGAGCCCCCAGCGGGCCACACGGACCGGGTCGGACGGGCGGGAGGTCGCGGGCATGTCGGATAAGTCCAGAGTGTCAGGTGGACTCTAAACGCGGGACGGGCCGGCGTCAAACCGGACGGCCGCCGGGCCCCTTGCTCTCCCTGACGATTCAGGGGTACCCTCTCTGAGTCATGACCCAGCCGCTCATCACCTGCTCTCCGGACGTCATGGGAGGAACTCCCGTGTTCGCCGGGACTCGCGTTCCCGTCCAAACCTTGCTCGACTATCTTGAAGGCGGCGAGACCATCGACGATTTTCTTGAAGGGTTCCCGACAGTGAGTCGCGAGTTGGTCGTCGCCTTCCTGGAAGAAGCCAAAGACCGCATGGTGGCCTCTGCCTGGTGAGAATCCAACCCTCTGGCCTGACGTAGGAGTTGAAGAATTGAGCCGCGAAGCGATGCGGGCGCGTCGTGCTTCTGATCCAGCTAGAGGTGGAACCATGAAAACCGTGATTCTTGACGTCCGTACGCCGACCGAAGCGATGGGTGACTTTCTGGATTCTTGGAAGACGGGCAAATCCCAGAGCTCCGCCCGCATCAGCTTCGCGACCCCGGAGCTGCTTTGGCAAGTGCTGACGGCCAAGCGCTGGCAGTTGCTCAAGGCTCTGTGCGGAGCCGGGCCGGTGTCGATCCGCGAGGCAGCTCGGCGCGTCCATCGCGACGTCAAGGCCGTGCATGGCGACGTGACCGCATTGCTCAACGCTGGCGTACTCGATCGCGCGGAAGGCGGAGGCATTGTCTTTCCGTACGAGGCGGTGAAAGTTGAGTTCCTGTTGCAGGCGGCATAGATCGTCTGTCATGACTGCTCGCGGAGCTCGATCGGTCCTCCACCGCCGATCCCAGCCTCAGCGGGTAAAAGCCCATCCGGGGATACGGCTCTGATACGGCTCATTGTCCCGGGATATGGGCCGTTTTCTGCGGATATGCCCCGTTGTCCCGGGATACGGCGCGTATCCGCAGATATGGGCCATATCCGTGGATACGGCCCATTGTCCAGGGATATACGCCGTTGTCTGCGGATATGGGCCATATCTGTGGATACGGCTCGTTGTCCCGGGATATGGCCCATGATCTCCAGATATGGGCCATATCTCTGGATATAAGCCGTCGTCCCCAGATATGGGACCTTCGACAAGCGCGCTCCTCGGGCTCGCGGACTTCGTGCTCCGGCCCTCTTGACACCACATCCACTCTGCGATACAAAGTGCTCTGCGCTTGAGCAGCCGGGCGCCTCATCCCTCGCTGCCCTTGCCTTGGAGGCTTCCATGTCCAAAACGGGGCGAGCCCGCCGGGTACTCAAAGGTTGCGCAATCGTGGTGATGCTGGGCGTTCTCGGGATTGGGGCGTTGTTGGGGGCGCTCTGGCTGGAGCACGGGACCGAGGTCACACTCCCGGCACCCACGGGGCCCTTCGCGGTGGGCCGCACGACCTCTGTCTGGGCAGACGATGGGGCGTCGGATCCGCTGGCGCCGGTTGCGGGAACCAAGCGCGAGTTGCTGGTCTGGATATGGTACCCGGCGGCGGCTGGGCAATCCGCTGCGGTGATGGACGACTACCTGCCCGCTCAATGGCGAGCCGCAGGCGCACGCGCCAACCGATCAGCCCCGATCATGAGATGGCTGACGCGAGATCCATCAAAGGTCCATGCGCACAGTCTGCGCAACGCCGGCGTGTCGCCGCAGCAGCCATCGTACCCTGTCGTGATCCTGAGAGCGGGGGCTTCCGCTCCGGTGGTGAATTACTCGACGCTCGCCGAAGACCTGGCCAGTCACGGTTACGTCGTCGTGGGCTTCGATGCCCCCTATCGCACGAGTGTCATCGTCTTCCCTGACGGCCGGGTGATCGCGAGGACGCCCGAGAACAATCCCGAGCTCGTTGCGGGCCAGGAGTTTATCCGTCGTGCAAACAAACTGCTGGCCGCGTGGACCGGCGACATCGCGTTCGTGCTGGATCGGTTGGCGCGGTTGAACACGTCGGACGCGTCCGGCAAGCTCACAGGACGGCTCGACATGACGCGGGTGGGAGTCTTTGGCCACTCCTTTGGCGGGGCGCAAGCCGCACAATTCTGCCACGACGACGCCAGGTGCAAGGCGGGGATCGACGTCGACGGCGCGCCCTTGGGCAGCGTCGTTCGCGAAGGCATCCATCAGCCGTTCATGTTCCTCCTGAGCGACCATGGCGATCTTTCGTCCGACGCGGAGGGTCGTCAGATCCGGGCCGACATCCAATCGATTTATGATCGTCTGCCGGCGGATGGCAGGCTGCGACTCGCGATCCGTGGCGCGAATCATTTCACGTTCAGCGACGACGGAGCCGTGTTGAAGAGCCATGTCCTGCGGGGGGCGCTCCGCGTGTTCGGCAAGCTCGGTATCGACGGACGTCGCCAACTCGCCGTTACGGCGTACTGCGTGCACAGCTTTTTCGATGCATACCTCAAGGGGGCAAGCGGTTCGCGGCTCAAGATTTCATCTCCGCTTTACCCCGAGATCCAGATTCTCGAGTGAGCATCAAGCCCACCGCCGGCCGAAGCCGCCGGCCAGCGGTGGGCTGGACGTTAAAATGACTCCCGGGTCTCACCTTCAACGTCGAGGGTCTTCAGAATAGGGGCGTCTCCAATGCTTGAACCAGCCGCGCAGGACAAGAATGAGGTAAACTTCCCGAGCTCATCGGAGAGGAGAGCCCATGCCGGAAGCCGCTGACGCCCAGGCCCAAGGGATCGACGTGTCCCAGGATCAAGGAACCGTGGACTGGTCCACGGTCGCCCAGCTCGGATACGTCTTCGCTTTCATCAAGGCCACGGACGGGGAGACCTACGTGGACCCGGACTTCGCGCAGAACTGGACCGGCGCCGCCGCGGCCGGCGTGCTGCGCGGGGCCTATCACTTCTTCCGGGCGGAAGACTCGCCCCAGGCCCAGGTGGACCTGTTCTGGAAGACGGTGGGAGGCAACGGCGAGCTGCCGCTGGTCGTCGACGTCGAGGAGAGCATGGGCGTCGCCAACGCGACCCTGATCTCGAACCTCACCCAGTTCCTCGCGGCGCTCGAGCAGGCCTCGGGCCGGACGCCCATGATCTACACCGATCCCAACTTCTGGAACGGCTTGGGGACGACCGCTTTCGGCGGCTATCCCCTGTGGGTGGCCGAGTACGGCGTCGCCCAGCCGACGCTGCCGGCCGGCTGGGCGAATTGGGCCTTCTGGCAGCATTCCGAGACCGGATCGATCCCGGGCATCCAGGGCGCCGTGGACCTGAACGTTTTCAACGGCGCCTTCGCGGCCCTGCAGCAGGCGGTGTTGCTCCAGTCCTTTCCCTGAGCCCGGCTCCGCCGACACGTCGGTGACGTGTCGGTTTCATGTCAGCGCCCCTTCCGACAGTCTCGCCGATCGTCCACGCCCTGCCGCGCGAGGGGAAGCGCCGGTGGCATCAGACTTGCGAAGTGGACCTTCGTTTCGCCATCGCGGTTCCAGAATTCTCTCGTCACCGGCGCCGTCTGAGGACGGCGCCGAAGAAAGGAGCGCAACGTGTCCGACAATCCGTTCGTCGGTAAATGGATCTATCGCAGCTATCTCAACGAGCCCTCGATGCCGGTCTTCGGCGAAGGCACGCTGACTTTCGACGACTCGCCCCTCGGCCTGCTGGCTGGCAAGCTGACGATGCCGATCGTGAAGCCCACCTTGCAGCTCAACCTGCGCGGCAACTTCCAGCTCGGGACGCCGTTCCAGGTCCGTTTTCAAGGCGTGGGGCTGCCTGGCACCGGCACCGCCGGCTGGATCTACGACTACATCGGCTATCTCGTCCCCGCCTGGCCGGACGGCGTCAAGCAGGTGACGGCGATCGTCGGCTCCGTGGTCCGCACCGTGGCCCACGGTCCCCAGTCTCCGGCCGGGGTCGTGGCCTCGTTCATCGCCATCCACGAATAGCTCACGTTCATCGCCGCTACGCCCTGCCGCTGGACTTCCTCTGGGGCATGGCCTTCCGCTCCTACCCCGGCTGCGCGCAGGCCACTCCCAAGACCTGCGCTCAGGCGTGCAATCTTCAGTAAGCGGGCCCTCTTCTCCCGGACTACGAGCCCTTCTTGCCGCTCTTCTTGGCGGGAGGGGCCTTCTCGCCCTTGACCTCAATGGAGGCGGCGGTCATCCGGTACTCGATGGTAACCTTGGCGCCGACCTTGAGGTCGCCGGTGACCTTGGTGGCGGCGTCGCGCGCGATCTCCCAGCGGTCATTGCCCTTCTTCACGACGATCAGGTCGCTGGTCAGCTCCAGCACCGGGCCCGTCACCTGATACGTCTTCGGCGCCGCCGCCAGGACCGGCAGGGCCAGCAGGATCGCCAACGCCGTCGCGAGGATCGACTTCTTGAGCATGGTTGTCCCCTTTCTGAATTGCTTGTAGCCAAGCGGATTATGACCTGCGGGGGGCCGAAGCTCAAGAGCGCCCAGTAGCGGCCACGCCCGATTTCTTATAGAACGTCTCCCATGCGCCCTGGTCGCCGATTCCCTTGGAGGACTTGCATGAACCTTCGCCGCCTCGCCTCGTGTCTCGCCGTCACTCTCGCCCTGGCCGCTGCGGCCGGCGCTCTCGCTGCTCCCGCCGTGCCGCCGGAGGCGTTCTCCGGTCTGCGCTGGCGCCTCGCCGGCCCGTTGCGCGGCGGCTGGGCGACCAGCGCCGTGGGGGTTCCGGGCAAACCGGAGACGTTCTACATCGGCACCCCTGACGGTAGCGTGTGGGTGACCGCCGACGCCGGCCGCACCTGGAATCCGCTCTTCGATCACGAGGGCGCGGCTGCGGTCGGGGCGCTCGCCCTCGCGCCCAGCGATCCGGCCGTCCTCTACGTGGGCACCGGCCAGGTGACGACTCGCTGGGACGTCACCTCCGGCAACGGCGTCTACCGCTCCGCCGACGGCGGCAGGACGTGGGAGCACCGCGGGCTCGCCGACAGCCGCCACATCGGCCGCCTGTGGGTCGATCCCCGGAACGCCGACGTGGTGCTCGCCGCCGCCCAGGGTCACCAGTTCGGCCCCAACGCCGAGCGCGGCGTCTATCGCTCCACGGACGGCGGCAGGACGTGGAGCCGGGTGCTCTTCGTGGACGAGAACACGGGCGCCACGGACCTCGCGGCGGACCCGGCGGCGCCCGACACGGTCTTCGCCTCCACCTGGCAGTTCCGGGGCTACCCCTGGCTCTCCTATTTCATCCCCAACACCGGGCCGGGAAGCGGGATCTTCAAGTCGACGGACGGCGGCAAAACCTGGACCCGGCTCACCGGCCACGGCCTGCCCGCCGGCTCCCTGGGACGCATCGGCCTCACCGTGGCGCCCGGCAGCCAGGGCCGGCGGGTCTATGCCACGATCGATGCCGGCCGCGCTGATAACGCCTCCGGGCTCTACCGCTCGGACGACGGCGGCGGCACCTGGCAGCAGGTCAACGCCGACGGCGGCCTCGCCGGCGCGTACTTCGCGAGCGTCACCGTCGATCCCAAGAACGCGGACACGATCTACGTCATGGGCCAGTCCATCCGGCGCTCGACGGACGGCGGCAAGACCTTCACGTTTTTCCGCGGCGCTCCGGGCGGCGACGACTACCATTTCCTCTGGATCGACCCGGACCATCCGGAGCGGATGATCACGGCCAGCGATCAGGGAGCGGTGGTCACCGTCAACGGCGGCGCGAGTTGGAGCTCCTGGTACAACCAGCCGACCGGCCAGTTCTACCACGTGGCCACCGACGACCGCTTTCCCTATTGGATCTACAGCGGCCAGCAGGACAGCGGCACGGTGGCGGTGGCGAGCCGCAGCGACTACGGCCAGCTCACTTTCCGCGACTGGCATCCGGTGGGCGGCGACGAGCGCGACTACGACCTCCCCTTCCCCGGCAATCCCGATATCGTCTATGGCAGCGGCCTCGGCGGCCGGCTGTCGCGCTGGGACGCCCGGACCGGACAGGTGCAGAACGTCGCGCCCTGGCCGGTGTCGAGCTACGGCCAGCGGCCGACGTCCGTCCGCTATCGCACGAGTTGGATCACGCCGATCGCCATCTCGCCGCTGGCGCCGCACGCGATCTATCAAGGCGCCCAGGTGCTCTTCCGCTCCAATGACGGCGGCCAGAGCTGGGCGGTCGTGAGCCCGGACCTCACGGGCGCCGCTTCGCCCCTGCCCGCGGACTGCGCCGGCGACGTGCCCGTGGCGCACGCCCGGGCCTGCGGCTTTGGCGCCATCTCCACCATCGCGCCGTCGCCCGTGGAGAAGGACCTCGTCTGGGTGGGGACCGATAGCGGCCTCATCCACCTCACCCACGACGACGGCAAGACCTGGCAGGACGTCACGCCACACGGCCTTCCGGACTGGAGCCGCGTCGCCCAGATCGACGCCTCGCCGACCTCGGCCGGCACGGCCTACGCCGCCGTCGACCGCCACCGGACGGACGACTTCCACCCTTACGTCTACGTCACCCACGACTTCGGCAAGACGTGGCGGGCGGCGACCGCCGGCCTGCCGGACGACGACTTCGTGGGCGTCGTGCGCCAGGACCCCGTCACCCCCACGCTGCTCTACGCCGGCACGCGGCGGGGCGCCTTCGTCTCCTTCGACGACGGCGGGAGCTGGCAGCCGTTGCAGCTCAACCTGCCCACCACGGGCGTCAACGACCTCACGATCCACGGCAACGACCTGGTCGCCGCCACCGAGGGGCGGTCGCTCTGGGTGCTGGACGACGTCTCGCCCCTGCGCCACCTGGGCACGGCGCCGGCAGACCTGACACTTTTCCCGCCGGCTCCGGCCTATCGCATAGCCTTCAATCAGAACCGCGATACACCGCTGCCCCTCGACGAGCCGCGGACGCTCAACCCTCCCGCCGGCGCGGTGATCGATTACTGGCTGCCGGCGACGGTCAAGGGCCCGGTGACGTTGGAGATCGTGGACGGCCAGGGCCGGCCGGTGCGCCGCTTCCGCAGCGACGAGACGCCCGAGCGGCCCGAGGGAAGGCAATACTTCGCCAACGACTGGCTGCAATCGCCGTCGGCGCTGCCCGCCCGCCCGGGCCACAACCGCTTCGTCTGGGACCTGCGCACCCTGCGGCCGCGGGTGGAGGAGTACGAGTACTCGATCGCCGCCGTCCCCGGGGCGGACACGCCCGAGCTGCCCCAGGGGCTCTTCGTCCTGCCGGGTACTTACGAGGTCCAGTTGAAAGCGGAAGGCCGCACGCAGACTGCGCCCCTGGTCGTCGTCGTGGACCCGCGCTCCGGCGCCTCGCCCGCCGACCTGACGGCGCAGCGCGACTTCTACGACGCGGTCTCACAGACCCTGGAGAAGATCACCGACGCCCAGCAGCGGGTCGAGGCCGTGACCAAACGCCTCAAGACCCTCGACGGGGATCTCGCCAGCCGCCCGAAGACCGGCGCGACGGGCGCGATCACCGCTCTCCAGCAGTCCGTGAAGCGCCTCCTGACCGACGCCGGCCGTTTCGGTACCGGCTCCTCGGACGACAACCTCGCCACCATCGCCCGCGCCCTGACTCCCCTCGCCACGGACCTCGAAAGCGGCGACCGCGTCCCCACCGGTCCGCAGCACGAGGTCTACGAGACCTATAAGAAGCGGCTGGACAAGGCCCTCGCGGACTGGCAGGCGCTCGAGAACGGCCCCATGCTCGACCTCCGCAACCAGTTGCGCGCGGCCGGGCTGCAGCCGGTGGTCTGAGACGATTATGGGACGACCTGTCATAGGATGCAGGGCTCAACGTCAGGAGGATCGATGTTCTTGAATCGCCATCACCGAAGCCTTTTCGCCGCCGCCCTGCTGCTCGTTCCCGCGGCGGTCCCCAAGACCCGCACGCCGGCCAAGCCGGCGGCTCCGGCTGCCGCGGGCAAATTGGAAATCCACCTCCTGGTCACGGCGGAGCCCGACAAGGTGGTCCATCCCACGAAGGGAGCGGATGGCAAGTACGCCTCGGCCCAGCCCGTCACGGTCGCGCCGCGCAACCAGCTCCTCGTCGGCTTCGTGTTCTTCAAGGACTGCAAGCCGGACGCCGCCGGCAACTGCAACGTCGACGTCGACGTGCAGGGCGTGATGCCCGGCGGCGGGTTGTTCCAGAACAGCAAGGCGTCAGATCTCTGGCGCAACAAGCGGGCGCCCCATGAGGGGTTCGTCCAGCTCGGCATTCCCAACATCAAGATCACGATCGAGTCCAAGGACCCCGCCGGCACCTATCGCGTCGTCGCCGTGGCGCACGACCGCAACAGCGGCGCCGAGTCGCGCTCCGAGGCGTCGTTCGAGGTGCGGTAGCGCGGCCTAGTTGCCGGCGATCACCTGCTTCTCGTCCGTCGCGCACGTCGAGGCCGTGCACGTCGTATCGCCGCACGACACGAGGTAGCAGCTCTGGATGCACGAGTCGTTGCCGGCGGCGGCGCCGGCGCCCCCTCGCACGTCCAGACGTTGCAGGGTCTCGCGGCTGAGGCTCAGCTTCCGGGCGGTCTTCTTCATCGGTCTTCCTCCTTCAGGTTCATGACGACCGCGATCTTACCAGTTGCGCTCCGCCGGGGCTCCGCAGGAGTGCTAAAATAGAGGGTGTTGCCTTTTCGGCCAACCTGCCCAACCTCCCCGACCTGTGGAGACAAGCCATGAAGATCATCGCCGTATCCAACAATGACATCGCATTGACCGCCTGGAGCTTCGACAAGAAGCTGCCCGGGTGCGTCGGCTTCGCCGTCTACCGCATCGACATGAACGCCGGCACGGAGACGCCGCTGCCTGCGCTCGCCGGCTTCAAGGGCGACCCCGACGTCGGTAAGCCCGGCCACACCACCGAGCAGGCACCGGTCCAGAAGTTCCTGTGGAAAGACCTCTTCGCCAAGCGCGGCGGGCTCTACAAATACAAGGTGGTGCCGCTCCAGGGGACCTTCCCCAACCTCCAGCCGGTCCCCGGGATCGCGCCGCTGATCTCGAACCCCGTGCAGCTCAGCCCCAACCGCGGCGTGATCTCCAGCTACTTCAACCGTGGCATCCTGGCGACCCAGGCGACCGCCCGCGCGCTGACCGGCGGCAAGGGGGGATCGCCGTCGCAGAGCGTGC
Source organism: Thermoanaerobaculia bacterium (assembly GCA_036264085.1). GTDB lineage: Bacteria > Acidobacteriota > Thermoanaerobaculia > Multivoradales > UBA5704 > DATARR01. The sequence continues at coordinate 47,541 of DATARR010000048.1, read as the reverse complement.
TTTTGCAACGCATCGTCCAGCCCAACGATCCGCTGCGCAAGTCGCTCGCCGGCGACCTCATCACCGCCGTCAAATGCCTGGTCGACCGCGCCCGCCAGCAGGGCGGCGCCTGCTATGGCGCGCTCTACGAGCTGACCGATCCCGAGCTGAAACAGGAATTGATCGGCGCGCCCTTCGTGCACCTCGTCCTGTCCGACGCCGGCACCGACGACGAAGAGAACAAGCCCGCCCGCACCGCCCTGCACGAGTCGCACGTCGACATCGTCGACCGCCTGATGCCCAAGGGCCACATCGGGCACAACAAGTTCATGGTCTACGCCGACGCCGCGGGCAAGCCCGCCGCCGTGCTCTTGGGCTCCACGAACTGGACCGCCAATGGTCTCTGCGCGCAGACCAACAACAGCCTGGTGATCGAGTCGCCGGCGCTCGCCGCCGAATACAAGGATTATTGGGACCGGCTGCACGCCGACACCGTGCAGGCCGGCGGCGTTGCGAACAAGCTCCAGAGCCCCACGCTGCGCAGCGACGACAACCACGTCCGCCCCGTCAAGCTGGAGGACAACAGCGCCGAGATCGACCTCTGGTTCTCGCCCAACACCAAGTCGACCTCGAAGACCAGCACCTCGCCGAACGACATGGCGCAGGTCTTCGACCTCATCTCGAAAGCGCAGCAGGCGGTGCTCTTCCTGGTCTTCCAGCCGGGCGCGCCGAGCATCGTGGACGCCGCGGCAGCGGCGCAGAAAGCCAATCCGCAACTCCTCGTGCGCGGCGCGGTGACCGATCCCAAGGCGGTCGGCGAGTTCAACACCGACCTGTTCCACGACTCCAGCCAGAAACCCATCACCTATGAAGTCGTGGCCGCCACCGGCGTCGAGGATCAGTTCGGCGTCTGGGAAAAAGAGCTCAACCAGGCTGGGCACGCGATCATTCACGACAAGATCGTGGTGATCGATCCTTTCTCGGAAAACTCCGTGGTGGTCACGGGCAGCCACAACCTGGGCTGGCGCGCCTCGTCGAACAATGACGAGAACCTGGTGATCGTGAAGGGTCACCGCGGACTCGCCGAGGCCTACGCCACGCACGTGCTGGACGTCTACGATCACTACCGCTGGCGCTACCGGCTGAAGCAGGAGGGTTTCAAGAACGCCTTCCAGAGCTTGGATCCGACGGATGGCTGGCAGGACAAATACTTCGACGCCCAGGGCCGTCTCGACAATCCCGAGCTGAAGCTCTGGCTGAGCGTCGACCCCAACGCCCAGGCCCGCCGCAACGACGCCGGCCTGGGCTCCACCCGCACCCCAGTGCGCCCGCCGGCCGGGCCGGGGACGCCCGGCACGCCCAGCGGCGGAGCCGCGCCGGCGACGGCGCCGCCGGCGCCCGCGAAGAAGGCAGCGCGCAAGGCGCCAGCGAAAAAGGCGCCGGCGAAGAAAACGGCGACCAAGAAAACGGCGGTGAAAAAGGCGCCGGCCAAGAAGACGGTCGCCCGGCCAGCGGCGCGCAAGGCTCCGGCGAAGAGGAGGACCGGCAAATGAGAAACAACGCCATCCCCGCCCTGATCGCCTTCTCACCCGCGCTCCTGCTGCCGCTCGTTCAGGAGGTCATTCGTCCTCACGCAGCGCACGTGGGCCTGATCGGGTTCGTGCTCGGCTGGGCTCCGAATTTCGTGATCGGGTTCTGTTTCCCGTTCTCCATTCTCACTCGGCCGAGAGTTTGGAGCTCACGGGTGGCGACCAACCTGTTCCACGTCTGGTCCGCTTTCACGGTCATCGTGCTCGTCGCCTTCGAGATCCACGATCCGCTGGGACCGCAGACGTTCGATCCGGCCGACATCGTCGCGAGCGTCGTCGCCGTGGCCCTCGCACTGATCGTTTTTCACGCTCTGCTCCGCTCTCGCCTGACGTTCGGTGACGATCTGCCCGGCTCTGCGGAATCTGAACCTGTGACCCGTTCCACCGTATAGAGGAAGGCGCTTTTTCAGTTATCAAGCCCCTCGGGTTCTATGCGTCCGAGAGCTTCGTCAGCCGAGGTCTGCCCACCACACCTCCCCTCGTCTCAACGAGAGTCCTCCCCTTCCAGGGTATCCACCCATTCCGCAAGCCCTTCTTCAGCGAGGGCTCGATCCTCTCCCGTTCCGCCCTTGGCAAACTGTTCGAGATTCCAACGGCTGGAGTCAGGGTGGCGGACCACGATCAGTGCCACTCGCTCGCCCGGCCTGAGCGCCAAGGGCGTCTCTGGTTTGAGCAAACCTTCCTCGTAGCGTGCTTCGATCAATCGCATAGAGACTATGATATCACGTTGAGGTCGTAACCCTCGGCCTCCCGCATCTCAGGGCTGGAGCGAGTCTCGGTGAAGAACAACGAACTCTTCAGGGCGACTCCATAAACGGAAGGGCCCACCCATGCCGCGCCTGGCCGTCGCTCCTTGGGGGCGATCGAGGTCGGGCTCGCCGTCTGGGTGCTCTCCGGGTGGCGGCCCCGGCTGGCCGCGTTGGCGCAGACTCTCCTGCTCGTGGGGATGAACGGCGGCGGGCTGCTCTGGGGGCGCGAGCACATCGGCGAGCCATGCCGGCGCTCTCCTCTTCACCGTGGTGTTGCTGCTCAACGGCCTGGGCGGCCAGCTGTTCGGCTGGATTTACTGGCGGTGGGGGCTTCCCTATGCCATCCTGTCGCATTTCGCGGGCGACGTGGTCGTGCAGGGTCTGGGGCCGCGTTTGCTCTCCTGATCGGCGCCCAGCTTCGAGGTGGTCCTGCTTGCATTACCGTGGTACTATAAGGCCCATGGGAATTGCGTACTCGAAGCTGACCGCACAGGGGCAGATTTCGGTGCCCTCAGAGATCCGCCGGAAGCTTGGCGTCGGCCCAGGCTCAATCCTTGAGTGGGCGGAAGAGGGCGAGAGGATCGTGGTGCGGCGGGCGGGCCGCTACACCTCTGAGGACGTTCACAAAGCGCTGTTCGAGACGGCGCCTGAGCCAAGGAGTCTCGAAGAGCTGAAGGCGGGAGTAGGACGGTACGTGAAAAGCCGCCATGCGCGCCGTTGACACCAACGTCCTGGTCCGGCTCGCAACACGGGACGACCTCCAGCAGACTGCGGCTGCGGAGGCTTACATCTCTACGGGCGCCTGGGTTTCCCAACTCGTTCTGGTCGAGGCGATGTGGGTCCTGGCGTCCGTCTACGAGTTGCCACCAGAGAAGATCGCGACCGCTGTCGAGATGTTGTTAAATCATGCGGATCTGACGATTCAGGACGCGGATGGAGTCGCGGCAGCGCTCAAGAATTTCCGGGACCGTCCAGCCTTGGGTTTCTCCGACTGCCTGATCCTGGAAGTGGCGCGAAAAGCTGGTCATTTGCCGCTGGGCACCTTCGACCGCGGCCTCAGCAAACTTCCAGGCACCCACAAGCTGTAAAGCCGACGTCTCGCCTCTACTCGTACCGCAACGCGTCGATCGGATCGAGCCGCGACGCCTTGCGCGCCGGGTAGAAGCCGAAGAAGACGCCGATGGCGGCGGCGAAGCCGAAGGCGAGCGCCACGGAGCCCGTGCTCACCTGCGTCGGCATGCCGGCGAAACGCGTCACCAGGTGCGGCGCGAGCAGACCCAGGCCGACGCCGATGGCGCCGCCCACGACCGACAGGGCGATCGCCTCGAGCAGGAACTGGATCAGCACGTGCCGGCCCTTGGCGCCGATCGCCAGACGGATGCCGATCTCGCGCGTCCGCTCGGTCACCGAGACGAGCATGATGTTCATGATTCCAATACCGCCCACCAGCAGCGAGATGGCCGCCGCCGAGCCGAGCAGGATCGACAGGGTTTTCGAGGTCTGTTCCGAGGTCGAGGCAATCTCCTCCTGCGAGCGCATGTTGATATCGCTCTCCTGGCCCGGCGGGATGCGGTGGCGCTGGCGTATCAGGGCGTCGATCTCGTTCTCCGCCTCCTTGACGTCGGCGGCGGAGCGCGCCGAGATATAGATCAGGCTGATCCGCGGCGAGCCCAGGAGCTGCTTCATCACCGTCGTGTAGGGCGCGATGATCTGGTCGTCCTGATCCTGTCCCATCATGTTGCCGCCCTTGCGCTCCAGCACGCCCACCACCTTGAACGGCACCTTCTTGATGCGGATCGAAGATCCCACCGCGTCGCCGTTCGGAAAGAGGTTCTGGGCCACGGTGGCGCCCAGGACGCAGACCTTGCTCGAGGTGCGGACGTCGACGTCGGTGAAAAAATCCCCGTCGGCGACGTTCCAGGCTCGGATGTTCGGCCACTCGACTCCCACGCCCCACACCTGGGTCCCCCAGTTGAGCTCGCCGGCGACGATCTGCGCGTTGGTTCGCGCTCCGGGCGAGACGTAGGCGACCGCCGGGCACTCGGCTTTGATGGCGTCGGCGTCCTCTACCGTGATCTTGGACTGATCGGTGAACATGCGGGCTCCGCCCGTCGTCGCAGCGCCGGGAAAGAGCATGATGAAGTTGGTGCCGAGCGAGTTGATCGTTTCCTGAATGGAACTCGAGGCGCCGGTGCCCACCGCCACCATGGTGATGACGCAGCCGACGCCGATGATGATCCCCAGCATGGTGAGCAGGGAACGCATCTTGTTGCGCGAGATCGCCATCAGGCCGACCTTGGTGATGTTCCACAATCGCAGGGCTGAAACTTTCATCGAACCACCTCTTCGGATGCCGGTTCGGCAGCGGACGCCACGGTGAAGGGGAAGGCGACGGCCTGCTCAAGCTCCCCGGCGGGCGCGCCCGGCTGCGCCCGCATCTGGACGATCCGCTCGTCGCGCCAGATCACGCCGTCACGCACGTAGACGACGCGCTTGGCGTGCGCCGCGATGTCCGGCTCGTGGGTGATGAGGACGACGGTCTTGCCGGCGTCGTTGAGCTCCTGGAAGATGGCGATGATCTCCTCGGAGGTCCGCGAGTCGAGGTTGCCGGTCGGCTCGTCGGCGAGGAGGATCGCCGGGTCGGTAACCAGGGCACGGGCGATCGCCACCCGCTGCTGCTGGCCGCCGGAGAGCTGCGAGGGGTAGTGGTCCTCGCGGCCGGCGAGGCCCACCCGGGCGAGGGCCTCGCGGGCGCGGCGGGCGCGTTCCGTCGTGGAGAGCCCGAGGTTGCCGTAGAGCAGCGGCAGCTCGACGTTCTCCGTGGCCCGCGTGCGCGCCAGCAGGTTGAAGCTCTGGAAGACGAAGCCGATCTTGGCGTTGCGGATCTCGGCCCGCTGGTCGCGGTCGAGGCGCGAGACGTCGATGCCGTCGAGCCGGTAGGTGCCCGAGGTCGGCCGGTCGAGGCAGCCGACGATGTTCATCAGCGTCGACTTGCCGGAGCCCGACGGTCCCATGATGGCCACGAATTCGCCGCGCTCGGCCGTCAGGTTGATCCCCTTCAGGGCGCGCACCTCGACCTCGCCCATGTGGTAGACCTTCACCAGGTCGTGGATCTCGAGGACCGGTGAATCCGTCGAAGCTGGCGAGACCTTGGCCATGCTCAGAACCGCCCCCGCGGCCCGCCACGGCCGGCTGCGCCTCCCAGCGGGCCTCCCGGCGGACCGGCGCTCTGCTCGACCTTGATGGTCGCGATGCCGGTGACCACCAGGTCACCCGGGTTCAGCGTGCCGGACTGCACCGCCACCACCTGCGTGTAGTGGCCATCGGTGATGCCGGTCCGGATGCGGACCTGACGCAGATCCGCCTTCTTGTCGGCAGGACTGTTGAGCACGTAGACCGTCTGCCCCTGCTGCCGGCCTCCCCTCCTGCCGCCGGCCAGGGCGCCTGCCACGCCGCCCTGCCCGGCATTGGCGGCCGCGCTGTCGAAGGAGGGCCGTCCCGCGCCAGTATCGCCGGCCCCCGGCGTGCCCCCCGCGGCGACGTCGCCACCGCGGTGCCGGCCGCGCCACCGCCCCGGTCCCGGGGTCTCCTGGGCCAGACCCGGACCCGGAGTCTGCGCCTGCTGCGCCTGTCTCGTTTCCTGCCCTGGCGCCGGGGTCTCTCCCTGGCTCCGGCTCTGCCCCTGATCCTGCGCCGTCCGCGGGGACTGCGCCGGCTTGCCGTCCTGGCCCGGCGTCTCCGGCGGCCGGAAGCGCAGAGCGGCGTTGGGCACGCGCAGCACGTCGCGCACGAGGGCCACTTCGATGGTCACGTTGGCCGTCATGCTGGGGCGCAGCTTGCCGTCGGGATTGGGCACTTCGATGATCACCGGGTAGGTGATGACGTTCTGGGTGACGGTGGCGTTCAGACGCACCTGCGAGATCTGGCCACGGAACTCCTGGTCGGGGTAGGCGTCGACGGTGAAACGCGCCGGCTCGCCGACTTTGATCTGGCCGATGTCGGACTGGTCGACGTCGGCCTGCACCTGCATCTTGGTGAGGTCCTTGGCGATGGTGAAGAGGGTGGGGGCCGAGAACGAGGCCGCCACCGTCTGGCCGACGTCGTACTGGCGGGCCACCACCTGCCCGTCGATGGGCGAGTAGATCTTGGTGTAGCCAAGGTTGGTCTGCGCCTGCTTGAGCGCCGCCTGCGCCTGGGTGAGCCCGGCGCGCGCCGCATCGTAGGCCGTCTTGGCCGCGTCGAGGTCGGACTGCGCGATCAATTGGGCCTCGAACAGGCGCTTCTGGCGGTTGTAGGTGATCTGGGCGTTGGCCACCTCGACCTGCGCCTTGGTGACGTCGGCCTGCCGTTGATCCACCGTCTGCTGGAAGGGGGTGGGATCGAGCTCGGCCAGGAGCTGCCCCTGCTTGACCTGGCTGTTGAAGTCGGCGTAGAGCTTGGAGATGATGCCGGAGACCTGGCTGCCGACCTGGACCGTGGTGACGGCCGAGAGGGTCCCGGTGGCGTTGACGGTCGAGGCGACGTTGCCGCGGCTGACCGCCTCGGTGCGGTACTGGTCGCCGCCCCCGCCCTTGCCCCGCCGCAGGAAGAACAGCGCAATCAGGACTCCAACCACCACCACGATGGCGGCGATAAGCCAGCGGCGCTGCTTGTGGTTGTTCTCGAGTGGGTCCATGTCTCCCCCTAACGCAGCGCCCCGGCGGAGGTTTCCCGGATCGCGTGCAATCCCATAATTTTTTACATACCTTACAAGTTCGACCGCGCACCAGGATGGGCGGGCATGTCTCAGGCGATGCAACCTTCTCGCCAGCCGGCGCGGCTCCGGCTCTCAGCAGCATAGCGCAGACCGCGGCGCTCGGGTGAGCGCCGCCGCGGCACGCCTCCCCAGACGTCCCGCTCCGCTGGCGGGCGAGCACCGTCTCTACCTGTAGGGGTGCCTTCGGACACGCCGGAGGCGCTGGATCAGGACCAACCACCTTTCAGGAGGACCGTGCGATGAAGAAGACGCTGAACAGCGCTCCCAAGCTCAAGCTCCACCGTGAGACCCTGCGGGGTCTCACCTCGACCAACCTCGCCGACGCCGCCGGCGCCGCGACGACCGCTCCCTGTACCCAGACCTGCTATTCCGACTGTCATCAGTTCTCCTGCCGGACGACCTGCTGAGCCGGAGCCCTCATCACCCTTAGCCTTCTTCTCCCGGCTTCGTCCCGGGAGAAGAGGGAGTGGTTTGTCCTGAGGAAGCCGGAACGAGCCCTCTCCGACAAGGTAGACTTCGAGCCTTACCCGAGGAGGCGCCATGGAGATCCAACGCATCGAGCCGTTCCTGGACTACTTCGAGCGGGTGCGTGAGCGGACGCGCCGCGTCATCCTCTGCATCCCTCCGGAGCGCCTGGAGTGGACGCACAAGCCGGGGGCCTTCACCTTCGGCGACCTGATCCGCCATCTCGGCGCCATCGAACGCTTCATGTTCGCCGAGAACGCGCAATGCCGGCCCAGCCGCTATCCCGGCCATGGACGCGAGCTGGCGGACGGCTGGGACGCCGTGCTCGCGTACTTCGATCGACAGCACCGGGAGTCGGTGGAGATCTTCGCCCGCCTCGGGCCGGACGACCTCGCCCGCCGCTGCGAGACCCCGGGCGGCGTCAAGATCGCCGTCTGGAAATGGTTGCGTTCGATGGTCGAGCACGAGGTCCACCACCGCGGGCAGATCTATCTGATGCTGGGAATCCTCGGGGTGCCGACGCCGCCTCTGTACGGCCTCACCTCCGAGGAGGTCCACGCGCGGAGCGTGCCGGCCGGCGAGGAGACGAGATCATGACCAGGAGCGACAACCTCTACGCCCTGCCCGAGGGGCTCCCCGTGCCCGAGGACGACGGCGCCTGCGACCACCTCCCGGGGCTGCGCCTCCCGTCGATCCCGCTGCCGTCGACGGCTGGGCGCCAGGTCGATCTCGCCGCCCTCCCCGGCCGCACCGTCGTCTACCTCTACCCCCACACCGGCCGTCCCGACCGCGACGCCCTCCCCGGCTGGAACGAGATCCCGGGAGCCCGCGGCTGCACCCCCCAGACCTGCGCCTTCCGCGACCACCACGCCGAGCTGAAAGCCCTCGGCGCCGGCGTCTTCGGCCTCAGCACGCAGGACACGGCCTATCAGCGAGAAGCCGTCGAGCGTCTCCACCTCCCCTTCGAGCTGCTGAGCGACGAACATTTCGAGCTGATCGAAGCGCTCCATCTCCCCACCTTCGAGCTGGCGGGAATCCGCTTCGTGAAAAGGATCACGCTGATCGTGCGGGAAGGGGTGATCGAAAAGGTTTTCTATCCGGTGTTCCCGCCGGATGGGAACGCGGAGGCGGTGGCGGGGTGGTTGGGGGGAAATCCGGTGGAGTCATGATGGCGCCATGGCCCTGGAACACCCAATCCGCCGCAGACCACAAACCCCGAGCCCGTAGGGCGGCATACCTCTAGCCCAGGGCGTCAGCCCTGGGTAGGTGCATTCGGCCCCTTCATTTCGCCCTGCCAAGGGCGCTCAGGTCGGGCAGGGAGGCTGGCTGCAGACGACTCCGCTCGGAGTGGTGCAGCAGAAGTCGCAGCAGATGAGCTGGCCGACTTCGTGACAGCTCCGCGTGCAGCCGGCCTCGGCGGGCCGCACTCCGGCGGCCAGGGCTGCGGCCGTGAGAGCGAGCAGGAGACCGAGGTGGATCAGCTTCTTGGGCATGGCGTCCTCCTTCGTGAGTTGAAGAGCCTCAACAATTCAAGTGCCCCGGGGGCGGCGAAAGCGCGCTGCCTGCGATCCGCCTCGCCTACTCCGCCCGCGCGTACAGCGCCTCGTAGTGAGGCCTCCCCTCGCGCACGGAGGTGAGCCGGCCGGAGGCGAGGAGGCGGCGCAGGTGGACGGAGACCATCCGCGAGTCGACTCCCTTGCGCAGCCGGTCGCGATAACGGGTGGCGATCTCGGCGGCGATGGCCGCGGTGCCGAAGGGCTCGCCGGCGGGCCAGCTCTCCACCACCAGCGCCACCATGCGGCTCAGACGCGGCTTGCGGCCAGGGTCCGGGTCCGGCGCCGCCAGCGAGTGGGAGGCGGCGCCCGGCCTCGCCGCGAGCCCCACCGCGGCATCGGCGGCGGTCTTCAGCGCGTCGAGACTGCGCGTCAGCGTCGCGAGCTCGGCCGCGTGCTGCTCCCGTTGCTGCCGGTGGTGAGCCTCGTGCTGAGCATGGAAGGCCTCGCGCTCCCGGTGGACCGCGATCTGCTCCTCCAGGTTCGAGACGACCGCCGCGAGGGAAACGTCCGTCCTCATCTTCATCGACCTTTCTGCCGCAAAACCCGAACCATCTGCTGCATGTTAGCGGATTTCTTTCGCGAAATCCAGACGACAGGCCACCTGATGCGATCGGCGAGCGGCGTAGCTGCGGAAACCTGCCGCAAGACCCCAGCGCCGGCCAACTCGGACCGAGGTCGCCGAAGCGTAGCGACGGAATTATGCCGCAACACGAAAGAAGTTTGCAACAGATGCCAGCCGATTTGCGGCTCGCACGAGCTGATTTGCGGCTGACGCTTGAGCCGGCAAGATTCGCCTCGCGGTCAGGGTCTTCAACTTCGAGCGTTTTGCGGCTCGTACCGAGGTCCTTGCGGCTCGTCGCTCGGATCCTGCGGCTCGTACCTCGGGTTCTGCGGCTCGCACCTCGAAGCAGGCGACAAACACACTGGTTTCGTCGCCCGGCGAGGCATGCGGCAGGCGCGGCCGTCAGATCCGTTCGAGTTGCAGCCGGGTCCGCTCGTGGCCTTCGAGGTTGCCGGTGTTGACGGTGGAGGCCGGCTCGAAGAGAAGGATGTGCACCTCCTCTTCGGCCATGGGCCGGTGCTCGACGCCGCGGGGCACGACGAGGAATTCCCCCTCTTCGACCCAGACGTCGCGGTGCCGGAGCTCCATCCGGAAGCGGCCCTTGACGACCAGGAACAGCTCGTCCTCGTGCTCGTGGTGGTGCCAGACGAAATCGCCCTTGACCTTCACCAGCTTCACGTGCTGGCCGTTCAATTCGGCGACGATGCGCGGGTTGAAGTAGTCCGTGAAGGTGGCGAGCTTCTGCTGAAGATTGACCTTGTCCATGATGTCTCCGCATATCTCCGTGGTTGGCTTGACGGTAACGAGTCTATAGTCTAAACTTCGCAAAGGAGGCCACCAATGCCTAGATTCCTGCGCGTTTCCACCCTCGCGGTCGTCGCGGGGGGTCTATACCTGCTCGCTGCCGGCCCTCTGGCCGCGCAGAACGAGTGTACAGCCCATTGCACCTGCCCTTGTGCATCCTCCTATAACTCCTGCGTTTCATTTTGTGCATCGGGATGGCTTCCAGCATGCAACAACGGCTCTTGCGGGGGCTTCGACAGGCAATGCTGCTGTTATTTCCTGAATTTCATGCCGCTTGCTTTCCAGAAAGCTTGCAGTAATGATAACGACTGCGGAGTAAGCTCCACGGAGCCCTGCGCGTTGCGGGCCACGATTTTAGCCGCCGCCAACGTTTCTGGCGCCTACTCCAAGACAGCCTGCGCCGCCCTCTTGAAGCCGGGCTCGGAAGATCACTGGTATTTCATCAGCTTTCGCCTCGACGCGGGGGGCATGCACGATGTTCGGGGCCCGTTCGCATCGCACGCGTGGTTTTCCAAGGCGCTTCAGGATTGCGCCGTGCAGGGCTGGGCTCCCCGAAGCTGGTACTCCAATGACCTCCCTGCTGGGCTCAAGAAGATCCAGGGAATCCCAGTTGAGACGAAATCTTTTGGTTACATCCCGTCGGCCGAAAAAAGGCAAGACGTCGCCGAGCGCCTGGTCCGGCTCACTTTTCCGAAATTCGCGGATCTCAGCGGCGACCTCGCAGTCAGGCTGGTGGTCACCCGCGAGGGCGAGGTGCTCGAAAAGCAACTGTTGTACGCTTCCGATGCCACTCTGGGCCAGAGGGTGCTTGAAAATCTCGACGCCGGTCTCAATATCGAAAAAACTGGCAGGGGAGGAGGCTCCGGTCCGTTCGTCGACATCTTCGGCATGAAGTTTCAGGAGGGCGAGCTCAAAGTCCTGCTGGAGACCAACCACGCCCTGCCCTCAAGGTAGGCCCCGAGCTTGAGGCGGTTCGACGACGCCTACCCCGCCACGATCTGCCGCAACAACGCGATGTTGTCCCGGTGACCGGTCAGCCGGGCGGTGACCTTGCCGCGCATGGGATAGCCCAGGAGGTAGAGGTCGCCGAGGATGTCCAGGATCTTGTGGCGGACGAACTCGTCGGGGAAACGCAGCTCGGTATTGATCACCTCATCCTCCCCGACGAGGATGAAGTTGTCGAGCCGGCCGCCGGAGCCTAAGCCCAGCTCGTTGAGCATCGGCAGGTCCTTCATGAAGCCGAAGGTGCGGGCCGGGGCGATCTCCCGCTTGTAGTCCTCGGCCGAGGAGAGGGTGAATTCGCAGGACTGCTCCCCCACCGGCGGCGGATAGCGCAGGAGGTAGGAGACCGAGAAGCGGTCCGCCGGCTCGATGGCCAGCACCTTATCGCCCGTTCCCACCTCGTAGCGGCGGTCGATGACCACCTCGCGCTGCGGCTCGTCCTGCTCGGCCACGCCGACGTCTTCGAGGATCTTGCAGAACTCCAACGCCGAGCCGTCGAGCACCGGAATCTCGCCGTGGACCTTGATCAGCAGGTTGCTCACGCCATAGGCGTGGAGCGCCGAGAGGAGGTGCTCGACGGTGCGGATGCTCTCGCCCTCGCCGGCGAGCGTGGTGGCGTAGTCGGTCTCCGCCACGGCGCGGACGTGGGCCGGGATCTCGATCCCCGTGGGCAGGGTGACGAAATGGATGCCGCTGTTCTCCGGCAGGGGCTGGAGGACCATGCCGGTGCGCTGGCCCGAATGGAGGCCGAGGCCGTAGACCACGGTCGAATGGCGGATGGTCCGCTGCCGCCGGCCGGTGCCGGCCAGGAGCGGCAGGGCCGGAGGGGCTTCGAACCGGCGCTCGCCCTCCGGGTGATTGGCGCGCTGGGCGCGGCGGTCGCGCGGCGTGTCGGCGAGCCAGTCGGCGGCGCTCGTCTCCAGGGAGCGCTTCCAGGCCAGGGCCCCGGCCGCGGCGTCCACCGTCCGTTTGTAGGAGAGGGGCTTCTCCAGGTAGTCGAAGGCTCCCATCTTGATCGCCTTGACGGCCGTGGAGGTCGTCCCATGGCCCGACATCATGACGACGGCCGCCGTGGGGTCCGCCTCGCGCAGGGCCTGCAGGGTCTCGAGGCCGTCGCGATCGGCCAGCCAGATGTCGAGGAAGACCAGGTCGGGGCGCCTCTCCCCGTACAGGGCCAGGGCCTCCTCGCCGCTGGTGGTGGTGAGGGTCGCATAGCCCTCGTCGGAGAGGATCCCTCCCAGGGTGGAAAGGATTCCAGGCTCGTCGTCCACGATCAGAATCAGCTCAGGCATGGGTGTCGCATTTCTCCGGGGTGGAAGCATAGCAGGCCCTCATCACCCCGGCCCTCTTCTCCCAGCCTCCCCCCCGTCCGCTGGGAGAAGAGGGAGTGGTTTGTCTAAAGAGATCTAAGGCGGGGGGAGGGCATCGGCGGAGGCGGCGTTGCCGGTGACCATCCGGCGATGGTAGTCGAGCTGGCCCAGGTGGTAGGTGAGGTGCACGGCCAGGTGGAGGAAGAAGAGGCTGGTGGAAAAGGACTGGCCGCGCATCGGCTCCGGATAGGTCTCGTCCAGCCGCGCCGGGTCCAGGCGGGCCAGCGCGGCCGTGACCTCGGCGTGGGCCGCGGCGATGAGCCGGAGCAGCTCCTGCCGGGAAAGGCCGCGCGTCGAGAACTCGGCCGGACGATCGCGGACGTAGCCGCTCCCGCCCAGCACGGCGCCGAAGTAGTGGCGCAGGTTGCCCACCAGGTGGAGGACCAGGGTGCCCCCCGCGTTGGGGAGGCCGGGGACCTCGCGCCAGACCGAGTCGTCATCCGGATAGAGCTCGATCTCCCGGCGGAGGGTGTCGACGTCGCGAGGGACGATGCGCTGAAGGTCTGCGATCAGGTTCATGGGGGGATTGTAGCCGGCTTGACGCTGTGTATTACAGAGCTGATACACTGGCGTCGTACACCTCCTCTCCCGAAAGGAGACGTCCCATGCCGCGCTCCGCCGTCCTCGGCCTGATCCTCGTCCTCATCTCCTCCTCCGGCTGGGCGGCGGGCTCCGCGATCGACCCCGCGCGGCTCGCCGGGCTCGCCGTGCGCTCGATCGGCCCGGCCGGGATGAGCGGCCGGGTGGCCGCTGTCGAGGGGGTCGAGTCCGATCCCGACGTCCTCTACATAGGCGGCGCCGGCGGCGGGATCTGGAAGACGGTCAACGGCGGCGCCAGTTGGGAACCGGTCTTCGATCGATCCGATCGCTCCGCTGCGCAGCCGGCGCTGCCGATCGGGGCCATCGCCGTCTTTCAGGCCAATCCGGAGATCGTCTGGGCCGGGACGGGCGAGGGAAACCTCCACCACTCGGCCCTCTCCGGCGACGGCGTCTACCGCTCGCTCGACGGGGGGAGGACGTGGAAACACCTGGGGCTCGACGGCACCGGCCACATCGCCCGCATCGTCCTCCATCCCGCCAATCCGGACGTGGCCTGGGTGGCGGCCCTGGGCTCGATGTGGACGGAGAATCCCGAGCGTGGAGTGTTCAAGACGGTCGACGGCGGCAAGACTTGGTCGAAGGTCCTCTTTGTGGATGCGAAGACCGGCGCGGCCGACCTGGCGATCGATCCCCGCAACCCCGGCAAGCTCTACGCCGCGATGTGGCAGTACCGGCGCTGGCCCTGGATCTTCCGCTCCGGCGGCCCGGGCTCGGGGCTCTACGTCTCGCTCGACGGCGGCGGCACCTGGACGCGGCGCACGGCCGACGACGGCCTGCCCGAGGGCGAGCTCGGGCGGATCAAGCTCGCCGTCTCGCGCTCCCATCCCGAGGTGGTCTATGCCATGGTCGAGGCCGCCACCAGCGCCCTGCTGCGCTCGGACGACGGCGGCGCCAGCTTCCGCACCGTCAACGCCAGCCCCAACCTCCACCTGCGCCCCTTCTACTTCCCGGGCCTGGCGGTCGATCCGCAGTGGCCGAACCGCGTCTACGACCTCGACATGTCGCTCCACGTCTCGGACGACAACGGCCGCACCTTCCGCGATCTCCTGGCGGGCCAGGGCGTCCACCCCGACCTGCATGCGATCTGGATCGACCCAGGCGATCCGCGCCACCTGGTGCTGGCCACGGATGGCGGCGTGTTCGTCAGCCGCGACCGCGGGCGGCGGGCGGTCTTCCTCTCCAATCTCCCCCTCTCCCAGTTCTATCGCATCGCCGTCGATCAGGCCGTGCCGTTCAACGTCTACGGCGGTCTCCAGGACAACGGCTCCTACCGCGGGCCGAGCGACGCCTGGGAGGCCGGGGGGATCCAGGACCACTCGTGGACCCTCATCGGCTTGAGCGACGGCTCGACGACCGTGCCGGACCCCGCCGATCCGGACCGCGGCTATGCCCTCTCCCAAAACGGCGGGCTGCAACGGTGGGACCTCAAGACCGGGGAGATCAAGGACATGCCGCCGGCCGATTCCCCGGGAGCTCACCTGCGCTACAACTTCACGGGCGGCTTTGCCCTCGACCCCTTCGCTCCCGGCACTCTCTACCTCGGCAGCCAGTACGTCCACAAATCCACGGACCGGGGGGACACCTGGACGGTGATCAGCCCGGACCTGACGACCAACAACCCCGACTGGCAGCACCAAGCCGAGAGCGGCGGCCTGACGCCGGACGTGGGCGGCGCCGAGAGCTTCACCACGATCACGGCCATCGCGCCCTCGCCCCTGAAGCCAGGCCTCCTCTGGGTGGGGACGGACGATGGCCGCCTGCACGTGACGCGCGACGGCGGGGGTTCCTGGACGAGCGTCGAAGCCAATCTCTTGCAGGCGCATGCTCCGGCCCACGCCTGGGTGACGCAGATCCGCCCTTCGCGCTTCGATCCCGCCTCGGCCTTCGTGGTGCTGGACGATCACCGGCGCGGCGACGAGACGCCCTACGTCCTGCGCACCGATGACTTCGGCGCCAGTTGGAGGAGCCTGGCGACTCCCGACCTCCAGGGCCATGCCCTCTCCCTGGAGCAGGACCCGGTGGACCGCGACCTCCTCTTCCTCGGCACCTCGCGCGGCCTCTGGGTGTCCCTCGACGGCGGCCGGAGCTGGCTGCCCTGGCATCACGGCCTCCCCGCCGTGGCGGTGACGGACCTCGTCGTCCATCCCCGCGATCACGACCTGGTGATCGCCACCTTCGGCCGTGGCGTCTACATCCTGGACGACGTCCGTCCCCTGCGCGAGTTCACCCCTGCCGTGCTCGCCGAGCCGCTCCACCTCTTCGCGATCCCGGACTCGCAGCAGCACTGGAATCGCGCCGGCACGGCCGGGCGCGGCGGCCTCGCCTTCCACGGCGAGAACCGGCCCTATGGCGCGCTGCTCACCGTCTCGGCCGCTCAGGGCGGGACGGCCGAGGTCCAGGTCGCCGACGCCTCCGGCACGGTGCTGCGCAACTATCGCTGGCCGCTCGATCCCGGGCTCAACCGCGATGCCTGGGGCCTGGAGAGGAACGCCTTCAAGCTCTCTCCTCGCGGTGCCGGCCAGCCGCCCCGGCCGCCGAACCCGCCCGGTCCGGAGGTACCGCCGGGCCTCTACACTGTCACCGTGAAGCTGGGCGACGCGGAGGCGAAGCGGACCGTCCGCATCCTCCCCGATCCGCGCTCGCGCAACACCGAAGCGGACTGGCAGGCCCGCTGGGCCGCCGTCCTCCGCGCCGGCAAGCTTCAGGATGCCGCCATCACCGTCGTCGAGCGCCTCCTCAAAACCCGAGCGGACGTGGAGACCGCCGCCGCGAGAGCCCGCACCGACGCCTCGCCCGCCCTGCGTCCCGCCCTCCTCCAGGCCGCCGCCGATCTCCAGACGAAGGTCAACGCCCTGGAGCGGCGCTTCCGGGTCGGCCCCGAGACTCCCCTCGGCGTGGCGCGCGACGAGCTGGTCCTGGAGAAAGTCTGGTTCGCGGTCGACACCCTCCAGACCTCCATGGACCCACCCACCCCCACCACGCTCGCCTACCTCGAAAGGGCGGAGAAGGCGCTGGAGGCCTATCTCGTCGACCTCAATCGTTTCTATGCCGAGGACGTGGCCGCCTTCCGCAAGCAGATCGCGGCGGCGGGGCTGGAGCTGGTGCCGGCGCGGTGAGGGCTCGGGGGAAGAACAGGGACGGACATGGACAGACAGGGACGAGCAGGGACGCCTCCGGAACCTGATCGCTTCGCCGCGCCATCAACGGACCGTAGAGACGCCCCAGACCCGCTACGATAACCTTTCGAATACCACGGGGACGGCGGGGCGTCTCCCGCGTGCCCCCGTCCAGAGATTCAGAGATCAGAGGTTCAGAGTCCAGAGGAGAATGGGAGCAGCAACGACGCGGAATCCAATGAAGTCACCCCGGTTGACCGGATCGCGCCTGTTGCGCACGGCGCAGCGGACGCCCCTGGAGAAGTCGAAGCACGAGCCGCCGCGCAACACACGGAGCTCTCGGGGATCGAGGGCCTCGCGACGCTCACGATCGGTTCCGGGTGGGGGGTATGGATAGGGCTCGTAGAGACTTCGCGTCCACTCCCAGACGTTCCCGCTCAGCTCCTCGCAACCGTAGGGGCTTGCTCCTCGCGGAAAGCAGCCCACGGCGCTCGGCTCCTTGATACCAGTCTCGTCGTAGTTGGCGCGCTCCGGATCGGGATCGTTTCCCCAGGGATATCGCCGGTTCGGGATTGGGTTCGGCTCCAGTTGGCCTGCGTCTCCTTTAGATTCAAGGAAAAACGGGTGTGGCTCTGTCGGAATCTCCAACCCACCCCGCGCCGCCTTCTCCCACTCCGTCTCGGACGGCAGTGTCACAGTCCAGCCTTTCGGGAGCAGCCCCACCTCGGACCACCTCTTTGTCAGCCAGGCGCAGAAGTCCTTCGCTTCGCCCCAACTTACCCTACCGACCGGCACATTCGCAGGCCCCCTCAAGCAGTCGGGGTTTCCAGGCTGCTTTTGGCTGGCCTCGACATACTCACGGAACTGCGCCACGGTCACGGGATACCTGCCGAGGAAGAAGTCGTAGGTGATCTCTACTGGATGCACGTCCTTGTCGTCCCCCATTCGGAACGGCCCCGCCGGCACCAGGCAGAGTTCCATGCCGCCCAGCGTCGTCACCTCCAGGCGCGGATCTCCCAACTCCGCCAGCACCTTTCCTGCGGCCGCTCTGCGTCGTGCCTCCACTCCCTCCGCCGTCATCGTCGAGAGGAGTGATCTCACGACAGCTTCCCGGCAAGCCGCAGTCACCCCGGCAGCTCCTGCGTCGGCGACCGCCCGCCCTGCGAGCATCACGGCCTCTCCAGGAGGACCCGGCGCGCGGGAGATTAGCTCCTGCACCACCGCGCTCGCCGCCTCGTCCCGCTTCTGGACGATCCCCAAATAGCCGATCGTCAACAAGCTCACCTCATGCCAGGTGGGCTCGCCCACGTGCTCGGCCAAGGCGTCCACGATCGGATCGATCTCCTGCTGGCCCTTCTGCGCCAGAGCCACTGCCGCCAGGTATTCCTGGAAGGTCAGGTGGATGAAGCCATATTGCCGGCCCCCGCGGTCGAGGAGGAGCGCCGCGTGCTCTCGCACGTCCTCCATGAAATGCCGTGTTGCCTCCTCCGGATGATCGTTCCCGCGTTCGTGATAGATCCGTTCGAGCTCGCGGTGCAGGTCCCACTCCTTGACCAGCCCGACGCCGGGCGAGGTCTCGTGCATCCACAGCGCCAGCGGCGCCAGCACCTTCAGGGTCTCGACCACGTCCAAGTCCCGCGTGGAGCGGCCGGCGAGACTGCGTACCAGGTTCCAACTCCGCAACAGCGTCTCGACGTAGGTTTGATAAAGCTCCGCCCGCCGCTCGGGAAGGGTCACTCCCTGCCGCTTCATCACGGCAAGGATGGTGAGCAGCAGCGGGTTGGACGCCAGAGAGCGGACGCCGGGATTGCGATTGGCCGCGTCCAGCAGCTCCTCCCGCTCGCGCTGCGCCTCCAATTCAGCGAGTTTCGTATCCCCGCTGGCCGCCCGCTCGACAGCCGCGGTCCACTTCTCTACGAAAGCCTGGATCTCCTCGTCCTCGAAATCGACCAGAGTACACTCTGCCAACCCTTCGGCCTGGGGCCGAACCTCGCGGTAGCCCACGATCCGGCTGGTGATCACGAACTTGTTGCCGGTCAGGCGGTGGGTGGTGTAGCAATCCCGGACCCGCTCCACGACCGTGTTGCGAAGCGAGGTATCCCGCACCTCGTCCAAGCCGTCGAGCAGCAGCAGGACGGAGCCTTTCTTGAAGGCTTGCTCCAGAACCCCACCCAGCGGGACGTCCACGCCCCGCTGCTCGTAGTACCGGGCGATGAAGCGATCGAGGCGGATCTCTTCTTCAGCAATCACGTTGGCGTAGGCGGCCAGCGGCAAGAGGACGGGCAGTCTTCCTTGCAGCCCAAGGGATTTACCTTGTCCCGTGGCCAGGACGAGGGCGAGGAATTTGAGAAAGCTGGACTTGCCCGATCCAGGGTCGCCGAGGACGATGAGCCCGTCGTGCTTCTTCAACAGACTCAGGATCGGCTGTGGCTCGCTGACGCGCAATCCCAGGGCCTCGGTCTCCGCCTCCGTGGGTTTCCGCCCTGCGAGGCGAAGCCGATCCCAGGTTTCCCCCTCCGGCGCTTCGACCCTCGCCTTCAGCGGGACATACATTTCGAGCAGCGGCAGGCGGAGGGGCACGCGGTCGGAGACGCCGAGGCCTTTGAAGTCGAGATAGCGGTAGCGCTCGACGAGGTATTTCAGGTAAGTCTCGGTGGCTTGGGTCAGGTCGACTGGAGACTTCGCTTTCCTCGGTCTCGGTGAGGTCTTCGGTTTCTCCGGCTCCAGGTGATGCAATGCCGCAATGACCTTCGTCGCCAAGGCGTCTGGAGCTTCGAAGAAGGCGACGATCCGTTCTTTTCCCACCCGTTCCCGGAATTGCTGTTGGCGCTTGAACAGGGCATCCGGTTCTCGCAGCTTCGGAGACATTGGGAGATCGTCCGAGGACATGAACAGGAGCCGTGGGATCTTCGCCGCCACCGCTGCCTCGTATTCACTCTCGGTGAAGGAGGTCTCAGACCCCGGAGGAGAGCTGCCGTAGAGGTGTCCAATCAGGCCGACGAAGACATCGCACTCGGCGACCTTGGCGTGGCAGAAGTCGTCGGCCTCCCAATCGCGGGCGCCGAAGTCTTCCATGCGGACGCAGTGGAAACCGTCCAGGCCCGAGATCGCCTTGTACACGGCATCCCGGTATGGCCCCAGGTCGCGGGCCGTGGAGCTGAGGAAGACGTTGCGAACGGCGGAGCGCTTCGCGGGCGACACGGGACCTCCTGGTGGAGAAACGGGCCAGCCACCAGTTTAGCAAGGTGGTGGGACTCGCGTTGCCAGTTCCAAACCCCGAAAGCCCTGAAGGGGCGTGATCCGGCCTTTATCTCGCCCCTATGGGGCTTTTAGACTGGTGGACTCCATTTCCTGGGGCTGCGCCCCAGGCTGAGGGAGGACGACCCTTCGGGCCTGAAACTTTCGAGATCCCGAGCTCTCACCGCGGCCGCAGCCTTACGTACAAGTGGCAGTCCAGGAATCGCCCGTCCTTGAAGGCGGCGCGCCGCAGGATGGCTTCGCGCTCGTAGCCCGCCTTCTCCAGCACCCGCGCGGAGGCGGGATTGGTGGCGAAGACCCAGGCTTCGAGGCGCTCGTACTGGAAGCTCTCGAAGGCGTAGCCGGTGAGGCGACGCAGAGCCTCGGTGGCGAAGCCGCGGCCCCACCAGGCCTCGCCGAACCAGTAACCGACCTCGGCGGTGAAGCGGGCGACGTCCGCCATCGGCAGCAGGCCGACGCCGCCGATGGCCTCCCCCGCGTACTCGACCGCCAGGCTCGTGGGCGGCCGGGGAGCGGCGACGCAGCGCCCGATCCACGACCGCGCATCGCTCAGCGTGTAGGGGTGGGGGAAGTGGTCCCGCAGGTTGATCCACACCTTGCGGTTGTTGGCGTGGCGGACGAGCGACTCCTCGTCACCTTCCCGCCAGGGGCGGAGCACGAGCCGCTCGGTTTCGAGTCTCATGAAGTCGAAGTGTAACCCGCGCCCGAGGCCAGCCGCTTGGGCGCGACGAGCCGGTAGCTGCCGGCGACCAGCTCGGCCACCTCGTCCCAGTCGACGTCGCCCACGTCCAGGCGCAACGCGACCCAGCCTCTCGGACCGATGTAGGCGGGCAGGTAGAACCGGGCGGGATCCGCGGCGACCAGGTCCGCGTTCTCGCCGAGCGCCACCTTGCAGCAGACGGCGACGATGCCGTCGCCGTGGTGATCGTCGAGGTAGTACGCGAACGTCTTCTTGCGGACCAGGAAGCTCGCGTGCTGTCCCTGGTCCCGGCGCGTGGCTTCGGGGAGCGCGAGACAGATCTCGGTGACACGGGCGAGGCGCGGGTCTGCGGCGGCGGGTTTCATAGGGTTGATCGTAGACGAAGAAGAGACGGCCGCGGGCCTCCTCGAACATTTTCTTGCCTATCACGGCCGCCCGGCCGCCACTGTCTGCCATTCAACCAATCCACCGAGGAGTATTTCACAGCAGCGCGCGCGAGCTGGGCCTAGGATGACAGCAGGTGACGATACCAGCATTAGAACAGTGAGGATTGGAGCCAACAACGACCTTTGATTGCAATAAACAACAACCATTCCCTGAAACAAACGTGTTTGGACAATACTTGCGGCACATCGGGACTGAGAGGAAAGCCTTCTTGCGTAGATCCGGAAAGCAATCACTCCGGAGCGAAGCACCGACCGTGCTGTAGCCGCGGGCCCCCGGGACCATGGAGGTTCCGGCAAGACCCGCGGAGAAGGGAGTCCATATGCATCATCATCATTCTCAGGGAAGGTTCGGCCGCATCCTCGGGGCCATGGTCCTCACCGCGGTTCTGTTCCTCGCTGCCCCCACCGGGGCCGGTGCCGCGGGGAGGACCGGTGCCGCCGGCATGTGGCGCTGGTTCGAAGGGTTGTGGGAGGGCGGGATCGGAGCGATGATCCGGGATTGGACGGCGGCGGCTCCGGCCGCTTCGCCGGCGCCGGTGATCCGCGCCCAGGATACCGTCTGCCCGCCGGCCGGCTGCCCGGTCCCGGTCGGCACCCCGGGTCCGGGTACGACCGGGCAGGGCGGGGGAGTCGATCCGGACGGTAGGACGCACTAACCTTCCGTTTTTCTCCGAGGGGCGCAGCCTGCTGCGCCCCTCGTTCCCTCTTGCGCTCGCCACCGGGCTTGTTTTGTGTCACAATGTACGCGCTTTCTCAAAGGAAAGGGGTCTGGCTTGAGCGAGCACCTCACACCGGCTGAGCTGCAGGCAGTTCTGCGTGGCGAGCTTTCCCAGGAACGGCGGCGGGAGGTCCTCCCCCATCTGCTCCGGGGGTGCACGACCTGCCGCCGGCTGGCCGGGTGGAACCGGCGGGTGCGCGAGTGCCTCCAAATGACGGAGGACTCTCAGGCGCGGCGAGAGGCTGCCTATGACGCTCCGGTAGCCCGCTCCTTCGAGCAGGTGATCCGGCTCAAGCGGGTCTTGGAGGAGCAGCGGACCCGAGCCCGGGAGGCCTCGGCCCAGCTCGCCGGCGCGGAGGGGCTGGCGGCGATCACCAGCCTCGAGGGGCTCGGCGTCTACGAGGCCCTGCTCGAGCGCATTGCCACCCTTCGCCACAACGACCCGCAGGAGACCGTGCGCCTGGCGCGAACGGCGGTGAAGGTGGCCGAGTCTCTCGACCCCGCGACCTATGGTGATCGCCAGGTGGCGGACTTCCAGGCGCGAGCGTGGGGCGAGCTCGGCAATGCCCTGCGCGCCGCCGACGACCTGTGGGAAGCCGAGTCGGCCTTCGAGCGGGCCTTCGAAGTCCTGGAGCAGGGGACTGGAGCCACGCCCCTGGCGGCGCGGCTCCACGACCTCCACGCCTCCTTGCTGGGCACTCAGCGAAGGTTCCAGCTCGCCTTCCTGGCCCTCGACGTCGTCCGCAGTTTCTACCGCGAGATCGGCGACACCCACGCCGCCGGCCGGGTGCTCATCAAGAAGGCCCTCTACCTGCACTACAGCGGCCAGTCGGAGGAGGCCCTGCGGATCAACGCGCAGGGCCTCAAGTCGATTGACGAGGCGCGCGATCCGGAACTGTCCTTCACCGCCCTCCAGAACCACCTCTGGTACCTGGTGGACTGCGGCCGGTTCCGCGAGGCCAAACGGCTGCTGTTCCGCAACCGGCACCGCGTCCAGGGCGCCAGCCGGGTCCCCGAGCTCAAGATCCGGTGGCTCGAAGGCCGCATCCGCTACGGTCTGGGGGAGATGGCCAGCGCCGAATCTACCTTCCTGGAAGTGAAGCGGGGCTTCGAGAAGGCGGGCCTCAGCTTCGCAGCCGCCCTGGCATCCCTCGACGCAGCCCTGGTCCGGATGCATCAGGACCGGCCCGCCGAGGCCGAGGCCCTGGTCACCGGAGCGGCGGCTGTCTTCGCCGCCCTGGGCATGCACCGCGAGGCTTTGAGCGCGGTGCGGCTCCTCCAGGAAGCCTTCGAGCGGCAGAGCGCCACCACCCTGCTCCTCGAGCAGACGGTGGCGTTCTTGCGCGAATTGGAGAACAATCCCGACGCGCGCTACACCTCGCGGCTGGATTGAGGTCCGTTCCGGGGTGGTGAGGGCCGCACCGGCCCTGATACCCTTCCCGGAGCCGCTGACGGCGCCCCCGGTCCCCTCCGGGCCGGGCGATCCCTTCAGGAAGAGGCCGCCATGTCCGAGACCCCGCTCCATACCTCCTGCGTCGAGCGCTTCCTGCGCTACGTGACCTTCGACACGCAGTCGACCGAGACCGCCGAGAGCTATCCCAGCACGGCCAAGCAGCTCGTCCTCCTGCGCCACCTGGTGGAGGAGCTCAAGGCCCTGGGGCTCCACGATGCCGCCATCGACGAGCATGGCTATGTCATGGCCACCATCCCGGCCACTACGAAGAAGACCGGCGTGCCCGTCATCGGCTTCATCGCCCACGTGGACACCTCGCCCGAGATGAGCGGCGCCGGCGTCAAGCCCATCGTCCACCGCAACTACCAGGGCCAGGACCTGGTGCTGCCGGACGATCCCACGGCCGTCCTGCGCGCCGCCGACATCCCCTATCTGCGGGAGCGGATCGGCGACGACGTCATCACCGCCTCGGGCACCACCCTCCTGGGCGCCGACAACAAGGCCGGCGTGGCCGAGATCGTGGCCGCCGCCGAGTACCTGCTCGCCCATCCGGAGATCCCCCACGGCACCCTGCGCATCGGCTTCACCCCCGACGAGGAGGTCGGCACCGGCACCAAGTATTTCGACGTGGCGAAGTTCGGTGCCAAGTACGCCTACACCATGGACGGCGGCGCCCGCGGCGAGCTGGAGTACGAGAGCTTCTCGGCCGACGCCCTGACCCTCACCTTCCAGGGCCGCAACACCCACCCCGGCTATGCCAAGGGGACGATGGTCAATTCCATCAAGGTCGCGGCCGACTTCATCTCGCGCCTGCCCAGGGAGAGCCTCTCCCCGGAGACCACGGACGGCTACGAGGATTACGTCCACCCCTACGTGGTCAACGCCGGCGTGGAGAAGACCTCGGTGAAGCTCCTGATCCGCGACTTCCGCACTCCCGGTCTCGAGGAGAAAGAGGGCTTCCTGACGGAGCTGGCCCGGCAGACCGTGACGGACTGGCCCGGCGCCTCCTTCGAGGCCAAAGTCGAGGAGAGCTACCGCAACATGCGGGAGGTGCTGGACCATCATCCGGACGTGGTGGAGAACGCGCGCGAAGCCGTCCGCCGCGCCGGCCTCCAGCCCAGCGAGAAGCCCATCCGCGGCGGCACCGACGGCTCGCGGCTCAGCTTCATGGGCCTGCCCACTCCCAACCTCTTCGCCGGCGAGCAGAACTTCCACTCCCGCTACGAGTGGGTCTCGGCCCAGGACATGGAAAAAGCCGTCGAGGTGATCGTCCACCTCAGCCGCATCTGGGAAGAGAAGACGCCGGGGTGAGATCGTTATAGAATGAAGGAATTCAAGGTGACGTCATGGCCAAGAACAACCTGCAGAACCTTCGTCTCGCCCTCGACCTGGTGACCACGCCGCCCGCGGCCGCCGCAGCCGCCGGCGGCTTCGGGCTCACGGACGCTGCCCCGGCGGCGCAGCCCAGCTCCTGGACGACCTCTCCGAACATCCAGGGGTTCGGCATCGCCGAGCGCATCTCCAAGGGGAAGAAGCTGGACGAGGTGGCGCTCAAGGTCTACGTCGAGCGCAAGCTGCCGCCCGACAAGGTGGAAGTCCCCATCCCGCCGCAGATCATGCTGCCGGGGATGGCGGAGCCGGTCCCCACCGACGTGCACGAGATCGGCAAGGTGCAGCTCGAAGCCAACACCTCGCGCCATCGCCCCGCCATGCCCGGCTGCGGCCTCGGCCACTTCGACGTCACGGCAGGCACCTTCGGCTGCCTGGTGCGCAAGAAGGGCAAACCCGAGCTCTACATCCTCAGCAACTCCCACGTGCTCGCCAACTCGGGGACCGGCAAGAAGGGCGACGTCGTCCTCCAGTCCGCCGTGTTCGATGGCGGCGTCCAGCCGGCCGACGTCGTCGCCGAGTTGGCCGAATGGGTGCCATTCAAGTTCGGCGACAACACCTTCGACAATCTGGTCGACGCCGCCATCGCGCTCGTCAAGAACCCCAAGGAGGTCACCTCGGCGGTCAACCTGATCGGTGTGCCGCCCAAGGGGATCAGCAAGAACCTGCGGCGGGGAATGAAGGTGAAGAAGGTCGGCCGCACCACCGACCTGACGTCCGGCGAGATCACCGACGTCGACTTCCGGACCTCGCTCACCTACCCGACGCCGGACGGCGGCGAGGGCAACGTGGGCCTGCGCGACCAGGTGCTGTGCACCCGTTTCACCGCCGGCGGCGACAGCGGCGCGGCCGTCTTCAACACTCAGAACCAGATCGTGGGCCTGCACTTCGCGGGCACCCCCTCGACCAGCATCTTCAACCGCATCACCAACGTCCTCGACGCGCTGGGCCTCGAGATCGTGACCCAGGTGATCTGATGGCCAAGGCCGAGCACGTCCGCAGGGCCCTCGACCTCTTCGGCGGCGAGCTGTCGCGCAAGAAGAACGTCGTCGGGCTCGGCCGCGTGCCGTCCGCCAAGATCGCCGGCGACTGGGACCTCGCGGTCTACGTCGCGGAGAAGGTCCCGGAGGACCGGCTCGCCGCCGCCGACCTCGTGCCGAAGACCCTGGAGGTCCCCGGCCGCAGCCTGGGTCATCCGGTGACCACGCAGGTCATCGAGCAGGGTCCCGTGAGCCTGGAGAAGCCGGGGATCGAGAAGCTCTGATGCCCTGGCTCCGGCCCGCGCTCCTGGTGACGACCGTCCTGTGCCTGGGGTGCGGGCACGTCGTCCGCAACGCCCCGAACCATCCCGGCAGGATCTTCGACTTCGAGCATCCCCCGTGTGCGCTCGCAGGCCCGCCCGCGGAGCCCCCGGCCGCGGGCACCGCGGTGGACGTCCGCTTCCTGGGAGCCGCGGGCCTCTACCTGCGCTGGGGCGACGACTCGATCCTCTTGGGGCCATTCTTCTCGAATCCCAGCCTGCTCCGCGTCCTGCTCGGGCACTGGCAGGCGAACGGCCCGGCCATCGAGCGCGGGCTTGGCGGCCTGCCCGTCTCTGAAGTCGAGGCCATCTTCGCTGGCCACTCCCACTACGACCACGTCGGCGACCTCCCCGCCGTCCTCGCCCGCGCCCCCCGCGCCCGGGTCTACGTCAACGGCTCGGGTGCCCACGCCCTCGCTCCCTACGCCGCCGTGCGGACCACGGCGCTCGAAGACGGCGCCGGCCGGTGGGTCTGGCTCACCGGCTCCGGGGGCGAGAAGCGGCCCATCCGTTTCTTCGCCGTCCCCTCCGAGCACGCGCCGCAGATCGATCACTACCTCTGGGCCAAGGGCCCCCTGCAAGAGGATTGGCGCGAGCCGTGGACCTCCCACCGCTTCCACGATCTGAAGGCGGGGCAGACCTTCGCGCTGGTGATCGACCTGATGGCGAGCGATCTCGAGACCGTGCGCTACCGCTTCTACTACCAGGACGCAGCCAACCCGCCGGGGATCGGCGAGCCCCCCGCCTTCCCGGACGGCCATCCCTACGACATCGCCGTCCTCTGCATCGCCTCCTACGACAAGGTCAAGGGCCAGCCCGCCGCCATCCTGAAGAGCCTGCAACCGCGCCACGTCCTGGTCGCTCATTACGACGACTTCATGCGCCCGCAGGATCGCCCGGTGCGCTTCGTCTCCCTCCTCACGGACGCCAAGGTCGAGACCTACCTGCGGACGATCTGCGATCAGCTCGGCTGCGGCTCACCGTCCGGCGCCGGCCCCACCAACCCGGTCTGCGGTCCCTCCAGCTCCCGCTGGACCCTGCCCCTGCCCGGCGAGTGGCTGCGGTTCGCCGTGCCCCCTGTTAACAACTCTGCTAATCAGCCCAAGTGATTCTCTTTCAGTCACTTACAGAGGTTCTCCTCGTCCGTTTGCCGATTGCTAACCAAGCTGTTAATCAAGGCTCGGGCCGCCGTTCAACGGGCCAGGTAGCGCACATGCCTGCCGCCCCCTTCGCGGCGGAGAAATCCCTCCTCTCCAGACCACTTCTTCAAGTAACGGGAGGTCTCCACCTTGGCGGACGGCGATTCGCCGAGACCCAGGAGCTGCCGGCACTCGCCGGGCGTGATGGAGCCGTGAGCGGACACGAACTCCCTCACCAGCTCCGCATAGCGGAGCGGGTTGAGGCCACGAATCCGGGTGTAGGCGGCTCGTCCCAGCAGGTCCTTGGCCACCCCTTTCGAGAGGTGATAGGTCGCCGACTTGGTTCGGCCCCGCCGTTCCAGGAACCCCTTCTCGGGCTGGGAGAGCTGGTCCAGGATGGCCCTCGCCGCATCCCGGGACACCTGGAGGAGGTCCGCCGCCTCGCCGGAGTCGATGAACGCGTTGTCGCGCAGGAACGTCAGGACCAGCAGACCGTCCAGACCGATCTCCCGCCCCTCACCCCGCCAGCGGGCCACGAGGGCCGCCGTCCGCTCGTCGAAGCTGCCATCGAAGATCCGCAACGTCACCCGGCCGTCCGCCTCGTACTCGGGGATCCTCTTGCCGTAGGCCAGCATCGTCTCGAAGATCCGGCGCCGGCCGATCCCCGCCCGTTCCACCAGCCGCAGCTTCTCGAAGGCCTCCGCCAGCGTCCGGTTGCGGCTGACCGGCTCGTGGCGAAGGATGTTGCGCGGCGTGATTCCGGCGATGAAGCCTCCCGGGCTGGTGATGGCGAGCTGCTCCGCCATGTGCCGCACCAGCACCTCCCCTGGGTCCAGGTAGTCCCGGTGCGTCACCGCGTTGAGCACCGCCTCGCGGATCACCTCCACGGGAAAAGCGGGGATTCGCAGGCGGAAGAGGCCCAGTGGCAGCTCCTGCTCGGGATTGGCCGGGCTGGTGAAGATTTGCTCGAACCTCTCCAGGACGTTCAACAGGCCGGCCTGGAAGGAATCATTGCGCGAAACCTCCGTCCCCGTGACCTGGTACACGTAGTGGACCTGATGCTGGGGACAGACCTCGCGCAGCCGCTCCTCCCTCCCGAACAGCAGCAGACCGGCATGCGTCACCTGGCCGTTGCGCATCGCGCCCAGCGCCGCGAGGAGATCCGGATCGCTCAAGGCCAGCAATCCTGAATCCGCGTGGTTGCGTCGCAGGACGTTGCGGGCTCGCGCGATCTCGACGGCATCGAGATCGGCGGCGGAGAGCTCCCGCGACCGTTCGCCGCTCCAGTCCATCGAGCCCACGGCGACCTGGGAGCGGACGAAGCTGCGCGCGTCCATCGGCATGCAGTTCTTGCCGACGCGCTGCTTGAAGAGCCCCTGCGCGGTGCCGCCGTATGGCGGATGCTCCCCGCGGGGGGCCCGGATTACGAGCAGACGGCCGGTCCCCTCCGGGACGCTCAACTCCTCCACCTCCACCGTCAGGTTCGGGCGGGTGCTATCGAAGATCCCTCGGAGCCAGACGTCGAGATCGTAGCCGGCGGCGCCGTGAATCGCCTTCGCCCGTCCCCGCGTGCGATCGGCCACGCCGAAGACGACCACTCCACCCTCGGCATTGGCGAAGCAGGCGGCGTACTCCACCGCGACCTTCATGTCCTCCTTCGAGCCCTGCCAGGGCTTGATCTCGAGCCACTGCGTCTCGATGTCGTCGGCGACCTTGGAGTCAAGGCGGCCGAGCGCGGAGAGGATTTCCTCGTTCGTCGGGATGGCCATTGGGAGCGATAGCATCCCAGGATTCTACCCTCCATGGCAAGACAATTTAACGGGGATGCGTCACGGACGGTGCGCAGACGGTTCCCGCGTTAGGGCACTCGACTCGATCCCTCACCAAAAGCCCCGAAGCCCGGGTCTGGATCTCCGAGCCAGCGTTTCTTGCCGGGCCGATTTTCATTCAGACTGGAACCGTGGAAACCAAAGACGTCGTTCACCGGCTCCATCGCCGGCGCAGGAGGCCGAGATTCAGGACGCCGCAGCCCTGGATCGTCCTCGCGTTCCTGATCCTGACCACCCTGGTTTTCCTGCGGCGGGTCTCTCCACCACCCGGAAGTCCGCCGCAGCTCCCGGCGCCACTCCTCAAGCCGGAGCCGTCTCTGCAGATCTCTCCCGGAGCGTCGCCGGTCCCCGTCGGGCCCGCCGAGCACGGCTGCCCCCGAGGCTGTGCTCAACCACCCCCTGGCTGCGCCATCAAGGGGAACATCTCCCAGAGGACCGGCGAGAAGATTTACCACCTTCCCGGCCAGCGGTGGTACGACAGGACCGTCATCTCCCCGGAAAAAGGCGAAGCCTGGTTCTGCACCGAGGCCGAGGCGCAGCAGAACGGGTGGAGGAAGGCGAAGGTCTGAGGAGCAGGGTACCGCGGGTCGGCAGGCACTCCCCCACCTGCAGTCCTCCGCCCCAAGCCCGGAGGGCGGCGTTCCCGTAGCCCCGGGCGAAACCCGGGGAAAACAACGGCTACCCTCCCACCACCCCCAACCACTCCGCGATCACCCGCACCTCCTCGTCCCCCGAAGCCTCGATCACGATGGGCTCGTAGCCCTCGGCTGTCGTGTCCGGGCTCAGGACGATGCGGGTGTGCTGCCAGGTGCCGTCCGGGTTCTGGGCTTTTTCGCTGTGGTATCGCTTCAAGGTGAAGTGGCCGCCCAGGTCGGTGTCCTGGATCTCGCGGTGCTGAACGAGCACGACCTTGCCTTCCCGGCTCCCTTGGGGATTCAGCCGGAACAGCCCCCAGCCGCGATTTGGGACTCTCCGATTCATGGACTCCCCAACCACCTGGGCCACGAACATCCAGGGCCGCGGGCGATAGTAATCCGGCAGCTCGGCCCACTCAAAGCGCTCGGGGCGGGCCGCGGCCCCCGCGAAGCCGGCGATCTCCTGCTCGTCGCTGAACAGACCCGCCGCCGCAGCCAGCTCCAGGACGGGCACGGCATTCTCGAACGGCCGGACCTCGGCGACAGGCACCACGCGAAACGGCCGCACCGCCTCCTGCGCCGGCGGCTCGCCGGCGTCCGTCTCGATCAACGTCTCGCCCAGCCGCTCCGCCTGGTCGAGGACGGTCCTGGTGGCCTGGTCCTGCTTGTCCGGCGGATAGCCGTATTTCGCGAGCAGTTTCTTGACGAGGAGCCGGAGCCTCGCCCGGGCGCTCTCCCGCACGCTCCAGTCGATCGTGGCGTTGGCCCGGACGGTGTGGGTCAGCTCCCGGGCGATTGCTCGCAGGGTCTCGTCGCCCAAGTTGGCGACGGCGCTGTCGTTGGTCTCCAGCGCATCGTAGAAGGCCAGCTCCTCTTCGGTCAGGCCGAGCTTCTCGCCCCGGCGCTCGCGCTCCCGAAACTCCTTCGCCATTTCGATCAGCTCGAGGATGAGCTGCGCCGTCTCGATCGAGCGGTTTTGATAGCGGCGAATAGCCTCCTCCAGCATGGCGGCGAAGGAGCGCGCCTGGACGAGGTTCTTCTTCTCCTGCCGCTTGACCTCATCGTTCAGGAGCCTCTGGAGGAGCTCAGCCGCGAGATTGCGGTACGGGAGGTTCCGAACCTCTTCCAGGAACTCGTCGGAAAGGATCGAGATCTCCGGTTTCTTCAAGCCCGCCGCCGCAAAGAC
This sequence comes from Thermoanaerobaculia bacterium, assembly GCA_036264085.1. Lineage (GTDB taxonomy): Bacteria > Acidobacteriota > Thermoanaerobaculia > Multivoradales > UBA5704 > DATARR01. The sequence goes on along the minus strand of DATARR010000048.1, from coordinate 16,940 downwards.
GTCCACCACCTCGTCCGAGACCACAGCCCTGGAGACGATCTGCCGGATGGCGGAGTCCAGGTCCTCCGGCGACCGCCGCCCTTCGCCGTCGGTCCGCTTGAGAATCCCGGCCCGCACGGCCTGGAAAAAGGCCACTTCATCGAGAATCCCTTTCGCCTCTTCGTGGGCGCCAGCCAGGGCGAATACTCTGGAAAGGTCCGCCACCGCTTGGAGATAGCGTTTCTTGCCGTCTGGCAGTCCGAAGACGTGGTCCATGGCCGCCGCGACTCCCGCCTGCCGTTTCGACGCCGGAGCGGCGAGCACAGCCGCGTAATCGAAACCGTGCAGCATGTCCCGCAAGATCTCGTACTTCTCCCGCAGCACGGGGAGGACCTCCTCGATCTCCACTTTTCCGCGGCCCCGGCCGCCGTTCGCCGTGTAACTTGCCACGGCTTGGCGCAGCTCTTCGGCGAGGCCGAGATAATCCACCACCAGACCGCCCGGCTTGTCCTTGAAGACACGGTTCACCCGCGCGATGGCCTGCATCAGCGTGTGGCCCCGCATCGGCTTGTCCACGTACATCGTGTGCAGCGATGGCACGTCGAAACCCGTGAGCCACATGTCTCGCACGATGACGAGCTTCAGGGGATCGTCCGCATTCTTGAACCGCTTCGCGATCTGGTCCCGGCCCGACTTCGAACGGATGTGCGGCTGCCACCCGGCGTCGTCGGACGCGGAGCCGGTCATCACGATCTTGATCGCACCCCGAGCATCGTCCGGGTCGTGCCACTCCGGCCTCAAAGCCACCAGCGCATTGAACAGATCGACGCAGATGCGCCGGCTCATGCCGACGATCATGACCTTGCCTTCGAGCGAGGCATCCCGGGCCTCGAAATGCTTCACCAGATCTTCGGCGATCAGAGCGACGCGGTTCGGCGCGCCCACCAGCTTTTCGAGCTGCGACCACTTACTCTTCAGGCGCTCCTTCTTCTCCACCTCCTCGGTCTCGGTGACCTCTTCGAACTCCGGATCGATCCGCGGACGCTCCTCCTCCTTCAACGCCAGCTTTGCCATGCGCGCCTCGTAGTAGATGCGCACCGTGGCCCGGTCCTCGATCGACTGCTCGATGTCGTAGACGTCAATGTAGTCGCCGAAGACCAACTGCGTGCTCCGGTCGGCGATCTCGATGGGCGTGCCGGTGAAACCGATGAAGCTCGCATGGGGCAGGGCTTCGCGGACCCGGCGGGCAAAGCCTTCGGTGAAGCCATATTGGCTGCGGTGGGCCTCGTCCGCAATGACCACGATATTCCGCCGGTCCGAAAGCTGTGGGTGGCGTTCCCCTTTCTCGTCCGGCAGGAACTTCTGGATCGTCGTGAAGATCACGCCTCCGGCCGCGACCTTCAGCAACTCGCGCATCTCATCGCGGCTGCCTGCCTGCTTCGGCGCCTGCCGTAGCAGTTCGTGGCAGGCGGCGAAGGTGCCGAAGAGCTGATCGTCCAGGTCGTTGCGATCGGTGAGCACCACCAGGGTGGGGTTTTTCATCTCCGGCTCTTGGACGATCTTGCCGGCGTAGAACACCATCGACAAACTCTTGCCGCTTCCCTGGGTGTGCCAGACCACGCCGATCCGGCGGTCCCCCTGCGGCGAGGCCGCCCGCAACGTGCACTCCACCGCTTTGTTGACCGCGTGGAATTGGTGATACGCCGCCACCTTCTTGGCCACGGACCGGCCGTCGTCCTCGAAGACCACGAAGCTCCGCAGCAGATCCAGGAGCCGCCCCTTGTCGAACAGGCCGGCCACCAGCACCTCGAGCTGCGGAACGCTCGCCGGCGCCACGTCCCGACCCTCGACCGTTCGCCAAGGCATGAAGCGGTCCCAGTCCGCCGTCAGCGTCCCCGCCCGCGCCTCCAGACCATCCGTGGCCACCAGGATTTCGTTGAACGAGAACAGCGTCGGAAACTCGCCTTTGTACGTCTGGAGCTGCTGGAAGGCGTCGCGAATCGTGGCATTCTCATCCGCTGGATTCTTGATCTCGAAGACCGCCAACGGAAAACCATTGACGAAGACCACCACGTCCAGCCGCCGCTTCTTGCGGTTCTCTTCGAGCCGGAACTGACTCACAGCCAGGAAGTCGTTGACCTCGGGATCATCGAAGTCGATGAGGGCCACCTTCTCGTAGGAGATTCCACCTCCGGCCCGCGCCGGGAGCTGGACCTCGACGTCCACCTTCTCCACCAATCTCTCGTGGAATCGCCGGTTGTTCTGGACGAGGCTCGGGCTCTCCAGACGCCCCACCTTGCGGAGCGCCTCCTCCACGGCCCCGGCTGGCAGGTGCGCGTTGATCCGCACCAGCGCGGCCCATAGCCGATCGCGGAGAACCACGTCCCCCCACGTCCTCCGCTCGGACCGCTCCGCGCCCGGTGCGATCTCCGGACCCTGGGCCGTCTCGTAGCCAATCTCCCTGAACTGTTCGAGAAGAGACCGCTCGACATCGGCCTCTGTGAGAAAATTCGACATCCGGGCTCCCGATCCTTGAAGGAATTCAGTAGAGGATGGTATCACCGGCCCGGACGCCGGCAGGACTCAAGCCGTTGAGAGGAGTCGAGTTGCGGAGATTGGCTACGGCGGCGACCGGGTTGTATCCAAGACTCGCACCCGACGACATGTCTCTCCGGTCCCCGCTCTATCTCGCCCTCCTCCGGGTTTGGTATGATGCGGTCTATGATGGATTACCCCGAGCTTCTCGAGTGGCAGAAGGCGCTCTTGGACCAGCGCCTGAAAGACGCTGAGGCGCATCCCGACGACTGGGTCTCCTGGGATGAAGCGAAGCAGCGTCTGGAACGGAGGATCGACCATGGCACGTACCCTTCCCCTTCCCCCACCCGGCTTTGACGACCTCTCCGTCGAGGAGCAGCTCGACTATGTGCAGTTGCTGTGGGATCGAATCTTTGCCCACCCAGACGAGATCCCGGTACCCGACTGGCACCAGCGCATCATCGATGACCGCTTGGCTGCCCATCGCGCGGACCCGGCAGCCGCGGTGCCGTGGGATGAGGTTCGAGAAGGGCTGTTGGAGAAGCTCAGGAACCGGCCGCAACGCGGATGAGCACGCTCCTACTCCTCCGGCCCGAGGCGCGGCTGGACATCGAAGAGGCCGTCATCTGGTATGACGATCAGCGACTGGGACTGGGCGACCGCTTGACCGCCGAGCTTTCCGCACTTCTCGATCGGATCAGGAAGACTCCTCTTCAGTTTCCCATAGTCGGCGAAGGCGTTCGAAGAGGCCTTCTCCATAAGTTTCCCTATGCGGTCTACTTCCTCCGGGAAGAGAACACCGTCACGGTACTCGCTGTCCTCCACCAACGCCGAGATCCTGAGGTCTGGAAACGACGCCTGTGAGTGGTTCTGAGGAGATCCCGCTTGAGGGCGACACGCGGGTATAGAGGCCAGCTCATTACAGTCATCAGACAACCTCCCCCACAATCTTCTCGGCCTGCTTGACGCGGATCTCGCCCGAGAGGAGCTTGGGGAGGAGGGAGTCGCGGATGGCGACCAGAGATCTTGACTCTCGCAGATTTGCAGCCATTTTCTTATACATGGGGCCTACAAGTTCGGCGAAGTCCTCTAGGATCTTTCTGGGCGGGACAAGCACTTCGATCGGCCGGAAATTCCTCTTACTGATTTCAAGGAAAGTCGTCCCGTTGGCATTGCCTATAATCGTCTCCATATTGTGGCGAATCCACTGGAGCACATAATAATTGGGCAGCTCTCTGTCGCAGACCATCGCAATAAAACCCTGATTGATCGCGACCGGAATCTCTGTTATGGCGAGGTAGCCTATCGGAGCACGCGAGGAGAGGAGTACGGTCCCAGGTTCTAGCAATCCAGAACCTATCTCGTTTAGCCCGTCTTCTGTGATGGTTCTCTCCGTCTCGAGGAGTATTGGGTCCAAGAGGCCCGCCATGTCCCTCGGAGTTACAAAACGATATCGACCTCCCCAATAATCTGGCCGGGCCGTACTTGGAGTCGCCCCCCCCACCACAGTTACCTCGGCACCGATCGCGGACAATCTCCAATTCCAAGGGATTGGCCCAACGGGAGATGGCTCCAAGGCTTGGCCTCCCTCCACAGAATCGAAATCTACAAACCAGGACTTGAAGATTGCGCGAGCCATCGCCTCCAGCGTCTGATTCATGCGGCGGTTCAGCTCGATCTTGTCATCCAACACACTGAGCACGCCCGCTACCGCCTGCTGCTCAGATGGCTGCGGGATAAGAATCTCGACTGCTTTTAAAGCATCGCCATGGATACGGCCTGTACCATGTGAGGACGAATCCACGAGAGTCATCAGACGAGATTTATTCGCCAGAAACCAGTATGCAAGGTAATCTCCCCGAATCCCCGGCTTTGGAACGATCGCTTTCACATCCTGATTGAACGCCATATCCTTCATGGCCATACATATCGGCAGATCATTGTGAAGGGTCATCCCACGCACCAGCATCAGGATCGACCCAGATGGAGCAGTTCTTGTCCCCCTTAGAATCCCTAGCGGCGTGACATGGTCTTCTGTATCGTAGAGCCGAAAAGTCTTCATGTCCTTCGCGCTGACCCAGGGAATCTCGCCCCTCCAGAAATCCGGCCTGCTCATTGAGGGCGTCCCACCTGACAGCCAGTCAGCGCAGTCACCCAAGGTGGTCCGAAGCACCTTACTCCTCATTCCAAAGCCTCGTGAGGTTTTCCCGGATCACACGCTCCAGCCGCGATGATTCTACAAACTGCTCCTCCAGGGTCGTCGATAAGCGCCTCATCTTCTGATCGAAGGGTTCGTCGTCATCCTCCTCTTCGGCGGCTCCCACATAGCGGCCTGGCGTGAGCACGTAACCGTGGTCCTTGATCTCTTTCGCTTCGGCGGCCCTACAGAATCCTGGCTTGTCTTTGTACTTCCCCTGTCCTTTCTCTCCTCGCCACGCGTGGTAAACACACGCAATCTCGGCAATATCATTGTCGGTCAGCTCCCGGTGGGTCCGATCGGTCATCCGCCCCATCTTGCGAGCGTCGATGAAGAGGGCCTCGCCCCGCCGGTCGCGAAATTTGTGATTCTTCTTATCCCGAGCGAGGAACCAGAGGCAGACAGGAATTCCTGTGGTGTAGAAAAGCTGCGGCGGCAGTGCGATCATACAGTCAACTAGATCCGCCTCAACAATTTTCTTCCGAATCTCTCCTTCGCCTGACTGGTTCGACGACATCGAGCCATTCGCCAGGACGAAGCCCGCTACACCCGTCGGCTTGAGATGCGAGATAAAGTGCTGAATCCAGGCGTAGTTGGCGTTTCCAGCCGGGGGCGTGCCATAGGCCCATCGCTTGTCCTCGCGAAGCCGCTCACCTCCCCAATCGGAATCGTTGAAGTGGGGGTTGGCGAGAATGAAGTCAGCCTTGAGATCGGGGTGCAGATCGCGGTGAAAGCTGTCGGCGTTCTCGGGGCCGAGGTTCGCCTCGATGCCTCGGATGGCAAGGTTCATCCGAGCCAGCTTCCAGGTGGTCGGGTTGGACTCCTGGCCGTAGATGGCGATGTCGTCCCGACGGCCGCCGTGCTCCAGCACGAAGCGCTCGGAGGAGACGAACATGCCGCCCGAGCCGCAGCAGGGATCGTAGACCCGGCCCCGGAACGGCTCGAGCATCTCCACCAGGAGCTTGACGATGCACTGCGGAGTGTAGAACTCGCCGCCGCTCTTCCCTTCCGCCGCTGCGAACTTGCCGAGGAAATATTCGTAGACGCGGCCGAGGATGTCCTTCGATCGGCTGTCGGCGTCGCCCAGACCGATGGTGGAGATGAGGTCCACCAGCTCGCCGAGGCGAATCTTGTCCAGCGTGGGGCGGCCGTAATCTTTGGGAAGGACTCCTTTGAGAGTAGGGTTCTCCTTTTCAATGGCCTCCATCGCTTTGTCGATGAGGTGGCCGATCGCCGGCTCCTTGGCCCGGACCTGAATGCCGTTCGGACCGGACCAGCGAGCCTCCTCGGGGACCCAGAAGACGCGGGTGGCGAGGTATTCGTCGCGATCCTCGGGATTGGAATGGGGATCACGTTCCAGGGTGGCGCGTTGTTCCTCGAAAGCGTCGGAGATGTACTTGAGGAAGATCAGGCCGAGGACGACGTGCTTATATTCAGAGGCGTCCATGTGGCCGCGGAGCTTGTCGGCGGCGGCCCAGAGCTTGTCTTCGAAGCCGAGGTTGGCGCCGGAGGCAGCCCTGGCCGTTTTCTTGGCCCGGCCACGCCGGGGAGCGGGCTCGGGCTCTGCGGAAGCGGCGGGGCGGTCCCGCACAGCCTCCACGACAGGCGGCGGAGTGGGCTCCGCGGGTCTTTCGAGCGCAGCCCGGAGCTCGTCGAGGACCAGAGGGCTCGGCTTGGCGATGCCGCGCTCCCACTGGGAGACGATCGGCTGGGTCACCCCCACCTTCTGGGCAAGCTCAGCCTGAGAGAGGCCCGCCGCGGTGCGCCGGTCACGAATCCACTGCGCGGTCTTCATGGGGAGATCAGTGTCCGATCCGCGGGGTACGTCGGGGCTGTTGGTTCACGGCCGCATTTTAGCACTGCCGCCCCTGACGGGGCTCCGGGTATTTGCGATCCACCCCTTCCCAGGGCTCGCGCCTTGGGCTACGAGTATGCCGCCCTCCGGGCTTGGGGTAAGCTGTCATGAAGGTGACAGTGACTTCAGGGTCGCGGACACGATCCCGCGTCGGACACGGCCTGCAGGGCGTTGGACGTGTCCCATGAGCCAATGGACCTGTCCAATGGCTCGTTGGACATGTCCCGCGGCTCATGAGACGTGTCCATTGGCTCAAAGGACCTGTCCCATGGCTCACAGGACACGTCCTGCGGCTCATACGACATGTCCTGCGTCTCATGAGACATGTCCCACGGCTCAGGGGACGTGTCCTGCGGCCCATTGGACATGTCCTGCGGTTCATGGGGCATGTCCTTTGGCTCATGAGACGTGTCCTGCGAGCCATGAGACGTGTCCAATGAACCATGGGACGTGTCCTGCGAGCCATGGGACATGTCCTGCGAGCCATGGGACGTGTCCTGCGAGCCATGAGATATGTCCTGCGAGCCATGGGACGTGGCCTGCGAGCCGCAGGACAGGTCCCGCGAGCCATGGGACATGTCCTCTGAGCCGTGGGACAACTCCTTTGCCACGTGGGGCCTGTCCCATGAGACGCCGGACGCGTCCTTTGAGTCATGGGACACGTCCGAGGAACCGCGGACGTGGCGATGCGCGACGAGGCATCATATCCTGGAGCCGCCATGAAGACAGCTAAGACCATTCTCTACGCCGTCGTCATCCTGGGGGCGATCGTTGCCTTCGGCTGGTTCTTCGTCTCCCAATTATCCTCGGGGGCCTCGGGGACCTCCGGGGGTTCCGGAGGGCTGGCCGGGGTGATCCTCTCCCCGCCTGAGGGCTATGCCATCGTCGAGCGCGGAGAGTTGCCGCCCACTGAGGCGGCGGCCGAGCTTCAGAGCCAGGCCCTGCAACCCGGAGCCGGCAAGGTGGGCGTCAAGTTCCAGCGCCAGGGCGCGGTCGTCTACTGGCTCGCCGACGTCCCCGGAGACCTGCTCGAAGAGCGCGCGGCCGGCTCGTCCGGCACGCGGCTGCAGACGGTGTGGCAGGGAGGGCTTCGCGATCGTCTGAGCTGGGCCCGCGATCACGGCGACTTCTCCGCTCCGGGGCTGCCGCCGGGGGAGAAGAAGAATCTGTATCACTGAGAAGATCACCTCAGGCTCAGAGCACCCTGCGCGGCGGCGGCTCGTGGGTGATGAGCGAGGCGAAGGCGACCGTCGAGCACATTCAGGAGGAGCTGGGCATCGCGCCGCAGGGCGCGCCGGCCGCTCCACCGCCGCGGCTCGCCGGCAAGCCGCGGGCCACCGTCACGGCGCCGGTACCGGTCACCGTGGTCGAGCCGCCGCCGTCGCCGTTCGCGGTGCTGCGGACGGCGCTGTCCCCCCTGTTGCGTCCGCTCGGCACGGCGGGCCTCGTCGTCGTCTTCGTGATCTTCATGCTGATCCGGCGCGAGGACCTGCGCGACCGCCTCCTGCGACTGCTCGGCCAGGGACGGCTCAACGCCACCACGCAGGCCCTCGACGAGGCCGCGCACCGGGTCAGCCGCTATCTGCTCATGCAGTGCCTGATCAACAGCGGCACGGCGATTGCCGTGGGCCTCGGGTTGCTCCTGATCGGCGTGCCCAACGCCCTGCTCTGGGGGCTGCTCGCCGGCGTCCTGCGCTTCATCCCCTATGCCGGCCCCTGGATCGCGGCCACGCTGCCGGTGCTGATCTCGCTCGCCGTCTTCCCCGGCTGGCTGCAGCCCCTGCTGACGTTGGGCCTCTTCCTGCTGATCGAATTCGTCAGCAACAATTTCGTCGAGCCGCTCGTCTACGGCTCGGAGACAGGGATCTCGACGATCGGCATCCTGGTCGCGGCCGTGTTCTGGACCTGGCTCTGGGGTCCGGTCGGCCTGCTGCTGGCGACGCCGCTCACGGTCTGCCTGGTGGTGATCGGCCGCTACGTGTCCCAGCTCCATTTCTTGAGCGTGCTGCTGGGCGACGAGCCGCCGCTATCGCTGGAGGCCCAGATCTACCAGCGGCTGCTGGTGATGGACCCCGTCGAGGTCGGGGCGGTGCTGGAGGCGAGCCTCAAGGAGAAGACGGTCGCCGAGCTCTACGACGGCGTGCTCATCCCGGCCCTCATCCTGGCGGAGCGCGACCGGCATCGCGGCGAGCTCTCCCCGGAGCGGGAGGAGTTCATCGACACCACGGTGCGCGACTGGATCGAGGAGCTGGCCGGCCGGATCGCCGAGGACGGCAGCCTGGGCCGCGAGCTGGCCGCGGTCGAGCCGGCACGGCTGGTCTGCGTGCCCGCCCACGACACGGCCGACGAGCTGGCCGGCCACATGTTCGCGCAGCTCGCGGTGCGCGGCGGCACGGCGACGGTGCTGGAGCACGACCTGTCGCGCACGGAGGTGCTGCGCCGGCTGGCCGAGGCGAGGCCTGAGCAGGTCTTCATCTCGGCGCTCGCGCCGTTCGCCTACACCCAGGCCCGCGAGGTCTGCCGCGACCTGCGGGCCCACTTCCCGGGGCTGCGGATCGTCGTCGGGCTCTGGGACCTGCGGGCCGAGGCCGAGCGGTTCCGCCGGCGTCTGGCGGCGGCAGGAGCCGACGAGGTCGTGGCCACGTTGCAGGAGGCCGTGAAGGCCATCCGGCAGCCCGACCGGACCGCCCGGCCGGCGGCGGTGGCTTGACGGCAGGAGTCCCGGGTAGACTGCGGCCCATGACGATCTCCGATGCCGACCTCCGCCAGCTCCAGCAGGCGCACGACCTATTGGAAAACCCCCGGCTCACGGCCCGGATGATCGCCGCCCTGGGCAGGCCCATCGAGCTCGCCCTGGTGCGGCTGCCGTCCGGGCTCCAGGGACGGGTGCACACCGTCGCCCAGAGCTCGATCGAGAAGGCCCTCGACGTCGCCATCCGCAGCCTGAGCCGGAGCAAGCCGCCGGGATCGAAAGCGCACGACCGGCGGCACAAGGTCTTCACCGCGGCCTCGGGAGCCGTGGGCGGCGCGTTCGGTCTGGCGGGGCTCGCGGTCGAGCTGCCGGTCTCCACGACCGCCATGCTGCGCTCCATCGCGGACATCGCCCGCAGCCAGGGTGAGGACCTGCGGTCGCCGGAGGCCCGGCTGTCCTGCCTGCAGGTGTTCGCCCTCGGCGGGCCGTCGCGCGCGAACCCGGCGGATACTGCGGGCGAGACCGGCTACTATGCCATCCGGCTCGCTCTCTCCGCCACGATCAAGGAGCTGGCCCAGGTGCTGGCGGAGCGGGGAGCCGTGCGGGAGGGCACGCCGGCCCTGGTCCGCTTCGTGACCACGATCGCCGCGCGTTACGGCGTGACCGTTTCGGAAAAAGTGGCGGCCCAGGCCGTCCCCGTCCTGGGAGCGGTGGGCGGAGCGGCGATCAACGTCCTCTTCATCGATCATTATCAGGACCTGGCCCGCGGCCATTTCACGGTGCGGCGGCTCGAGCGGACCTACAGCGCCGAGGTGATCCGCAAGGTTTATCAGGAGCTGGGGAGATCGAATCCATGATCCTAAACCGAGCTGGACGAGCCGCTCTCCTGGCCGCTTTGGCCGTTCTGGTTCCGCTCCTGGCGAGCAGCGCGCCGGGCCGTCGCGAGGCGGAGATCCCCATGACCGGGAAGCCGGTCCCGGAGCTGGCGAGCTTCGATCGCATCGTCACGGACCTCATGGCGAAATGGCGGATCCCCGGCGGCTCCGTCGCGGTCGTCAAGGAGGGCCGGCTGGTCCTGGCCCGGGGTTACGGCTGGGCCGACCGCGAGAGCCGGGTGGCCGTCGAGCCGGACTCGCTCTTCCGCATCGCCAGCCTGTCCAAATCGCTCACCGCCGCCGCCATTCTCAAGCTCGCGGAGGAGGGCCGGCTGCGGCTCGACGACAAGGCCTTCGAGCTGCTCCGGGACCTCAAGCCGCGGCCCGGCGCCCACGTCAATCCGGCGCTCCACCGGATCACCATTCGCCAGCTCCTGCAGCACACGGGAGGCTGGGACCCCGAAAAGAGCTTCGACCCCATGTTTCAATCGCGCGAGATCGCCGCCGCCATGGGGGTTCCGCCGCCGGCCAGCGCCGAAACGATCGTCCGCTACATGCTGGAAAAACCCTTGCAATCCAATCCCGGAGCTCACTACGCCTATTCAAACTTCGGCTATTGCGTGCTCGGCCGGATCATCGAGAAGACGACGGGCCAGGGCTACGAGGAGTTCGTCAGGACCCGGATCCTGCGCCCGGCCGGCGTGACCGCCATGCGCCTCGGCCACACGCGGCTCCAGGAGCGCGCGCCCCGGGAGGTCCATTATTACGGATTTCCGGGGATCGGCCTGGCGCAGTCCGTCTTTCCGAACGGCCCGGCCCAGGTGCCCTGGCCCTATGGCGGCTGGTTCATCGAGGCCATGGACTCACACGGCGGATGGATCGCCTCGGCGACCGACATGGCGCGTTTCATCGACGCGGTCGACGGCCGGAATCATCACCCGCAGATCCTGCATCCCGCGTCGATCCAGCAGATGATCGCCCGTCCCGCGCCGCCGCCGTGGCAAGGCAGCGACAACTGGTATGGCATGGGCTGGCAGGTGCGGCCCGAGGGAGGCGACGCGAACTGGTGGCATACCGGCTCGCTCGACGGCACCACCACGCTCATGGTGAGGGCCGGCAATGGGCTGACCTGGGTCGCGTTCTTCAATCTCCGGCCGAAGGATGCGGACGGTTTGACCAGCGAGCTGGACGCCGCGATGTGGAAAGCGGTGCAGCAAGTGCAGCGGTGGCCGGGCCACGATCTGTTCTGAGCGGTCGCCTACCCGATCCGCGCATTGCCGTGGCTGAGCTTGGCGATCTCCGCGTCGCCCACCTGCCGCGCCAGCCCCTCGCACCAACGGGACATCTCCCGGCAGGCCCAGTGGGCATCCGGGCCGTAGGTTCGCAGTAGGTAGACGGGCCAGTTGCAGGCCGCGAGGCGCAGGCCGTTGTGCCAGGCCGTGGGCAGGGCCTCGGCTTCGGACTCCAGGAGCCGCCGCAGGCTGCGCCGGAACCGGAGCCAGCGCTCCACTTCGACCAGAGGAGCGTCCAGCTTGCGCGGAAAATCTTTGAGGTCATGGCCGAGGAAGGGCTCGACCTCGGTCTGGACCGCGGCGAAGAGGCGATCGAGGCGCCGCCGCCGGACCTGCGCGGCGAGGCTCTCCGGACGGCGCGGCGCGGGCCAGGGACCCTCGGCGGCCTCAGCGAGAGCCTCCAGCTCGGACGCGATCGACGGCGGCAACGCGGCGACCACCGTCTGGACGTCCGTCACGCCCAGCTCCGCCCCACGGACCATCAATCGCAGTTGGGCGTCCGCACCGAGCTCGGCCTCCCAGCGGTCGGCCAGCGCCTGCACCCTGGCCGGCCGCACCGGCTGCCCGGCCGCGGCCGCCGCCAGCAGCTCCAGATGGCGGCGGAAGGGATCGTCTTCGCCAGTCGCCTGGATTCGCCTCGGTCCCAGCCTCTCCACCGGCCGCGGCGCGGGCTCTGCCGGCTTCAGGGCGGAGCGGACGAGGGGGAGCGTCCGCCGGCGCTCCGGGGCGCGGAGCCACAGCAGCCATAGAACGGCGGAAGGAGAAGCCTGGCCGCCATGGATCGCCGCCAGGCGGCGCAACAGGCGCACGCCCCGGCCATGGCCGGGAGCCAGCCGGCGGCCGGCCTCCTCCCAGGCGCCCCGCTCGATCGCCGGCCAGGCCAGCAGCTCGATCCCTTGGCTGCCCAGCCGCCACGGCAACCGCCCGGCCGTCGCCGGATCCAGCATCTCCAGCAGTTGTTCCGTCTGCCGCGGGCTGCCCTGTGCCTCGCCGTCCAGAGCCGCGGCGAAGAGAAGCCACCAGCTCGCCGTCCGGCTCTCCCGCCCGGGCTTGCCGCCGTAGGCCGAGGCGAAGAAGGCAAGGTTGCCGCGGAAGGTCTCGAGCAATCCAAAAGGCGCCAGCCAGAGACAGACGCGGCCGAGCCCGGCCAGGCCGAACGGCCCCAGCAGGCGCCACGCCAGCCAGCGCGGACCCGGACCGAGCACGAGCATCATCGCGATGAACGCCAGCCAGGTGAGGGGCTCTGAACGCGTGGTGTCGCTAACGAAAATCGTTACGGTAAGGGCCAGGGGCAGGTAGACGAAAATGAACAGCACGACGTGACCCAGCGAGGCCGTCAGCCTGAAGCCCGGCGAGGACACGGTCCCAACCGCCTTCTTCCCGCTCAAGGCGCGGAAGGCCCAGACCAGAACCCAGACGAGGGGGCCGATGGGGACGATCAGCACCACGGCCAGCTACTCCGGAAGGGGAGGCCGCGGCGGCGCGGCAGCCGGGAGCTGCCCGGCGAGCCCCCGAGCCCACCACTCATGAAACAGCCGGCGGGCGGGATCGCGCAGCTCGGCCAGCGCCGCCCGCACCATCTCGGAGGTGCGCTCCCGCAGGCCCAGCGGCGACGAGTAGGAGGCGGCGTCCGCGACTCCGGCGGCGAGCAGGGCCAGCAGCTTCGCGCCCTGGCGCTCCAGCTCGTCGCGGCCGGCGTCCGGCGCCAGCTCCAGGACGAGGAAAGGGTTGGCGAGATGCCGCTGCAGGTGGTTCTCGCACTCGGCGCCGGGATCGGCCATCAGCGCACCCCCGAGCCGAAGCTGCGCCGGCGGTCGTCCGCCGTGCCCGGGAACAGCTCGCCGAGCTGCCGGTTGACCTGCCGCAGCCCCTCCGCATCCCCCTTCTTCGCGAGCCTGCGCCCCTGCTCCACGAGGGCCTGGGCCTGCCGCGGGTCCGTGGCCTCGGCGGCGCGGCCCTGGTACCAGTCGAAAACGCGGAAGACGGACTTGGGGTCCCGCACGAAGGCGGCATGGCTCAGCGAGCGCAGCACCCGCACCTGACGGTCGAGGGCGGCGGCGTCCCGGCTCTGCCGGGCTTCGGCCACGGCGGCCAGGGCACTGTCGCAGAGCTGCCGCTCGGCCGGCGTGCCGAAGTCCCAGATCCAGGAGAGGGCGCTCTCGATCTCTTCGCTCGACTCGGACTCCAGGGTGGGCCAGTCGAGCTCCGTCTCGGTCTGCTCCAGGGCGCCGTCGAGGTCGAGGAGAAGGCGATGGACTCGCGCCGCGGCGTCGGCGTCGCCGCCGCGCGCCGCCTCCAGCCCGGCGCGCGCCTCGGCCAGGAGGTCCGCGGCGCCCTTCATCGTCCGCACCAGGGCGGGCCGGCCGCTCGCGAAGCCCCGCCGCCGTACCTCGGCCACCCGCTGCTGCGTCGCCTCCAGCTCCTTCTCCAGCACCTCGGGCGAGGCCGTGGGCACGAGCACGTGGACCACGTCCTCGAAGCTCTCCCCCACCTCCGGCAGGTCGGCCCGGGCGTGGAGCTGCCCCGAGCGGTCGAGTTGGAGCGTGACCTCCACCCGCGAGCCCGCCGGCAGGTTCCGCTTCAGCCGCCCGCCCTGGATCTGGAGACTGCCGATGAGCCGGTTGAGGTGGGCGCGGGAAAACTCCCCCTGGATCACGGGGATGGCCAGCGCGTCCTCGGCGCTGCCGGCCGGCACCCGCTGCACCGTCTTGTGGATCGCCGTGCGCCGCGCCGGCAGGGGCGTGCCCTTCTCGAAATAGACCAGGACCGTGTCGTCCGACCGCGCCACGCCGACGCTGCGGGCGAGCGGCGGATCGGCGATCGAGACGCCGTGGACGATGGCGATCTCCGGCGAGCGCAACGCGACCTCGCGGCCCCCGGCACCCCAGGCGGAGAGCCGGAAGCGGTTCTGGCGGTGCCGCTCCAGGCGGACCTGAATCACGAACGCCCCTTCGCCGCTCACCTCCACGTCCCCGCTCTCGAAGCCCCCGTCCTCGCGCGCGATCCGCACCCGGACGGGCAGCTGCTCCCCCCTCTCCGGCAGGAAGCGCCCGACCATGAACGGCTCCGTGTCCGCCGTCACCGCCGGATGCTCCATCCGCACCACCAGGCCGGTGGGGAGCACCGGCGCCGCCGGCCGCGCCTCCAGCCCCACGGTGGCGGCATAGAGGGCCGCGCCGCGGGCCACGATGGTCATCGGGTCGATCCCCTCCGCCATCCGGCCGCCGAAGAAACCGCCCACCCGCTGCCGCAGCGCCGGCATCAGCGTCGGGCCGCCCACGAAGACCACCCGGCCCACGGCGTCCGGGCCCAGCCGGTTCTTCTCCAGCACCGACCGGCAGACGTCCAGGCTGCGCTCGACCAGCGGCATCACCAGCCCCTCCAGCTCGGCGCGACTCACCGGCAGGTCGGCGTCCACCGGATGTCCCTGCGGATCGGAGAAGACCTCGGCGCAGACGATCGATGTGCGCTCCAGGCGCGACAGGTCGATCTTCGCCTGCTCGCAGGCCGCCTTGAGCTTGCTTAAACGTCGCCGGTGCGCCGGGTCCGTCCGGGAGAGGGGCGGCAGGCCCGTCTCCGCGGCCAGGCGGACCGCGGCCCAGTCGGTGAGCGCGCTGTCGAAGTCCTTGCCGCCCAGGAAGTTGTCGCCGCCGTGGTCGACCACCCGCAGCCAGCCGTCGCGCGTCTCCAGCAGCGAGACGTCGAGCGTGCCGCCGCCGAGGTCGTAGACCAGCCAGAACCCCTCCGCGTCCACCCGCCAGCCGGCGGCAATGGCGCTGGCGATGGGCTCCTGGATGAGCGTCACCTCGGCGAGGCCCGCGAGCTTGCCCGCCTTCATCGTGGCATGGTTCTGGGGCAGCTCGAAGAGGGCCGGAGTGGAGACCACGGCCGCCGCCGGCCGGTAGCCGAGCACCGCCTCGGCGTCGGCCAGCAGCGAGGCGAGCACCTTGGCGGACAGCTCCTCGGGGAGGAACGACCGGCCGGAGGCCTCGAAGCGCAGCCGCTCCTCGGTCCCCATGAGCCGCTTGAACTCTCCCCGCGTGTTCCCCGGGTCCGTCTCCAGAAAGCGGAAAGCGCGCCGCCCCACCAGCTCGGCGCCGCGACCGTCGATCCGCACCACGGATGGCGTCAGCACCTCGCCCTGACCGTTGGGCACCACGGTCATGGCGTCGCCGTCGAAGGTGGCGAGAACGGAGTTGGTGGTCCCGAGATCAATCCCGACGTGCATCGCTTCCTTCTCCTCAGATGAGATGGCGGGATTGTACCGGACCTTTCGGGGTGCCTGGGCAGGCTTGCCTGATTGACCAGGCTCCACGATCGGCATAGGCTCCCCGAAAGCAGTCGCGGGCTTCATCGCAGAGGAGGATCACGGATGCGCCGTAACCCTGCTGCCTTCGCCATCCTCGCCGGCGGCGCCATCGCCGGAGCGCTCGACATCACCTATGCGATCGTGTTCTCGGCCTTATACCGCGGCGTTCCCCCCATTCGCGTCCTCCAGTCGGTCGCCAGCGGGCTCCTCGGCGCGGCGGCCTTCGATGGGGGTCTCCCCACGGCGGCCCTGGGGCTCCTCCTCCACTTCTTCATCGCCTTCTCGGCGGCAGCCCTCTTCTACCTCGCCAGCCGGCGGCTCCCATTCCTCATCCAGCACGCCGTCCTCGCGGGCGTGCTCTACGGCGCCGGCATCTACGCGGTGATGAACCTCGTCGTCGTACCTCTCTCCGCGTTTCCTCGCAAATTATCCTTCCCGCCCCTCGTCCTGGCCACCGGCCTCTTCGTGCACATGTTCTTCATCGGCCTGCCGATCGCGCTGGCGGCTCGGAGAGCCTCGCAGGCGGTGGCACTGTCCAGAATAAGTGGTCCAGAATAAGTGTCAGAGGTCTGTAGAAGAAGATCGCCTCGATAAGATCGCCCTTGCCGTTCCCTTACTCCTGAGGCGTCGATTCAAAATCCCGAGCACCTTCCGAGCCTCATTTTCAGAAAGTTTCGGACACACCTCCTCCCCTGCGAGCGAGCACGCTCACGACAGTGGCCTCGGCGGGCGGCACATCAGTCAAAGATCGCGTCCTGGTTTACCTATCCGGCGACGAAGGGCAAGGCCGGCGGGAAGCTGCCGGCGGGGAAGGGGGCGGCTCGATCTCCTCGACGCAGTTTCTCGGCAGCATCGCGGAAGGCTCCCACGAACCAGGAGTAAGCCTCGTAGAACGCCTTGCGCGCTGCCTGGGTGGCGGCATGCACCCGCGGCGCTGGCGAGCGGGCGAGCTTTTCGGGACGGTAGAGAGGATCCCGGGACAGGATGGCTTCGACGCCTACGACCCGGGTCCCCGCCGCTTCTCTTGCGACGGCGGCTTCGGCTTCAATGTCCTCTCCCAGAGAGGCGACGCGCTGGCGGTAGGCTTCCTCCGAAAGATGAGCCCAACAGGGGATCGGGGAGAGGACGCCCCCCACGCAAAAGATAGCCGGGCGTCCCTTCGGACCGGGTAGTGGAATGCAGTGCCGGATCACCACCCGCTCCAAG
>DATARR010000045.1:0-223900 GCA_036264085.1 Thermoanaerobaculia bacterium | reverse complement strand
TGGCCTCTCTTTCTGGGTGAAGGTTCCAGGATCACGGTTTGGCGACTTCGATTCTAGATACCTGGCGCAGAAAAAGCCAGCCCGAATGCGTATTTAACTCCTTCCTTTGCAGCTACTTACAGACCCCAGGACAGGAACTAGACTAACACGACCGGAGCGCCAGGCGACGGGGCGTGCCGGCTGGCGACGGGAAGCTCCACGGAGCCGTTCTCGGGCAACCCCGGTAGAGCACCCGGGCGGCTCGAGGCTGAAGTCCTCCCGCCCGACGGCGAACGGAATCAGCATTCAACGGCCGGCCGGGCGCCGAGCCGCGTTGTATCACAAGGACCGTTCCGCCCGGCCGGTCCGTTGCAATGCGTGGTTATCCCGCTCGCCGCACGGCAATCTCATGACCTCACTTCTCCACCGGGGACAACGTGTGGGCATCGCGGGCCAGGAGCCAGCGGCTCTCTTGTTGTTTGCGGTATACCGTCATCCGATGACCGGCGAGTTGCGTCGCGTCTCCGCCGGAGCGCGGGGTGAAGGTCAACGCGTCCCGGCTCCGCGTGTAGGCGACTTCGCCGACGACCACGACCTCTTCCAATTCACTGATGCAACGGATCCGAGCTTGTTTGTGGGCGGCCGAGAAGCCGGCGGAAAATCCATCCCGCCCGACCGGCGCTCGCCCCGGATTGAGAAATACGACATCGTCCGCCATCAAGGTGAGCAAGCAGGCAAGATCGCCGGCGTTGACGGCGTCGATCCAGGCCGAATGCACCTCACGGACGGCTTGTTCATCAGGTCCCATCTGCAACCTCTGTCCGACCGCTCAAGTCGGCCGACCATGGCGGGATAACGGCTTGAAAGCTCACCGCGCGGCAAGCGCGCAGAGCGCGGTTGCCGTCCGGTGCAGCGCATTAGTTGGGCGTAACGCCTCCGCGACCATTCTCTAGATGGTGCTCCTTAAGCTAATTACTACTGCCTATACCTAATAGCCTTACGCACCGTATGAGCACTTCAGGCTGTCGAGAGTTGTGGCCGTGGTGTGCCCGACTTCCACCGCGATTCCTCTGCGCGTTTTCTGGCTTCAATGGCTGCGCCACCGTCGAGGAGCCGCGAAAGTGTCTCAAGTGCTCCCTGCGCGCGCCGCAGTTGTTCGAGGCGGCCACCCTTGCCGACATCCATATAGAATTGCAGCAGCCTGTCGAACCAGACCCGGCGCACCGTATCCTGGAGCGCTTCGCAGAAACTTCGGTACGTGATAACCCGATTTGCGGCGTGGTCCCACATTTGTTCGCCAATACTGTGTTGGATCACGTAAAAGATACCGAGATCATCGAGAAACTCGTGGCTGACGGTCAGTATGCGTGTCAGCAACTCTGTATCCGCTTCTCGTTTCAGGCGAAGGTAGGGTATTCCTCCACGTACTCGCCCCATGGCAGCAAACAGGCAGGCAGTGAGGTAGCATGACGAAGCGAAGTAGCAGCCGTGACTGTTGAACCATTCGGCCGGTTGACGCGAGACTTCCGCAGTTCCTGGACCCGCAAGTAGAGTCCTGTTCTCCGGAAAGCGAAACATGTCTTCGATGCGGTAGTGCACTTCCTCAACAAACAGCCGCAACGGGTTGAGATAGTCATCCTTGATTTTCTTGCGCTCAGTTCGTATGTCACTCAACCTTGCAAGGATTACTGTCAGAATAGCTACGACAAACGCCGCGACGGCGCCAATCACAGCCGAAGCCACGTTAGGGTTCATGCCGAATAGCCTCCTGGGTTAATCTCATTCAGATGCTCCCGCCCAACGCTCTTGCGCCTCAGCAGCGGACGGCGAAGCCAACCGTCCGACTGCTGGCGCCGAGTTGGGCGCAGCGCGGATGAACAGGGCTCCAGTGCACGTTACCATTCTGCTTTATCATGCTGAATAAATGCTACACCTACCCCAATATACGGCGAAAGTTGACGACTTTATCTTTGAGCAGCTGATTGAAGTCATCTATTTTTATGTATCCCGATGTCTCGTTCAAAAGCTCGCGTGTCCCGTCTTGCCTATGAAATACCCATGTGTGCTGCAAGCGCTTCCCAGCTTCAGACCCCACCAAGGCAGTACTGTAGTCAACGCTCTGAAGATCCTTCCAATGGATGAAAGTCCGACCGAGCAGAATTCCATTCTCAAAGGCTCCGGCTACGGGGTCTGGAAATGCGGCGTGGGACAGTTCGTCGAGTCCAAATAACGCGAGACCCAGCGCAGACAATCCGGCTAGCGGCACGATGAACGTGTGATTGTGATTGGCTGCAAAGGTGAGGGCAAGATAGGAGAGAAGAATGGATACAATGCCCGCAACTACATATCCTATGCGCGAAAACGGTTTAAACATCAGTAAGCGGGCGCCACATAGCGAGCTTTCCGGCGTTATCTCAGCGGCGAGCGCTGCTCTGCGCATTCGGAATGCGACGAAGCAACCAATTGGGCCTAACACCCCAAGGAGGCAGCCAATCCCCGCCTTGCTGAAACGGCTCAGAAGTGCCGCTCCCGCAATTCCGAAAAGGAACCACCAAATTATGAAGAGTTGCCCTGTACTCATAACTCGCCTCGTCGCCCAACAGCCTAGCTGAACTTCTCCGTCCCCAATGCCAGATTGCTTAGCGTCTGGCGGCTGCCCTCCCAGATCGTATGGCGACCGGGCTATAGGTCGTTCATTCTTCAGGACGTAGCTATCCTACGCTGCTTCCGAATCCTCGTCAATACCGCGCGTGCCGAGCGTAAACATGCGCCGGTGGGGGGCGATTCAGGGTCGCCCTATCGATGGCGCGCCTCAATCCGGATCCGGACCTCTATGCTTGGAAGGACTGGAGTTGACAGGACAGGGGCGCGCATGGGCGTTCGGATAAGCGTCCCACGGGACCGGCTCCAGGAATGATAGCCGGTAGCGATATGCATTCCAGGCACCGGCGGATCGGGGAGAGGTAAGTTGCAGTAAATCAGTCACCTACAGCGAAATCGGGCCCTGACTGAGGCGGAGGCTTATACGCCCGAGGAGGGTGGATAAGGCTGGTGGCTTATACGCCCCCTTCTGGAGCGCATTACATCCGGACACTCTCGGCGCTAGGGGGTTGGCCCTATCCGGCCAACGGGCCGGGAGAACGGACCCAGGGCATCGGCCTTCGGCCTCAGCCCTGGGCTAGGGTCGCGAAGCGCCAAAACGGCCTTTCGGAGTAGGATTGGGAGGTGGGAGGCCGGCTCGCGTCCCAAGCAACCTCCAGCCGGTCGCGCACGTATTGCAGCTCAGGGAGCGAAGGAGGCTCCCCGCGATGCTCAAGCTCCTCGTCTGGCTGCTCCTGCTCGTCGTCTCCTGGCCGCTGGCCCTGCTGGCGCTGATCCTCTACCCGTTCATCTGGCTCCTGTCGCTGCCGTTCCGGCTGGTGGGGATCACCCTGGAGGCGGTCTTCTCCTTCTTGAAGGCGCTGTTGTTCCTGCCGGCACGGCTCCTCGGCGGCCCGCGGACGGCTTGAAAGGGGATGACGGCGCCTCCCGGGGTGAACGGCTCGCTCCCCTGGGGAAGTTGACGCGCCCCACGGGGAGCGGCTCATTCTCCACAGTACTTGCTTGATAAGCTCCGGGGAATCCGCCGTTCCCTGCTGTACTTGTCCCCTTCCCTATGGGGAATGCCCCGCTCCCACGGTACTTTCGCCATGAACCACGGTGCATGGCGGCTTCCCCACAGCACTTGCGGCATTGACTGTGGTGCATGGCAGCTTCCCCTGGGGAAAACGATTTTCCCCGCAGCACTTGCGACATCGACTGCGGGGAATGACCGCTTCCCCGCGGTGCATGCCAACTTCCCCCGGGTTCACTGAAACGTTCGGGCCTCTCGCTTCGTCTTCCCCTCTGGATGCTGACGGCTTTCGACGACACCGCTCGCGCGTACCGCCGCCGGGTCTACTCCTTCGCCCGTTACCTGCTCTCCAACCGGGAGGAGGCGGAGGACGTGACCCAGGAGGTGCTGCTCCGTCTCTGGCGCCACCAGGACGGCGTGGACGAGGAGCGCCTCGGCTCCTGGCTGCTGCGGGTGACCCGCAACGCGTGCTACGACCTGCTGCGGCGCCGCAGGTCGGACGCCACGCGGAGCATGGCGACGAGCCTCGACGAGGAGGAGACGCAGGAGCTGGCCACCGCCGAGCCCGATCCGCAAGCCCAAGCCGAAGCCGCGGACTTCCGCCGCCGCCTGCTCGCGGCCCTGGCCGAGCTCGGCGAGCCCTACAAGAGCGTCATCATCCTGCGCGAGGTGGAGGGACTGGCTCACCGGGAGATCGGCGAGGCGCTCGGCATCCCCGAGGTCACGGTGCGGGTCCATCTCCACCGCGGCCGCAAGAAGCTGCGCGAGCAGCTTCGGGAGACAAAATCATGAATCGAATCGACGACACCCTGACCTGCGATTTTACCTGCGATACTGCGCTCGACCTCCTCGAACCCTACGTGGACGGCGATCTCGCGCCGGCCGCGGCGGCCCGCCTGCGGTCCCATCTGGAGAGCTGCCCCGCCTGCGCCGCCGAGCTGGCCTTGGCCGAGAGGATCCAACGCGAGCTGCGCTCGCTCCCCCGGCTCGACTGCCCGCCGGAGATCGTGGAGCGAGCGCGCCACCAGGGCGCCGAGGTGGTGCCGTTCCGTCTGCCCCTCTCCCGGCGACGCACCGGCCTGCCCTTCCGTATCGCAGCGGCGGCGGCCCTGCTCGCCTTCTCCCTCGGCGGCGGAGCCCTCTTCATCCGCTCCCAGCAGCAGCATCGACGCGCCACCGAGATCGCCCAGGCGACAGAGCAGGCGCGCTATGCCCTGGCCCTGCTCGGGAGGGTGAGCCGGCGGACCGGGCTCGACGTGCGGGACGAGGTGCTCGCCCGGCGCGTCGTGCTCCCCGCCGCCCGCAGCATCACCCAGTCGCTGAGCCTCTCCACCGATGCGATTGACGCGGCCCTGGAGCCGCCCGTCCCCGCTCGCGGCGAGCAGCCTTAGAAGGAGCCCAATATGCGCAAGCTCATCATTCCGGGCCTCGCCCTCGTCCTCCTCCTGGCGGGCACCGCCGCGCGGGCCGAGAAGCCCCCCGCGGCTCAGCCCGGGTTCGTGCCTCTCGACGAGCTGAACCTGTTCCCCAACGACCAGCTCTCGACGGAGATCAACCTGAACGGGGCCGTGTTGCGGCTGGTCGCGGCGGCCACGAAGGACGACCCGGAGTTCTCGCAGGTCATGGCCGGCCTGCAGTCGATCAACGTCCAGGTCCTCCCCCTCAAGGGGGCCGACGCCGAGGCGATCAAGACGAAGATCAACCGCGCCGTCCACTGGCTGGAGGAGCGGGGCTGGAAGGCCAGCGTGCGGGTCCGCGAGAAGGGCGAGGAGACCTACATCTATATAAAAGAGGACGGCGGCCAGATCGTGGGACTGACCGTGCTCAGCTTCCAGCCCGGCGAAGAGGCGGCGGTGATCAACATCGCCGGCCGCATCGACCCGGCCCAGCTCGGCCGCATCGGCCAAAAATTCCACGTGCCGCAGCTCGAGAAGGTCCCGTCCAAAGGCAAGAAGTCGCAGTGAGATCCAGTCTCTTCAGGAGGTTTCGACCATGAACCGCCATACCGTCCCGTTCCTCGGCCTGCTGGCCGTCTCCGCCCTGGCCGCCCTGGCCGTGGGCTGCGCGGGCGCCCCCTCCGTCGACGCGGTGCGCTGGGAGATCGAGCGCCTCATCCCCGAGGCTCGCTTCGAGCCGGAGGAGCACATCCGCCTCGGGCGCATCTCCATGGGCCTCATCCACGGCCTCCTGCGCATGGTGCCCGACGCCGGCGAGGGCCGGCAGATCGTCAACGAGATCAGGCGAGTGGAGGTGGCCTCCTACCGGGTCAAGTCGCTGCCGAACCTGGATCGCTTCGAGAGGGAGACCGGCTTCGAGCGCGACCTCGCCCGCGCCGGCTGGACCCTGGCCGTCCACACCCGGGAGGCGAACGAGCGTTCCTGGGTGTTCCTGCACAACACCGGCGACGGGGGGCTGAGCAATCTCTTCGTGGTGGCGCTGGACAAAGACGAGCTGACCCTCGTCCGCGTGGACGGCCGGCTGGACCGCGCCTTCGCCGCGGCCGTGGCCGAGCACCCGAAGAAGGTGGCCCGGCAGATCGGGGCGGGGGACTGAACGCGAGTCTGGTGGCGGGGAGTCAGACGTGGGGACCGGCCATGATCCCCGGGTCCTCCCAATCCGGCCGGCGCCAGGCGTGGGGCCGGCCGGCGACGGGGGCGAGGCCGGCTGCCACCAGCCGCTCGCCCAGCAGGTCCAGGAACCGGTGCTGGCCCTTGACCACCGCCAGGTTGAGGAAGAGCTCGCGGGCCACGTCGTTCTTCTCGACCACGAAGCGCAGGGCCTCGGTGCCCGGGCGGGGGTTGCAGGCGAGGACCCGGGCGAACGGCACGCGGCGGGGGCGGAAGGTGTGGAGCGGCTGATAGGAGAAGGAGTCCTCGTCGAGCAGCACCGCCGGCCTCCCCGCCGTCCACCAGATCTTGATCAGCGTCACCCAGAACAGCAGGCTGTAGGCCAGCAGCACCCCGAACGCCCGTCCCCACGATTCCCGATCGCCCGAGCGCAGGAAGAAGAAGAACGCGCCGATCACGATCACCACGGCCACACCCCATAAGAGAGCCCGCCGGCTGGTGCTCCGCACCCAGGGGCGGAAGGGGAAGGAGACCGACGGCATGGGATGATCCTATCCTCCCCCGCCCCAAAACAAAGCCGCCGCCCCCGGCGAGGGGACGGCGGCCGATGAGATGCGGCGATACCGCGACCTACAGGAACAACTGCCCGATCGCCTGATACGCGTTCGTGGCCAGCGCGTCGGCGTCGTCTTGGGAGAGAAAGCCCTGGCCGGCGAAGACCTGCACCTGGTTGATGAAAGCCGAGAGCTGGCTGGAGGCCGGCGTGGCATGGCCCGCCTGCGCCTGCTGCTGGGCCGCCTGGAGCTTCGCCCTGAGGGCGGTGCCACGACCGCTGGTGAGCTTGCCTGCCGTCATCAGGTTGTCGACGTCCTGGATCAGCAGACCGATCTGCTCCGTCGCCGGCCGGTTCGCCCAGAAGACCGCCGCCGTGCGGCCCGGGACCGAGAACGAGCCGGAGCCGCTGGTGAAGGTGGCGGAGCGTTCCGCCGCGTCGAGCGAGATCATCTGGAACGGATGGAGCTTCAGCGCCTTGCCCACGAAGGCGGCGTTGGCGTAGGCCTGCGTGGCCTTGCCGGCATTGATCACCACCGCCAGCAGGTTGTGCCCGCGGTCGACGCCGCCGTCCGGGTCCGCGACGCTCATCACGATGAGGCCGGGGATCTGGCTCGGGCCAGCGTTGTAGAAGCGTACCCGGTTCTTCACCTCGTCGCCCGTGCGCAGCCGGAAGAGCGGCGTGCTCCGGCGGATGGCCAGGGTCTCGAGGAAGTGGGCATAGGCGGTGAGGATGTCGTTGCGGCCGGGCTTCAACGCCGGGTTGGCCAGCAGCGGCTGCAGGAGCGGCCAGTTGGACTGGTTGTCCCCCGCCTGCGGCAGGCCCACGCCCCAGCTGTTGGCGTCGTAGGTGAAGTCGAGCTTGTTGAACCAGTCGCCGGAGTTGTAGCTGTTGCGGTCCATGGACTTGGAGCGCAGCAGCTCGACGCCTGCGTGGTAGAAAGGAATGCCCTGCCCGAAGCCGAGGATGCTCATCCCGAGGTTCTGCATCCGCACCCGGTCGGCCAGGGTGTCCGCCGGAGCGGCCTTCTCCTGGATGGTGTCGAAGAGCGTCTCGTTGTCGTGGGCTTCGATGTAGCTGATGACCTCCTGCGGGTCCGCGGTGTAGCCGGCCGGCTGGCCGTTGTAGTCGATCTGGCTGGCCGTCACCAGGTTGCCGTTGCGGTCCACGAGCTGGTAGCTGGCGAGGGCGCCGGCCAGGCCGGTCTTCACCCAATCGCTCTCCAGCAGCAGCTTGTTGAGCTGGTCGGACGAGGAGCCCTGGTTGGTGGCGTTCGGGTCGGTATAGAGGCCGGTCAGGAAGCCCTGCTCCTGAAGGCCGCTGAAGGGGCCGCCGCCGCGCACGCCGTCGCGCAGACGGTCGCTGAAGGTGCCGATGCCCGTGCCGGCCATGTTGGCCTGCGTGGCATTGACGCCGCGAGCGTTGTTGCCCACCTCGCCGAAGTTCCAGCCTTCACCGTAGAGGTAGATCTTCTTGCCGTCCACGCCGTCGGTCGCGACGTTGAGAGCGTCGAGGGCCGCCCGCAGCTTGAGCATGTTGCGCTTCATGTGGAAGCTCATGAGGTCGAAGCGGAAGCCGTCGACCTTGTAGGACTTCGCCCAGGTCAGCACCGAGTCGACGAGGAGCTTCTCCATCATGTTGAATTCGGCGGCGGTGTCCTGGCAGCAGGAGCTGGTCGTGATATTGCCGTCGCCGTTGAGACGGTAGTAGTAGCCGGGGACGATGCGGTCGAGCACCGAGTGGTCGTTCTGCCCGGCGGCCGTGGTGTGGTTGTAGACGACGTCCATCACCACGCGCAGACCGCTCTGGTTGAGCGACTGCACCATCTGGCGGAACTCCAGGATGCGGGTCGGGCCGTCAGGGTTGGTGGAGTAGCTCCCCTCGGGCACCGTGTAGTGCCAGGGGTCGTAGCCCCAGTTGAAGCCGTCGGCGTTCGCCACGGCCATCACCCGGGCCTGCTGCTCGGTGGAGTCGGGCGGGAAGGCCGAGAGGTCGCCCGCCGGGCTCTGCCAGGTCGACTTGTCCTCGTTGACCGAGGAGATGTCGAACGACGGCAGCAGGTGGACGTGGGTGAGGCCGGCCAGCGCCAGCGAGCGCAGGTGGCGCATGCCGTTGGAATTGAGGGTGAAGGCCTTGAAGGTGCCCTTGAGGTTGGCGGGCACGCTGGGATCGTTGGCACTGAAGTCGCGGACGTGGAGCTCGTAGAGGACGATGTCCTCGGGAGCGTCCAGCCGCGGCTTCGAGAGGCTGTCCCAGCCGGCCGGCTTCCAGGCCGCATCCGCGAGGCTGACGATCTGGCTGCGCTGGCTGTTCATCGACAGGCTCACCGAGTAGGGATCGGTGACCAGGTTCGTCTCCACGTGGCCCGTGGTGCGGACGAAGACGTTCACTTCGTAGAGGTAGTACTTGCCGTACCAGCTCGCATTGCCGGTGACGCTCCAGACGCCCGTCGCCGGGTCCAGAGTCATGGGTTGAGCTGTCGACGTCGTGGCGGGATTGGAGTCTGCGAACAGGCGGAGGTTGACCGACCGGGCCGTGGGCGCCCAGACGCGCAGCGTCGGCGCGTTGCCGGCGCCGAAGGTGGCACCCAGCGCGCCGTTGTAGGTGTAGAGGTCGTCGAGGACCCCCTGGATCTGGAGGCCGGTGGCGTCCACCAAGGCGTTGCCGGCGTCCTTGGCGTCCACCGCGATCTGGCTTTTCAGGGCCTCGGGCACCTCGGCGAGATGGCTGGCCGGAACGTGGAAGGCCTGGAAGCCGGCGATCTGCGGGAACTTCGCCTGCACGGCGGCCGAGAGGCCGGCCGGATCGTACGTCAGCGGGATCGTGGAGCCGCCGGAGACGCCGCCGGCATCGAGGGTGAGACCGCCGTTGGGGTCGTAATGGAGAGAGACGTTCCAGCTCGCCGACACGGCGCCGGGGTTCCAGGCGATGGTGTCCGCCGTGACCCAGTAGCCTTGAGCCCGGCCGATGTTCCCCTTGGGAGCTCCGTTGGCGCTCACGGTGAGCACGTGGGTGGTGGCGTTGTAGGAGAAGAACATCTCGACGCAGGCCTGGGGCACCGAGAAGGCGATGTTCGGGCCGTTGGGCACGCCGCCGGCGCCGTAATTCTCGTCCCAGCTCTCATGGATCGCGACCTTGGCCTCGTAGTTGCCGGGCGGGATGGCCCGGGTGGAGAACGTGTAGATGCCGTCGCCGTCCGGGTCCTCCAGCCAGGAGCGCAGGCAGTCCGGCTGCCAGTCGCCGGAACAGCCCAGGAAATGCTGGAAGCTGCCGGGGACGGTGGCGATGACCGCGTTCCGGTTGCTGGTCACCCAGTGCGTCGCGTGATCGTAATAGAACTTCACCGCCGTGGGCGAGGCGAGGTTGAGGCCGATGTTGGCGCCGCCCGGCGTGGCGTTGGCGCCGTAGTTCTCGTCCCACGCGTCGTTGATGGCGGCCTTGTACTCCCAGCCGCCGGCCGGGAGGTTGAACGTCCCCTGCCAGATGCCGTCCGTCGAGTCGTAGGCCAAGTGGGTGACGGCGCAGTCGGCCTGCCAGTCGCCCGAGCACCCCAGCTCGGATTGGAAGCTGCCGGGGATGGTGACGTGACCCGGCTGCGTGACACCGCCACCCGTACCCGCCGAGACGGTGAGGACGTGGTTGTTGGAGTCGTAGGTGAAGACCGTCTCGGCGCAGTCCGAGGCCACAGTGAATGGGATGTTGGCGCCGTTCGACACGCCGCCGACGCCGTAGTTCACGGTCCAGCTCTCGTCGATGGCGACCTTGATTTCATAGTTGCCGGCCGGGATGGAGCGGGTGGCGAAGGTATAGATGCCATCGCCGTCCGGGTCCTGCAGCCAGGCGCGCAGACAGTCCGGCTGCCAGTCGCCCGCGCAGCCGAGGAAATGCTGGTAACTGCCCGGCGCCGTGGCGATGACCGCGTTCTGGTTGCTGGTCACCCAGTGAGTGCCATGCGAATAGTAGAACTTGACGCTGGCAGGGGAGGCGAGGTTGAGTGAGATGTTGCCGCCGTTGGACTGGGCATTGGCGCCGTAGTTCTCCGTCCAGGCGTTGTTGAGCGCCACCTTGTACTGCCAGTTGCCGGCCGGGACGTTGAAAGTCCCCCGCCAGACGTCGCCCACGGCGTCGTAGCTCAGGTGTGTCGCGGCGCAGTCGGGCATCCAGTCGTTGGCGCAGCCCAGCTCGGACTGCAGGTCGCCGGCGAGGGTGACCGTCTGCGGCGCCGGGGTGTTGGCGAAGACCGGAGCCGCGGAGAGCAGGGCCAGGAGAAGGAGGGGCAGCAGACTCGCCAGGGACCAGCGGAGCGAGCCCGCACGCGGTCGGAACAGGTGCATCGGCATTGGAGGACCTCCTGAGACCAATCCGGGGGGAGGATCGGTGGAATTGCAGTGTCGGAGAAGGGGCCGTCACACCACACCCGCCCATTGTGAAAAAGGACGTTCCCGAGGATTTGAATGATAACAGAAGGCCGGTTGGCCCGGCCCCACCCCGCCTCAACTCTGCCTTGGGGAGCACCAGACCGAGTCTGGCTTGACGCCGTATACGATGGTCGTATACTGCCGGTGGAGGGGTGCATGGGCGATAGGGCCGATGTGACGGAGTTTGATTGGGATGGCGGCAATGCTGAGAAAAACTGGCTGCGGCACCGAGTATCCCAAGCCGAGAGCGAGCAGGTCTTCTTCAACCGGCCGCTGGTCGTTGCCGAGGACGAGCCCCATTCCGGGGCAGAGCTTAGACACTATGCTCTGGGGCGAACGGATGCCGGTCGTCTCCTCTTCGTTGCCTACACCCTTCGTGGCGACAAGGTGCGGATCATCTCGGCCCGCGACATGATCCGGCGTGAGCGAAGGAGTACGAGTATGCCCGAGCGCAAGAGCTTGAAGCCGATCCCGAAGTTTGAGTCGGAGGATGAAGAGCGGGAGTTCTGGGCGACCCACGATTCGACCGAGCACGTGGATTGGACCCGAGCCAGACCCACCATGTTCTCCCGGCTCAAGCCGTCGACGCAGACGATCTCTTTGCGCCTTCCCGAGACGCTCCTCGAAAACTTGAAGATGCTTGCCAACAAGCGCGATGTCCCCTACCAATCGCTCCTGAAAATCTTTCTGGCGGAGCGTATCGAACAGGAGCTTCGCGGTCTGCGTTGAGCCTGAGCGACCGGAACTGACGTCGTGGATTCTCGTGCTGCCGAGCTGTGATGAGAGACTATGGAAGGCCGTGATGTGGCTCTTCGCTCTTCGGAGATCACCGCTCGGCCGGCATGAAGCGACGAATCGTCGTTGACACCAATCTGTGGATCGCCCTTCTCGTCAAAGGTCCCGTCCACGGTTGCCTACGCGCTCACCGCGAGCCGGACTCCCAGGCTCCGAAGAACCTTCAGAACAGTGTCATACTTTGGTCTCGCGCCAGGCGCCAACGCCTTGTAAAGGCTCTCACGGCCAAGGCCTGTGGCCTGCGCGATCTGCGTCATTCCGCGAGCCTTTGCGACGTTTCCGACTGCCGTTAGAAAAACGTCGGGGTCGCCGTCTTCAAGCGCCGCAGTGAGGTACTCGGCAATCACCTCCTCGCTGTCGAGGTAGGCACTCGCATCGAATTCTGTGAGCTTGAGGGGCATGGTGTTCTCCTAGCCGAGGTCGTTCGCCATCGTTCGAGCGCGGACGATGTCCTTGTCTTGTGTCGATTTGTCGCCGCCGCAGAGCAAGATGACGACGGCAGATTGCCGGCGCACGAAGTAGACCCGGTATCCCGCACCGACGTCGATCCGCATTTCCGCCACTCCACCACCAAGGTGCTTCACGTCACCAAAGTGCCCGAGCCGCACGGCATCCACGCGAGCAACGATTCGCGCTTTCGCCCGGGCGTCGCGGAGCTGCGAAAGCCACTTGGAGAAGACACCGGTCTGAAGCACGTGGACCACGGGTGAATTGTATCCGATTGGATACGGGCTGTCAAACAGCGGAGCACGCCGCCCCGGGTTGTCTTCCCCGCTCCGATGCGACACACTTCCCGCCGATTTCCGCCGGCTCGCCGGCGACCGCTCCCGGCGATCCACCTCTTCATGCCCGAGTCCCTGGTCTCTTCCGCCCGCTCGTCTGGAGCGCCTTTGGGATGGCCCGCCCGGCTGATCCTGGCCGTCGCCGTCTGCCTTGTCTTCTTTGCCGGCCTGGGGGCCTATCCGCTGATCGAGCCGGACGAGGGGCGCTATGCCGAGATCCCGCGTGAGATGCTGGCGGGGGGCGACTTCGTCCTACCCCACCTGAACGGCGTCCTCTACTTCGAGAAGCCGCCGCTCTACTACTGGCTGAACGCGGCGGCTTTGAGCCTGCCCGGGCCGCCCGAGGTCCTCGGCCGGCTCGCCGGGGCGCTCTTCGGCCTGGCCGGGGTGGGGCTCGCCTGGGCGCTCGGCCGCTCCATCGGCGGATCGCGGGTGGGGCGGATCTCGGCGGTCGTGCTCGCCAGCTCACCGCTGTGGGTCGCCCTCTCCCGCGCCACCATCATCGACATGACGCTGACCTTCTTCTTGAGCGCCACGTTGACCTGCTTCTGGCTGGCCCAGGAGAGGGAGAAGGGGGAGCGAAGGGAGCGGCTCCTCTGGTACGGCATGTTCGCCTCGGCGGCGCTGGCGACGCTCGCCAAGGGGCTGATCGGCATCATCATCCCCGGAGCGGTGATTTTCTTTTTCCTCCTCTTCGCCCGGAAATGGTCCATCCTGCGTCGGGTGCCTTGGATCGGCGGCATCCTCCTGTTCCTGGCGATCGCCCTCCCCTGGCACGTGCTGGCGGCCCGGCGCAACCCGGACTTCCTCTGGTTCTACTTCGTCCACGAGCACCTGCAGCGCTATGCCACCTCGGAGGCCAAACGCCAGGCGCCGTTCTGGTTCTTCGCCGCCATCCTGGCGGTCGGCCTCCTCCCGTGGTCGGGCGCGCTGCCCGCCGCGGCACGGCTCTTCCGGCGCGGGACGGGACGGCTGCGGGATCGGCCCGGGTTGATCTTCCTCGCCTGCTGGGCAGGGTTCGTCTTCCTCTTCTTCTCGGTCTCGCAGTCGAAGCTGGTGCCCTATATCCTGCCGGCCATCCCGCCGCTCGCCGTGCTGATCGCCCTGGCTCTGGCGGCGCTGCCGGCGGATGAGGAGGACGAGCGCCTCCGCTCCTGGGTCCGGTCCGGTGGCGCGGTGGGCGCCCTGCTGCTGGCAGTGCTGGCCGCGGCTCTCGTCTGGGTCTCGCTCGGCCGGGTGCGAGAGGTCTCGACCAGCGTCATCCCCGTCCTTCTCGCCCTCGCCGTGCCGACGCTGGCTCTCTGCCTCCTTTCGGCCTGGCTCTGGCGGCGAGGGAGCTTCGAGAGCCTGCCGAGGCTGGGGGCATTGGCGGCCGGTCCGGTGTTGCTGGTACTCTGCCTCGTCTCGCTCGGGTCGCGGGCGTCCCAGAGGCTGAGCACGGAGCCGATCGCCCGCTTCCTCGCCGGCCGTCTCGCTCCGGAGGACGAGGTCTACGCCTATCGCTGCTATCCTCAGACCCTGCCGTTCTACCTGAAGCGGCTCGTCGGCCTCGTCGAGTACCAGGGGGAGCTGGCCTTCGGGATCCAGCATTTGACGCCGGAGGAGCGGGCCCGCCGGTTTCCTGGCGCGGCGCTGTTCAGGCCGGTCTGGAATTCCGATCGGACCGTCTATCTGGTCCTGGAGGCGGAGAAGCTGCCCAGGATGCAGAGCGACGGACTGGCGCCCGGGCCGATCCTGATGCGGCAGGAGAAATATCTGTTGATGACCAACCGGAGAGCTCCATGACCAAGGCTTTCGTCAAGCGCGACACCTTCCTCCCCTTCTCCCGGCCGACCATCCGCCAGGTGGAGATCGACGAGGTCGTCGATACCCTGCGCTCGGGCTGGATCACCACCGGCCCCAAGGCCGAGCGCTTCGAGAAGGACTTCGCCGCCTACGTCGGGGCGCCGGAGGTGCTCGCCGTCTCCTCCGCCACCGGCGGCCTCCACATCGGGCTCATCGCCCTCGGGCTCAAGCCCGGCGACGAGGTGATCATCACCCCCATGACCTGGGCCGCCACCGCCAACATGGTCGAGGCGCTGGGCGGCAAGTCGGTGTTCGTGGAGATCGACCCGGACACGCTGCAGATCGACCCGGCGGCGGTGGAGGCAGCGGTCACCGAGCGCACGGTGGGCATCCTCCCCGTCCACTTCGGCGGCGCGCCGTGCGACATGGACGCCCTGCTCGTGATCGCCCGCCGGCACTCGCTGTGGATCTTCGAGGACGCGGCCCACGGCGTGGGGACCTTGTATAAAGGACGGCACGTGGGCCTCTTCGACCGGCTGGCCGTCTTCTCCTTTCACCCGATCAAGAACATGACGACCGGCGAGGGGGGGATGCTGACCCTCACCGACTCCGACCTCGCCAGGAAGCTGCGCGCCCTGCGCTTCCACGGCCTGGAGAAGCAGGCCTGGAACCGCTACGCGGAGGGGGGGACGCCGCAGGTGGAGATCGTGCTCCCCGGCTTCAAGTACAACTTCA
This sequence comes from Thermoanaerobaculia bacterium, assembly GCA_036264085.1. GTDB lineage: Bacteria > Acidobacteriota > Thermoanaerobaculia > Multivoradales > UBA5704 > DATARR01. The sequence continues at coordinate 208,673 of DATARR010000045.1, read as the reverse complement.
TGGACATCCAGGCTGCGCTTGGGCTGCACCAGCTCGCCTCGGTGGACGAGTTCAACGCCCGGCGCCGCGAGTTGGCGTTCCTCTATCACGAGCTGTTCGCCGAGGTGCCGGAGATCGGCCGGCCGGTCGCGCCCGCCTACGACCACTTCCACACCTGGCACCTCTACGTGGCCAAGGTGCTCGACTCGGCCGGCCTCACCCGCGACCAGCTCATGGCGGCGCTGCGGCAGCGCAACGTCGGCACCGGCCTTCACTTCCGGGCGGTGCACACGCAGCCCTACTATGCGCAGAAGTATCCCGGCGTCGTGGGCTCGCTGCCGAAGGCGGAGTGGGCCTCGGACCGCATCTGCTCGCTGCCCCTGTTCCCCGACATGACCGAGGACGACGTGCGCTACGTGGTCGACGCCGTCAAGGACGTGCTCGTGCACGCGAAGGACTGAGGAAGGACAGCCGAATGCCTGATCCCTACCTCTCCGTGGTGATCCCCGTCTTCAACGAGGAGGAGAACCTGCCGGAGCTCCTGGACCGGCTGACGGCGACCCTGGTCCCGTTGGGCAGGCCGTACGAGGTCGTGCTGGTCAACGACGGCAGCAGGGACCGCTCGCTCGCCCTCCTCCAGGAGGCCTCGGCGCGCGATCCACACCTCGTGGTGGTGGATTTCAACCGCAACTACGGCCAGCACGCCGCCGTCTTCGCCGGCTTCGAGGCCTGCCGCGGCGAGGTCGTCGTCACCCTCGACGCCGACCTGCAGAACCCGCCGGAGGAGATCCCCAAGCTGGTGGCCAGGATGGAGGAGGGGTTCGACGTGGTGGGCTCGGTGCGCGTCCACCGCCAGGATCCGCTGCTGCGCCGCGTGGCCTCGCGGATCATCAACCGGATGACCGCCGTGGCCACCGGCGTGCAGCTCTCCGACTACGGCTGCATGCTGCGGGCGTACCGGCGGCCGGTGGTGAAGGTGCTCGCCGGATCGCGGGAGATCTCGACCTTCATCCCCGTGCTCGCCGACCTGTTCGCCGGCCGGGTGACCGAGGTGCCGGTGGCCCACGACGAGCGCCACCACGGCGCCAGCAAGTACAGCCTGTGGAAGCTCATCCGGCTGCAGTTCGACCTGATGACCAGCTTCTCCGTGCTCCCCCTGCGCTTCACCATGGGCGTAGGCGTCGTCATGTCGCTCCTCTCCACGCTCCTGGCCTCGGTCCTGATCGCCGGCCGGCTGATCTACGGCCAGAGCTGGGCGGTGAGCGGCGTCTTCACCCTCTTCGCCCTGGTCTTCTTCTTCCTCGGCGTGCAGCTCTTCGCCATCGGCCTGCTGGGCGAGTACGTGGGGCGTATCTATCAGCAGGTCCGCGGCCGGCCCCGCTTCGTGGTGCGGCAGACGATCCGCGACGGCGTCGCGGCTCCGGGCGGCGTGGAGACCTCCCGGTGACGGGTACGAAAACAGTGGTGATGGGCTATCACACCATGGGCTGCCTCGGCTTCGAGGCCCTGCTCGCCCATGGCTTCGAGGTGGCCGCCGTCTTCACCCATCGCGACGATCCGCGGGAGGAGGTGTGGTGGGAGTCGCTGGCCTCGAAGGCGGAAGCGCGGGGAGTCCCCGTCCACTATGCAGAGAATGCGAGGGACGCGGCCGTTCAGGACCTCGTGGCCGCCTACGCGCCGGACTTCCTCTTCTCCTTCTACTACCGGTACATGATCCCGCCCGCCGTCCTGGCCCTCGCCTCCCGCGGCGCGCTCAACCTGCACGGGTCGCTCCTGCCGCGCTACCGCGGCCGGGCGCCAGTCAACTGGGTGCTGGTGGAGGGGCAGACGGAGACCGGCGTCTCCCTCCATTACATGGTGGAGAAGCCGGACGCCGGCGCCTTGGTGGACCAGGAGCGGGTGGCGATCGATCCTCTGGACACCGCCTTCACGTTGTACGGCAAGCTGGAGGACGCCGCGCGGCGTCTCCTCGACCGCGCCCTGCCGGCGCTCGCGGCCGGCACGGCGCAGGCGTCGCCCCTGGACCTCTCCCAGGGCTCCTACCGCGGCGGACGCAAGCCGGCCGACGGCAAGATCGACTGGTCGTGGCCGGCGCCGCGGATCTATGATCTCGTGCGCGCCGTGACCCACCCTTATCCCGGGGCCTTCACCACCCTACGGGGCCGGCGGCTCCTGGTGTGGTGGGCCCTGCCGGTCGCGGGAGCCGGTGCTGAGCCGGGAGTTGTCATCGCGGCCGGCGCGGACGGAATCACGGTGGCGGCTGGCGATGGGGGCGTGCGTCTCGTCACCCTGCAACTCGAAGGGCAGCCCGAGCTGCCCGCCTGCTCGCTCGCCCTGGCCGCGCACGTCGCGCCGGGCGAGCGTCTCGGCTCCTGATGGAGGTTCGTTCATGAAAGTGCTCATCCTCGGGGTCAACGGCTTCATCGGCAATGCCCTGACCCATCGCATCGTCACCACCACCGACTGGCACGTGTACGGGATGGACCTCTCCTCGTCCAAGCTCGACCACTCGCTCGGCCACCCCCAGTTCCACTTCATCGAGGGGGACATCACCATCAACAAGGAGTGGATCGAGTATCACGTCAAGAAGTGCGACGTGATCCTGCCGCTGGTCGCCATCGCGACGCCGGCGACCTACGTCAAGGAGCCGCTGCGGGTCTTCGAGCTCGACTTCGAGGAGAACCTGCGGGTGGTGCGCTGCTGCGTCAAGTACCGGCGGCGGCTCGTCTTCCCCTCGACCTCGGAGGTCTACGGCATGTGCCCGGACGAGGAGTTCGAAGAGAATTCGAGCCCCCTGGTCTACGGGCCGATCGACAAGCAGCGCTGGATCTACGCCTGCTCCAAGCAGCTCATGGACCGCGTCATCGCCGCCTACGGCCAGCAGGAGGGGCTGCGCTACACCTGCTTCCGGCCGTTCAACTGGATCGGCCCGCGCCTCGACGACATCTACGCCGCCAAGGAGGGCTCGTCGCGGGTGCTCACCCAGTTCATCGTCAACCTGGTGACGGGCGAGCCCATCCGCCTGGTGGACGGCGGCCAGCAGAAGCGCTGCTTCACCTGGGTGGAGGACGGCATCGACCTGCTGATGCGCATCATCGAGAACCCGGGCGGGGTCTGCGACCGCGAGATCTTCAACGTCGGCAATCCCTACAACGAGTGCTCGGTGATCGAACTGGCGAAGAAGCTGGCGGCGATCCACGACGCCCACCACGACCGGCTCCCCGGCTTCGTGCCGGCGCGCCTGGAGCCCGTCAGCTCCGACGACTACTTCGGCAAGGGCTATCAGGACATGGTGGCGCGCAAGCCCTCGATCAAGAAGGCGCAGCGCCTCCTCGGCTGGGATCCGAAGACCACCCTCGACGAGGCCCTGGAGCGCACCTACGAAGCCTTCCTCGAGGACTGGCTGCGCACGGGCGCCGACGCCGAGATCCCGGCGGCGGTCCGCTGATCGCGATGACCGCCCCCGTCCTCGGCCTGCGGGTCGACGTCGACACCCACGACGGCATGCGCCTCGGCGTCCCCCGCCTGCTGGAGGTCATGGCGGAGGAGGGGGTGAAAGCCACCTTCTACCTCTCCATGGGGCCGGACCGGAGCGGCCTCGCCGTGCTCAATGCCCTGCGGCCCGGCTTCCTCGCCAAGATGACCCGCACCGGAGCGGCCCGGGTCTATGGCTGGCGCACCATCCTCTCCGGCACCCTGCTCCCCTCGCGTCCCATCGCCACGGCCTTTCCGGAGATCGCCCGCCGCGCCCGCGACGCGGGGCACGAGACGGGCGTCCACGCCTGGGACCACCGCAAGTGGCAGGACCGCCTCCTCGGTTTCCCGCCGGAGAAGACGGCGGGCGAGCTGGACAAGGGCTTCAAGGCTTATCAGGCCATCTTCGGCGAGGCGCCCCGGACCTACGCGGCGCCGGCCTGGCTGACCAGCGACGACGCCCTGCTCCACGAGGAGACCTTCGGCCTCACCTATGCGACGGACTGCCGCGGCACCGAGCCCTTCCTGCCCGTGGTGCGGGAGCGAACGCTGAAGACGCCTCAGGTCCCCGCCACCCTTCCCACCCTGGACGAGGCGCTGGGCGACACCTTCACCGACGCGCCCTCCTATTTCGCCGCCATGGTGGAAGAGGCGGCGCGCTCCCCCTGGCCGGTCTTCACCCTCCACTCGGAGCTGGAGGGCGGGCCCTACGCCGAGGATTTCCGCGTCTTCCTGCGCACGGCGAAGGCGGCCGGCCTGCGCTGCGTCCCGCTCGGAGAGCTGCTCGCGGAGCGGCTGCGCCAGGGCGCTCTCCCCGCCTGCACGATGCACCACGCTCCCGTCCGCGGCCGGCACGGGGTGCTGTCCACGCAGGGACCCGCGCAGGGGTGAAGAAATGTCCACCCCCTCTCCCCATGTCGTGGTCATCGGCGCCGGCGCCTTCGGCGGCTGGACGGCCCTGGAGCTGCGCCGCCGCGGCGCCCGCGTCACCCTGCTGGATGCCTGGGGCCCCGGGCACTCCCGCTCCAGCTCGGGAGGCGAGACGCGGATCATCCGCGGCGTCTACGGACCGGACAAGGTCTACGTCGATTGGGTGGCTCGCGCCTTCCCCCTCTGGCGCGAGGCCGAGGCGCGCTTCCACCTGCCGCTCTACCATCGCACCGGCTGCCTCTGGATGTGCGGGGACGACGACGCCTACGTCCGCACCTCCCTCCCCCATCTCGCGGACGCCGGTCTCGCCATCGCCGAGCTGAGCGTCGCGGAGGCCCGGCGACGCTTCCCGCAGATCGACTTCGCCGGCGTCGCGAGCGTCTTCTACGAGGAGGAGGCCGGCTACCTCCTGGCCCGCCGCGCCTGCCGGGCCGTGGCGGCCGGGGTGGCCGCGGAGGGCGGCGAGGTGCGTCTGGCCGCCGCGGCGCCCGGGCCGACCGCGCACGGCCGGCTGGAACGGCTGGATCTCGCTGGCGGCGCCACGCTCGCCGCCGACCTCTACGTCTTCGCCTGCGGCCCCTGGCTGGGCGGGCTCTTCCCCGAGGTGATCGGCGAGCGCCGGATCCTCTCGAGCCGGCAGGAGGTCTTCTACTTCGGTCCGCCGGCCGGCGATCCCCGCTTCGAGGAGGGCGCGTGTCCGGTGTGGATCGACCTCAGCGGGGAGCGGATCTACTACGGCATCCCCGGCAACGAGCATCGCGGCTTCAAGCTGGCGGACGACACCCGGGGCGAGCCGCTCGATCCCACCACCGCCGAGCGCACCGTCACGTCGGCGCTCCTCGCCGCGGCCCGGAGCGCCATGGCCCGCCGCTTCCCCGCTCTCGCCGGAGCGCCGCTGGTGGAGACCCGGATCTGCCAGTACGAGAACACACCCGACGGCCACCTCCTCTTCGACCGTCACCCCCATGCCGCCAACGTCTGGCTCCTGGGCGGCGGCTCCGGCCACGGCTTCAAGCTCGGACCTGCCCTGGGCCAATACGCCGCAGAGGCGATCCTCGCCGACCGCGCCCCCCTCCCCCTCTTCGCCCTCGAGCGCCCCGCCTTCACCCACGGCGCCCCGGTGCGGACGCAGTTCGACGCGGCGGGGTAGCCGCCGAGGGATCGCGGTCGCCGTCGTGCAGACCCGCGTCTGCGTCTCTGGGAGTCTTGGTAAAGATCGCGGCTCAGCCTGTCGGTCATCGGGAAACACCCCAAGAAGCCCCGCCGGTGCCGGCGAAGACCCCGCCACTGCCGGCGAAGGTCCCGCCGCTGCTGGCGAACGCCTCGCTGCTGCTGGCGAAGGCCCCGCCACTGCCGGCGAACGTCTCGCTGCTGCCGGCGAAGGTCCTGCCGCTGCTGGCGGAAGCCTCGCCGATGTCGGTAAGAGCCGCGCCACTGTCGGTGAAGGCCTCGCCGCTGCCGGCGAAGGCCCCGCCGCTGCTGGCGAACGCCTCGCCGACGTCGGCGGAAGGCTCGCCGCTGTCGGCGAAGGCCTCACGATTGTCGACGGGAGCCTCGCCGCTGCTGGCGGAAGCCTCAAGACGGTCAACCGAGGGATTGCCGGCCGAGGGTGAGGTCTCCTCCCGAGGGAGGAAAGGTCGTGATCTGCCGAGGGGAGACCAGGAAAGATTCCGGGTGCCGAGAATCGCCGGGGCATCCGCGAGGGCGGACAGACTGAGGGCCTCGACCTTTCTAAACACCCTCAGAGCCCGTCGGGCTCGCATACTCTCCTCTCTGAGGTAGAATTGAAGCCACTTGTAGATCGCACGGCGTCGAGCCGCCGACGATCTGCACACCCATCGAGCTCTCCATGGAGTAGCAGGCATGCCACCGACCGATCCCATCATCGAAGAGATCCACGCGATCCGCGAAGCAATCGCCAAAGAATCCGGTTACGACGCCGAGAAGATCGCAGAAGCGGCTCGCAAGCGGCAGGCGGAGAGCGGGTTGAAGGCGGTTACACTTCCGCCTCGGCCAACAGCTACCAGCAGGAAGAAGGCTTCCTAGTCGAGTACATCGGCCGGTTCATCTCCGAAGCTTCGTGCAGAGCCGATCGGAGATTCTCCAGCAGCTCTTCCCGGGTATGCCCTTGGGAGTTGACCCTGGGATCTCTTCGAGCCATCCGATCCACCAGTCGCCGTCACGCTGGACGACCGCTGTGTAGTTTGTCTTCGCTTCCATGGATTTACCTCACGATGCCGATAGTGCTGCCAGAAGCGCGGCAGAGTCAGGTGCTTCACAGCGGTTGGGCCAACCCGGCTTCATACTCGTCGTCCACCTCGGCAAGCAGGGAATCGAGACGACCTGCCCCCAGGTTTTCTTCGATCTGCTCATCCCATAGCTGGGCGTGATAGTCCTCAAGCCACGCTATCACCGCGGCGACCATCACCTCCAGCTCCTCCTCGATGCGCAGCCGGGGCGCGGTCTCAGGGTCAACGAGGTTGGGGTGGAGGTTCCTTTGAGGCTCGGCCATGATCTCCTATCCTACTCGTCTTCCGTAGTCTAGAATTGAGCTGATCGTGGAGCCTCGCGCCATGGAAGTCACCATCAGCCTGCCGGAAGACATCTCCCAATCCCTTGAGGGCCGATGGGGGAACGTGTCGCGCCATGCCCTGGAGACCATCGCCGTGGAGGGCTATAGGACGGGTGCCTTGACGGAGACGCAGGTCAGGCGCCTCCTCGGGTTGGAGACGCGGTTCGAGGTCCATGCGCTGTTGAAGGAGCACAAGATCCCCCTTCACTTCACGCAAGCCGATCTGGAAGAAGATCTCGCCTCTCACCGGAGTCTCGGAATCCTTTCAGGCCGATGATCGTTGTCGCGGACAGCGGGCCACTCCATTACCTCATTCTTCTGGAGCAGACGGAGCTTCTGTCTCGCTTCTACGGTCAGGTCATCGTCCCTGAAGCCGTTCTCTGGGAATTGACCGCCAGCAAGGCGCCCCAACCTGTGAAGGATTGGATCTCCAGGCCTCCTTCCTGGTTCCGCGTTCAGTCGGTCCCTCCCGACCAACTCGATCTCATCACCGACGAGCTCGATCTCGGCGAGCGGGAGGCGATTGCGCTCGCGCATCTCCTGGGAGCGGATCTGCTCCTGATTGACGAGCTCTCAGGGCGAGCCGAGGCGCGCCGGCGGAGTCTGCGAGTGACCGGCACGTTGGGTATTCTTCGCACAGCAGCCGAAAAAGGATTGCTCGACGTCCCCGAAGTTCTGGCGCGCTTGCGCAGTACGAGCTTCTACGTGGACGAGAACCTGATCAGCTCGATCTTCGGTGAGTGGCAGACATCCTCGTAGAGATCGCCCTACACCTGCGTCGCCGGCCCCTCGCGGCGGCTGCCGGTGCTCTCGGCGTCCTGGGCTTCGCGCCATTCGACCCGGAAGACCGGCACGGGCTGGGCCTTCCCCTTGAGCGGCAGGGGGGCGAGGGCGGTCACCGGCGGCGGCTCGGCGAGGGCAGAGATCAATCCTCCGGCCATCAGGATCTCCCCCGGGCCCGCCTCGGCGCAGAGGCGGGCGGCGGTGTTCACGGCGTCGCCGATCACCGTGTACTCCAGCCGGCGCTCGCTGCCGATGTTGCCCGCGAAGACCTCGCCGGCGTCGAGGCCGATCCCCACCGCCAGGGGGAGACGGCCTCGCCCCTCCCACTCCTGGTTGAGCCGCGCCAGCCGCTGCTGCATGGCGACCGCCGCCCGCATGGCGCGGTCGGCGTCGTCCAAACGGGCGAGGGGCGCTCCCCAGAGGGCCATCAGGGCGTCGCCGATGAACTTGTCGAGCGTGCCGCCGTGCTCGAAGACGATCTCCACCATCTCGGTGAAGTAGTCGGTGAGGAGGGTCGCGATCTCGTCCGGGCTCATGGGCTCGGAGAGGGAGGTGAAGCCGCGGATGTCGGAGAAGAGGATGACCACCCGCCGCTTGGCGCCGCCGAGCTGGACGGCCCCCTCCTGGCCGGCGATCTGCCGCGCCAGGTCCGGTCCGAAGTAGCGCTGGAAGTTGGAGAGGACCACCGCCTCGCGGCGCACCCGCTCGATGAGCTGGCTGTTCTCGATCGCCACCGCCGCCATCCCCGAGAAGGCGGAGAGGAACTCCAGGTCCTCCTCGCCGAAGGAGTGGGTGGCCCCCACGTTGTCCAGGTAGATGAGGCCGAGCACCGTCCCCTGTTTGCCGAGCATCGGCGCGCAGAGGGCGCTCCTCAGGGCGGTGGGCACCGAGGTGCCCTCGAAGCGCTGGTCGGCCGCGGCGTTCTCGATGAGCACCGCCACCCGGTCCTCGACCGCCTTGCGGACGATGGAGCGCGGCACCCGCCAGCTCGGCGCCTGGCCATCCACCCGGCTGCGCCACACCCGCGGCGCGAGGTCTCCGCCGGGATGGCCGGGATGACCGGGCTCCGGCATGAGGATCGCCACCCGGTCGACGTTCATCACCTGGAAGGTCAGGCCCACCACCCGGTCGAGGAGCCGGTCCACCTCGGGCTGCTGCGAGAGCTCCTTGGCGATGTCCAGGAGCAGGGCCAGTTTGCGCTCCTGGCGGTCCCCCCGGGAGGCGCCGGCGATGCGCAGCACGGAGGAGCCCAGGGGATCGTCCGAGAGCTGGGCCGCGATGTCCGCCGGCCCGCGCATCCGCACCTGGCGCAGGATGGTGGCGTCGAGCGAGCCCTCGGCAGGGCCGGGGGTCTGGGTGGGAGCGGACTCCTCCAGCACCTCGAAGTCCACTTTGCCGAAGGCGAGCCGCGAGCCGGGCATGGCCACGGCGTCGCTCACCCGCTGGCCGTTGAGGAAGGTGCCGTTGGTCGAGCCCAGGTCGCGCACCCGCACGCCCGCGCCGGTGAGCTCCAGCTCGGCGTGCCGCCGCGACACGGTGGGGTCCTGGATCGCCAGGTCGCTGGCGACCGCTCTCCCCACCTGGTACGGACGCCCCCCGGCGATCAGGACCGCGGGGCTGCCGGACGGCGCGACGAGCTTCAAAGCCAAACGGTTGCCTCCCTGCGGAGGCGCCGCCGGGGCGGTCCTCCGAGAACCCACTACCCTACTACAAAAGGGTGTCTGCGCCCTGCCAAAGGGGAATACGATCCGCCCGTCCCCGGGTTGTCTGACCCTGCGGTCTGTGTTACCCTTCGCGGGTCCGATGGCAGGCTCATCGGACCTGTGGCGCATTCGTCTAGGGGTCCAGGACGCCGGCCTCTCACGCCGGTAACACGGGTTCGAATCCCGTATGCGCTACCAACCTGAAGACGACTCCCAGGCCCGGCGTCCGCCGGGCTTTTCGATCTCCAGTCCCAGGCTTTTCGCCGACGCCATGCTGGGCGCTCTCGCCCGCTGGCTGCGCGCCCTCGACCTCGACACGGCCTACGATCCCGGCTTGGACGATCCCGAGCTGGTGGCGCGCGCCCACGCCGAGGGACGGACGATCCTCACCCGCGACCGCCGTCTCACCGAGCGCCGCCTCGCCCGCAACCACCTGCTGATCCGCTCCGAGGTGGTGGACGAACAGGTGCGCCAGGTGCTGGCCGACCTCGGCCTGCGCCCCGACCCCACCCGTCTCCTCGGCCGCTGCCTGCGCTGCAACGCTCCGCTGGAGCCCCTCGCTCCCGACGCCGCCCGCGCCCGCGTGCCGCCCTGGGTGGCCCGCACCCAGACCGAATTCCGCGCCTGCCCCGCCTGCGGCAGGGTCTACTGGCGGGGGACGCACGTGCGGCGGATGTCGGAGCGGTTGGCGGCGCTCGCTCAGAACAGGGACGAACACGGACGAACACAGACGTAAGGACGGCACGGACAGACAAGGACGCAAAACCCCGATCGTGTCCGTGAAGGTCCTTGACTGTCCGTGATCGTCCGTGCTGTCCGTGCTGTCCGTGGACGATAAACTCTCCGCCATGTCCCGCCGCGCCGCCGTCGTCCTCGTCATCTTCATCGCCCTGGTCCTGGGCGCCGTCGGGTTGCGGGTGTGGCTGGCCCGGCGGCCGGGAGCGGCGGAGGCGTTCGCCGGGTGGTTCGAGGCGTATCCGTCCGGCGAACGGCTGGTCCTCGCGCCGGCGAGGTTCGCCGACCTGGCGGGATGGCGGGAGGACGCGCTGGAGGAGGCCGTTCCCGTCTTCCTGCGCTCCTGCGGGGTGATCGCCGGCCAGCCGGACGACGCGTCCCTGGGCGGCGGCGGGATCGCCGGCAGAGCGGGGGACTGGAAGCCCGTCTGCGCGGCCGCGGCGAGGCTGCCCGCCGGTGACCGCGCGGCGGCCCGCCGCTTCTTCGAGACGGAGCTCCGGCCCTGGTCCGTGCGCAATCACCGCAACCCGGTGGGGCTCTTCACCGGCTATTACGAGCCCCTCCTCCAAGGGAGCCGCAAGCGGCACGGGCGCTTCACCGTACCGCTCTATGCCCGGCCGCCCGAGCTGGTGATGGTCGACCTCGGCCGCTTCCGCGACACCCTCAAGGGCCAGCGCATCGCCGGCCAGGTGGTGAAGGGGAGCCTCCTCCCCTTTCCGGACCGCCACGCCATCGACGCCGGCGCCCTGGCCGGCCGCAAGCTGGAGATCGCCTGGGTGGACGATCCCGTGGGCGCCTTCTTCCTCCAGGTCCAGGGCTCCGGCCGGGTCCGCCTGGAGGACGGCAAGGAGCTGCGCGTCGGCTACGCCGCCCAGAACGGCCGCCCCTACACCGCCATCGGCCGCGAGCTCATCGCCCGCCATGCCCTCGCGGCCAAGGACGTCTCGCTGCAGACGATCCGCGCCTGGCTGGAGGCCCATCCGGGCCAGGCCCGGGAGGTGATGGAGCGCAACGCCTCCTACGTCTTCTTCCAGGTCTTCTTCCAGACAAGCCGCGGCAACGGCCCCCTCGGCGCCGAGGGCATACCCCTCACCCCGGGCCGCTCGCTGGCGGTGGACCTCAGTCAGCACGCCCTCGGGGTCCCCGTCTGGCTCGTGGGCGGCGCCCCCTCTCCCCGTCCCGGCGAGCCCGACCGCAGGCTCCGCCGGCTCCTCGTCGCCCAGGACACCGGCGGCGCCATCCGCGGCCCCGTGCGCGGCGACGTCTTCTGGGGCTTCGGTCCCGACGCCGAAGCCATCGCGGGAAGGATGAAGAACCGGGGGAAGATGTGGCTGCTGCTGCCGAAGGCCCTCACCCCGAAGGAAGCGAGCTGAATTAATTCACCCAGGGCCCCTTGCGCACGTTCCGGTCGCGGTCGCCGTCGATGACCCGGAAGCCCCGCTTGCGGCGGTTGCGCTCCAGCTTCTTCTGGATCCACCAGCGCTCCAGCCGCAGCCGCATCTCCCGCAGGGTCCGCCGGCCGCCCTTGGCGATGGAGCCGCTGGAGCGGACGTAAAGGAAGGAGAGCCCCACCGCCGTGCAGATCCCCAGGAAGCCGGGGAGGTCCCGCGTGCCGAGGAAACCCATGAAGCCGAACAGGATCTCCAGCCACAGGAACCACCGGGCGCGCAGCGGCAGGACGAAGAAGAGGAGGATCGTGGCGTCCGCATGGGCGGTGGCAAAGGCGGCGATGAAGATCGTCGTCAGGAGGAGCTGCCCCTGCATCAGCACGAACGGCGCGGGCACCGCCACCAGCCCGGTGAGGGTGAGGAACACGTGCACCGCGACCGCCACCAGCCCGGCGCCCAGGGCCGAGAAGGCGATCAGCCGCCAGAAGTGGCGGCGATAGAGGCCGAAGAACACGTCCTTGCCGAACATGTAGAGGATGAGGAACTGCACCAGGATCCAGATCCCCGCGCTCCCCGCCCCCACGAACGGGTAGGTGGCCAACCGCCAGACCTGCGCGCTCTGCCAGACCTCCGGCGCCAGGATCAGCGCCGCGGGTATCGCCCGGGTCGACTGGAAGAACCACAGCGAGAAGGTGACGAAGAGGACCGCCAGGATGGCGATCAGGTCTCGCGGCGCCGGCCCCGAGAGGCCGAAGTCGATCCGTGAGGGAAAGGGGTTGCGAGTCACCAAGGGCGGAGTCCTCCCGGGGCATCTTAACCCCGGGAGGGCGAAACCGGGGCTACGCGTACCGCGTCCACCTCCAGATCTCCTGCAGCGTCGGCTTCTTGCCGTACATCAGGATGCCGACCCGGTAGATGCGGGAGCCGATCCAGATCATGCCCGCCACGAACGACAGCGTCAGCACGTAGGCCAGGGCGAGCTGCCAGGCGGGCGGCATCTCGATGGCGATGCGCAGCGGCATCACCAGCGGCGTGAAGAGGGGGATGAGCGACATCGTCACCGCCATCGTCGAGTTCGGATCGTTGATGATGGGGTTGATCACCATCGCCGGCGCCACGACGAACACCACCGCCACGCTCGCCACCTGCTGCGCCTCCTGCAGGTTGTTGAACGAGGCGCCGATGGCCGCGTAGAGTGTCGCGTAGGCGAAGAAGCCGAGGATGAAGAGCAGCACGAGGTTGGCCAGGATGCCGAAAGTCAGCGACGGCAGCTTCGTCCCCGCCGGCAGGAAGGCCAGGGAGGTCACGATGCCCGGCGCGGTCAGCACCACCAGCGTGGTGAGCCAGATGCCGAGCTGGGTCAGGCCCACCAGGCAGATGCCCAGGAGCTTGCCCATCATCAGCTCGAATGGCGTGATGGCCGAGATCAGCACCTCGATCACCCGCGTCCCCTTCTCCTCCAGCACGCCGGTCATCACCTGCTGTCCCCAGATGAGGATGCTCATGTAGAGGAGGAGGAAGAGGACGATGGCGAAGATCAACCCGGCGACGCCCCCGCCGCTCGTCCCCGTCCCCGGCACCTGCTCGGGATTGACCTCCACCCGCTTCGTCAGCTCTTCCATGCGGGCCGGATCGATCCCCGCCTGCTGCAGGCGGATGCGCCGCACCACCTCCGTCAGGTCGTCGCGCAGAGTCTCCTGAGTGAAGAGGTTCGAGGTATTGCGGGCGTGGTACTCTACCGCCCCGTCCGCCAGCACCCCCTGGCCGAGCCACATCCAGGCGTCGATCTTGCCGCCGCGCACCCGGGAATCCAGCTCCCGCCGCTGCGCCTGCGGGTCCGCCGCCGGGGCCTGAGTCTCGATGGCGAAGTCCGCCATCCGCGACTCCCGCGACGCCGAACCCGTGGGCTTCGGCTCCGGCGTCGTCGTCGTTTTCGCTTTCTCGACCTGCGCCTTCAGGGCCTCGCCGACGCCGCGCCCCGTCGCGTCCACCACCACGATGGCCTGGTGGGTGTGGCTCTTGAGGAGCAGCAGGCTGGGCAGGGTGGTCATGGTCGCGGCGAACAGGGGGATCGCCAGGGTGGCGATCCAGAACCCCTTGTTCCTGATCCGCTGCAAGTACTCCCGCTTCAGGATGACAAACACGTTCTCAAGCCGCATCGCGCACCGCCTTCATGAAGATCTGTTCGAGCTCCGGCTCCTCGGAGCGGAACTCGCGGACTTTCAGGAACCCGACCATCTGCCGCAGCGCCTCGGCGCCGTCGGCGTCCGGCCGGAGCATCAGCTTGACCTCGCCGTTCTGGATCGTGGCCTGCTCCACCTCGGGCATCGTCTTCAGCCGCTCCAGGTCCCCCTCCGCCAGCAGCCGGAAGGAGTTGCCCCCCACCCGCCGCTTGATCTCCCGGAGCTCGCCGTCCAGCACCGCCCGGCCGCTGGAGATCAGGCAGATGTGGTCGCACATCCGCTCCGCCAGCTCCATGCCGTGGGTGGAGAGCACGACGCTCTTGCCCTGCGAGCGGTAGTCCTGGAGCAGCTCGCGGAACAGCTCCTGGTTGATGGGATCGAGCCCGGAGAACGGCTCGTCGAGGATCAGCAGGTCCGGCTTGTGGAGCACCGTGCCGATGAGCTGCACCTTCTGCTGCATCCCCTTCGACAGCTCCTCGATCTTCTTCTTCGTCCACGGGGTCAGCTCCACCCGCGCGAGCCAGCGCTCGACCTCGGGCACGAGCTGGGCCCGCTTCAGGCCCCGGATCTCGCCGAGGAAGAGGAGCTGGTCCATCACCGTCATCTTCCGGTACAGCCCCCGCTCCTCCGGCAGGTAGCCGATGCGGCGCAGGTCGTCGCTCGTGCGCGGGTGGCCGAACACCCGGATCTCCCCGCTGTCCGGAGCCGTGATGTTCATGATCATGCGGATCGTGGAGGTCTTGCCCGCGCCGTTCGGCCCCAGGAGGCCGAAGATGCTGCCGGGGGGCACCGACATCGAAACGCCGCCCACCGCCACGAAATCGTCGTAGCTCTTGCGCACGTCCCGGACTTCGAGAATGGGTTCCATGGTTTTTCCTCTGGGTTGGTCGCCTCTGATACGCAGGCGGCTCCGGGAGGTTTCCCGCGCCGGGTAAGCATAGCTCCACCTGGAAGCCTTCACGCCTCCGCCTTGTTCTCACCTTTGGCGACCTGCAAGGCCCGGGTCCCGCCATCCAGTGCAACACTTGAGCCGTAATGTTCGTAGAAATGTTCGGGGACTAGTCTTCTCGATGAGCTGGTTCATACCATCCCGGGCGGCAGCCGCCGGAAAGAGGGTAGGCACACATGGAGCCTCAGCATCTGACGTCCCAGGATTTCCGGACCTTCGCCGAGGGCATCCTGCCCCGTGAGCGGGCGCGGACGGTCGTGGCCCATCTGCTGCGCGGCTGCGGCGCCTGCCGCACCGCGGCGGCGCCCCTGTGGAGCCCGGCGGCGCCGGTGGCGCCCGACGCCTACGACGCGGCCTTCGAGCGGGTGGCCGCGACCTTCGCCGGCGCCCAGGGTCCCGAGCGGGTGGACGGCCTTCTCCAGCGCGCCTGGTCGCTGCGCCACGACGATTCCGCCGAGATGCTGCGCCTCGCGCGCCTCGCCGTGCTCGCCGCCAGCGGCCTCTCCGCCGCAGCCCCCGGCCGCTCCGAGGCCGAGGTGGCGGACCTCCAGGGCCGCGCCTGGGCCGGCTTCGGCAATGCCTGCCGCATCGCCGGCGACCTCGAGCAGGCGCAGGGGGCCCTCGACCGGGCCGCCGGGTTTCTCGACCGGGGCACGGGCGATCCCCTGAGCCGGGCGCAGCTCTTCGACTTCCAGGCCTCCCTCGAATCGGCGCGCGGCAACTACGACCTCGCGCTGGCAGCCCTCGACACGGTCCAGGCCCTCCACCACGAGCGGGGCGACCGGCACCTGGAAGGCCGGGCGCTCATCTCCAAGGGGCTCCAGACCGGCTACGCCGGCCGGCCGCGGGACGCCTTCCGCCTCACTCAGGAGGGGCTCGCCCTTCTGGACGAGGAGCGGGACCCGGGGCTCGCCGTCTCCGCCATCCACAACCAGCTCTGGTTCCTGGTGGAGAGCGGGCACCCCGCAGAGGCCCGGGACCTGCTGGCGAGCCACCGCGAGCGCCTCGCCACCGGCGGCGCCCAGTGCCTCGACCTCCTCTGGCTCGAAGGGCGGATCAAAGCCGGCCTGCGCGAGCTCGACGGCGCCCTCCTCGACCTCGAAGCCGCCGGACAGGCCTTCGCGGCCGCCGGCCGGCGCTCCCAGGCCGCGAGCGTCAAGCTCGACCTCGCCGCGCTCCAGATCCGCCTCGGCGAGCCGGTCCGCGCCCTGGCCCTGGTGCGCGACGCCGAAGAGGCCTTCGCCCGGCTGGGAGCCTCGCGGACCACCCGCATGGCGCTCGCCTTCCTCCGCCGCTCCCTGGCCGAGCGGGAGGTCCCCGCACGGTTCGTCCTCAGCCTGGCGGACCTCGTTCGCCGCAACCAGATGGCGACGGCCAGAGGATAGGGGGAGAGCCGATGGGAATACTGCACACGGACGACCGGTTTCGTCGTAAAATCACCGACGGAGGCTCAGACCGCGACATGACGCGAAGAGAGGAGGCCGTGGTGGAGGGACACCCGACACCCCAGGAGCTCCGGGGGTTCGCCGAAGGCGAGCTGCCCAAGGATCGGGCGCGGATCGTCGTCGCCCACTTCCTCCGCGGCTGCGCCACCTGCCGCGCCGAAACCGCGGCCCTCCTGAACCTGATCCGTATCCGTCGCGGTCCGCGGGAGGCCACACCCGAGCGGCTCCAGGCCTACGACGAGGCCTTCGACCGCGCCTACGAGATCCTGCGGGCCGGCCGCATGCCCGAGACGCCGACCGCCTTCGAGACCGGCAATCCGGCCTGGCTTCACGCCCTCGCGGGCGTGGCCCCGGGCCTGCGCGGCCCCGAGTTGGTGGAGGCCCTCCTGGCGCGGGCCTGGTCGCTGCGGCACGAGAGGCCGGCCGACATGGCGCGGATCTCCCGTCTGGCCGTGCTCACGGCGGGGGGACTGAGCGCCGAGACCTGGGGGGAGCGGCCGGTGGCCGACCTTCTGTGCGCGGCCTGGTCCTGCCTGGGCAACGCCTGCCGGATCACCGGCGACCTCACCCAGGCCCAGGAGGCCCTCGACCACGCCGCCGCGCTTCTCGACGCGGGCACCGGCGATCCGCTCCTGCGGGCGCGCCTCTACGATTTCCAGGCCTCTCTCGAATCCATCCATGGACGTTATGACCGGGCGCTCGCCGCCCTGGACGTGGTGGTGGAGATCCACCGCGAGCGGGGGGACCAGCACCTGGAGGGCCGGGCTCTCATCTCCAAGGGGCTCCAGGCGGGCTATGCCGGCCGGACCCGCCAGGCCCTCCGCCTCACCCGCGAGGGTCTGGCCCTGATCGACGAGGAGCGCGACCCGGACCTCGTTCTCACCGGCCTTCAGAACCAGCTCTGGTTCCAGGTGGAGAGCGGACGTCCGCGCGAAGCCCAGCGCTTCCTGGAAGCCCACCGCGACCGCCTCGCCACGGGCGGCGAGACCCAGCGCATGGATCTCCTCTGGCTGGAGGGGCGGATCGCGGCGGCCCTCAACCGGTTGGCCCTGGCACAGGGCCTCCTCGACGAGGCCTACCAGTCCTTCGAGCTCGCGGGCTTCGCCCACAAGGCGGCCAACTTGAGCATCGACCTCGCCGCTCTGGCCCTGCGGCTGGATCAGCCCGAGAGGGCCCGGGCGCTCATCCGCTCCGCCGAGGACGCCTTCCGCGAGCTCGACGTCCCCAAGAGCACCCTCGTCGCCCTGAGCTTCCTCCACCGCCGCCTCACCGCAAAGCAGGTCCCCGTCCACCTCGTGCTGCGACTGGCGGACCTGGTGCGGAGGACCCAGATGGAGGCGGGCCGGGGGATGGAGCCGGGCTGGGCGTAGGACGCTTTCATCCAAACGGATTCGCCGGGTCGAACTCGATCCCGTGCCGGATCAGGAGGCCCACCCACTCCTCCTCGAAGCTCCGGCGGCGGTGGTGTTCCTCCTGACTCTGGATGTACCGGTGGACCTCACCCGCCGCGGATTCGCTGACGCTGAAGGCCCCATAACCCTCCTGCCAGCCGAAACGGCGAGGCGTCTCGGACCGCTCGTGGACCCAACGGGATGAGTTTGCCTTGATCGACCGGAGGAGATCCGACAGCGACAGGTTGGCTCTGACGCGGACCAGCAGGTGCAGGTGGTCCGGCATGCCGCCGATTCCCAGCAGAGAGCACCGCTCGCTCCGGACGATCTCCGCGATGATGGGGTAGAGGTCGTCCCGGAGGTCTGGATCGATGAGGTCCTGCCGGTACTGGGTGCTGAAGACGATGTGGAACAGGAGCTGGCTGAACGTGTGGGACATGCCGCGCATCCGCCTTTCCGGGGGATCCCCCGCCGGCCCAAGGGAGATTCCGTGGGCCCTGTTCCATAAAAACGGAAAAACGGCCCGCCATCGCTCAGCTTTATGCTTTCGTAAAATTCCCGGACGGAACGGGCGATGAGCGAAAATTCATGAACACCTCTGCCAAGAGGAGAGAAGGATCACCCTTGGCAGGGTTCCAATTATTGTTTGTTCATCTTCAATCCCAGGGCTCACGCCCTGGGCTAGGAGTATGCCGCCCTACGGGCTCGGGACCGGGGCCTCCCGGCGGATTAGCCTGAAGGGCGCCGGCGGGGCCGCCGATCAGCGAACCGTCTCTTCTTTCAGAAAGCCCGACCTGGATAAAAGGCCACACCCGGTCCCTCTTGAAGGGCAACCTGCGGAGGCGGAGCCTGGTCGATCACCGGAACACCCTCCGCAGGCCGACACCACGAGCCCGTAGGGCGGCATACTCCTAGCCCAGGGCGCGAGCCCTGGGAATGGGTGAGGACATGGCTTCATCCGCCCTGCCAAGGGCGCGCGACGCTTGGGGGCAAGCTTGAGACGCCGAGGCCACGGGAGGGTGGCCCCGGCAAGGTCATGGGAATGTCAGAAGGAGAGGTCTAGAGGCACCGGAACAGACCGCAGGAGTAGGTGGGACAGTCGTCGCAGGTGTGATTCGAGTCGCCGCACTGGGCGGGAGGCAGGCTGAAGGCTCCCATCACCCCGCCGAGCTCCTTGGAGTCCAGGTTGCGCACGGTCTCGCGGTTGAGGACGAGGGTCTTCAGCTTCCGAGTCTTCTTGTGCATCGCTTCTCCTTTTCGTGAGCGCATGAAGAGCCGCGCCCATAAAAGGAGGGTGCTCGAAGGCCGCAAAGCTGCGCCCGCCATCTTCGTAACCACTGTCACCGCGGCGCCTCACACCTCGAACCGCGCCACTACCGGCGCATGGTCGCTGGTGCCGACCTCCGCCAGGACCTTGCAGGAGCTGGCGGAGGCGGCGAGGGGATCGCTCGCCAGGACGTAGTCGATGCGCCAGCCGATGTTGCGCTGGCGCATGTTGCGCCAGGGAGCCCACCAGGTGAAGAGGTTGTCGTTGTCGGGGTCCTGGGCGCGGCCGACGTCCACCAGGCCTTGGGCGAGGAGGGCCTCGAAGGCCTCGCGCTCCTCGGGTCGCTGGCCGATGACGAAGGGCTTGCGCTCCTTGGGGTGGACGTCGCGGTCGGTGCGGGTGACGTTCATGTCCCCGGCCAGGACCACCCGGCAGCCGGCCTCGCGCAGCTCGCCCGCCCAGCGCGCGAGGGCGCGCAGGAAGTCCATCTTGGCCGGGAAGTCCTTGCCGCCGTTGGGGACGTAGATGGAGGCCACCACCAGGTCCCCGGTCTCGGCGGCGACAATGCGCGTCTCGAGGTCGAAGGACGGGTGGCTGAACCTCGGCTCCTCCGGGAAGGCGTCGCGCCGGAGCTGGAGGCTCACCCCCGAGTAGCCGCCGGCGCCATGCCAGTAGCACCAGTAGCCGTCCAGGTTGCAGACGGTCTCCGGAAGCTGATCGGGCTTGGCCTTGATCTCCTGCAGGCAGACCACGTCCGGCCGGTCGCGGCTCACCCATTCGAGGAACTGTTCCTGCCGGGCGCGGATGCCGTTGACGTTCCAGGTGGCGACGGTGAGAGCCATGGCGGCGGAATGATACCAAACGGCGCGAAGAGGCGGCGAATGTTGCGGGGAGGCGTGCCCTGCCGGCCGGGCTCAGCTCGCCTGCAGGAACGCCACCGAGAGTGGCAGCCCCTCGTCCAGCGTCCGCGGGCGCCAGTCCAGCTCCGTCCGCGCCCGGGAATCGTCGAACGCCCAGTGGCGCTCCAGGCTGTTGAGCTGCTCCGTGGAGAACGGCGGGCGGAACCCGCGCATCCTGTAGAATGGACCGGAAAGGATCAGGGCCGCCCGCGCCACCGCGACGGGCAGGCTCATCCGCGGCGGCCTCACCCCACCCAGGGCGCAGACGCGGTCGGCGAGACTGCGCAGGGTGGTGACGTCCCCCGTCATCAGGTAGCCCCGGTCCGGCGGCGCCTTCTCGATCACTCTCAGCATGCCGTCCACCAGGTCGTCGAGGTAGATCCAGGAGGTCTTCTTGTCCGCTCCCACGAGCACGGGGAAGCGCCCCTTGAGGAAGCCGCGCAGGATCGCGTTCGCCCCCTCCTTTTTTCCCGGCGGGCCGTAGACCAGGCTGGGGAAGACGGTGTTGACCCGCAGTCCCTTCTTCGCCCACTCCTGGACAGCCTGCTCGCCCGAGTGCTTGGTGGCGCTGTAGAGGGTGGGGAACGGGGTGAAGGGGGGCGCCGTCTCGTCCACGGCGCGACCATCCGGCGGGCTGCCGCCCCACCAGGCCATGGAGGAGACGGAGAGGAAACGCCCGATGCCCAGCTTGAAGGCGAGGGAGGCGACGTTCTCGCTCCCCTGGACGTTGGCCGTCCGCATCAGCTCCGGCGCACGGTTAAGGTCCAGCTCGGCGGCGGCGTGGATCACCCAGTCGGCGCCGGACATCCCCTCCCGCATGGAGGCGCGGTCCCCCACGTCGCCGACGAAGGTGGCGATCCCGAGCTGCTTCAAGGGCTCGGCGTTGCTGGTGGGACGCACCAGGGCCCGCACCTCGTGCCCCGCCCCGGCGAGACGGCGAGCCAGAGAGCGGCCGATGTAGCCGGTGCCGCCGGTCAGGAAGATCCGCATGGCCTCAATCCATAAATTTGAAGATGGGAATCCCCCATATCCCCCCTTTGTTGTACACGGTGGGACGGGGTTCGGGAGTTGAACCCGTCCCGGAGTCTCAACACTCCGCAATCTCCTTCAGCTCCCTCTCCTCCCCCCGCACGGCTCCCTCCCCGATGCGGGGCTTTTTTTGTTGCGGACCTCTTTATCCACGCAGGAGCTGCCGCAGCACGTAGTGCAGGATGCCGCCGTGGCGGTAATACTGCACCTCTTGCGGCGTGTCGAGGCGCAACCGCGCCTTGAATTCCTGGACCGAGCCGTCCTCCCTCGTAGCTCGCACGGTGACCTCCCGGCCGCCGTCGAAGTCGCCCTCGACGCCCGCGGCGAGGCCGGCGACGTCGATCACCTCGTGGCCAGTCAGGCAGAGGCTCTCGACGGTGTCGCCGGCGACGAATTCCAGGGGGGCGATCCCCATCCCCACGAGGTTGCTGCGATGGATGCGCTCGAAGCTCTCGGCGATGACGGCGCGCACGCCCTGGAGCAGGGGACCCTTGGCCGCCCAGTCGCGGGAGGAGCCGGTGCCATACTCCTTGCCGGCCAGCACCACGGTGGGAACGCCTTCGCGCTGGTACTTCTCGGCCGCGTCGTAGATCGACAGCGGCTCGCCGTCCGGCAGGTGGACGGTGAAGCCCCCCTCGATCTCGGGCACCATCCGGTTGCGGATGCGGATGTTGGCGAAGGTGCCCCGCACCATCACCTCATGGTTGCCGCGGCGGGCGCCGTAGGAGTTGAAGTCCTTGGGGGCGACACCGTGCTCGACGAGGTAGCGGCCCGCCGGGCTGGCCACCTTGATGGAGCCGGCCGGCGAGATGTGATCGGTAGTGATCGAGTCGCCGAAGACCCCCAGCACGCGGGCGCCGTGGACGTCCTGGACGGGGCGCGGCTCGGCCGGCATGTCCACGAAGTAGGGGGGTTGGCGGACGTAGGTGGAGCCCGGATCCCAGGCATAGGTGTCGCCCTCGGGGACGTCGAGGCCGTTCCAGTGCTCGTCTCCGCGAAAGACGTCGGCATACTCCTTGCGGAACATCTCCGAGTGGAGGGAGCGCAGGATGACCTCCTCCACCTCCTTGCGGCTCGGCCAGACATCCTTTAGATACACAGGCTGGCCGTCGCTGCCGGTGCCCAGGGGCTCGGAGCGCAGGTCGACGTCGATGCGGCCGGCGAGCGCGTAGGCCACCACCAGCGGCGGCGAGGCCAGGTAGTTGGCCCGCACGTCGGCGTTGATCCGCCCCTCGAAGTTGCGGTTGCCGGAGAGGACGGCGACGGCCACCAGGTCCCGCTCCTCGATGGTCTTCGAGATGGCCGCGGGGAGCGGTCCGCTGTTGCCGATGCAGGTGGTGCAACCGTAGCCCACGAGGTTGAAGCCGAGCTGGTCGAGGTAGGGGGTCAAGCCCGCCTCGCGCAGGTACTCGGTGACCACCTTGGAGCCGGGGGCGAGGCTGGTCTTGACCCAGGGCTGGGTCTTGAGCCCCTTCTCCACCGCCTTTTTGGCCACCAGGCCGGCGGCCACCATGACCGACGGGTTCGAGGTGTTGGTGCAGCTCGTGATGGCGGCGATCACCACCGAGCCGTGACGCATGGCGGCGGCGGCCGCGAGATCTGCGGGGGCCGCCGCGACCGCCACTTTGGGCTCGGCCACGGCCAGGCCGGCGGCGGTGCCGCCCACGGCCTGGAGACCCGGAGCGGCGGCGGCGCGGGTCTTCCCCGTCTTGCCGGCGGCCGTCATGGCCGCCAGCTCCTTCTCGAATGAAGCCTTGACGTCCCAGAGGCGCACCCGGTCCTGCGGCCGGCGGGGACCGGCGAGGCTCGGCTCGACGCTGCCGAGGTCGAGCGACAGCGAGTCGGAGTACTCGGGCTCAGGAGAGGCCGCCGTGTGGAACAGCCCCTGCTCCTTCATGTAGGCCTCGACCAGCGCCACCTGCTCGGGAGCGCGGCCGGAGAAGGCCAGGTAGTCGAGCGAGATTTGATCCACGGGGAAGATGCCGCAGGTGGCGCCGTACTCCGGCGCCATGTTGCCGATCGTGGCCCGGTCGGCGAGCGGCAGGTTGGCCAGGCCGGGGCCATAGAACTCCACGAACTTGCCCACCACCCCCTTCTTGCGCAACATCTCGGTGACGGTGAGCACGAGGTCGGTGGCGGTGGCTCCCTCGGGCAGCTCGCCGGAGAGGCGGAAGCCCACCACCTGGGGGATGAGCATGGAGACCGGCTGGCCGAGCATCGCCGCCTCGGCTTCGATGCCGCCCACGCCCCAGCCGAGGACGCCGAGGCCGTTGATCATGGTGGTGTGGGAGTCGGTTCCCACCAGGGTGTCGGGGTAGGCGTAGAGCTCGCCGTTGACCTCGCCCTCCATCACCACCCGGGCCAGGTATTCGAGGTTGACCTGGTGGACGATGCCGGTGTCCGGCGGCACGACGCGGAAGTTGGCGAAGGCCGTCTGGCCCCAGCGCAGGAAGGCGTAGCGCTCGCGGTTGCGCTCGAGCTCCTTCTCGGCGTTGAACAGGAAGGCGGCGGCGGAGCCGTACTCATCGACTTGGACCGAGTGGTCGATCACCAGCTCCACGGGCTGGAGCGGGTTGATCCGTTTCGGATCTCCACCCATGGCCACCATGGCGTCGCGCATGGCGGCGAGGTCCACGACGGCGGGCACGCCGGTGAAGTCCTGGAGCAGGACGCGGGCGGGCATGAAGGCGATCTCGCGCGAGGGGACCGCCTTGGGGTCCCAGCTCGCCAGGGCCTCGATCTCGCCGGCGGTGACGACCGTGCCGTCCTCGCGGCGCAGCAGGTTCTCGAGCAGGATGCGCAGAGCGTAGGGGAGACGGGAGACCTGGAGCCCGCGGGCCTCCAGGGCATCCAGCCGGGCGAGGCGGACCTGACGGCCGCCCACCCGCAGCGTCGCGCGGCTTCCGAAGCTATCGTTCATGAGATGACGATAACAGCTTTCTCCCGAAGGCGGCGAGCCGGAGTAAGATGATCGCATGTCCGTGAGCGACTCCGATCTCGTGACCCCGGTGCTCCTGATGGCCATGCCGCAGGTCCTCGACCCGTTCTTCCATCGCAGCGTGGTGCTGCTGCTCCACCACGAGCCCGAGGGGAGCATCGGCTTCATCGTCAACCGGCCGACAGGGATCCGGGTGAGCGAGATCCTCAAGGGGATGGACGTGGGGTGGCAGGGGCGGGACGAGACGGTGGCCTACTTCGGCGGTCCGGTGCAGCCCAACCTCGGCACCGTGCTCTTCGCCCCGGTGCTGCCCGCCGGCGGCGAGGAGGACACGGCCACCGAGATCGCTCCGGGGGTGGCCCTCACGCAGCACATCGGCGACCTCTCCCGCCTCGCCGAGGAGCCGCCCGACCGCTTCCGGCTCCTGCTCGGCTACGCCGGCTGGGGCGAGGGGCAGCTCATGGAGGAGATCCTCCGCAACGACTGGCTGACCGCGCCGGTGGACAGCGACCTGATCTTCGCTCCCGATCCCGACCAGGTCTGGGCGGCGGCCCTGCGCTCGGTGGGGATCGATCCCGCCGCCCTCCCCTCCTGGATGCCGAACGGCGCCTCCGAGGAGTCAGCGAACTGAGCTCACCGCCGCGGGCCCCTCGGAGCTTCACCGGCCGATCCGAACCGGAGCGCATGCGGACGGAGCACCACCGCTCGGCGGGCGGCCTCGTGGTGGACGGCTCCCGCATCCTGCTGATCTCGACCCAGGCCGGCCGGCGCTGGCAGCTCCCCAAGGGGCACATCGAGGAGGGGGAGACCGCGGAGCAGGCCGCCCTGCGCGAGGTGCGGGAGGAGACGGGCGTCACCGGCCGGATGCTGGCTCCCCTCTCGGAGGTGGAGTACTGGTTCGTGGAGAAGGGGGCACGGCGGGTCCACAAGCGGGTCGACTACTTCCTGCTCGACTACGTCAGCGGCTCGGCCGCCGACTTCGACGCCGGGGAGGTCTCCGGGGCCGAGTGGTTCTCCTGGGACGACGGGATCGCCAAGCTCAGCTTCGACAACGAGCGCCGGGTGGTCCTCCAGGCGCGGGAGATCCTGGAGCCGGGCCTGCGGCGGCGCGGCGAGACAGGATAAGATCCGCGGCCATGAGCGCCGTGAAAGCGAGCGAGACAAAGCTTCCCAGGGCGCGGCGGCCGGGGATCACCCCCGCCCAGGCGCGGCGGGAGTCCGGCCGGGCGCGGCGCGAACGGGCGGCGGAGATCGTGGCCCGCCTGCACCGCGAGGACCCGAGCCCGCGCATCGCCCTGGACTTCGCGACGCCCCTCCAGCTCCTGGTGGCCACCATCCTGGCCGCCCAGTCCACGGACGTGCAGATCAACAAGGTCAGCCCGGCCCTCTTCCGGCGCTACCCGGAAGCCCGCGACTACGCCGCGGCCGACCTCGCCGAGCTCGAGGAGTACGTGAAAAGCACGGGCTTCTTCCACAACAAGGCCCGGGCGCTGAACAACCTGGGACGGGCCCTCCTCGAGCGGCACGACGGCGAGGTGCCGGCCCGCATGGACGCCCTCGTGGCGCTGCCCGGCGTCGGCCGCAAGACCGCCAACGTCATCCTGGGCAACGCCTTCGGTTTGACCGAGGGGATCGTGGTGGACACCCACGTCCACCGCCTCTCCCGCCGCCTGGGCCTCACGGAAGAGGACGATCCTGCGAAGATCGAGCAGGACCTGATGGCCGTCGTCCCCAAGGAGGAGTGGACGCTCTTCGCCCTCCTCCTGATCGATCACGGGCGGAAGACCTGCAAGGCCCGCCGGCCCGACTGCGGGCACTGCCCCATCGCCGACCTCTGTCCGTCGGCCGAGGTATGAGCCCACCATGAGCGAGATCAAGACCGCCGTCGTCACAGGGGCCAGCGCCGGCATCGGGGCGGCCACGGCCCGGGCGCTGGTCGCAGCCGGGTTCCACGTCATCCTCGGCGCCCGCCGGCTGGAGCGCCTGCGGGAGGTGGCTGTACCGCTGGGGGAGTGCGCCACCGTGCTGCCTCTGGACGTCACGGACCCCGAAAGCGTGGCGGCCTTCACCGCCCGCGTCCCGGAGCATCTCCAGCTTCTCGTCAACAACGCCGGCGGCGCCCACGGCTTGGACCGCATCGAAAGCGCGAAGGAAGAGGACTGGGAATGGATGTGGGAGACCAACGTGATGGGCACCCTGCGTCTCACCCGGGCCCTGCTGCCGGCCCTCAGGGCCTCGGGCGACGGCCACGTGATCAACATCGGCTCCATCGCCGGCTTCGAGACCTACGTGGGCGGGGCGGGGTACACGGGGGTGAAGCACGCCGTGCGCGCCTTCACCCGCACCCTGCGGCTGGAGCTCCTGGGCGAGCCCGTGCGGGTCACCGAAGTCGCTCCCGGCCTGGCGGAGACCGAGTTCTCCCTCGTGCGCTTCGCCGGCGACGAGGAGCGGGCGAAGTCCGTCTATCGCGGCCTCGATCCCCTGACGCCGGCGGACGTCGCCGACTGCGTCGTCTGGGCAGCCACCCGGCCGTCCCACGTCAACATCGACGAGATCGTGGTACGGCCGCGCGATCAGGCCACGGCCACCATGGTCCACCGCAAGCCTTGAAGCTCCTTCCCCTCTGCCTCCTCGCGGCGCTCGCCGGGGTCGCCGGGGTCGCCGGCTGCGCCCGAAAGAACCTCACGACGCCTGAGCTCTACGAGGATTACTGCGCCCGCTGTCACGGCGACCGGGGGGAAGGAGTGCCCCGCGCGCTCACCCTGTACCCGCGCGCCAACCTCCTCACCTCGCCCATGGCGCGGCGCGGCGACCGCGCCGCCCTCCGCGAGCGCATCGCCGAAGGCTACGGCCCCATGCCGGCCTTCAAGCGCCGGCTCGAACCGCAGGAGATCGAGCGGCTCGTCGACTACACGCTGCAGCTCAGCCACCCCACCAAGGAGACCCCGTGACATGGACCCACAACGCCTGAAGGACGCCTATCAGAAGCTCCAGAACCTGGACGAAAGGCTGACCTACAAGGTCCGCCCCAAAGCCGGCGGATCGATGACCCGGCCCTCCACGGAGCAGCTCGAGCAGTCGCTGCGCGACCTGGCGAGCTACACGGTCGAGCTCAAGGAGGTGGTGCAGGAGCTGTTCCTCGCCATCGCCGCGAAGACGACGGCGCCGGGAAGCTGATCGCTGTCGCATTCCATGGTGCCTAATAAGGCATCTTATAGCTCGAAAATTATGACTTGACAGGTCATTTTTGCTGACCTATGCTTGGCTCATGCGATCCATGGGAATTGCCGAGCTCAAAGCGCTGCTCTCCGAAACTCTCGCCAAGGTGAAGGCCGGCGAGGAGGTCATGGTCACCGAGCACGGGCGGCCCATCGCCCGGCTGCTGCCGCTGTCGGGGGGAAACCCGGCCGTGGCCACGCAGGAGCTGGTGCGGACGGGGCTGGTCAAGCCGCCCGAGAAGCCGGCGGACGAGGCATTCTGGAAGTTGTTCTGGAAGATGCCTCGCGCCGAGTACGTCCGCCCGCGCGAGGAAGCCGAGGAGGACGCCACGGCCTGGGAGCTGCGGGAGGCGGTCTGAGGTTCTGGGACAGCTCCGCCCTCCTCGCCCTGGCGGTGCGGGAGCCGTTCTCGGAAGGGCTGGACCTCCTCCTCCGGCGGGATCCGGACGTGGCCCTCTGGTGGGGCACCATCCTGGACTGCCTTGAAGCTCTGGTCGCGGTCCGGCGGCGCGAGCGCCTCACCGAAGCGGGATTCGAGAGGGCGCGGGCCCTGGTGGATCAACTGCGGGCTCGCGCCCTGGAGGTCCAGCCGTCCGAAGAGGTGCGCGCCCGCGCCCTCCGCATCCTCAACGTCCACCCCCTGCGAGCCGACCGCGCTCTTCAACTCGCCGCCGCCCTCGTGTGGTGCCGCGAGCACACTCAGGGGGTGGGCTTCGTCTGCCTGGACGATACCCTGCGACTCGCCGCCGCCCAGGAGGGTTTCCGCGTCCTGCCCTATGCGGGCGAGGTCCACGAGCCGGAGCCGTGAATTCATAGCGGCACGCCGGTTGCAGTCTGTCATCCGGAAATCAAGGGAGGACCAGATGAAAGCCAAGGCACGCCTCTTCGGACACCCCATTCATCAAATGCTGATCGTCTTTCCGCTCGGCCTCCTGGCCACGTCGCTCTTCTTCGACATCGCCCGGATGTCGAGCGGCAATCCGCAGTGGGGAGTGATCTCCTACTGGCTGATCGCCGTGGGTATCGTCACCGGCCTGGTGGCGGCCGTCTTCGGCCTGATCGACTGGCTGGCCATCCCGCAGGACACCCGTGCCAAGCGGATCGGCCTGCTCCACGGCGCGGGGAACGTGGTGGTGGTGGGCCTGTTCGCCGCCTCCTGGTTCCTTCGCCGCGACGATCCGGGCAACTCCGCGGGGGCCGCGATCACCCTGTCGGTGCTGGCGGTGCTGCTGGCTCTCGTCACCGGTTGGCTGGGGGGCGAGCTGGTGGACCGCTTGGGCGTGGGCGTCGAAGAGGGCGCCAACCTGAACGCCCCGAGCTCGCTTTCGGGTGAGCCGGCCGGGGCGGCGGGCGCCGTCTCCGCCAGCCGGCGTTAGTCCCCCTCCTCGTTCTACTCGCTGGATCGGAGGCCCCCGCCCTCCTCGCCGGAGGCCGGGGAGCTCATCAGCACGAACATCAGCCGCGTGAGCCGGGAGACCACCCTCCCGGCTTCGACCGAAACCTGTTCCACCTCGCGGCGCAGGGCCGCCGGTCCCCCCGTGACCCCGGGAGCCTCCGCCGGCAGGCGCTCGGTCCGTAAAGAATCCACGAATGCCCGGGCCTGGTCCAGAGCCGCCAGCGGATAGCCCATGGCGCCCAGCAGGCGCTGCAGGGTATTGAGCCCTGGCACCATCTTCCCCCTCTCATAGTCGGAGATCGTGCCACTGCGCAGGCCCGAGGCCTGGGCGAGCTCCTCCTGGTTCCAGCCCCGGACGATCCGGAGGACAGTCAAAACGGTCCCAAGCTCTGCTCCCGGCATGAGCGGGATTTTACCCCTTCCCGTGAAATTTTTTTCGCTGACGCACCCAAACGCGATCCGGGACGATTACATGCGCTATACTCGGCTAAAACGGACCTGTTTTTCCATGAACCGAATCCTTCCCGAATTCTCTTCCACCGCGCGGCGCGCCCTGGCTGCTCTCGCCAGGCTCATGCCGTCGTGGACTCTCTCCGGGCGCGCCGCCCTCTGGTGGCTCCCGGGCGTGCCGCGTCCCATCGCCCAGCTCGACCTCGTCTGGCACGGCACGGAGAGTCTGGGCTCGCGGCCCCAGGAGGTCGTCCGGACCCTGGCTGCGGCGGGCCTGGACGCGGCCACTCTCCACGGGGACTCGCGGCAGACCTGGGTCGCGACGGCCCGCGACGACGGGTCCGCCTGCCTGCTGAAGCTGACCGCGGAGCCCGCGCTACCGCTGGAGTCCCCATGTCGATCCCAGCCCTTGGGAGTGGAGGTCATGATGGCGACGCCCCGCGAGGTGCTCGCGACGGCTCTCTGCTCCCTGCACGCGAAGCCCGGCCTGCAGGACCTCGAGGACGTGAGTCTGCTGCTGCGCAGCGGGATCTCGCTCGATCGTGGGTTCCTCGACGCACGACAGCAGCACCCCGGGATCTCCCCACAGGACCTCGCCCTGCGCCTGGCGCGTTTCGAGGTCGAGGACCCGGAGCGCTCCGCGGTTGCCCTGATCAGGCTGCGCCGCCTTCAGGAGCGGCTCGTTTTCGAGATCCTGAGGTGCAGCGTCCCCGATTCCCGAGCCTCGTGAAGGTCGTGCAGCTACAATCTCGCACCTTGGACCCCCTGCCCATCGACGAAGTCCTGTCCCCGCTCCTCGCCGCCCTGCGCGAGGGACCGTCGGCCGTGCTCGTGGCCCCCACCGGCGCCGGCAAGACGACGCGGGTGCCCCTGGCTCTCCTGGCGGCAGGGATCGGAGGCGGGCGCCAGATCGTGATGCTGGAGCCCCGCCGCATCGCCGCCCGGGCCGCCGCCCGCCGCATGGCTGAGGAGACGGGCGCGACGCTCGGCGAGGAGATCGGCTACCAGGTGCGCTTCGACCGCCAGGCCGGACCGGCCACCCGGATCCTCGTGGTCACCGAGGGGATCCTCGTCCAGCGCCTCCAGGCCGATCCTTTCCTGGAAGGGGTGGGAGCCGTGATCTTCGACGAGCTCCACGAGCGCAGCCTCGCCACCGACCTCTCGCTCGCCATGGCTCGCCGCGTCCAGCGGGAGGTGCGGCCGGACCTCAAGCTCCTCGCCATGTCCGCCACCCTCGACCCCGGGCCGGTCGCGGCCTTCCTGGGGGACGCCCCCACGATCGAGAGCCGGGGACGGCTCTTCCCGGTGGACGTCCTTTATATAGACAGGCCTGATGACCGCCCCCTGCCCGCCCGGATCGCCGCCGGGGTGCGCAGGGTGCTGGGCGAGACGGCGGGGGACGTGCTCGTCTTCCTCCCCGGCGTGGGGGAGATCCAGCGCAGCGCCGAGGCCCTGGCCGGCCTGGCGGCCGAGCGGGACCTCGCCGTCCTCCCCCTCTACGGCGACCTGCCGGCCGAGCGGCAGGACGAGGTGCTCCGCCCTCTCTCTCGACGCACCCGGCGAAAGGTCGTCCTCGCCACCAACGTCGCCGAGACCTCCCTCACCATCGACGGCGTCACGGCCGTGGTGGACTCCGGGCAGGTCCGCCGGCTGCGCTTCGATCCCGCCACGGGCCTGGACCGGCTGGAGTTGGGGAGGGTCAGCCGCGCCTCGGCGGACCAGCGGGCGGGCCGGGCGGGCCGGCAGGCGGCAGGTGTCTGCCTGCGCCTCTGGCCCGCCTACGAGAATGCCACCCTCCCCGAGCGGGAGACGCCGGAGATCGCCCGGGTGGACCTCGCCGGTCCCGCCCTCCAGCTCCTGGCCTGGGGCGAGACCGACCTCGCCGCCTTCGGCTGGTTCGAGGCTCCGGCCCCGGAGTCGCTGGCCGCCGCCACCCGGCTCCTGCGGCAGCTCGGCGCCGTGGACGATCAGGGCGTCACGGCCCTGGGGAGCACGATGGCCCGCCTGCCGATCCATCCCCGGCTCGCCCGCCTGCTGATCGAGGGGCACCGGGCCGGACGGACGCGCGAGGCCGCCCTCCTCGCCGCCCTGCTCGCCGAGCGCGATCCGTTCCTCCGCTCTCCCTCTTCCGCGCGTGGCGCCGGCCCCCGCCGCACCTCCCGCTCCGACCTCCTGGATCGCCTGGACGCCCTGGAGGCCTTCGAGCGCCGGGATGATTTCGAGAGCTTCGCGGGCGAGCGCCTGAGCTCCGGCGCCGCCCGTTTCGTACTGCGGTCCCGGGATCAGCTCGCCGAGATGGCGAACCGGGAGCTTTCAGGTAGGGGCGGGGCTGGACGGCAGGGTGGGGACTCGACCCGCCCTGGGGATGACTCCGACGCCCCCCTCCTCCGCGCCCTCCTCGCCGCCTACCCCGACCGGGTGGCCCGCCGGCGCGAGCCCCGCAGCCCCCGGGGAGTCCTGGTGGGCGGCCGCGGCGTCCGCCTCGCCGAGGAGAGCGCCGTGCTCGAAGCCGAGCTGTTCCTCGCCGTGGAGCTGGACGCCGGCCGCGGCGGTCCGCTCTCGGAGGCCCTGGTGCGAAAGGCCTCGGCCGTGGAGCCGGAGTGGCTCCCCCCCGAACGCCTGCGCACCACGATCGACCTGGAATTCGACGCGTCCCGCGAGCGCGTCGCCGCCTGGAAACGGACGCGCTACGACGACCTGGTGATCGCCGAGGCCGAGGTCCCTGCGCCGAATGCGGCGGAGACCGAGCGCGTCCTCGCCGTGGCCGCGGCGGACCGCCTGGACCGGGCACTCGCCCTGGACGATCCCGAGGTCTCCTCCTTCCTGGCCCGGGTGCGCTCCCTGGCGGACTGGTGCCCCGAGCTGGGCCTTCCCCGCTTCACGGACGGCGAGATCCGCGATCTCCTGCCGGCTCTGGCCGCCGGCCGCAAGTCCTTCGCCGAGCTGCGGCGGGCGCCGCTGCTGGAGGTCCTCCAGGGGGCGCTCTCCCACTCGCAGCTCGCAGCCGTCCGCCGCGAGACGCCGGAACGGCTGGCGGTCCCCAGCGGCAGCCACGTCAAGCTGCTCTACGAGCCGGGCAAACCACCCGTGCTCGCCGCCCGCATCCAAGAGCTGTTCGGCCTGGCCGAGACCCCGCGCGTCGCCGCCGGCCGCGTCCCCGTCCTCCTGCACCTGCTCGCCCCCAACGGCCGGCCCCAGCAGGTGACGGCCGACCTGCGGAGCTTCTGGGAGAGCACCTACCCGCAAGTCCGCAAGGAGCTCCAGGGGAGATATCCCCGGCACGCCTGGCCCATGGATCCGTGGAACGCCCGGCCGGAGAGGAGGCCCGGGCGCCGGCGGGATCCGTAGGGACGGGATCAATCCGGGCCAACCGCGCTCCACACCTCGGCGATCCGCCTCTCGACTCCGATCGTCTCCCGCAGCGCCGCGGCGATCTGCCGGAATTCCTCGATCTCCTTGTAATGCAGGGACCTCTCCGCCCGGGCGGCCAGCCAGCGGTCGAGGACCCGATAGCCGCCCACGCGGTACTCCCAGACCTCGGGATCGATCCCCTGGAAGGACTCCCTCTCCATTCCCTTTTCTGGGAAGTGGACGGCCGGCTGATCCAGGCGGTCCGAGCGCAGTCGATGGAGGCCCACGAGGATGGAGCCCAGGGTGCTCAGCGCCAGGAAGGCGCCGCGGTCTCGGAGCAGGGGGATGCGGGGGAAGTCCGTGCGCAGCAGATCGGCGTAGCGGCGCCGGAAGGGCGGGCTGTAGAGGACGGCGTAGACGTACTGGAAGATCCCCTCAGGGGACGACTCCTCTCCCAGTCGCTCAGAGAAGAGGTGGAGGGCCCCCGGCGCCAGGTTCGCGACCGGACCCTCGCTCACCAGCCGGCCCTCGGGATAGAGCCAGAGGGGGAACAGGGTGTTGATGTCGTAGGCCGAGACCGCCTTGTGAGCCACGAGGACGTCCGCGACCAGGACTCCAAACTCCTCCTTGCACTGGCGGGGGACGATCAGCCCCAGGTTCTCACCCGCGAGCATGTGGCGCATCGTCCTCTTGCGCGGCCGTTCGATGACGTAGTCCGCATAGAAGATCGTCCGCCAATCGAAGGGCCGAAAGAGAATGCGCCGGAACCGGCTCTGCCAGTCCGCGTCCGCGACAGCCCCGGCGACCGCCCGGGGGGTGGCTCCGGGGATGAGGTCGCCGGGGACCCGGCCTTCGCGCAGGGCGCGGATCCGCCGTTTGAGCTCCTCCGGCTGCGTGTCGACGGCGAAGGCGTCGCGGCCGGTGACGATCCCCACCGAACGCTCCGGGAAGAGGTCGGTCAGGGGGATGCCCCGGCGGTACTCGTCCTCCAGGGCGGCATCGCGGGGCGCGAAGAGGAAGGCCGGCGCGCGCGGCGCGAGCATCCGCCAGGGGGTCGTCTCCACGTCCTGCTCCAGCAGCCAGCGGAGCTTCTCGGCCCGGCTCCCCCAGAGGTCGGCCCGCAGCACCCGCTTCTCCAGGCCCGGCTTCTTCACCAGGAACGCCACCGCCACCCCCTGCCGGACCTCCTCGAAAACGTTGGCATCGTCGGCGTCGCTGCCGTCCGGCGACCGCTCCCGCTTCTTGCGGCTGCCGTGGAGGTCCAGGAGATAGATCTCGTCGAAGGTCTCCAGCAGCGACCGGCGCAGCCCCCGGAACGTGGGATTGTCCAGGTAGCTGTGATTGGTGACGAAAGCGACGATCCCCTCGCCGGCCTGGTCGACCTTCCGCTGGGCGAAGCGGAGGAACTTCACGTAGTCGTCCTGCAGCCACTTGGGATTGCGCTCCCCCAAGGGCTCTCCCGCCACCTGGTAGTAGCCCCCGATGGTGCGGCCGCCGGCGGCCTCGTACGCCTCCCGGGGCAGCGCGTCGATCCGTTCGCTGTGGTTGGCCGAGTGGCCGGACCACGGCGGATTGCCCAGGATCACGGTAATCCGGCGCTCCTTCTTCACCCGGCCGGCCTCCCGCGCCTCCTGGGTGAGGGCGGCCACGAACGGCAGCTTCGACTGCTTGAGGTCGTCGAGGTCCTCCAGGGCGTTGGTGAGGTAGAGGGGGAAGCGCTCGTGCCGCCGCAGGGGGTGGCCCATCTCCTCCAGGATCAGGCTCATCTTCAGATGGCCCACGGCATAGGGAGCCATCATCACCTCGAAGGCGTGGAAGTCGCGCAGCACGTGATCGCGCAGCAGGGCCGGCACGCCGCCACCCCCGACCTCCGCCCGCACCGCCGCCACCGCGCAACGGACGGCTTCGACCACGAAGGTCAGCGTGCCGGCGGCGGGATCGAGCAGCGTCACCCCGGGGTCCGCCAGCCCGTCCCGCCGGCCCAGACGCGTGGCCAGCAGCCGGTCGGCCGAGCGCACCACGAAGGACACCAGCTCCGGCGGCGTGTAGTAGACCCCCCGCTTCCTGCGCAGGCCCGCGTCGTAGCACTGGAGGAAGGTCTGGTAGAAGTCGAGGACCGGATCGCGCCGCCGCCGCTGGAGGGTCCGCTCCAGCATCCGCCGCACCGGCGCTGCGGCCAGGACGGCCACGATCTCGTCGACGATCCAGCGGATCGCCGCCGGCGGATCGTCCAGGGAGATGTTGAGGAAGACCTCGCGCAAAATGCCGCTCGACGCGGGGATGCACTCCGCCGCCGACTGGCGGTCGAAGGCCGTCCCCTCCGCCGCCTGCCAGCGGGCTGCCAGCAGGCCGTAGGAGAGCGTCTGGGCGTAGAGGTCGGCGAACTCCCGGCGGCTGAGACCGGCGAGCAGGTAGTCCGAGAACGCCTCGAAGTAGCCGGCGAGGTTTTTCGCCTCCTCGGAGCCGCTCGCCAGCAACTGGTCGATCCCCTCCGCCAGGAGGCGCGTGCGCAGCGCGAGCTGCTTCGCCAGGGTGGCGGTCGAGGTGCTGGGCGGCGTCGCGAAGTCGACGAAGAGGCCCAGCAGCTCCAGCAGCCGCTGCGGCCCATCCTCCAGGGCGCCCGCCTGGGCCCGGAGGGCCAGCTCGCCCTGCCGGTACAGCCGGAAATCCCGGAAGTTGGTGAGCAGGAGGTTGGGAAAGGTCGCCCGATAGCGTCGCACCTGCGGCGACTCGGCGATCGCGTCCAGGTTCGCGGGCGGCCGTTTCGCCTCGACGTACCCGGCGATCCGCTCCCCGCGCCGCACCTGGAAATCGAGGAGGCACTCCCGGGTCTGGCGCGGGATCAGGGTCACTCCCAGATCTCCCCGGCTCCGCTCCCCTCCGTACCACGCGAAGAGGTCCAGGAGATGGGGATAGAAGCTCTCCTCCCGCGACTCCTCTCGCCGTTCCGTCTCGAAGATCCGGTCCAGATAGCGGAGGATCGCCTCGCGGGGCTCTACCCGCAGCCGCGCAGATTGCCGAAGGAAGAGATCAGTCGCCGGATCAGGAGCCTTCACGGCTCCTGATCCTATCTGAAATCAACGCCGCAAGGTACTGGCTCGTGCTTGGATCAGGATACAAAGAGCGGATCGCAGGATCATGGCGCGTCCGCGTCCAGCTCCGCCCCCTCGGGATCGAGGACGTCCAGCCACTCCCGCAGCTCGCGCCCGCGATCCGGCTCGCCTAGGCGCTCCGCCTGGATCGCGGCGGCGACGATCAGCGCCAGGGCCGAGCCGTTGGGCTCGGCGTCCTCGGGCAGGCGGGTGATCCCGGGATGGGCGGCGAGGGCCTGCCGCACGGCCGCCAGGCCGCGGTCGAGGACCGGCTTGAGGAGCGGCCGGTCGAGGAAGGGGTAGCGGTCGAGCCCGAGCTCGGAAACGGAGTGGGCGAGGTCCTCCAGGACCTCCACGCTGTCCAGGGCGGCGGGTTCGTCCACTAGAAAGTCGAGCCAGCGCGGGGCGTCCTCCTCCGACCAGGGATCGAGCTCGTCATCCTCCGCGTCCTCGTCGTCGGAGCCGAGCTCCGGGACCGCGCCGAAGAACGCCTGGTCCCAGCCCTCCTCCGCCCGCCGCAGCGAGTCGGGAGTCACGAGCCGGCCGGCTCCCGGATCGCCCCCGATCGGCTGGAGCCCATAGATCGCAGCCGGCGCCTCGAGCCGGCCCAGCAGCTCCTGGAGCCGGAGGATGCCGTCCTTGACCTCCTCGCCGAGAGAGAGCTCGAGCTGGGCGGCCTCGGGGGCGTTGGCGACCTTGTCGAGGAGCTCCATCCCCGCCTCGGTGACCATCCCCGGATCGCTCCGGAAGCGCTCGCGGAAGAAGCGCGCCCGCTCGCCAGCCTCCGCCGTCCGTCCCTCGGACATCAGCAGGCTCACCTCCAGAGGGCCGAGGGCGGGGCTCTCGGGATCGTCCTGCCGCGCCTTCTCCAGGGCCGTCCAGGCCTCGTCGAGCTCGCCCTCGACGGCGTGGGTGCGGACCAGGTTCTCCCAGAGCACGGCGCGCAGGGCGGGCTTGAGTGCCCTGGTCAGCCGCTCCACGGCCGCGGCCTTCTCCTCCAACAGGTCCAGGTTGTCGTGGGCTTCGAGGAAGGCGTTCAGGGCCGTCGCGTCCCGCTCGTCGAGACGGCCGAGGCGGTCGGCCTGGTCGAACATCGGCTGGACGAGGGCCAGGGCGCGCTCTGGATCGCCGTCGTCCAGGAACGAGGTCGCGAGATCGCCCACGAGGTGCCGGGGGACCCGGCCGAGCTGGCCCAGCGCCTCGACCTGCTCCAGGGGGAGCGCCTCCACGACGAGCCGCCAGATTCCCTCCGGATCGAACGACGGCACCTCCGCCCCCCAGGACGAGCAGCACTTCTTGTACTTCAGGCCGGAGCCGCACGGGCAGGGGTCGTTGCGCTCCGGCTCGGGGAGCGGCCGGGGGCGGAAGCCGTTGCCCGGCAGCGGCACCGAGCTCCACAGCGCGCGCCCGAGCTCCGACGCCGAGCTGCGCCGTGCCGCCTCGTCCGGCAGCCGCGCGAACAGCCGCGGCAGACGGCCCGCGGCCTCCTGCCGCACCCAGGCCAGGAACGCCTCGCCGTCCTCCCGCTCCAGGATGCGCGCGACGGCTTCGCGGAAAAAAGTCTCCAGCTCGTCGATGGTCTCGTCGTCGAAGGTCTCTTCGGTCATGGGGACGTTTTAACACGGACGAACACGGACGAGCAGGGATGCCGTGGGGATCATACCCTCGCCGGCAGGCTGAAGCCGAAGACGGACCCCTGGCCCACCTCGCTCTCCACCCAGACCCGGCCGCCGTGGGCGGCGGCGAGCTGCTTGACGATGGCGAGCCCCAGCCCCGCGCCGCCCGTGGCCCGGCTGCGGGAGGCGTCCGTGCGGTAGAAGCGCTCGAAGAGGAAGGGGAGGTGCGCCGCGGGGATGCCGGGACCGGTGTCCGCGATCGTCACCTCGACCGCGTCTCCCACGGCCTGGGCCGCCACCCGGACGTGGCCGCCGGACGGCGTGTGGGTGACGGCGTTGCCCAGGAGGTTGCGGAGGATCTGGGCCAGGCGCCGGGCGTCCCCGTCCACGGCCGGCAGATCCGCAGGAAGCTCGATCTCGATCCGTACCTCTTTCTCCGCCGCCCGGGAGCGCAGGGCCTTCACCGCCCGGTCCACCTCGCGGGCGAGGTCGAGGGGCCCGCGCTCCAGCTCGAGCTGACCGGCTTCGGCCAGAGCCAGGTCCTGGAGGTCGTCGATCAGCGTTTCGAGCAGCCGCGTCTCCTCGTGGAGAGACTCCAGGGCCTCAGGGCTCGTGGCCACCAGGCCGTCCTGCAGCGCTTCGAGCTGGCACCGGAGGTTGGTCAGCGGGCTGCGCAGCTCGTGGGCCACGTCGCTCACCAGATCGCGCCGCAGCCGCTCGGCTGTGGCCCGGCGCTCGGCCATGGCGTTGAAGGCCCGGGCCAGCCCGGCGATCTCGTCCCGCCCTTCCACGGCGACCCGCTGCTCGAGATCGCCCGCCGCCATGCGCCGCGCGGCGCGGGTGAGCGCCTCGACAGGCCTCAGGATGCGCCGGGAGAGGGCGAAGGAGAGGAGCAGCCCCGCCGTGCCCGCCGCCAGGGCCGCCAGCAGCAGCGCGCGATTGATCCGCCCCACGAGCCCGCCGCCGACTCCGCCCTGAGGAGGTGTCGCCGGGGTGGCGAAGAGCGTTCCCAGCGCGCTCCCGTCGGCCGCCGTCAGCGCCACGTGGTAGGGCTCCACGAGGACGAGCTCGCCCGTGCCGTGGGGAGTCCGCCGCACCATGGAGAGCTGCCGGCCGCCCTCGCCGGCGTGGACGGCACCGTAGGTCTCGTCCGGACTGGTGGCCGCCGCGAACCGGCCATCCGCCCCCACCACCAGCAGCTCCCGCTCCATCCGCCGGCCCGCCGCAGCGAGGATCGCGTGGGCGCCGTTCCAGCTCCCCGTCCGCTGCCGCCAGGCCACCAGCTCCGCCCCCAGGGCGTCCAGGTCCTCCGGCCGCGGACCGCGGGACGCCAGGTACTGCTGGAATTCCACCGACACCGCCCGGGTCGAGAGGAGGGCCACCGCGCCGAGGACGATGGCCAGCACGGCGGCCACCATCAGCGGCAGGCGGACGCGGAGGCTATGGAACGGCAAGGGGCTCTCCGGCGAAGCGGTAGCCGACGCCGAACACGGTCTCGATCCAGGTGGCCCCGAGCTTGCGGCGCAGGTTCTTGACGTGTACGTCCACCGTCCGCTCCATCCCTTCGTAGTCCCAGCCGAAGGCCCGCTCCACCAGCTCGGTGCGGGAGAAGGCGCGGCCCGGGGCGCGGGCCAGGGCCGCCAGGAGCTGGAGCTCGTGGCGGGTGAGGGTCACGCGCTCGCCCCGCACCGCGACCTCGCGGCGGGCGAGGTCCACGATCAGGTCCCGGAACCGCAGCTCGGCCGGCCCGTCCTCCGTGGCACCTGCCTCGCGCGGCCCGGCCCGCCGCAACACGGCCCGCACCCGGGCCACCAGCTCGCGGGGGCTGAACGGCTTGGTGACGTAGTCGTCCGCCCCCAGGTCGAGCCCCCGCAGCTTGTCCGCCTCCGTGGTGCGGGCGGTGAGGAGGATCACCGGCACCTCGGACTCCGCCTGGAGCGTCCGGCACACCTCCAGGCCGTCCACCTGCGGCAGCATGACGTCGAGCACGACGAGGTCCGGCCGCAGCGACCGCGCCGCCTCCAGACCCTGCCGGCCGTCGAACGCCAGGGCCACCGCGAACCCCGCGTTCTCCAGGTACAGCTTCACCGCCGCGGATGTCTTGCGATCATCCTCGATGACCAGAATGCTGGGCGGCCGGCCGGCGGGGTCCATGCGGGAAGAGTGTAGAGGAGTGTAGAGGCTAGTCCCCGAACCCGAACCACCCTCGCACGGCCTTGCCCACGTCCATCGCCGCCGGCGGGTCATAGTTGGAGAGGACGATGAGCGTGTAGCCCTGGGGCATCTGCTCCAGGAGGGCGTTGCACCCCTCGGTGCCGCCGGCGGCTCCGATGCCCGCGATCCTGTGGCCGTCCGTGAAGAGGGTGCCCGCGCGCAGGGCGGTGTCGAAGCGAAGCATGTCGTCCACCGTCGAGTAGCCGCCGCCGGCCGGGCTGCCCTTGAAGAAGGTGGTGAAGAGGTTGTTCCGCCGGCCGCCGCCGGGTGCGAGTCCCCGCGGGCCCTCCCTGGTGTAGCCCACGGCGCGGTTCGGCACCGGCACGTCCAGCTCCCACGAGTCGGTGCTCGTCATCCCTGCCGGCTTGTAGACGTGCTCGCGAACGTACTCATAGTAGTCCTGGCCCGAAGCAGCCTCGACGATCGCTCCCAGCACCACGTAGCCCGCGTTCGAGTACTGCTGCTTGCTGCCGGGCTCGAAGAGCAGGGGCTTGCTCGCAAACAGGGTGAAGAGGTCCCGCGGCTTGAGGAGGCGGTCCTTGGCGCCCTTCTCGAACTCCTCGGTGAAGATGTCCCCGAGGCCGGAGCGCATGTCCCGCAACTGGAGGATCGTCACCTTGGCCGCCGCGTCCTTGTTCGGGTAGTCGGGAAGCCACTTGCCGATCGTGTCGTCCAGCGACAGCTTGCCCGCCAGAGCGAGCTGCTCGACGGCGATGCGGGTGAAGACCTTGTTGATCGATCCCAGGTTGAATTTCGTCTCGGGATTGTTGGGCACCTTGAGACCGAGGTCGGCGAAGCCGTACGCCTGGCGGAAGATCGGCTTGCCGTCCCTGGCCAGCAGCACCACGCCCGAGAACTCGTCCGCCGCCGCCTTCGCCGCCATCTCCTTCTCGAGGGCGGCCACCACCTCTGCTGCGGACATCTTGGTCTTCGTCGTCGCGGGCGCCTTCGCCTCCTGAGCGAGGCCCGCGCCCGCCACCAGCAGACCGCCGGCGATCCCGGCGGCCACCCAGCGTGAGATTCCGTTCATGGCATTCCTCCCTGAAGACCGGCGCCGGACTCTACCGGCGCCGTGGGAAGAGCGTAGGGGAGAGTTGTGAAGGAGTGATGAAGGGTGGGCCCGGCGCGCAACGCCTCGCCGGCGGGATAGACTGCGCGCCGTCATGTCCTCCCCCTTTTCCTCCCACTACGGCGGTCAGAGCATGGTGGCTCCCCTGCGGCGGGTCCTCGTCCGCCGGCCCGACGAGGCCTTCGGCGGCGCCGACCCGGCCATCTGGCACTACACGTCTCGTCCCGACCTCGCGGAGGCCCGGCGCGAGCACGACGCCCTGGTGGAGATCCTCCGGGCGGCCGGCGCCGAGGTCATCGAGCACGCCGAACCCCAGCCGGAGCGGGCGGACGCGATCTTCGTCTTCGATCCGGCCCTGATCACCGACCAGGGGGCCGTCCTCCTGCGCATGGGCAAGGCCCTGCGCCGCGGCGAGGAGGAGGCGATCGGCCGCCGGCTCCAAGAGTTCGACGTCCCCATCCTCGGCGCCCTCCACGGCGAGGCCACGGCCGAGGGGGGCGACCTGCTGTGGCTCGACCGCCGCACCCTGGCCGCCGGCCACGGTTTCCGCACCAACGCCGAGGGGCTGCGCCAGCTCTGGGAGATCCTGGACCCCCTGGGCGTCGAGGTCCTGCCCGTCGAGCTGCCCTACTTCGGCGGCCCCGAGGCGTGCCTCCACCTCCTCTCCCTCATCAGCCTGGTGGACGACGACCTCGCGGTGATCTATCCGCCACTCCTCTCCGTCCCCTTCTGGCGCCTGCTGCGCGACCGGGGGATACAGCTCGTCGAGGTCCCCGAAGCGGAATTCCCCTCGCAGGGTCCGAACGTCCTGGCCCTGGCACCCCGGAAGGCGCTCCTGCTGGAGGGGAACCCGGTGACCCGCCGGCGCCTGGAGCAGGCCGGCTGCGAAGTGCTCACCTACCGCGGCCGCGAGATCTCCCTCAAGGCCGAAGGCGGACCGACCTGCCTGACGCGGCCGATCTGGCGGGCTTAGAGCGTGTCTCGAAAGTCCGGTGTTTCGCTCACCGCCGCCCGGCGATGAATCGCCGGGCTAGGAACAGCGCTTCCTGAAGGAGGCTTCAAGCCGGATTCATCCGGCGCCGTTTCTAGCCCAGGCATTCATGCCCGGGCGGGGAGGCGGCTTCGAAACCGGGATTTTCTAGGCCGATACCGTCGGCCTGGAGTGGCGCTGCAATCCGTTTCGGCGCGCCGGCAGCGGCGAGGCCTTCGCCAACAGCGGCGAGCCTTCCGCCGGCAGTGGCGGGGCCTTCGCCAGTAG
Source organism: Thermoanaerobaculia bacterium (assembly GCA_036264085.1). Lineage (GTDB taxonomy): Bacteria > Acidobacteriota > Thermoanaerobaculia > Multivoradales > UBA5704 > DATARR01. The sequence continues at coordinate 167,344 of DATARR010000045.1, read as the reverse complement.
CGGCGAGGCCTTCGCCGAGGTTGGCGGGGCCTCCGCCGGCAGCGGCGAGCCCTCCGCCGACAGCGGCGCGGCTCTTACCGACGACGGCGCGGCGTTCGCCGACCTTGGCGGTGAGCGAAACACCGGACTTTCGAGACACGCTCTCCGAGAAACCCCGACGAAGGTCTTCTCACCGCTTGAAACCGAGAATGACGACGCCCACTCCGACCAGCAGGATCCCCAGCCACTCCCGCGGGCTCGGGCGCTCGTGGAGAAAGATCGTGGCGAAAATGGCGACGAGCACGAGGCTCAGCTTGTCCACCGGCGCGACCTTCGAAGCCTCCCCGATCTTCAGCGCCCGGAAGTAGCAGACCCACGAGGCGCCGGTCGCGATTCCGGACAGCACCAGGAAGGACCACGTCTTCGTCCGCAGATCGAGGGGATTGCTCCACTTCCCCGTGAAGTACACGAACCCCGCGAGGGCGATCAGGATGACGAAGGTGCGGATGAGCGTCGCAAGATCGGAGTCGACGCCCTCCAGTCCGACCTTGGCGAAGATCGCCGTGAGCGCGGCGAAGACCGCCGAGAGCAGAGCCCAGTGAAACCAGCCGGAAGTCGAAATCACAGAGCCTCTCCTTTCGCGTCGGCCACCCCGTCCCGGAAGGCCGCACCTAGTCTAGAGCTTCCCTCTCTCCACCAGCCACTCGTCGTTCACGTAGTCGTACGCAAACCCGTCCACGAAGCGAGCCAGCTCGCGGACGACGGCTCGCACGTCTGGCAGGGTGAGGTCGAGGTTGGAGTAGACGTCGAGCTCCATGATGCCGTTCTCGTCCGGCTCCACCCACTCCTCCTCGGACTCCCCTACTTCGAGCCGGGCGGTGCAGCGGAGGAGGACGTCGAACCAGTCGATGGGGAGGACGCCTTCGCCGTTCTCGGCGAGGTAGCCGAGATCGTCGTCGACCAGCTCGGCATCGTCCTCGATGCGGATGGAGAGAGGGGTGCTCGTCTTGACCTGGATCTCCGGGATGGGCTCGCCGTACTCCTCCACCTCGATCAGCTCGCACTCGACGCTGAGCTTGGAGGTGAGGTGCTTCAGCAGATCCTGGAGGGAGAAGTCATGCTCTTCGGGAACGTAGGGGATGACGGCGGCGGCTAGCATGCACGGATTTTCTCACAATGCGTGCCCTGGTGGCGACCCTCCCCGGTTCTCACGACGCCGGCACGAGCCATTCGTCGTTGACGGCGTCGTAGGCCAGGCTGTCGACGAAGCGGGCGATCTCGATGACGACGGCTTCCACGTCCGGCTGGCTCGGATCGAGAGGGGCGCCGCCTTCCTCGGCCTCCTGCACGTCCAGCCGCGCCGTGCACCGGCGGAGGGCCTCCACCCAATCCTCGGAGAGGACGCCCGCGGCGCGGTCGGCCAGGTCCGCGAGCTCGTCCGGCACGAGCTCCGGATCGTCCTCGATCTGGATGGTCAGCGGCACGGCGGTCCCGACGCGCACTTGCGGAATCGCCGCCGAGAACCCCTGCCATTCCGTCAGGGCACACTCGACGGAGAGGCTCGCGGCGAGATGCTCCCGGAGATCCTCCAGGGTGAAGTCCTGCTCCTCGGGATCGTAGGGATGACGGCGGCGGCGAACATAGGGAGGAGCCCGGCCTGATCTCAGTAATTTCCCCGCCGCTCGAAGCGCAGACCCGGCTCGTGACGGAGCCGGTTCAGGAAATCCGCCACGTCCCGGGCGAGATCCCGACAGGGTGCCATGGAGAGCGGGCCACGGGAATTGCCGAAAGAACCTGTTCGATCGGCCCTGTGCAGTCTACCACTGCTGAGCCGGACCCAGGCCCGGACGCGAGACGCTGTCGGTCGGCAGCGGCGGCGTGCTGGCGGGCGGCTGGCGCAGGAGAGTCGCCTGCTCGAATGCATAAGCGAAGCCGATCAACGCCGGCTCGGAGAAGGCCGGACCGGAGAACGTCACGCCCGAAGGGAACGGATTTTCGATGGGCGGGACCGGCGGCACGAAGCCGCCGGGCACGGTGACGCTCGGATATCCCGCCTTCGCGGGAGCGGCGGCGAAATTGTTCGCCGAGGAGAGGATCGCATCGAAATCGTCGGCGGTGCCCTTAATACCGTCGGGTCCCTTGTACACGGCGTCCAGCGCGCCCCGGGACCGCGCGCGGTCCTCCGCGAGGTCGACCTGGTACCGCAGCGTATCCGCGCTGCCGGGTGTGACGTCGAGCCGCTGCGCCGCCTCGAAGATCGCCTGCCCATACTTCATCGGCGGTTTGTAGGCGCTGTTGAACGCGACGATCTCGGCGATCGTCTTGCGGGGTACGCCAGGCCTCGCCGCCAGGTACGCATTCAGATCATGTTTCTGACCGTACATTAAAACCGTGGAGCAGCCGGCGGGGGGAGGATAGCTCACACAACTGCCGGGCTGCGCCGGGAACGGCGACGGCAGGAGCTCGACATAGGCGCCCAGAGCGCGCAGGACCTCGATCGCCGAGCTCATGATCGCCGCCCGGTTCGAGGGAATGGGTGTCACCACGGCGATGCGGGCACCCTTGAGCGCCTTCCTGTCGAGGAACAGCGTGTAGTCGCGGAAGCAGTTGCCGGGGGTGAGGCACGCGGCCGTCGCGGGATCGTCGGGATCGTACCCGGCGAGCACGCCGAGCAGGAGGGCCGCATCCGTGACGGTCCGCGCGATGGGGCCGGCGGTGTCCTGGTCCGCCGTGATCGGAATGATGCCATGGCGGCTGACCAGCCCCAGAGTCGGCTTGATGCCGACCACGCCGTTGGAGCTCGCCGGGCTGAGGATCGACCCGGAGGTCTCGGTGCCGACGGCGAGTGTCGCGAGATTCGCGTTCACACCGATGCCGGGGCCCGAGCTCGAGCCGCCCGTCTGCAACACCGGCCGGCCATCGCCGCCCAGCAGCACGCGCGGATCATAGGGATTCAGCCCGAAGCCGCCGAGCGAGCTGTAGCCGGTCGGCATGCCGACCGCAAGGAAGTTGGCGAACTCGGTGAGCGTGGCCTTGCCGAGGATGACCGCGCCCGCCTGCCGCAGCCTCCGCGTGATGAAGGCGTCGCTGGGCGGAATGGAGCCGGCGAGGGCCACCGAGCCGGCGGTCGTCGGCATGTCCGCCGTGTCGATGTTGTCCTTCAGCAAAACGGGAATGCCATAGAGCGGTCGCGAGAATTCCCCCTCGCGCTGCTCGCCGAGCGCTCTCGCCTGCGCTTCGGCGTTCGGGTTCACGTACAGGAACGCGTTCACGCGTGGCCCCGCCTTGTCGTAGGCATCGATTCGCGCGCGGTACATGCGCACGAGTTGCTCAGGCGTGACGAGCCCCGCCTTCATCGCGTGATGCAACTGCGAGACCGTGGCCTCGACGAGCTGAAGCCCCTCTGTGCCCTGGCCAGGCTCTGCCGCGGTGATCGGTCGCGCAAGGAACGCTGCCGCGAGCGCGGCAGCAGCCAACAGCATGATTCGGGTTCGTCTCACGAGAGTGTCCTTGTATTGGAGCAGCCGGTGCGGCGGCTATTGTATATACCTCGACGGCCCGAGGGAAGCCCCGCCCCGGGCCGCGAACAGGATACGAAAATTAAAAGAGCCCGACAAGGCGAGAGGCGCACGCTCCTGAGTGGCAGGGCGCGGGCCTGGGGTGAGACAATGGCTTGGCGTAGCCACCGTGTGAGATCATCAGAACAGAATGAGAAATAGAAGCGCACCGGGCTTTTCAAAGACATGGCCAGCCGCCATCGTGGTCGGTGGCGTATTGGTGATCGCGGGTGCCGTCGTGGTGGGACTCGCCACCGGCCTGGGTCCCGTTTCCTGGGGGCGGCTGGGCGTTCTTCTCCTCGCGTATCTGGGCGCCGGGATCTGGGCGTGGAGGCGACGAGGGGACGAAGCGGAGGCTTGGCTGCGAACGGGTGGCGTGATGGGGAGTCTCCTCGGTGTGGCCGGAGCGGTCAGCCTGACGGCAGAGAGCCTCGGCGTTCTGCGGCCACCCTTCAACGCCTTCGTTCCCGCTGCCGAGATGGGAACCATGGTCCTGTTGTTGGGCGCTGCCGCCGCCATCACGCTTCGGCAGTCCCACTCGGTGCCTCGCGCGCTCCTGGCAACTCTCGGCAGCGCCGTCGCCGGCACCTCTCTGATCTGCGCCTACGGCTTTTTTCTGCAACTGGCGGTCTTGCAGCCGCGAGGCCTGGGGAGCCTTGGAAACACCGTGGAGAGCGCCGTCGAGCACCTGCTGATCGTGCCGATCGTCGCCGTCCTGGCGTGGGCGGTCGCGACCACCGCGACGCTCGTCCAGCAGGCTTCACGGCCTGCCATCAGGTTCGCGTTGGCGGTCTTGGACGTCGTTTTGGGGATGGTCGGAGTCCGTCTGTTGGTCGTCGCCGCTTCCCTCGTGCGGGCACAGCGGCCGCCGTTCGTCATGGCTGGAATGCTGCTGACCGCCACCGCGCTCGCCTGCGCACCGGCTGTGCTTCGAGGCTTTACGGCGATCCGGAAGTGATGTAGGGTCCACGATCGCAGGATCCAAACGAGCCGTCTGCAGAGGGGAGATCCGATGCCACACCTGGTGCTTGACACGGGAAACACCGGCTTCATGCTGTTGTGTTGCAGCCTCGTCATGCTGATGACGCCTGGCCTCGCGTTCTTCTACGGTGGTCTCGTCGGCCGCAAGAACGTCCTTGCCATCATGATCCAGAGTTTCTTCTCGATGGGCTGGACGACGGTGCTGTGGTGGGTCTGCGGCTTCTCGATGTGCTTCAGCGGCGATTTGAAGAGCGGCACCGATCTCGGCGGCGTGATCGGCAATTTCCACTGGATGTTCCTGCGTGGCATCACCCTCGACACGCCCTCGCCGATCAACCCGACGATCCCGATGTTCGTCTTCTGCGCCTACCAGATGATGTTCGCGATCATCACGCCGGCCCTGATCACCGGCGCCTTCACCAACCGGGTGACGTTCAAGGCCTATATGCTCTTCTTGACCGGCTGGCTGCTCTTCGTCTACTTCCCGTTCGTCCACATGATCTGGGGTGGAGGGATGCTGGCGCAGTGGGGGGTGCTCGACTTCGCCGGCGGCATCGTCGTCCACAACATCGCGGGGATCGCGGCCTTGGCATCGGTCCTCTTCGTCGGCAAGCGACGGGTGGAGGATCGCGAGCCGCACTCCATTCCCCTCGTCGCGCTCGGCACCGGTCTCCTGTGGTTCGGCTGGTACGGCTTCAACGCCGGCAGCGAGTTCCGCGTCGACTCGGTCACCGCGGTCGCCTTCCTCAACACCGACCTCGCTGCCAGCTTCGCGGCGATCGCCTGGCTCGGCATCGACTGGCTCACCGGGAAGAAGCCCCGTTTCCTCGGCCTGCTGACCGGCGCCGTGGCCGGCCTCGCCACGATCACCCCCGCCGCCGGCTACGTCTCGCCGGCGACCGCCTGCCTGATCGGCCTCATCGCCGGCGGCGTCTGCTTCTACGCCGTGGCGCTCAAGAACAGGATGGGCTGGGACGACGCGCTGGACGTCTGGGGCGTCCACGGAGTCGGCGGCTTTCTGGGCATCGTCCTCTGCGGCGTCTTCGCGACCACCGCCTTCAACCCGGCGGGCGTCGACGGGCTCCTGGGAGGGAACCCGCGCTTCTTCCTCGTCGAGCTCGGCGCAGTGGCGATTTCATCGCTGTGGGCGTTCGTCTTCACCCTGGGGATGCTCTGGCTGATCGACCGGATCACGCCCGTCAAGGTCGGAGCCGAGGACGAGGCCGCGGGGCTCGACAGCGCCCTCCACGGCGAGATCGCCTATCCGGCGGCGCTGTGAGGCGGCCTTGGGCGTACCTGTCTTGGTGACTTTTCGGCGGCTGTGTTACACTTCCGTTCGATGAGTACTACGATTACCGTTCGTCTGAGCGAAGAGTTGGCCGCCTGGCTTGAAGAGGCTGCGGCACGAAGCGGCGTGTCCCAGGGCAGGCTCATCCGCGACCAGTTGGAGAAGGCCAGGGCGAGTGGCGAGGGGCAGGGCTTTCTGCGCTTGGCCGGAGCGGTCAGCGGACCGGAGGACTTGTCGCGGCGCAAGGGCTTTTCGCGTTCGTGAAAGGGATCGCCGACACCGGCTTCCTCGTCGCCTTCGCCAATCGCAATGACTCGTACCATTCTTGGGCGGTCAGCATCGCGAGGGACGTCACCGAGCCCCTGCTCACCTGTGAAGCCGTGCTGGCCGAGACGGCATTCCATCTCCAGAGCGTTCCTCTCGTTCTTTCCATGGTGACAGAGGGGTTGGTCGAGATCGCTTTCGACTGCCGGTCTCAACTCAGTCAACTCGCCGTGCTGGCGGACCGGTATTCCGATCGGAACCCGGACCTGGCGGATCTCTGCCTGATCCGAATGAGCGAGCTCTTTCCGCGGCACAGCGTCATCACTGTGGACCGAACGGATTTTCGCATCTATCGCCGGAACAAGCGAGAAGCTATCCCGCTGATCTGCCCCCCTTGAGCCGCCGGCAACAGCGACTCCCTCGTCCTACAGCCACCGCGCCCGCCGCCGACTCTACCCTATCTGGGCGCTCTCTCCCACCAAGCTCGCCGAACAGGCGGGGGCCCAGCGCTGAAGAGCCACTAGGATAGATGACCCGTTCGGAGGAGCGGATGAGTGCCAGGTGCCCTAGTTTGGTCGTACTCCAAAGTGGACGCCTTTCCCTAGGACCAGCGGCTTTACCACACAAGATGACGACGAGCCCTATCTGTGAAAGAGTACAGACACAGTTCTCAGCGGCAGGACTATCAACGGGAGGCCGCGTATGTCCACAGGCAGAAGCAGCAAGCGGGCACAGCAGAAGAATAAGAGGTATGTCAGATGGGGATGGCTTGCCGGGCTTGCGGCCGCTTCCCTCGCCTTCGCGGTTGGCTCGCTTCAGAATACGATTGGTAATCTTGCATCAGATTGGCTCAAAGGTCTTCGTCAACAACCAGATCTCCGGGTTCGATACCTGGTGCTTGACCAAGAGCCACGAGTCTCACAATCCATCGTTTCCGCTCGATGAGCGCACCCTCACAAAAATATTTGGAAATGAAACCGTATATGTTCAACACAATAACGTGCTTAGAAAGCTTTCATTCCTCGCAAAGAACATCGTGACGCCTGGGGTTCTTGGTAGAACCACTCACCCCTCTATTGAAGAATATGAACATATCTTGAGCCCAAGGTCGCGTACAGCAAGGATCGACAGCGGCGGCACTCGCGACGAGCAATGGTGGGGTCTCCAGGTCCTTGCGCCTAACCGCGAACTTCTCGCCCGGAACGTCTTTACCAACGATGTGGCGATGAGAATAGCTGTCGCCAATCCGGATCTGCGTGATTTTTTCAGAATTTCCTTGACGGACTCGCGCGCAACGTGCTCCACCCAGCAAGCGATGCGTAACCATTACTACGTAGAGCAAGTCGAACCGCCATCACTTAAGTTGATCGCGCTCATTGTTGACAATGTCTCGCTCGTGCCCGCAAGGATACGGGGCCTCAACGGCCGAGAATATAGAACTTCTGGCGAGCCGCTGCGCTTGTTTCAGACTCTTGGCCCTGCGACTGGAGAGCGTATTACGATTCAGCACCTCCCTTTTTCGATCGAGTTGCTACAACCGCGAGAACACATTCTAGTGCCTCTGTGTATCATTGCCGAAAAAGAGGAAGTCTGGACGGATTTGAGCGATGATCCGCCTCCATTGACACGACATCTCGTCAACACAGTAGAACTCGACAAAGGTGACCGCTTGGAGTCCTATAAGTCTACCTTGGCTGAATCAGAGAGGGGCTTCTATTTCTTTGGACCCATACTCAGAGTGGACAACATCGATGCCGGCGAGCAGCAGCTATCAGTTCGCGACTTGATCCTTGACAACTTCACTTACTCCGTCTTCAACATAGCTGGAACTGGTTCCTGTCCTAGCGTGGCGTTCCGTCGGCATTCTGATTTCTCCTGGACAAAGCCACGCCGTATCTTGGTAGGAGCGGAAGGCCCTTCGCACGAGAGGGAAGATAGTCGTGAGTTGGCGGACTTCGGGGGTGAATTGGTTCTTCGTGAAGACGACGACGAGACGAGTGTAATCGACTTCCTTGGCATCGAGCTCGTTGATGGTCAAGGTAAGGTCACCTGGTGCCGACAGCGCAAAGATTTCACTGGTACACCACTTGTGCTACAGCCCCGTCGGGATCTCATTGAGTTGGTCCATCCGCCCGTTGCAACTAAGGGAAGGAACCGGTCAGGCCGGCTGATACAGCGGTATCGTGAAGCAGTCGGCGGTTTTTCTGGGCATTGTCCTCTGCGGCGTCTTTGCGACCACCGCCTTCAACCCGGCAGGCGTCGACGGGCTCCTGCGGGGGAATCCACGCTTTTTCCTCGCCGAGCTCGGCGCAGTGGCGATTTCATCGCTGTGGGCGTTCGTCTTCACCGTGGGGATGCTCTGGCTGATCGACCGGATCACGCCCGTCAAGGTCGGAGCCGAGGACGAGGCCGCGGGGCTCGACAGCGCCCTCCACGGCGAGATCGCCTATCCGTCGACGCTGTGAGGCGACGCGGTGAAACGTCACTCGGCGCAGGCGACCGCCTCAAACGGTTCGGTGGGCCGCTCCCAAGGGACGCAACGGTCTAGCAGAAGTTGGCGCAGGGAGTGCAGTTTCTGAGGACGGTATGGCCGTCGCAGTTGTAGAAGTCGCAGTTCTGAACCTTGTTGCCCGCGCACCGGTTGCAGTCATTGGTAATGAATGTGCAGGTCTTGAAGTCCGGCTGTGGGACCGCGGAGATCTCCGCCAGGAGGCCGCCAAGGCCCTCCGGCTGTGCCGACCCGGCCTGGGGAGCTGCTGGGCTGGCCAGGACCGCGGTCTGGGCAACCGGAGCCTGTACCGGAACATCGCCGGCATAGGCCACACCCACCGACAACAGAACCACCGCAAGCACGATCCATGTACGCATATTTCCTCCGTCTCGCGAACGGCTGCCCAACCGGTTGGGCGCCAGCCATACTTTAAGCCCATTATTTAAATTTTTCAATGATGCACTCCACGCTTCCAGACTTCGTAGCTCGGAGCGCCGGTCGCCAACCCGCGGACCTCGACGGTTGAGAAGCCCGGCGTCCCCCCCCGGGAAGCCGGGCCTGCTCGAATCAAGGCCTGCTGTCCGGATCCGCCGGATCGGTATGAGCGCGTCGCTCGTCGCCGTCCCAGGAGCCGTCCCCATCGCGGTCCACTCCCATGCGCTCTCCGGAGCCGGGCGGCACGCAGGTGTACGTCACGGGGTGGTCCGTGGCCAGGGACCGCAACGACGCGTCGGTGATGGGCGGCTGTCCGCGCCGATCTCTCAAGAACAAGCCTGATCCCACGTAGAGGAAGCCGGCCTCGTCGTCGTCGATCCGGGTCTTGGCGACGAGATCGCACTCCCCCGCGTCCGCGCGCTGGCGCAGGAGGTTGATGCGGGAGCTCACCGCCGCGGAGCTCGCGGCCGTGAGCGTGACCTGCTGGCCCACGACGGGTGCCAGGTTGGTGGGAAAGGCCAGGATGAACGCCTCGAGCTGCCGCCGTTGGACCTCACCCTCCGGCCCGTCCGGGATGCCGTTGGCGCCGGGTCCGTTGAATGGCTCCGAGAAGCTGATCCCATGGACGAAGCGGAACACCGTATCGAGGCTCCCGTCGTTGAGGAAGCCGTAGCCGCGCACCTGATCTCCCTTGAAACCGTTGTCACCGCCGAGGAATCCGGGGTTCTCGGGACTCCCGAACTTCCCGATCTTCTGATAAAGGTTGCGCAGGTGAGGCACCTTGAAGAGCTGCGGGTTGAAGTCGAAGCTCGAGCGGCCGTTGGAGCCGAAGAGCCCGGGTGCCGCGGTGCCGGGGTTGGCCTTCGGGTCGATCTTGTGGCAACTGGCGCACGTGAGGACGGCGCCGTTGAAGTCCGGAGCCGACGGAATGCCGCAGTTGACGGTGTCGAAGAGCCGGCGCCCGGCCTCCTGGTCCGCGGTGAGCACGTTGCTGAGCGGCCGGTTGGGGTTCGGCGGATACGTGACACGAAGGATGAAGCCGGTGAACGCATCCATCTCCGCTGGCGAGAGGGGCGCGTGACGCCCGAGCAGATCCATGAACGCCGGGTTGAACTTGGCGAACGCCGCACGCTCGTCGAAGGTGCCGCTGTCCGGCTGGGCGCTCGGCGCGTCGTTGCCGCCGGTGCGGTCGCCGCGCCAGTGCATCGGGCCGTGGTTGGCCATGCCGCGCAGACTCTGCGTCGCCATAGGGCCCTTCATCGGATGGAAAATGGGCTCCATGGGCTTCCCCGTGACCACGTCGACGAGGGTGCTGTTGAAGGGGCCGGGGTTGTCGATCACCTTCGCGTCCGGATTGCCGAGATCCCACGCCAGGCTGTCGAAATCGCCGAAAACGTGACAGCTCGCGCAGGCCGAGTCGCCGTGGCTTGACGAGAGCTTCGCGTCATAGAGAAACCGGCGGCCCGTCACGATGCTCGGCGGCTCCGGGGTGTGCATCAGAACGTGCGCCGCCTCCGCCTGCCTCCGCGTGTCGACGATCGAGATCCCGTTGTCGAAACGCGTCATCACGTAAAGCTGTCTGCGATCCTCGTCGAGGACGACGCCGGTGGGGCCGCCGCCGCTCAACGGGATCTGGCTCGCCGTGCTCGGCACGAACGTGTCGGTCTCGAGCTGCGCCGTGGAGAAGACCCCCACCTTGCGGGACCCCAGGGCCGCGACGTAGAGGGTCGCACCATCGCCGGTCACCGCCATGCCCTGAGGAAAGGCGAGGGACCGGGCGTTCTCGTCGTTCGGGATCGGCGCGCAGCAGTGACCGTAATCGATGTGCTTGTTGAGGTGTCTCGGGGCGACCCTGGGGGTACCGCTCCCGGGTGACAGCACCGTGATGCGGCTCTCGTGCAGGTGGCCGCGCAGGCTGTGTCCGGCGAAGGTCCCCGGGCCCTCGAACCGATCGAGGTTGTTCGCCTCGGTGTTGGCCACGTAAACCTTGCCATTCACGGGATTGACGGCCATCGTGTACAGGATGGTGCCGACGCCCTGGAAGAAACCGCCCGCTCCGGCAAGCTGGCGTGGCGGGTTGGCCATGGCGTCGAGCACGAACACGTCCTTGTCGGGCAACGAGAATCTCACGAGTTGGTCGCGGGAGCGGCCGAGCGAGTCGACCCAGTGAGCGCCATTCCACTTGACGATGACCCCGACCTCGGGCGCGGGGCGGCCTTCGGCGTTGGTGACAGGTCCCGCGACGCCGTCCGGACCGAAGCCGTCCGGGATCGAGGTCTCGGCGATGGAGGTGGTCCGGTTGCCGGTGTGAAAGCCAGCGGCGTAGACGCGCGCGCCGTCGGGCGTCACCGCGAGAGCGCGCGGAGTGTCGGTGAAAAGAGTGACGATGGAGAGCGGCGTGCCGCCCAGGGAGCCGCCAAGCTCGTCGGCGTCGAAAACCCATACGTCCGCGCGTCCCACTCCCGGAGCCGTGAGCTGGGGATCGAACGGGATGTTCTGGCCCCGATGGGCCGTCGTGATGAACGCCCGCTTCCGCCCCGGTCCGGCGAAGACGATGTCGCGCGGCTCGTCGCCCACGAGGAGCGTGCGCTCGACCTGTCCCGTCAGGTCGTCGCCGTGGTCCTCGAGCTCAACGACGCTCACGCTGTCCGAGAGGTGATTGACCACCCAGACCTCGTGATCCGACCGGGCCGCAACGGCGACGGGCTCGAGGCCCACCGGGATGGAGGCGGTGTGGACGAGCCCCTGCTCCCGGATGCGGAAGATTTCGAGTCGGTTATCCGGCGTGTTGACGGCGAACAGGTGCCGCTTGTCCGGAGACATCGCGAGCGGGCGCACCTGCCCGCTCTCGAACAGCGTGTACGGGGAAGATGCCTTTGCCGAGCTGCGGGGTGGGCTCGTGCCGGGGGCCGAAGAGAGCGCTGCGGTGAGCGCGAACGCCACAAGGGCCATGAGCGCTAGCATCAAGCCGCGGTAAGAGTGCTGCGGACCCATAACGATTTCCTCCTTTTCTGTCTGGTTGTGCTCGCTGCTACAACGACAGATCCTTTTGGGGATCGTGAGAAGAACGTTTGGATAGGGCCCGAAGGCTTTGCCAGATGTCGCTCCAGCTCCCAGAAGTCGCTCGCCCGGAAGAGGAACGCTCGCGCTGGCGATTTCCCCTCACCCGGAGGGGGTACCTCAAAGGCTCGGCCTCAAGAGCAACAGACCGGGGTGACACCCTGCCGGCTCGGGTAAGCCGGAGCTGTCGGAAATTGCCAATGGCAATGACCAATATTGCGCAGAAATTAAGCCTCTGTTCTCGGAGTCGACGCCATAGGCAACTACGATCAATCTCGCGCGATCCTCAGATCAAGTTATGTTGAGCCTGCTTGAGGTAATACCGCTGAATTTTGTCAGCCGTTCTAATAAGGAAAACTCGGCAAAGTGTTGAGCCAATGGGGTTTGATAGCCGGTACGCCAGCCCGGCACAACCCTTGCTCCAGACCCTGCCGTTCGATCGATCGAGACCGCACGCGGCGTACGGCATCAAGCTGTAGCCCGCAACAGAGGAGGATTGCGTATGCGGCAAAGACAAGCCGACTCCAACTCGCAACAAAAAGGTTTCACGCTGATCGAGCTGCTCATCGTCGTCGCCCTGATTGCCATTCTCTCGACACTCGTCCTACCCAGCGTCGCGCACTACCGGCACCTGGCAGCCGTGGGGGCTGCCCAGGCTACGGCCCACTGCCTGGAGACCGGGTTTACCAACTTCAATCCCCAGAGCTCGGACCCGGTGGAGCGCTATCCGTTTGGCATCAGCGATCAGGCAAGTTTCGTCAATGCTGCCAATCAGGTCGGTTGCAAGATGTCGTCCACCACGTCCCGGCAGCCGGTGAGCTGGCGGGAGATTTGCCATGCGACCGTCCTTTGCCCAGACGGCAATGTGGTCAATGTGCTGTGCCCACTTTCTCCCGACTTCGTCTGCGCCGGCGGCCCGCCAGTCGAGGTGAGCTACGCCCTGACACTTGGCGTTCCCGGCTACGGGGATACCATCGACATCTCTTCCAACAAGGCCATGGAGGTCCATACCTCCCCAATTCCTTGAGCCGTCCGCGCTCCACCTGAAGTATCGTCGTGGCCCCGCTTTCTTGCAGCAGCGGCTGGCTGTAAGCCAAGCGGGGCCACACTCGCGGTTCCCGAGGAAGATAAGCCGCCTGGTCTCTTCGACTGGAAATCCCCGGCACCTTTTCTCTACGTCTGCGCTTTGACGAGCGTCCCTCCGGCCTTGGTCCAACCGTCCAGCCCGCCGAGCAGGCACGCCACCTTGGTGAAGCCCTTCGCCTGCAGCTCGAGCACCGCACGGGCGCTCGTATGCTCGGCAAATCAGGTGCAGTAGGTGATAATCAGCTTGTCCTTGGGCAGCTCGCCGGCGCGCGAGCCGAGAGCGGAGAGCGGCAGCGAGATGGCGCCCTGGGCGTGGCTCGCGCCGTACGCCTCCTTGGGACGGACGTCGACCAGCACGGCCTCCCCCTTGGCGAGTGCCTGGCGGGCCTCGGCCGCCGCGATGCGAGGAGCCGTCTCCTGGGTGAAAGCGGCTGGAGGCGTTGCCGGTGCGGCGGCCTGCGGCGGCGGGCCGGAGGACTGCATGAGGGTCTGCGGCGAAGCGAACGCGGGAGTCGCCGCCACCGCCAGCAGCACCCCCCCGGCGAGCACCCGTCCTTTCCGTGACATCCAATGCATACTTGAACCTCCTGGGCGACAGCCCCTTGCGGGCAACCCGGTTGCTGGGATCATTCTACAACCAAACGTCTCGCATCGCTGGACGTTTCTCCTGCGGCACGGCGGAAGCCGCGTCACTGGAGGTATCAAACCTCATTTCGATGCGTTGCCGTACTGGATGAACTCCGTGATCGACGACCGTTCGACGACGAACTGGATCACGTTCACCAATATCGGTGCCTGGGTTCCAAGTGGCCAACCCCCTGATGCACGCGGACCATGCTTCGTTGCACGGGGACAATTCCCCGGCGCACGAATGCAACGCCTCGTCGGATGCGGACGATGACCTGTCGTACGCGGACGGCGGAACGCTGCACGCGAACAGGGGCTCTCTGTACGCCGGCAGCGGTCCGTGTCACGCGAACAACGCTTCACCGCATGCGGACGATGATCGGCCGTACGCGAACAGCGAGACGTCGCAGGCGGACAATGGACCGCTGCACGCGGACGACGAAAGGCTGTACGCGGACCGCGGCTCGGCGTACACGGTCAATCCTCCGGTGGACGCGAACAATCCTCCGTCGCGGGCAGACGATGACCCGTCGTAGACGGACAACGGAAGGCTGTATGCGTGCCAGGGTTCATCGTACGCTTACAATGCGCCGTTGTACGCAGGGAGCATTGCGCTCCCTCTTAAACAGGAGGCACCGTAGGGAGAGAGCAACACGGTACCCACGACGAACCGAGTGACGCCATGATGATTCATTTACTCGACGGTACGTACGAGCTGTTCCGCCATTACCACGGCCGGCGCCGCTTCGACCAGGGAAAAATTGCGCCGTTCGGGGCCGTGACCGGCGTGCTGCATACGGTGCTGGAGATGATCGAGAAGGGGGCGACGCACCTCGGCGTGGCGACCGACCACGTCATCGAGTCCTTCCGGAACCGGCTCTGGCCCGGCTACAAGACGGCGCAGGGAGTCGAGCGCGCGCTGCTCGCGCAGTTCCACCCGCTGGAAGAGGCCCTCACCGCCATGGGCGTCGTCGTCTGGCCCATGGTCGAGCTCGAGGCGGACGACGCGCTCGCCTCCGCCGCCCGCATCGCCGCAGCCGACGAAAGCGTGCAGAAGGTCTGCATCTGGACACCTGACAAGGACTTGGCGCAGTGCGTCCGCGACGACCGGGTGGTGCAGGTCGACCGCCGAGGCAACAAGATCCTCACCGCGGAAGGAGTCCGCGAGAAGTTCGGGGTCGTCCCTGCCCTGATCCCCGATTTTCTCGCTCTCGTCGGCGATGCCGCAGATGGTTATCCAGGCATTCCTGGAATCGGTCCCAGGACGGCGGCGCAGCTCCTCAACCGCTACGGCGCCCTCGAGAGCTTCCCTCCCAAGGTCCTGCGGGACCGCGATCTGGCGCTGCGGTTCAAGGACCTGGCGACGCTCCGGACCGACGCGCCTCTCTTCGGCGATATCGACGAGCTGCGTTGGCGCGGCCCCACCCCCGCCTTCGTCGCCTATGCAGAGCGGCTCGGAGACGCTCGCCTGCTGCAGCGCTGCCTGGCCGCTCCAGTCGCCTAGAGATATTCCAAGTTCGTTCATCCGTGACGAGCCAACCGCAACTCGAGGTGCCGCTTCACGTCGGGCCATTCGCTGACCAGGATGCTGTACATTACACTGTCGCGCACCGTTCCGTCGCGGCGCGCCTGGTGGTGGCGGATGATGCCGTCCTTCCTGGCGCCCAACGCCTCGATCGCTCGCTGGGAGGCAAAATTGAAATTGTCGGTGCGGAGGCCGACCACCTGGCAGCCAAGCGCGTCGAACGCATGGCCGAGCAACAGGAGCTTGCAACTGGTGTTGACGTGACTGCGTTGCCAGCTCTTGGCATACCACGTGTAACCGATCTCCACTCGCTCCACAGCGGCCACGATGTCGTGAAAGCGAGTCGAGCCGATGATGCTTCCACTCGTCAGCTCGCGCACCGCCCACGGGAGCATGTGCCCGGCCTCCTGGCCCGCGAGTGCGCTGGCGATGTAATCGCGCGTCTGGTCCGGCTCCGGAACCGAGGTGAACCACAGCTCCCACAGCTTCCCATCGGCAGCGGCAACGAGCAGCTCATCCTGGTGTTGATAGCCCAGAGGCTCCAAGCGGATTCCATGGCCCTCCAGTGCGACCGGGTATGGTTTGTTCATGTCTTCTTTGAGAGTACCATGACGCCGTCCGGGACGGGATAGGATGCCCTCATGGGTCACGATCTCAGCCGTCGGACTTTCCTGAAGCAGGGCCTCGCCGTCACCGTCGCTCTCGCCGCAAAGCCGCTCCGAGCGTTCTCCGGGGCGCCCGCCGCGGGCCCGCAGCCGGCCCCTCCGGCTCCCCTGGGCCCTCGGCAGCGGGTGATCGTCGTGAGCGGATGCAGGGCGCCCTGGCATCGGGAGTGCGGGCGGCGCGGGAGGTGATGGCGGCCCGGGAGGGGACCGGCGGGCGCGGGTGAGGCGCGGGTCAGCGCTTGGGTCTTCCTGCTGGCCTGGTGAGTCCCTGCGCTTCGAGCCAGTAAAAGAATTCATCGATCCAGTGATCGCTGCTGGTACCTTGTTTTCGCAGGCCGAAGCCATGGCCGCCGGCGCTGAAAATGTGGACCTCGGGTTTGTGGCCCGCTGCGACGAGCGCGTCATAAAACTTGACGACGGGCTCGCGAGCTTGTGTATCATCCTGCGCCCACGCGAGAAACATGGGTGGCAGCTTGGCCGGAATGGCCGGCATGATGCCGAATGGACCCCCATAGATCATCGCGGCGAAGCTCGGACGCGCCGCGGCGTCCTTCTGAAGCAGGGCTCCGCTGGTGACCATGGCCCCCGCCGAGAAGCCCAGAAAGCCGATCCTGTCGGGAGAGAGGCCCCACTCCGCGGCATGCTGCCGAACCACTTTGAGCGCTTGAATTCCGTCTGCAATGCCATACTGACCCGCCTCGTCCATGTTCAGCCCCGCCGGAATGCCTTCCCCGCGCTTTTCCAGGATCCTATACTTGAGCACGAACGCGGCAATGCCTTTTTCCTGCAGCCAACGCGCGACCTTGTTCGCTTCCAGATCGATGGCCAGCGCCACGAAAGCGCCGCCAGGAGCGATGATGACGCCGGTTCCCGTCGCCTTGGCTCGCTCCGGAAGGTAAGTCGTCAACGTCGGAGTGACGACGTTGAAGATCACGGTTCCCAGGGGAGTGTTCTCCACGGCTCGTTCCTTCTGGGTCCACTTCTCGGACCCCGGAGCGACGCCCGGCCAAACATTGATGACCTGGGAGCCGGCGGAGCCGGAGCAAGGCATCAGAAATACAAGGACGATTGCGGCACAGACCGCTCTTAGCATGGAGCAAATAGAGACGCCTTCCACGACGATTTTCCCCTTGACGACGGTTCCGGTTGCGACTTGCATGACCCGAAGAGTAGCCCGAAACGTCCCCTTCTGGAAACACCGTCTCCCCCGGCTTCGTATAGACGGACCACCACCCTCTTCGACTTGCGGCCGCAACAGCGCCGCACCGGGGAGACCGCGCGCGCGAGGGGGCGAATCACGCCGTCTCCGGCACCTACCCCTCAGAAGCGCCGCAGGTCCTAGACGGTTGAGAAGCCCTGGCGCTTGGTCACGATAATCTGCTGGGCGAATTCGTCTCGCAGCTCCGGGATGTGGGTGATGATGCCGACCATCCGGCCACCCACCCGCAGCCCGTGGAGGGTCCCGGAGACAAGCGCGAAGACAGGCTGCATCGAGGAGTACGCCACGATCGAGGAGACCTTCACCCCGAAGCCCTGGGCACGATCGCCGACTGGATCGTGGCGCGGTTCCCAAGAGAAGAAGCCCAGCGGTGCAGCCCGCGAATCCAGGCGAGCTATCCCGTCGCCTTATTGTTCACCGCCATGGCCAGATCCGCGATACCAGTGCTGCTGGTCACATTATCGATCAGGATAATGTTGGGGTAGGTCTGGGCGGAGCAGGCGGGCAGCACGTTGGGCAGCGCCGAATTTGCCGTGTTCGCCAAGTCTAGAATGCAGGGGCCCTCGACAGCGTCCGTACTGCTTTGGGTGAGCGTCCAAGAAAGTAGGAAGTACCCCGCGTCCGGATTGGGCCGCTGCGCATCCAGTTTGTCTAGCTGGTCAGTCTGCATCGTGGCGAGGTCGTCTGTGTCGGAGTACTCGTTGTAAACAGAGAAGTTGGCGGATGTGTAGAAACCCTCCGCGGCATAGTCGCCGAGGCTGATGCTGGAAGAGGACGGATCCACTACCACGACTACGGCCGCCTGGCTACCGATGAAGTCGTTTAACGTGAGCAGCGTCAGGTCCGTAGAGGTGGGGTTTGGAGCCACGAAGAGATTGTTCAGGTTTTTAAGCTGTGAGAAGAGTCCGTCCCACTGATCCTGGCTGAATGGAACGTACCCCTCGTCGGTCTCCAGATCATGCGAGAGGTAGAGCACGACCAGCTCCTGGTTGGAGCTGGTGAAGCTATTCACATCGTTGATGATGGACGGAATGGACTGCCCGTTGGCACCCTGCCAGGTGGCTCCAATGAGGGGTACGTCGATTTGACTGTAGTGGCCGGTATAGCAGGCGCCGCCACTCAACACCGGGCGGATGTCGAAGTACCGCACACCCAACTGCAGTTGCCCCAGCACACCTGTGGTTTGCGTGACCGTATCGCAGGGATTGGCGAGAGCGGTGTGAGTCCCAAAGGTGTTCATCCCTGCGTCGTGCGACCCCGGCATGCAGATATGCCGTAGGGGTCGATTCCCCAGCAGTCCCTGGTTCTGCTGCATCCATCCCATGACAGTCTCCTTTCAAGAAGAAACGTAGAAGATCATTGACAGTGCGAGGCCTCCCTCGCCTGAGCCGTGCTGTGAGATATCAAAAGCAGGTTTGATGCCAAACCCCAGCCGCACTGGAGTCGAGGCGCTATACGTGATTCGCACGGAGAGGCGGGCCCGATTGTATCTGATCGTCCACACGGGCTGTTGACGAATGGATACGGATTTCCTTCCGCCCTGTGGCTGCTGGCAATCAATCCGGTGGGCGGCGACGGAACGGCCCATATGGCATCGATCCTGCTATAGGGTTTCAACGCAAGTCGCAGCAGCTTCGAGCTTCACCAGCAGGGAATTTCTCTCTGCTGAAAATAAAAGGGAGTCAGACATGGCAACGATCACGTCCAAGCAGGTTCTCGACGGACTCAAAGAGAAGGGTATCAACAACCTTCAGGAGCTCGCCGCCTTCATCGAGACGACCAGCAAGAAAACCGATGATCACGGCAACTCGGTGGTGGCAACAGCCATCATCAATCCACATTTCTTCGTGACGTGCGACGATAACTAACAGCCGAGCGCGTTTAAAGACTGACCATTGCATCAACAACGGCCGGCTGACCCGCCGGTTCGCTCTGGCCGGCGGGTTATGCCTTTTAGCCCAGGTTTGAGTATAAAGCTTCGAGCTTCAACGGCAGAAAATTTTCTCTGCTGAACATCAAAGGGAGTCAGACTATGGCCACGGTCACACCCGAGCAGGTTCTCGACGGACTCAAGGAAAAAGGCATCAACAACCTTCAAGAGCTTGCCGCCTTCATCGAGAAGGCCAGTAAGAAGACCGACGATGAGGGCAACCCAGTGGTGGCATCTGCCATCGTCAGCCCGCATTTTTTCGTGACTCATTGATCATCCGCGAGGCGGTAGCTGCAGACGGCCTCTTCACTTCACCCGCTATTGGAGAATACAATGCGCGGTCACCTACACGGCCTCTTTGACGGAACGCTCAACTGGTTGACGGAGAACCTCGAGCAGTTCGACCTCCCTCAAGAGGAAGACGACCGTCTCGCCGGAAACATCCTGATCGACAAACGGCGCAAAGCGTTTGGGGAACTGGCCCTCGCCCTCCTCCTGCTCAACCGGTTCCGTTTCACCCGCCGGTGCCCAGAGCGCGGGCGGATCCTCGACTATGTAGCGACCCGGGCCCAGGAGCCATACTTCGCTTTTGACATGATACGTCGGCCGAATCTCTTCCCGTTGTATCTCATGGTCCTGCTCGCCCTGGAAGCGAACGGCCGCATCCTGCCCGGCTTCCGGAAACGCCTCCAGCGGGTGCTTGACTTCGGCTTCATAGACGCCTTAGAGAGGACGCCCTGGAATCAAATCGACCTGCGTTACTACCTGGACCTCGCCGGACTCCGGCACAGCATGCCCAACTACGCCAGCCTCTACCGACTGTCGAGCGCAAGCCGGTTCCCGGCTCTGACTCACCTGCGCAACATCGACGTCTACGCTCTTACACATATCATCTTTCATCTCGCGGACTTCGGCCGGCAGGATCTACGACCCATCCTCGCCGAGCGCTTCGCGGAAACCCGAGATGTTATCGGATGGCTCCTTGGCCTCTACGTCCATCGCGGCAACGGCGATCTAGTCGCCGAACTGCTGATCTGTTGCCGTTGTCTGGAATTCGCACCGGCCACGTTTCACTCTGCCGGTTGGGCTTGCCTGGCCGCGTTGCAGACCGGGGAAGGAGACATCCCGGACTGCGGCTTCGCTCTCTCCAACCTGCCGGAGAGTGCGGGCGCGGCGGCCCGCCAGCGGTTCCTCGACAACTATCATCCGACGCTGGTGACACTGCTCGCGGCGATCCTCGAGCTGGGGAGGGCTGAAACGTGATCGAATCTCCGTTTCATTCAGAACCTGCCGCTGCCGCTCTGGGCTGGATCGATCGGATCATCGAGGACCTGGGCGACGGTGCCGAGGATCTCGAACTGGCTCTCAGTGTGGAGGTTTGCGCCGTCATCTGTGCGGACTCCGCGTCCAGCCTCTCACCGTTGGCCCGGGCGCTGGTCGCACGAGCGCGCACCATCGCCGCGGGTGCCTTCGACCGGCTGGGTGGCCGCGCCTTCGATCTGCCGGGGCTCCTCCTCCTCCTCGCCGCGGTGGCGGAGCAGGCGGTCTGCGGTGAGCCCGCCCCGCCCCTCGTGGAGTATGCCGAGGCCGCGGCCGTCACCTTGTGTACCCCGCGGGCGACCGCGGAGCTCCCGGGCTATCTGGCGCCCCGGTTGCTCCTCTCCCGGCTCGGCCTGGCATCCGATCGCTGCGTCGCCGAGAGCCTTCTCCCCTCCAGGCTCGGCCGCCTTCTGCTTTCCCAACCGGCTCGGCTTGCAGGCGGCCTCGACCGTATTGAGGCAGCCTGCCGTTACGGTCTCCATCCAGTCCTGGGACCCCGGTCTCTACGCCGGGCCTTGGGAGCGATCCTGCTCTGCCGCCTCCAGGATTATGACCTCGAGACCGCCTGCCGGATACTCCGCGCACTGACCTATTTGGGAGAGGGAGAAACGACCTCTCTCATCGCCCAGGGTAGCCACTTCCTTCTCGCTCAGCAGAACGAAGAAGGAGGCTTCGGTTTCCTCGAAAACGAGTGCGCGAGCCTGGCACGCCGGTTCCCCGGGACCCGGACCGACCTTAGATTTCGCCTGGGGATAACTACCTGCGTCCTGTGGACTCTCGCCGAATGCTCTGGCAACGGCTACCGGCTGTTGCGCGATCTCGGGCGCGGGCTCACCGGCTCTCGACCTGCAGGCCGCTCGATGGCCTGTCTACAGGAGATCGTATGAACGCATTGAGCGCGCAGCAGATCAAGTTCTTCAAAGAGTATGGCTACCTCGCGCTGGAGGATTTCATCGAGCCGGTGACAGTGGATGCCTGGCGCCGCTCCCTTGCCGATTTCCTTGGAACGGAGCCGGATCACCCCGAGAGCTGGGATCCGCAAGCGCTACGCCGCAACGACGAACCGTTCCGGGTAGAGCCCAAAGAACGCGCCCTGCGAAACCTGCCGCAGATGCGCTCAGCACTCGAACAATTAGGCGGGGGCCATGTCCGTGGCGGTACGGAAAACCTGATCACCCGCTGGCCCGAGCCGGACAAGCGTTGGAAGCTGCCCCACCACGGGCATATCGACCTCATCCTGCTCAATTTCAACTGGCGCTTCACTCTGGGAGCCACCACCTATCTCTACGAGGTCGAGCCACAGGGAGGGGCGTTCTGTGTCTGGCCAGGAACCCATACTCTGAACTGGCAATATTTCCAGCAGTCTCCGGGGTGCTACTTCTCAGGTAGCCAGGACACCGCTCGGCACCAAATGGAGGAGAAGATCAACGCGCGGATCAAGACGCCGCCACTGGAACTTACAGGGCGCCCTGGGACAGTCTTTCTCTGGCACTCGTTCCTGCTCCACGAAGCATCCCGTAACGTCCGGCCCTCTCCGCGAGTCGCCTTTTTCTACCGCTGGGGAGAGCCCGTCGAAAATGGAACGCCGGTCGAGAGCTTCGGTGACCTCTGGGAGCACTGGGCGATCTGATCGCTTAGGCTCCTGTGAGCCTTGCCTCCTGGAGCGAATCACCGTCTCCCGCGCCTACCCCTCAGAAGCGCCGCGGACCTCAACCGTCGAGTAGCCCTGGCGCTTGGTCACGATCACCTGCTGGGCGAACTCGTCTCGCAGCTCCGGGATGTGGGTGATGATGCCGACCATGCGGCCACCCACCCGCAGCCCGTGGAGGGTCTCGGCGACCAGCGCGAGGGTGTCGGGATCGAGGGTGCCGAAACCCTCGTCGATGAACAGGCTGTCGAGGTTCACCGCGCCGACGGCACGCTGAACCTGATCGCTCAGCTCCAGGGCGAGAGCCAGCGAGGTCAGGAAGGTTTCTCCTCCGCTCAACGTGTCGCTGATCCGCGTTTCATCCGCGTTGTCGTGATCGATGACCCTGATTTCTTCGTCGTCGAACCGCAGGGAGTAACGCTCCCCGGTCAACGTCAGCAGCCGGGCCGAGGCGCCCTGCACGAGCTCGGTGAACACCTCCTGAAGGACGTACGCCTGGAACTTGTCGCTTCGCAGGTCGCCGGCCAGGAGGTCGTACACGCGCAGAGCCGCCTCTTCAACGTCCAGCTCCTTGCGGAGCTCTTTGGCGCGTTCGAGCCGCTGCTTCATGCGCCCGATCTGCTCTTCGAGCCGCTTTTCCTGACCGAGCGCGGTCTCCACTTCAGTGGTGACGTCCGCTGCGAGCTTCTCGATGGCCGCCAACTGTTCGTCGGACACCCGCTCCTCCCCCAGCTCGTTTCTGAGTACGGCGACCCGCTCCTCGGCGGCATGGCGGTCCTGCGCATGCTTGTGGACCTGCTCCCTGAGCCGGGCGGCGGTGGCGTCGTCGAGCAGGGCCTCACGGACGGCGGCCTCGCCGTCGAAGCCGGCGCGAGCGATTTCCGCGTCCCGGCTCTCCGCTCTCTGGATGGCGTCCTCCCGAGCTGCTCGAGCAGCTTCGGCTGTGAACCGTTGCGCTTCCCTGGCGGTCATCAGCCGGTTCTGGGAGGCTGCCGCCTCCTCGGAGGCCGCCTTGAGGTCGGCTTCAAGCTGCCGGATCTTCTCCTCCAAGGCCGCGGCCTCGGCCGCCGGATCGGCAGACTCGGTGACGGCGTGGATCTCGTCCTGCAACGTCGTGAGCCGTTGCAGGCTCGCTCTACGCTCCTCCTCTTGCCGCTTGCGCAACGTCTCCCGCTCGCCGAGCCGATCCCGCGCGGTGGCCTCGTCGGCCTTGGCTCTCTCCAGGGTTCGTTCGGCTCTCGCCAGTTGCGCCTTCGCCTCTTCGTTCGCTTTGCGGCTCCTGGCGAGCGATGCGATTTGTCTTTCGATCCAGGCTTCGATCACAGCGTCATTTTCTGGAACGCGATCGCCGAGAGCTCGACGGATCCCTTCCTCGCCGGCGGCCACGCGGGCTTGGAGCTCGGCGCAGCGCGACTCCAACTCGGCGAGACTTTGCCGGGCGGCCTGGAGCGTCGCCTGTTCGCTCGTGTGCGCAGACTCGTTTTGGCGGGCGATCTCCTCCGCTTCCCTTCTCCTTTCCCGCGCGCTTTGGAACGCGACCCTGGCCGCTTCAATCTCAGGTGCCATCTGGACGGGAGGCGGCGCGTCCACGAGCTGCTCGCACACCGGGCAGGGTTGACCGGGAACCAACCCTTCGCGGAGGTGATTCGCTTCATTCAGACTGATCGCGCGATGCAGGCCCTCCTCGGCCGCCTCGAAGCCGTGCTGCGCCTTCTCCGCAGACCTCATCGAGGACTCGGCTTGTTTCTTCAGCAGCTTGACCTTCCCGGCCTGCTCTTCCACCTCTTTGCGCTTCCGGGAGAGATCAGAGATGCGCTCCGCCGCGCTCCTTCGAGCCGCCCCCAGCTCCACAGCGCGGTCACGGATGCTCTGCAACAGATCGTCCAGCTCCGGGTCATAGCCGGAGGCCTCCGCGGCGTGCCGGGCGGCATCGACGGCTCTCTGCTGTTGCGCTTGCAGATCCTTCGCTGATTCGACCGTGGCAGCGAGCGAGGACAGCTCACTTTCCAGGGCTCTGAAGTCCTGCAACTGTCGCTCGATGGTCGCGATGAGCTGCTCTCGTTCAGGAAGGCGTCCGAGCACCTGGTGGAGGCGCGCCACCTGCTCACGAATCGTCCTGATCGCCTCGGCGGCTTTCTCTGCTGATTTCAGCGCGGCGGCCTTCTTCTTCGAATCCTTCTGTGCGGAGTCATAGTTTACTTTGGCTTCATCAGCCGCCTTCGCCGCCATCGTCGCGGCGGCTGAGGCCCGGGCCGCTTCATGGAGCAAAGGCAACAGGGGCACCGCACGGGCCGCCGCCTCGATCCTCGCCTGGTCACGGCTCACCTGTTCAGCCTGCTGCTCCAGAGCGGCTCGCCTTTCTTCAGCCTGTCGAAGCTCCCGGGTTCTCGCGTGCTGACCGCGCAGCCGGGCGAGCGTGGCCTGGACGTCGTCCCGTCTCTTCCTCGAAACTTTGAGCGACTCGACGACCCGGGCGTGCTCCGTCTCCAGCTCGACGACAACGGCCTCGTCGATGCCGGCGTACTCGTCCGAAAGGAGCTTCTGAAGCGAATCGACAGCACCCTTTTTCAAAGCCGACAGACGCTGAGCCTGTTCCCGCATCCGCTCGTAGACGTCGAGTCGAAGCAGCGTGCGCAGCATGCTGCGCCGGTCTCTCGGTTGCGCTTTGAGGAACCTGGCGAACTCGCCTTGCGGCAGCACCACGGCTTGCATGAACGCCGGTGCGCCGAGCCCCAGGATCTGCGCCACCTGATCGGTCGCGGCGCGCACCTGATCCGCCAGGTTCTTGAAGGAGCCGCTCTCGTCGCGCTCCTCCAAGCGAACCATCTGAACCCCATTGCGCCGGAGAGTCCGGGCGATGCGGTAGTAGCTTGGCCCCACTTCGAAATCCAGCACCACGCTGACCCGGTTCCGGGAGGCCGAGATCATCTCGGTCCGATTGTAGGTGTTGACCCGGGGGATTTCTCCATAGAGCGCAAAGATGATCGCGTCCAGCAGAGTCGACTTGCCGGCTCCCGTCGGCCCCGAGATGGCAAACAATTCGAGCGTGCGGAAATCGATCTCCTGCTTCTCCCTGAAGCACGCCAGACCCTCGACGGTGAGATGGACGGGACGCAGCGCTCAATCCTCTCCGGACGCCTGGTCGTAGAGATCCTGAAACGTGTCCAGGACGGCCAGGGCCGCTGCCTGCTGGTGCGTGCGGAGATGGTAGGCGGCGTAGTGGCCCACCGGCGGAATTCCGGTCTCCAGCCGGATGTCTGGTTGCTCCTCGGTCTCGGGGAGCTCGGCGCGCACGACGAGCGCATTGGGGAGCAGCTCGCGAACTTTTCGATTGAGATCGGGATCTCTCGCAGTCAGCGGGACCGTCACGCGCAACCATCCCGTGCGATGCTGGTCCGCGGTCTCTTCGAGCTCCGCGAGCGAGGCGCGAAGGTCGACGAGCGGCAACCCGCCCTCGTAGGGAACGTGTTCAATTTTAGCAGGCTGGCCGGACTGTCTGGGGGAGGCCGTGACGACGATAAAGGTTTTTTCCTCCCCGGCCTCGCCGAAGTCCATCTGGAGGAGCGATCCGGCATAGTAGGCGGGCACCGGCCCCTCGATCTTCTGCGGCCTGTGGATGTGTCCGAGAGCGATGTAGCTCGCCGTGGACGGCAGAGCCTCCGGCGAGGCGGCCCAGTCCTCTGCGATGTGAACGCGACGCTCCGACTCGCCGAAGAGGGCTCCTTCCAAGTGCGTATGTGCCATGAGGAGGTTGACGGCGTCCGGCCGAAAAGCGCTGCAGAGGTCCTGGACGGCGCGCTCGAACATGCGAGCATAGGTGCTCCGGGCGCTCGCCTCCTCGCCGGCGAGGTCCAGCGCCGATACCCAGGCTCCAGGGGATGCGAACGGCAGCGCCGCGACGACCGCCTTCTCTCCAGCACGGGTCACGAGGGTCCGGGTCCCTCCCCGGGAGGCGAGGCGTGGGCGGCCGACGATCTGTACGTTGACGAATTCGGTGAGCAACGAACGAGCGTCCAGCCGGAGCGGATCGTCGTGGTTGCCGGCGATGACGAGCATCTGCGCTCCGGTCCGGCCCACGCGGACCAGGAACCGGTTCACGAGCTGCTCCGCCTCGGCAGGCGGGTTCCGGCTCTCGAAGACGTCCCCGGTGTGGAGGACGAGGTCGATGGATTCCCTTTCGATGAAGGACGCGAGATGGTCGAGCACCGCCTCCAGCTCGTCGAGGCGCTGAATCCCCTTCCATCGGCGGCCAACGTGCCAGTCGCTGGTGTGAACGATCTTCATGGTCGGCGTCTTCCGGTGCGAGCGCCGCGCTGGGCCGGGTGAGGCGGCGCTCCCGGCGGGGCAGTCTACAGGATCTACCCCGCCCACTGCCGCCGTCGAAGACCCTGGCGCCCCTGAGGGGAGATTGAATTCGGCTACTTGATGCCTGGATCAGCTCCACTGCTGACTGTGGTCGGCCGTGGTGATACCTCGCGAAGAAAGTATAAGATGGGAGCCAATATGGCTCCCATGATCGCATACCCTGCCGAGGTCTCACTTCCTGCGCATCCAGACGCCCCACGTGATGGGCCCGGCGACATCGTCAGCCATCGGGAGACCCGCGACCTTGAGGGCCAGCTTGATCTGACCGTGATGGTAACCCTCGTGCCAGAGCAGGTGCTGGAGGAGGTGAATCGGGTGGTCATAGTGAACGTCCATGTCCTGGCCTGCCTCCACCCTGCCCTGCACCGCTTCCCGTACCGCCCTGGCGCTGTCGTTCAGCACCTGCTCCATGTGACGACGATCACGCTCGCAGCCCCACTCCTCGTCCGGCAGGGGCCTGGCGAGCTCGGGAGCATCCTCGTGGACGAGGACAAGTCGAACGTAGTGAATGTGCGAGAACATCTGTGCGACGGATGGGCTGCTGTCCATCGCCCTGGCTTCCAGACCGCCCTCTGGGAGAGCGCTGAGCAGGTTGACCAGGATGCGGTTGTTCCGGTCCCAGGAGTCCAGCAACACGTCAAGCAGGCGTTTCGATGATGTGTCGGGCATAGTGCTCCGTACGCTCTGATGAAATGTCTCAGGCGGCCGCTGTAAGCGCGGGGTTGGCAGGTCTGCCTTGTCGCTTGATTGTACCACGGGCACGCGGCGTTCTCTATGCCTCGTCCCTATTCGTGAAGCACCTGGTGGACGAAGGAGACGGCGATCGAGCCTTCGCCGACGGCCGACGCCACCCGCTTGATGCTGCCTCCCCGTACGTCGCCGACCGCGAACACTCCGGGGCGGCTGGTTTCGAGGAGATAGGGAGCCCGCGCGAGCGGCCACTGCGCGGCGGCCAGGTCTTCCGGCGAGAGATCCCGTCCCGTCTTGATGAATCCTTTGGCGTCGAGGGCGAGACAACCGTCGAGCCAGCCCGTGCTGGGAGCGGCGCCCATCATGAGGAAGACGTGGCGGATGCCGTACTCCTCGCTCTCTCCCGTCTCCTTGCTCCGCCAGGCAACGCGCTCGAGATGGTTGTTGCCTCCGAGGGCCGTGATCTCGGTATGCGTACGCAAATCGATCGCCGGATTGTCCTCGATGCGCAGGATGAGATAGCGCGACATGGTCTCCGCGAGCCCCTCCGCGCGGACCAGCATGTGCACGCGTCTGGCCGTCTGCGCCAGGAACACCGCGGCCTGGCCGGCGGAGTTTCCTCCTCCGACCACGACCACCTCTTCCCCGGCGCACAACTGCGCCTCCATGAAAGTGGCGCCGTAATAGACGCCGGCGCCTTCGAATTGCGAGAGGTTCGGCAGCGGCAGCCGGCGGTATTCGGCGCCCGTCGCGATGACGACGGCACGCGCCGGCACTCGCGAGCCATCCTCGATCTCGACGGCGTACGGTTTGCGGTCGCACGTCAGCCTCTGAGCGCCCCTGGCGATCATCACTTGCGCCCCGAACTTCTGCGCCTGGGTATAAGCGCGGGCCGCCAGATCCTGACCCGAAATGCCGGTGGGAAAACCAAGATAGTTCTCGATTTTCGAGCTGGCCCCGGCCTGGCCGCCCGGCGCGGTCGATTCGAGCACCAGCACGTCGAGCCCTTCCGACGCACCGTACACCGCCGCCGCCAATCCCGCGGGGCCGGCGCCGATGACGACCAGGTCGCGGAGGTGGCTGCGATCGATCCCCTGGTTGAAGCCGAGGCAATCGGCGATCTGCTGATGGGTCGGATTCCGCAGCACCACCTCGCCGCGGCAGATGAGGACGGGAACTTCCCCGATCCCAACGTGAAATTGATCCAGCAGCTCCTGTACGCCGGTGTCGCGGTCGAGATCGATATAGGAATAAGGATGGCCGTTGCGAGTCAGGAACTCGCGGACGCGCAACGTTCCGGAGCAATGGTTCGAGCCGACGACCACGACGTCGCCGAGGCCTTGGGCGATGAGCTCGACGCGGCGGAGGATGAAGGCCCGCATGATGATCTCGCTGAGCTCGCCGTCGGTCTGCACGAGCGCCAGCAGGTTTTCGCGGGCGAGCTCGATGACCTCGCCCGGCTCGATGGCCCGTATGCGGGCGAGCGCACGGCGGCCGGAGAGCATGGTGACCTCGCCGGTGAACTGACCGGGGCCCTGCTCGGCGATCCGCGTCTCGCCGGTGCCGGAGGGCCGGACGGCCGCGAGCCGGCCGGCCTTGACCAGGAAAAACGGAATCACCGGCTGTCCCACCTCGACGAGCACCTCACCCGCCAGGATCGGACGCCCGCGCCCGTGCGCCGCGATCCGTTCGACCTGCGCCGGCGTCAGCGTCGGGAACGTCTGCTCGGCTGGTGAGGCGAGGGTCGGTTGGATCAACGGCGCAGGCTCGGTCATGGGTTCTGCTCCCTCGGTGTCAACTCGCGCGGCGCGCCGGCGGGCGCCTGTAGTCTATCCCCCTTTCGGTCCTGAGCTACCGTAGCTGGGCGACGCCCAGAGAGGGGGCCAGCCGCTCCCTTCAGCTCCTCCGAGTGGGTACCAGCCTGCCCCACGGAGATCGGGATCCCTCTCCATCGGCGGCCCACAAGGCGGGGCGCTTCCCCTCCGCCGGGCGGGGGCTCTATCTTGGGACCTTGAGGCGTATCTGGCGTGGAGCGTCCGCCCTCCGAAGCCTGCCGGGTATATACTGTCCCTATGAATCCGGAAGACGTGCGGCGCATGGTGGGGGGATGGCAGGCTGTTGAGAGGCGGGAGCGAGAAGAACGCCGCAAGGCAGGGCCTGATGCAGCCGCGGCCGTCCAGGGAGCTTTGGCGTTGATGGATCTGTTCGGCGAAATGCACGGCTGGCCTCCCGCCGAAAACGAAGCTCGCCGTCGCGACAACGAACTGGCACGGGCGCGCTGGGTCCGCGTCCGCCGTTTCTACCAAGCCCATGGCAAAGCGGCCAAGCCAGAGAATCCGTAAGACTCTTGGCGACCTGAAGGAAGCTCTCCAGCGGATCGAAGCTCCCGGCATGGTGATCGGGGGAATTGCGGTCATCGCTCACGGAGTCGCTCGTCAGACGGTCGATATCGATGCCACGGTCCTTGCTACTCGACTCGAGACTTCCCAAATCCTCGCAACCCTAGCTGACTGCTCGATTCGTCCGCGGATCGCAGACGTCCTGGAGTTCGCTGAGAGGAGCCAGGTCCTCTTGCTCGTTCACGAGAAGACGCGAGTTACCCTGGAGATCAGCCTCGCCTTTTCCTCCTTCGAGCAGGAAGCCCTGGAGAGGGCCGTCGAGGTTGACTGAATTCGGCTACTTGATGCCTGGATCAGCTCCACTGCTACCTGCGATCGGCCGTGGTGATACCTCGCGAAGACAGCCCCTCTCTCCGACTCGGGAGAGAGGGGCTGGGGGTGAGGACGCCTGACCGCTCAGTAGCTCTGGGTTGAATCCACCCGCGCTCCGCCGTCGCCGCACGTCCCTCCCTGCGCGGGGGGCACGCAGACCTTGACGGCGCCGGTGCAGGCGGCGCCCCGGGGATCGGTCGCGGTGAAGCTCAGGTGATAGACGCGGCCGTCGCCGCCGCTGATGCGGGCGGCTCGCAGCCGGGCCGTGGAGGTCCCGAGGCCGGTGGCGTCAGGCATGCCGGAATAGGTGCGCCACTCGTCCTGGAAAATGGAGGTGAAGGCAATGCTGACGGTATCGCCTTCCAGGTCGGTGACGCCGCGGATCGAGACCGAGAAGAAACTCCTGTCGGCGGGCCAGAGAGTAGCGGGGCTCGCCGTGGCTCCCGAGCAGTTGGGTGGATGGTTGAGCACCAGCTTCATGGCGAAGGCGTCGTCGCCGCCGGCGGGGGAAGGCTGCCAGGCGTTGACCACCGGCAGGCCGGAGCTGGCGCTGCCGGTCACCGAGACGCCGGAGGAGTCCGCGGCCACGGCAGTACCTCCGCAGGCGGCATCCAGCACCCGGGAAGCCGCGGCGTCGAGCTTCGCCACGAAGCCGGTATTGCAGGAGGGATCCAGGGGGCCCCGGAGGGGCGAGTCGGTGGCCGGGCTGGTCACGGCCAGGAGAATGCTCGCAGGCTCCAGAGCCAGGCCGGTGACCCCGTCGTCCCCGCTCCCTCCCAGGTAGGTCGAGGAGATCAGCGAGCCCGAGGGCGTCAGGCGCGCCAGGAACAGGTCCTTGGGACCGTTGAGCCCGGTCTGAATGGCGTTCTGGATTGGAAAATCGGAGGATTGCGTGGTCCCCACGACCACCACGGAATTGTCCGCGGCCACTGCGATCTTTTCTCCGCTGTCGGAGCCGTTGCCACCCAGGTAGGTCGACCACAGGATGGAGCCCACCGGATCGAGCTTGGTCACGAAGGCGTTGTAGCCGCTGCCCACGGGGGCCGGCCCGGTGGCCCCGGGGAGGTCGGTCGAGAGGGTGACGCCCGTGACGTAGGCGTTTCCGGCGGAGTCGACGGCGATGCCGCGGCCGAGATCGAAGTTGTTGCCATCGATCCGGATTGAATAGATCAGCGTGCCTTGCGCGCTGATCTTCCAGACGAAGGCCTGGTCCACGTATTGATTGTTCCCGTCCTCGTTGTTGTCGCGCCCGGTGATGTAGACGTTGCCTTGGGAATCCACCGTCATGCCCTGGGCGTAGAACCGGCCGCCGCTCGTGCCCCACGCCCAGGCGATCGTGCCCCCGGGCCACAGTTTGACGACGGTGATGACCGTTTCATCCGCGTAGCTGCTCTCGACTGCCACATAGGGGCTGCCGCTGGGGCCGCCGTCCGGGCCCACGCCGATCCCCAGCACGAACTTGTGGTCGGCGTCCGTCGTCGGGACATAGGTGGAGTAGAGGGGGGACCCCGAGGGCCCGAGGGCGGTCAAGAAGACGTCGTCGGTGAGCTGGTCAAACGGCTTGCTGGAGCTCACTCCAACGACCGGGTAGTCCAGCGAGTGTGTGATGCCCGCGACGAAGGTGGTGCTGCCGTGCCAGGCGGCGACGGCGGTTCCGCGGTCGCTGAGGCTTCCTCCCATGTAGGTGGAAAAGATGAGGGTGGGATCGGCGAGTGCCGGCGAGGACGCCGACAATACGGTGAGCACGGCGAGGAGCGTCTGCCGCCGGGAGCGCGCGAAGGCTGCGATGGTGTCTCTCATGATTCTCCCTCTTGAAGGACTGTCGTTCGGAGTGGGTCGAATCGATCGGAGCGCCCTCCATCTCTGCAGACTGCCGGCAAGGGCTGGAAAGGACGCGCAAGGGTGGACGCGAGCTTCGATACATCCTCCTTTTGAAAAGCCTGTCGGATGGGCACGCTTCAGTTTATTTTACTATATGCAAAATTTGCGCCTGCTGATCCGTGACGCTGGCGTCCATTGAATCGTCGGCGGGTAGGGCGACGAAACCGCGGCGGCTCAGCGTGCGCCTTGTACCTTGTACACTAGGGGCACCCATGAAGAGGAAGCTCATCCTGCCACCGTTCCTCGCCCTCGCTCTGCTGGCCCTGCCGCTCCCGGCCCAGACCACCAGGCCCGCTCCCCTCTCTCCCCAGGCGGAGAAGACGATGCAGAGCGCCCTTCAGAAAGCCCAGACGGGGGACCTCCAGGGGGCCATCGCCCTGCTGGAGCCGCTCAACAAGCCGGGGGCGAACCCGTCCACCCTCTCGCTCCTGGGGACGCTCTATCTGGATGCCGGCCGTCCCAAGGAGGCGCTGGCGCTCCTCGGCCCCCTCGCCGATACCGACGGGGCCGGACCGCTGATCCTCCACAACGCCGCCCGCGCGGCGTTCGCCTTGAACCAGACGGAGAGGGCCGAGAAATACCTCGAGCGCGCAACGGCCAAGGCGCCGGGCTCCCCCGCCGCCCGCGCCCTGGGCCTCCTGCTGGGGAGCCAGGGACGGCTGGAGGAGAGCTATCTGGCGCTGCGCCCCTGGGCGCTCGCCCATGCGGAGGACACCGAGGCGCGCGTCCTGGCCGCCTACGACGCCGTCGAGCTCGATCGCGTGCCCGAGGCCGCCGAGCTGCTCCAGGGAATGCCGGACGACAATCCGCGCACCCGCCTGCTGCACGGCCGACTCCAGCTCCTGCAGCAGAGGCCGCGCGAGGGCATCCACCTGATCGAGCCGCTGCTCCAGAACGGTCCGCCGGAGCTGAATCTGAGCGTCCGCCGCTACCTCGCCGAAGGGCACCTCGCGCTGGGCGAATCGAACGCGGCCATCGAGCTCCTCAAGGGGAAGGTGGGGGACGATCCGTCGCTCGCGGTGCTGCTCGGGCGGGCCTACTACCGGGGCGGAGACCCGGCGGCGGCGATCACCGTGCTGGAGCCGTTCGCGCGCAACCTGCTGGCCGGCGACCCCACCGCCGCCGCCGAGCGCTCCCTGAGGGCCGACCTCGCGCTCGAATACGGGCAGGCGCTGGTGGCCTCCTCGCGTTGGACCGACGCCGTCGCGGCGCTCAGCCGGGCCACCCAGCTCGATCCCGGCAGGCTCCAGGCGTGGCAGCTCCTCGGCCGGGCCCAGCTCGCCGCCGGCCGGCGCGACGACGCGAACAGGTCGATGGACAAAGTCCGCCAGGTCGAGGCCGCCCAGAAGTCGAACGTCGCGCGGCTCAACGAGAGCCAGAGCGACACCGACGACCCGACGGGACGCAACCTGCGGGAGGCGGCCGCCCTCGCCGATGCAGGCCGGATCGACGAGGCGCTCGCCAGGATCCGCAAGGAGGTCCAGCTCCAGCCCGGCGATCCCCGGCCGCGCCTGGCGGAGGCGAGGACCCTGCTCGGCGCCAAGCGCTCCCAGGAAGCCCTCAAGGCAGCCGCCGACGCCGTGACCGCCCAGCCCGGCAACCCCGACTTCCTCCATCTGCGCGGCGCCGCGAAGATGAGCCTGCGCGATCTCGCCGGGGCCGAGCAGGATTTCCGCCAGACCCTCCGGATCAAGCCGGACCAGCTGGCCGCGATGAGCGATCTCGCCGTGCTCCTGATCGCCAACGGCAAGAAGGACGAGGCCCGGCAGCTCCTGCGCAGAGTGCTGGAGCTCAAGCCCGACGACGCCGTGGCGAAGGCGAACCTGGCGAAGCTGGAGGCGCCGAAGTAAAGGTTTATTCGATCACGATCTTCCGGTCCGCCGGCAACCCCTCGAACACCTGCACCTTGCCGGGCCGGCGGACGGTGAGGCGGTTCACCGTCGCCGCCTTGCCAAGCCCGAAGTGGACGGCGATGGCGTTCTGCGAGGCGTAGGAGGAGCCGGCCTTGACGTCGCGGATCTGCTTCTTGAGCCCCGCCGCCTCCAGCTCGACCCGGGCGCCGATGGCGAAGCGGTTCCCCATCGAGCCGGCGAAATCCACTTGCAGCCAATGGCCGCCGGCGCTCCCGGCGCTGATATTCTCGTAGACCTCGCAAGGCTCGTTGAGGTCATTGAGCGCCACGTCCAGGTCGCCGTCGCCGTCGAGGTCGCCCACGGCTAGGCCGCGGTGCACGCGGACGCCGTCCATGCCCGTCGCCTTGTCCTCGCGGAATTTGCCATTCCCCAGGTTTTCGAACACCTGATTGCGCTGGGCGTAGGTGCTCCCCTCCAGGAAGTCGGGAGCGTTGGGGTTGATATTGCCGTTGGCGATCACCAGGTCGAGATCGCCGTCCTGGTCGAAATCGGCGAAGGCGACGCCGAAGGCGAGGTAGAGCAGCGACGGCTCGGCGATGCCGGCCGGCGAGCGGCTGTCGACGAACGTGCCACCGCCGAGGTTGTGGTAGAGGGCGTTGGTCTCCAGCTCATAATTGGTGACGACGATGTCGAGCAGGCCGTCGCCGTCGTAGTCCCCCATGTCAACTCCCATCCCGGCCTCCGGACGACCCGGCTCGCCGATGGCG
Source organism: Thermoanaerobaculia bacterium (assembly GCA_036264085.1). Classification (GTDB taxonomy): domain Bacteria; phylum Acidobacteriota; class Thermoanaerobaculia; order Multivoradales; family UBA5704; genus DATARR01. Next base: position 133,002 of record DATARR010000045.1, on the reverse strand, counting down.
GCGCCGGAGAGGACCGAGACGTCCTCGAAAGTGCCGTTCCCTTTGTTGTGGAGGAGGAAATTCGGCTTGTTGTCGTTGGCGACGTAAAAGTCCTGCCAGCCGTCGTTGTCGACGTCGCCGAAGCAGACGGCGAGCCCGGGGCCGGCGATGCCGCCGAGGCCCGTGGCCCGCGAGGCGTCCTCGAAGATGCCGTTCCCCTGGTTGCGGAAGAGCTGCACGGGCTGGCCGTGGTAGACGTCTGGATGGCAATACCCCCGCAATTTGCGCTTGGGATCGCCGCACACCGGGTTGTTGGTCAGCGAGAAATCAACGTAGTTGACCACCAGCAGGTCGAGGTCGCCGTCGTTGTCCACGTCCGCGAAGGCGGCCGAGGAGCTCCAGTAGGGATCCACGATGCCGGACTGCTTGGTGACGTCCGTGAACGTGCCGTCGCCGTTGTTGCGGAAGAGCTGGACGCCGCCGAAGCCGGTGACGAAGAGGTCGAGATCGCCGTCGCCGTCGATATCCGCCGCCGCTGCGCCGCCGCCGTAGAATGCCAGCTTGATCCCGGACTTCTCCGTCCAGTCGGTGAAATGGCCGTTGCCGTCGTTGCGGAAGAGGCGCGAGCGCGGAGCCTCGCCGGTATAGCCGGGGAGGGGTCCGGCGTCGACGAAAAAGAGGTCCTCGTCGCCGTCGCCGTCGAAGTCGAACATCACCACCCCGCCCACCACGCTCTCCGGCATGAGCCACTGGCCCGTGGCGGCGTTATGGTGACGGAAGTCGATCCCCCAGGACTTCGAGACCTCGCGAAACTTGATCCCTTCAGCGTTCAATGGGAGGGCGAGGAGCGCCAGGACGGCCAGCAGCGGGGGGATCTTCACAGCCCGGAAAGGCTATCATCCCGATGGATCGGCTACCATCTCCCGCATGGGACCGCGGTCGAAGCGCATCGCCTGCCGGATCGCCTGCCTCATGGCCTGCCTCTCCTGGCTGCTGGCGATCGCCGCGGTTCCGGCCGAGGCGCCGCGCCCGCCGCTCACCCTGGAAGGGGTCAAGGTCGAGCCCGCCTCGCCGCGCCCGGACACCCTCTGCCATCTCACGGTGACGCTGAAGAACGCTGGCCCCCAGGCGGCCTCCGCCCTGGAATTCGTGGTGAAGGTCAACGGCCAGGAGCTCCCGGCATACAAGAAGCGGCTCTACCTCATCGCCGTCGAGGCGGGCGCCACGCGGGAGCTCCGCCTGTTCAACTTCTGGAGCACCGAGACCGGACGTCCGGCGCCCGCGGACCGCCGGCTCAAGGTCGAGGTCACGCTCGCCCGCGCCTCCTGGGCCCGGAAGGCGACCCGCGACGGCGTCGAGGTCTGGACACCCACGGGAGAGGTTCCCGGGCTCCCCCTCACCAAGGGCGTCACGTTGACGATGGGGAAGTGAATCCGCGGGCCTCTCTCCTGCACCTCCTGCGAACCCTCTGCGGACGGGCGGACGCCGCGGCGGTCCAGCGGCCCTGGAGCACCCAATCCTCCGTAGGCCACCACCCAAGCCCGTAGGGCGGCATACTCCTAGCCCAGTGCGTGAGCGCTGGGAACGTGCGCGATCCCACCCCCGACTTGAGCCCTGCCAAGGGCGCCCTTGGCAGGGCTGGAATTGAATCTACCGCCGCCTTCCCAGGGCTCGCGCCCTGGGCTAAGGAGTATGCCGCCCTACGGGCTCGGGGTAGTGGCCTACGAAGGATGGGGTGCTCCAGGGCCGCTGGATCGCTGCGGCGTCCGCCCGTCCGCAGAGGGTTCGACCTGCGGACCGCCGACCTCCCATAAGCCATCGTATTTATGGTAGGCAGTACTCAGGGACTGTGACGAGCACTTAGCGCGCTCGCAGCACAGCCGAGCGCGCCGGCATTCACCGCGGGGTGAGGGCCCTACATCCCGCCCTTCTGGCTCCATGGCGGCACCACGCCGTTCGAGCGCGCATAGGCGATCGACTGGCCGAGGTGCTCGTGGGCGTGGCTGACGACGATGAGGACCGCCTCCCGGTAGGTGCCCTCATGGTCGAAGATCTTGACCGCCTTGCCCAACTCGGCGTCGGGCAGGTTCTGGATGGCCTGCGTGACGTGGTCGAACGACTTCTTGAGCGTGTCGACCGTCTTGGCCTTGTCGCCTCCCTCTTTCTCGAAGCCCCGGGGATCGACCCCCGCCGGCATCTTGGTTCCCCAGAGGGTGGGAATGAAGTAGTTGGCTCCCGACACGTGGGCGAAGACCTCGCCGACGGAGCGCACGCCCTCGCCGGGGCGCCAGGTGTACTTCTCGGCCGGCATGGCCTCGGCCAGGGCCACGAGCTTCTTCTGGGCGTCCCCGAGGCTCCGCAGAAGGTCCGCCTTGACGCCGCCCGCAGTCGCCGCCGCGGGCTTCGCCTCCATCTTCTTCTCCATCCCCTTATCCTGGGCTACCACCGGCATAGCCAGGGCGAGCGCCAGCGCCAGGACAGTCGTCGAACCGAAAAGTCTTCTCATGACAATCTCCTTTGTCTTTGTGGATGCTGAATGACCGGGGCATTCTAGCGCGCCGGCGAGCCTCGCGGTACGGCCGGGATAGAATCCCTCCGTCTCCTTCGGAGGTGCCGTCTTGCGGATGACCCTCGCCGTACTGGGAAGCGCCGGCCTGCTCGCGCTGCTGATCGTGGCCGCGGCTGCGCTCGGCCGCCGCTTCTTCTGGGTGCGCCAGCTCGCCTTTCCCCTTTACGTGGGGGCCGGAGCCGTGGCGCTGCAGGTCTTCCGCCTGCTCGATCCCGCCTGGCAGCCGGCGGCGCTGGCGGACGCCCTGGCCTGGGCCGCCCTCTTCCTCGGGCTCATCACGGTCTTCCGGCTGCTGGGGATGTACCTGTTCGAAGTCCACCTGACGGCGCGCCGCGGCATGCGCCTGCCGCCCCTCCTGCCGGCCGTGACCATGCTCCTGGTCTACCTGGTCACCGCCCTGGTGACGCTGCGCATCTCGTTCCCCAGGCTCGACGTGGCGCCGCTCCTCGCCACCAGCGCCGTCACCTCGCTGGTGCTGGGCCTCGCCCTCCAGCCCATCCTCGGCAACTTCTTCGCCGGCCTGGTGATCAGCGTCGAGAAGCCGTTCCGCATCAACGACTGGATCCGGGTCGGCGAGCAGGAGGGGCGGGTGATGGCCATCACCTGGCGCACCACCCATCTGCGAACGCGGGAGAACGACAATCTCGTGATCCCCAACAGCAAGCTGGCCGACGAGCGGGTTCTGAACTATTACTATCCCCATCCGCTGCACATGGAGCGGATCAAGGTGCCGGCCCATTTCGACGAGCCGCCCTACCACGTGCGGCGGGTGCTGCTCGACTGCGCCGCCGGCGTGACCGGAGTGCTGGACAAGCCGGCGCCGGAGGTCTACGTCCTCGCTTTCGATCCCAGCGCCGTCGTCTACGAGCTGCGCATCTGGATCGAGGACATGGCGCAGGGGCCGCGCATCGACAGCGACGTGCGGGCCCGCGTCTGGGAGGAGTTCCACAAGGAGGGGATCGTCATCCCCTACCCCATCCAGACGCTGGAGATCTCGCGGCCCGAGCACCCGCGGCATGCCGCGGCCCGGCGCGCGGCCACGGGGGGACCGCCGCCGGCCCGGCTCTACGTGGCCGAAGGGGCGGAGCGCGGCCGCTCGCTGGCCCTCGACGGCGCGCAGCCGGCCACGGTGGGCCGCTCGCGCGCCTGCGGCCTCGCTCTCACCGATCCCAACGCCAGCAAGGAGCACCTCCGGCTCGCCTGGGAGGACGGCGCCTGGGTGATGACCGACCTGGGCAGCAGCCACGGCACGCGCGTCAACGGCAAGCCTGCCGAGCGGGCGGTGCTCAGACCGTTCGATCGCATCGCGATCGGCGACACGCTTATGATCTTTGAGAGCGATGCCACAGCCACCGACAATTCCTGAAGCCATCGGCCCCTACCGCGTACGCGAATTGCTCGGCAGGGCCGGGCAGTCCACGGTCTACCGGGCGGAGGACGCCAAGGGGCGGCCGGTCGCCCTCAAGCTCTTCCCGCGCCGGCTGGCGGAGGATGCCGCCGCGGCCGAGCGCTTCCACCGCGAGCTCGCCTCCGTGGCCCCCGTCACCCGGCACCCGCACCTGGTGCACGTCCTGGAGACCGGCCAGCACGGCGACCGGCTCTACGTGGTGATGGAGATGGTGGAGGGGACGTCCCTCGACCGCGCGCTGAAAGCCCGGCGCCTCTCCCTCCCCGAGGCGTTCGCCGTCCTGCGGGGGATCTGCCGCGGGCTGGTGCACGCCCACCAGAACGGCTGGGTGCACCGCAACCTCACGCCGCGCAACGTCCTGGTCTCGCCCGACTTCGCCACCGTCAAGATCTCGGACCTGGGGGCCAGCGGCTTCGAGTCGACCGCCGCCCAGAGCCTCACGGCGACGCTCTCCACCGGCGAGATCCGCCTCGGCGCGCTCTATTACCTGGCGCCCGAAACCCTGGAGGGCAAGGCCGCGGTCGACGCCCGCGCGGATCTCTACTCGGCCGGCGCCATCTTCCACGAGATGCTCACCGGCCGCTCGCCCGGCCCCAGGTTCGGCCTGCCGAGCCAGCTCAATCCGGACGTGCCGCCGGCGGTGGACGTGGTGGCCCTGCGCTGTCTCGGCCGCCGGCCCGACGAGCGCTACGCCAGCGCCCAGGACCTGCTGGCGGCCCTGGAGAGGCTGGAGGAGACCCTGCGCCTGCGGGTGCTCACCGAGATCCGCGAAGCGGGCTCCCTGCTGCGGGGCGGCGGCGCCGAGAGCGGTGGCAAGAGGACGTTGCTCTACGCGGGGATCGCCCTCGCCGCCCTGGCCCTGCTGGCCGTGGCCTTTTTCCTGTTGCGGTAGAACGCAGTCCGCAATGCACTAAGATAGCGCCACATGATCGACAGCACGCTCGTGATCTTCACGGGCAATCTCGCGCAAGCCCTGGGGGCCATCGTCCTGGCGCTGATCCTCGCCGGCTTTCACCGCACCTATGGGCGGCGCTATCTCCTCACCTGGGCCTGGAGCTGGTGGGCCTTCTGCATCTCCCAGGCCGGCGGCGCCGTGGCGCTGCTGCTCGTCTTGTCCCAGCCGAGCGCGCCGGCGCCGCTGCGCCTCGCCGTCTCCATCGTCTGGCTGGTGGCGGGCTACTGGCAGGCGGCCCTATTGCTGTTCGGCACTTACGAGGTGGTCACCGAGAGGGAGCTGGCGGCGCGGCTGCGCAGGGCCGTGCTCGGCGCTCTGGCCGTCCTCGCCGTGGTCTCGGTCTTCGTGTCGCTCGGCCGCGATCCCTATGCTCGGGAGCTGGTGCGGGTGGGCCTGCGGTTGCTCTTTCAGGGGGCGGCGTTCGTCGTCGCGAGCTGGGGCGTCTGGCGCCGCCGCAGCAGCCCGGCGTCGGGGATCGGGCGGCGCATGGTGGCGGGCTCCTTCCTGCTCTTCGGGCTCCATCAGCTCCACTACCTGGTCATCATCGTGGCGCGCAACCTTTTCACCCACTCCCTGGGTTACGTGGCCTATCTGGGGCCTTTCGACTTCCTGTTCGAGGCGCTGATCGGGATCGGCATGGTCGTCTGGCTGCTGGAGGACGAGCGCCAGCGGGTGCTGGTCGCCGCGGACCGCATCGAGCACCTGGCGTATCACGACCCCCTCACCGACCTGCCCAACCGCAACCTCCTGGTGCAGTCCTTGAAGGAGGCTGTTGCCGGCGCGGAGCCCCGCGGCGAGCGGGTGGCGGTGCTCTTCCTCGACCTGGACCGCTTCAAGATCGTCAACGAGTCGCTGGGCAACCGTTCCGGCGACGAGCTGCTGCGGTCGGTGGCGGAACGGCTGCGCACCGGCCTCGCGGGCACGGGCCTGCTGGCCCGCGTGGCGGCGGACGAGTTCGCCGTGCTGATGCCGGCGGTCGAAGGCGAGGCCGCGCTCTTCCGCATGGCCGAGAAGCTGCTGGCGATCCTCCGCCTCCCCTTCGCCCTCCAGGGACGGGAGCTCTACCTCACGGCGAGCCTGGGCATCAGCCGCTTTCCCGAGGACGGCGGCGACGCCGAAACGCTCCTCAAACGGGCCGAGATCGCCATGTACCGGGCCAAGGAGACGCGGCGGGACGACTATCAGATCTTCACCGCGAGCATGGACTCCAACACCCTGGAGCAACTCGCCCTGGAGGCGGACCTGCGCAAGGCGCTGGCGCAGGAGCCCGGCGAGCTGGTGCTCTTCTACCAGCCGGTGCTGGACTCGGAACGCCGCGTCTTCGAAGGGGTGGAGGCGCTGCTGCGCTGGCGCCACCCCGTGCGCGGGCTGATGGCGCCGGGCGAGTTCCTCTGGCTCGCCGACGCCTCCGGCCTCGCCGTGCCCCTGGACCTCTGGGTGCTGCGCCAGGCCTGCCGGGAGGTCCAGGAGTGGCGAGCGGCCGGCGCCTCGGAGCTGCGGCTGGCGGTGAACCTCTCGCCGCGGTCCTTCCAGCAGCCGGACCTTCTGCAGCGCATCCAGGGCGCGCTGGCGGAGACGGGCCTGCCGCCGTTCTCCCTCGAGCTGGAAATCACCGAGACGCTCGCCATGCACAACGCCGGGGCGACGCTCAGCATGCTGCGCGGCCTCAAGGACCTGGGCGTGCGCATCGCCATCGACGACTTCGGCACCGGCTACTCGTCCCTCTCCTACCTGACCACCTTCCCCATCGACACCCTGAAGGTGGACCGCTCCTTCGTCCACACCCTCGGGCGGGGGCACGGCGGCGAGGAGGTGGCGGCGGCGGTGATCGCGCTGGCGGTGAGCCTCGGGCTCGGCGTCATCGCCGAGGGGGTGGAGACCCGGGAGCAGTGGCGCTGGCTGGAGGGCCTGGGCTGCGACCGCTTCCAGGGCTACCTCTTCAGCCCGCCCCTGCCCGCCTTCGAGTGCCGGGAGCTGATCCTCCACGGCAGCGTCGAGGAGCGGATCCGGCGGGCGGAATTTCTACTGACCGGCACGGAAGGGTAGGCCCAGTCCATAATAGGGGCCGCGCTGACGAGGTTTTCTTCGAAACGGGGGATTGAACGCGTGGAATACCGGAATCTGGGGGCTACCGGCCTCAAGGTCTCGCCCCTCTGCCTGGGGGCGATGATGTTCGGCAAGTGGGGCAACACGGATCACGACGAATGCATCCGCATCATCCACCGCGCCCTGGATGCCGGCGTCAACTTCGTCGATACGGCCAACGGCTACTCCGAGGGGGAATCGGAGGTCATCGTCGGCAAGGCCCTCAAGGACCGCCGCGAGGGGACCGTGCTCGCCACCAAGGTGTGGGCGCCGGTGGGGCCGGGCCCCAACCAGCGCGGCCTCTCCCGCAAGGCCATCCAGGAACAGGTGGAGAACAGCCTGCGCCGACTGGGCACGGAGGTGATCGACCTCTACCAGATCCACCGTCCGGACCCCACGACGCCGATCGAGGAGACGCTCTCGACCCTGACGGATCTCGTGCGCCAGGGCAAGGTGCGCTACCTCGGCCTCTCCACCAATCACTATGCCGGCGAGGCGCTGTGGGAGAAACGCTTCGCGGCCTGGGAGATCGTGGAGACCCTGTGGGTCAGCGAGCGCCACGGCTGGGAGCGCTTCGTCTCGCTGCAGCCGCCCTACAGCATCCTGCGCCGGGTGATGGAGCTGGAGCACTTCCCGATGACGCAGAAATTCGGCCTCGGCAACATCGTCTGGAGCCCGCTCGAAGGCGGCTGGCTCTCGGGCAAGTACCGCCGGGAGACGGGGAACCCCAGGGACAGCCAGCGCGCCGCGGCCTGGATCGGCGACCTCGAGAACCCCAAGTTCCAGCGCCGGCTCGACATCGTGGAGCAGCTCGTCCCACTGGCGCAGCAGAAGGGCGTCTCGCTCGCCCGCTTCGCCAATGCCTGGGCATTGCGCAATCCGGCGGTGACCTCTGTCATCATCGGCCCGCGGACGATGGAGCAGCTCGAGGACAGCCTCGGCGCCGTGGACGTCCAGTGGACCGGCGAGGAGGCCGCGCGCATCGACGCGCTGGTGCCGCCCGGCACGTCCGCCCTGTGAGCGCCCGACGAAAGCCCAATTGAAAGCCAATCGACGATGAACGCCATTACGACCGCCTTCCCTCCCATCCGCACCGCCCGGCGGATCGACGACGTCACCTACGCGGTGCGGGACGTCGTAACGCTCGCCCGCCAGGCCGAGGCCGCGGGCAGGAAGATCATCAGCCTCAACATCGGCGACCCCTGCCAGTTCGACTTCCGCACGCCGGAGGTGGTCGTCGAGGCCATCGTCAAAGCGCTGCGGGACAACAAGACCTCCTACTCCGCATCCGAGGGAATCCCCGAGGCGCGGGAGGCCATCCGCCGCGACGCCGAGGAGCGCAAGGGGATCCGCGGCATCCGCGAGGTGCTCATCGGCCACGGCGCCTCCGAGCCCATCGAGCTGCTGCTCACCGCCCTGCTGGAGCCCGGCGAAGGGGTGCTGGTGCCGAGCCCCGGCTACCCGCTCTACTCCGCCGTGCTGGCCAAGGTCGGCGGCCGGCCCGTGCCCTATGAGCTGGACGAGTCGAACGGCTGGCAGCCCGACCTTGCCCACATCGAGCGGCAGGTGGACGACCGCACCCGCGCCATCGTGGTCATCAACCCCAACAACCCCACGGGTTCCGTGGCCGGCCGGCAGACGTTGGAGGCGCTGCTGGAGATCGCGGCGCGGCACCAGCTCCTGGTCCTCTCCGACGAGATCTACGACCGCATGCTGATCGACGACGACACCGGCTTCGTGTCGACCGCCTCGCTGCGCGACGATGTGCCGGTGGCGACCTTCGCCGGTCTCTCCAAGGTGTGGCTCGGCCCCGGCCTGCGCATGGGCTGGACGATCCTCTCGGGACCGGAGGACGCCCTGGCGCCGCTGATCGACGCCATGGGCCGGCTGGTGCGGGCGAGGCTGTGCGCCAGCCACCCTGTGCAGTGGGCCATCAAGCCGGCGCTCGAGGGGCCGAACCCCCACATCGCGCAGGTGAACGCCATCCTCCGCCGCCGGCGCGACCTGACCGTGGCCCGTCTCAACGCCATCCCGGGCTGGAGCTGCGTGCCGCCGCGGGGCGCCTTCTACGCCTTCCCCCGCTTCTCCCTGGGAGCCCTCGAGGACGTCGAGCTGGTGCGGGACATGATCCTCCAGCACGGCGTCGTCATGGTCCACGGCTCGGGCTTCGGCCAGCCGGACATGAACCACGTGCGGATCGTCTTCCTGCCTCAGGACGAGGTCCTGGAAGAAGCCTACGCCAAGCTCGCCGAGTACTCCCGCGGCCGGGCCTGAACGAAGAGACTCCAAGGAGGCCTCCGATGTCCGATCTGAAGGGCAGGACCCTGTTCATCACCGGCGCGTCCCGCGGCATCGGCCTGGCCATCGCCCGGCGCGCCGCGGCCGACGGCGCCAACGTCGCCATCGCCGCCAAGACGACCGAGCCCCACCCCAAGCTGCCGGGGACGATCCACACGGCGGCGGCGGCGATCGAGCAGGCGGGCGGCCGGGCCCTGCCGCTGGCCGTGGACATCCGGGACGAAGGTCAGGTTCACGCCGCCGTGGCGAAGACGGTCGAGACCTTCGGGGGCATCGACGTCCTGGTCAACAACGCCAGCGCCATCAACTTGACGGGGACGCTGGAGACGCCGATGAAGCGCTTCGACCTGATGTGGGGGGTCAACGCCCGCGGCACCTTCGTGTGCACGCAGGCCTGCATCCCCCACCTCAGGAAATCGCCCAATCCGCACGTCCTCACCCTCTCGCCGCCGCTCAACCTCGATCCCCGGTGGTTCAAGCACCACACCGCCTACACGATCTCCAAGTACGGGATGAGCCTCTGCGTGCTGGGCCTGGCCGAGGAATTCAAGGACGACGGCATCGCCATCAACGCCCTCTGGCCGCGCACCGTGATCGCCACCGCCGCCCTGGCCATGCTGGGCGGCATCACCCCGCCGGAGAAGTGCCGCAAACCCGAGATCGTGGCCGACGCCGCCCACGTGATCCTGACGCGCGACAGCCGCTGCTGCACGGGCAACTTCTACATCGACGAGGACGTGCTGCGGGAAGCCGGCGTCACCGACTTCGAGAAGTACGCCGTCCAGCCGGGGCAGCCGCTGCACCGGGACCTGTTCCTGGGGGAGCCGCCGGAGGAGTTGCTGGGGCTGCGGCGAAAGGCCTAAGGATCCTTTTTTATGCCAGACATCTCCGCACCAAGACTAGCTGCGAAAGAGGCGGCTCTGTTGCAGGCTATCAACCGCGGGTTCTCCAGCGAGACCTGGCAGCGCTACACGGCGCTCAAGGCAAAGCGCCAAGCCGAGACCTTGACGCCGCAGGAGCAGGCCGAACTCATCACACTGTCCGACAAGATCGAAGAAACGAATGTTCAACGCATGGAGAACGTCATTCAGCTCGCACGTCTGCGGCAGACGTCCGTCGATGCTTTGATGGACGACCTCGGCATCAAATCGCCGCTCTATGAGTAGGGCCCAACGGCGCGCGACAAGGAAACAGTCTCGCAACGCGCAAAAGTGATCCACCAAGTTTCGAAGTATTCAGGCAAGGCTAGAGATAATTGGTTGAAAGGCTTTCTAGCCACTTCTGGACCAACTCGACGACCAGTTTTTGGGCGTCAAGAATCTGCATCGGTTTCTTCGGAGCCTCGAAGCGAGGAGCATGTCGTGCCTGGTCCCCCGCGGCATCGGCACTGTTAGCAGTCTGAGTAAGTCGCTTAAGGTCGTACGACGCGATCCAGCCGTGCTTCGCAGGGCTACCGCTTTCGAGCTGCACGAGTTCGACTAACTTGTGGAGGTCGTACCAATCAAGGTCGGCACGGCTCAGTATGCGCAATGCCATCTTGACTCGCGACCGCCCCTCCGCCAAAACGAGCCACTTGGAGGCTTGGAGCTGACGTGGAGTGGGCCGAACCGGGATACCTCCAATTACGGTTGGAATCCCTACTCGTGCTGTTGAGACCACCGACGATGGGCGAATGTATTGGGTGGGCGGCTTGCCAGTGACGGTCCGTGCTAGACAGCCTTGAGTAATCTCGAACGCCAAGTCTTGAAGCGCCAAAAAGCCTAATAGGGTCTCCAAGCTCCTCGATGCTACGGCGAACACGTCCTGTTCTTCGGTACAGTTTCGAAGCTCAGGAGCGTCAAGGTAGAAACGGCCCTGAACTTCTACCACTCTCAGAGGAGACAGACCAAGAAGATCACATACGTAGCGGAGTTCGGACTCTTCGCCACGAAGTTCAAGAATCCAAGTTCCTTCCGGCCAGCGATCGAACTCTTGTTTCTCTTGCACCATCGTCATCTATGTGCGCCTATTGACGGGACTGGCTGCGGCAGACTCATTGGGGCGTTGACTCATTGTCCGGGACTCCTTCCCGACTCGATCTCCGCTCGAACAGCTCAAGCCTGTCGAGGTCAATCACGGCACCAACCTGGAGCAGGAAGTTCAAGCCGATGATCCCCTGAATCGGAAACCCGTAGTTCATGGCCCCGATCTGGATCTCGACGCCGCGGAGCTCCGTCTCGCCCAACATGACGCCATCAATCCGCTTGGTGATCACCAATTCTCTCCCGCCAACCCCGGTGATCCGGCGCACACGGTCGTTCGGTCCACCTTCTATGCCAAGCTGCAGCAACTCATCGGCAGAAAAAACAGACGAGCCCGAGGCGGTATCCAGAACGACCCAATCAAGCTCCAGGGTGCGGCCATTGTGGATCAGCGAGGCGGTAACGTACGGTAGACCTCCCTGCACTCGGATCTTCATGAAGCCATGCGCAGGCCCAGCGACCGGACCTCCTCGATCTCAAGGTTTTCCCGGTCCGTATGGAAGACGTACAGCTCCCGCTGGTGGTTCTGGAAATGAAGTTTCTTGTAACCGTCCCAGGCAGCCACCCAGTTAGGAAAAGGCTGAATCACGACGATGTCATCCAGGATCCTCTGATCTCCCGCCGAATGGGCTTCGACAGCCTCGATCAGCAGCCACTGCTGGGGATAGCGCTCGCGAATCTCGTTCCACTGCATCGGGCATCTCCTATCGGGACAAGTTGCGACGTTCCAGGCCCGATTATGCCACAACTGGCGTGCGCTGGCACGACGAACCCTCTACTCCTTCGCCTCCTCCCCCCGGAGTTGGTCGATCGTGTCGAAGGCGTGCCGCAGGTGGGGGATGACGATGCTGCCTCCCACCACCAGGGCCACGTTGAGCGCGTCGTAGAGCTCGTCGTTCGTCCAGCCGGCGGCGACGCACTGGTCGAGGTGGTAGTCGATGCAGTCGTTGCAGCGCAGCACGGCCGAGGCCGCCAGGCCCAGGAGCTCCTTGGTCTTGCCGTCGAGGGCGCCGTCGCGATAGGCGGCGGTGTCCAGATTGAAGAAACGCTTGATGCCGAGGTGCTCGGATTCCATGATGCGGTCGTTCATCCGCTGGCGGTAGCTGCGGAACTCGTCGAGGGTGTTGGCCATGGGGCTCTCCGGGGAAGGTCAGGTCAGATTTTCACGAACGTGCCGCGCTCCGTGTCCTTGCGCACACCGGGGAAGGACAGGGCCCGCCCGTGGGCCACGCAGTAGACGCCGGGCGGCAGGACGCCGGTGGCGAAGATGGCCTCGGTGAGATTCTGGAAGGCGTCGGACTGCTTCATCTCGAAGGGCCGCATGGCGCCGGTGAGAATCACGGGCACCCGCGGACCGGCAAGCTTCTCGTAGAGGTACTCGCCGGTGACGGGCAGGGTGTCCGTGCCGTGGAGGACGACGATGCCGGTGGTCGCGCCCTCCTCGCAGGCGCCGGTGGCGCGGACGGCCTCCAGGATGCGGACGCGATCTGCGTCGGTCATCTCCAGGCTGTCCTTGCTCATCAGCTCGAAGACGTTGACCTCCGTCTCCTCGAGCCGCAGCTCGGCGAGCATCCGCCGCACGATGGACTGCCGATTGGCCAGCTCGCCCGAGTGCTCATCGTACGTCTTCTCGATGGTGCCGCCGGTGGTGATGAGAGTGATCTTGCGCACGGAGGGGAACTCTATCTCGCCCGGGGGATTCCGGGGAGGGGGCCTAGAGACAGCGAAAGCCCAGCGTGCGAGCGATGCCGGCCTGATTGCCATCGAGCGTCAAGAAGAACGTCGTGATCGACACGAAGCAGTAGCTGTCGACATACGCGGCCCTCACTGGCGCGATTCCAGGAATTCCGCCAGGGTACCAGGAGCGTCGATCAAAGGTACCAGCTCACCGCGAGGCTCAGAAGGAGAAATGATGATCCCCTCCTCCTCAAGCTGGCGGAGCCTTTCCTCCAGAGAGTCCCCGTTCCCGGCAGCCTGACTCCGGACACTCTGAATCCTGGCGATCTCCTGGCCGTTCTCCACGATCTCGACGGGCTCGCCGGCACGCACCCGTTGCAGAATCTCGTCCAGCCTCTCCCTTAGCTCCTCAACCGTATAGGTCACCTTGCACCTCCATTAAAGAGTCTACACCCGATCAGGGCTCCGGACAAGGTCATTTTTCGCGCACCGGCGCGCCGGGGAAGGCCTGCCGCAGCTCCTCCTGCGACACCACCCGCCACGTCCCCGGCGCCAGGTCCCCCAGCTCCAGCCCACCGCAGGAGACCCTTTTCAGCCGGGTCACCTCGTGGCCGGCGGCGGCGAGCATGCGGCGGATCTCCCGGTTCTTCCCCTCGGTCAGCTCGATCGTCAGATGCGTCTCCCGTTTCGACCGCTTGCGGACGGCGACGGTCCGGGCGGCGAGGCGCTCTCCGGACTCCTCGATCCCCGCTTCGAGATGCCGGGCCGTGGCGTCGGCCAGCTCGCCGCGGACGGTGACGAGGTAGACCCGCGGCACCTCATGCCGGGGATCGGTCACCCAGTCGGCGAAGCGGGTGTCGTTGGTCAGCAGGAGGAGGCCGGAGGTGGCGGCGTCCAGGCGGCCGACGGGGACGACGTGCGCGTTCAGCCCTTCCAGGCAGCCGTAGACCGTCGGCCGCCCTTCCGGATCGGCGCGGGTGGTCACCACACCGCGCGGCTTGTGGAGAAGGACCGTCAGCGGCTCGGACCGGAAGGCGGGACGGCCGTCGATCTCGACGCGGATCGTCTCGGGCACGACCTCGCGGAGAGGGTCGCTCGCAAGCCGGCCGTCCACGGTCACGCGGCCGGCCTGTATCCATCCCCGGGCCTGCGTTCGGGAGGCGAGTCCGAGCTTGGAGAGGGCCCGTTCCAGCGGGACGCGGCCCGGCCGGCGTGGGGAAGCCTTCGGCATGGCCACCTATCCTAGCCGTCCGGACGGGGCGCGGGCTGCAAGCAGCGGAGAGAGGGCCGTACCGCGCCCCCCCTTGGACGGGAGAGGCTCTCCCCCAGGCCGGCTCAGGCCGCGAGGGCCGCCAGCGCCCGGTGGGCAACGGCCGGGACGGCGTCCCCTGCCAGTTGGGCGAGCGCCGCGTTGTTCTCGGGCCGGCCGGAGCGCGCCAGCACCTCGACGGCGATCATCCGCACCTGCCAGTCGGCATGGGCCGCGGCATCGCGGAAGGTGGTCTCGTCATCCCCGTGGGCGCAGGCCGCCAGGGCCTTGTAGGCCGCCCTTCCCTCCTCCGGCCGGACGCCCCACGTGCGCACGGCGGCGTGGAGGGCGGCACGGGCCTCGGGACCGCCGATGTGCCCCAGGCTCTCCAGGACGGCGGCGCGCAGGTCCCCCCGCGCTTCCAGGCAACGCGCCAGCGCCGGCACGGCCTCGCGGTCCTCCAGGGCGCCCAGGGCTCGCACCAGTGCCAGGGACGGCGCCGTCTCCAGCCGCGCCCGCAACGCCGGCAGCAACTCGCGCAGGCCGCAGCGGGCCGCGGCCTCGGCGGCGAGAGCGGCATAGAGGTCCGGCGCTTCCATCAACCATTCATCCCAGGGCAGGAGACGGGCGAGACCCTCCAGCCGCATGAGCCGCGAGATCACACCCGGCCGGAGGGGCGGATCGAGGTCCAGGACGGCCCTCGCCGTCTCGGCGACGGACAGACCGAGGAGCGCCGAGAGGACGAGCCGGTCGGCAGGCTCCAGGTCCAGGCGTGCCGCCATGGCGGTCCGCGTCTCCTCCGCATGGGCCTGGAAGATGGGGATCAGAGCCTCCCGCGCGCCGCCGGCAGGCAATCGGAGGTACAGGTCCAGCAGCGCCTCCTGCAGGCCGGGCAGGCGGACTTTCTCCAGCGCCTGGAGCAGCGGCGGCAGCAGCTCCTGGTGCCCGGCGGCCTCGCGCACGGCGGTGAAGAAGGGCGCGGCCGGCACCTCGTCGGGGAAGCGGGAGGTGAGCTGGAGACCCCAGGCCCGGGGCTCCCCCGGCGTGCCGAGCAGGGTCGCGACGAGGTCCCGCCGGTGGGCCAGGGCCGCGGGCCGGCCGGCGGGCATCCGCTGCCGGGAGTCCGTCAGGGTGCGCAGGGCGGCGCCGTCCCACGGGCTCGGCCCCAGCACCAGGAGACAGCGGGCCGCCGCCACGCGCACTTCGGCCGAGCGGTCGTGGAGCCGCGCCGAGAGGGCCTCGCGGAAGCCGCCCGGCAGCTCCCCCCTCTCCTCCGGCCGGGGCAACCCCTCGAGCACGTGGGCGAGCAGGCCGAGCAGGGTCTCGTCGTCGATCTCCACACCACCCGCGGGCCAGTGCGCGGCCAGGGCACGGAAGGCCGGCTCGCCGCCGATCCGCGCCAGGGCCTCGGCCGCCAGCGACCCCACCAGGGGATCGGTCAGGAAACGGGCCAGATGCGGCACGGCCTCCGGCGAACGCAGGTCCCCCAGAGCCTGGACGGCGGCCATCTGCACCCAGAAATCGGCGTCGAGGAACGGGATCAGGTGAGGGATCGACCGCCCATCCCCGAGCCGGCCGATGGCCAGGATCGCCTCCTGCCGCACGTTGGGATTGGGGTGGGCGAGCATCGCATGAAGCGGCTCGAGGGCGCGGGGGTCGCGCAGGCGGTCGAGGATGAGGACGGCCTGCAGGACGACGTCGGCGTCAGGGTCGCGCAGCAGCTCCACGACGACGGGCAGGCTGCGCAGGCCGCGCAGGCGGAAGATCTCGGAGCCGGCGCTGCGCAGCACGGCGTCGGCCGGGTCGCGCAGGTACTCCGTGACCCGGGCGTCGGGGATCACCGCCGCGCCGAGGCGCAGGGCCTGCTCGCGAATGCCGGGGCTGGGATTGCGCACCAGCCGTTCCAGGGCCTCGACACGGGTGTCGAGCGGCATCGAGGGGAGCCGGTCGAGGAGCTCCACACACTCGTCCCAGCTCGGGGTCGGATTGACGGCGGGTTCCATGGCTGAAACTCTGTCCAGGCGCGCGGCACAGTATAGCGAATTGGGAGGCCCGGCCGGCAACCGTCAGGGGCAGGTGGCGAAGGCGCCGGTGTCCGTGGTGGCGGCCGCGGCCTTGCCGGCGGGGTTCTCGTAGCGCATCACCCGGCCGGTGACGGTGTCGGTCGCGGTCAGCACGTAGTGGACGTCGGTGGTGGCGGCCGAGAACACCCAGTAGCGGCCGTTCAGGGCGCAGCCGTCGATCACCTTGACCAGCAGCTCCCAGTTGTCGGGGGCGAAGAACCAGAAGAGGCCCGAATCCGCGGCGGCGCCGGGAACGGCCCGGCCGGCCCCGGAGGCGCCGTTGGCATCCCAGGCGACCTCCACCCGGAAGCGGCCGCGGTTGAGGCAGAGGGCCGTGGTCCCCGCCACGCAGCCGCTCGCGGCGGCATCCGGACGGGGGTGCGCCACGAGGAACTGGAGGCCGGCCGCCATGGAACCGGTCGGCCAGGTATTGTGGTTGAACCCCGGCTGCACGTCCTCCTCCCAGGCGACCCCGAGGCGGCTCCACTGTGCATCGAGCTGAGGACGGGCGGCGGTGTAGTTCGGATCGAGGGTGCCGTAGTACATGTGGATCGGCGGCTTGTAGGCGGGATCGGCCAGGGCGCTCACCGGATACCACGGTGCGGACATGGAGAAGACGCCGCTGTAGATCGAGCCGGCATAGGCGAGGAGATAGGCCCAGGCGCCTCCGGCCGAATGACCGGCCAGGCCGATGCGCCGGTCGTCCACCGGCAGCTCGGCGCGCACCAGGCGCAGGGTCTCGGCCACCGTCTGCTCGTCCGCGCCGTTCTCCCAGCTCATGCCGGAGGACTTGGGCATTGCCAGGACGCAGCCCGCCGTCTCCGCCGCGTCCCGGACGAAGCTCTGGTAGACGTCGGGCGTGCTGCCCGCGCCATGGAAGAAGAGCACCAGGGGGGCCGGTCGCGAGGTGTCCAGGTGCTGAGGGATATACCGCCAGAAGTAGGAGCCGGTGGCGGGGACGTCGACCCGGCGCCAGCCGGAGTCCGGCTGACTGAAGGCGGGAGCCGTCAGGGCGCAGACAAGACAGAGGAGACAGCGCAGCTTCGACATCGGCAACCCCGCAACGATAGCGGTTTGCGGGGTTGCCGGCAAGGGTTTGGCTCCTCACGCCGCACCACCGCCCGGGCATGAATGCCTGGGCTAAGAACGGCGCCGGATGAATCCGGCTTGAAGTCCCCTTCAGGGGGCGCTGTTCCTAGCCCGGCGATTCATCGCCGGGCGATGGCTAGGCCCCACGGTCCACCCTCTCCCGCAGCACCTCCAGGAACGGCCGGCCCCACTCCTCCATCCGCGCCTCCAGCCGGTCCGTGCAGTCGCAGTCGCAGCAGGCCCAGGGCTCCTCGCCGGAGAGGTCGCGGCAGCGCCGCCGGCTGTGAGCATCCTGGATGCGGACGAAATCGAAATACTCCTCCCAGTACGGCCGCTCCTCTTCGAGCGGCTCGTGGCAGAAGCAGATCTCGACCCACTTCACGGCGCCCTCGGAGGTGAGGCGTGCCTGGGCCATGTTGCGCTCGTACTCGTCCCCGGCCACGGAGCCGAGCCCGAGAGTGCCGTCTTCGAGGGCCCGCAGCAGCGCGGCTTCGCGGCCGGGCCGCACGCGGGCTGTCACCAGATACCTCATTGTCCTCAGTCTACCAGCTCGGGGAGATGAAGAAGCCCGTCACCCAGTTCTCTCTCGGCCGCTGGAACGGCTTCGCCACATAGAACTCCAGCACGGCGACGCCACCCAGCAGGATGCGGGCGGCGGCGCCGGTGCTCACCACCGGCACGCGGTCGGTGGTGTTGCGATCGAAGCGGACCTGGGGCGTCTGGCCCTTCGACCAGGCGGTGCCGGCGTCGAGGAAGAAGGCGAGGTCGGTCGGCAGGAACGAGGCCTTGATCAGACCGTAGCCCTGGACGCCCAGGAACGGAATCCGCAGCTCCAGGTTGGCCACCGCGAGACGGCTCCCCAGCAGGCGATCGAACTCGGGGCACGCGGAGGTGTTGCCCGCCACCGGCGTACACTCCGACAGGCCGATGTTCCCGAACTCATAGCCGTGCACCAGGGTGGGATCGCCCACGTAGAGGGGGCTCAGACGGTCGCTCTCGGCATCGCGGCCGTAGCGGCCGAAGTGGAGGCCCCGCACCGCCAGGGTCACGGGCCGCAGGAAGAAATAGCGCCGGTAGTCGGCCGTCACGCTCTCGAATTTGAGATCGCCGAAGGTGGGCTCCACGCCGAAGCGATAGCGGTGGCCCCGCACCGGAGCGGTGAAGCCGAAATAACTGCTGTCGCCCACGAAGGCGAGCGAGCCCTGGTAGAGCTGGAGCGATCTCGCGGTCGGCAGGTGGTTCCGCGTGTCATCCACGACGGCATCGCCGACGACGGTCACCGTCTCCAGCGTGCTGTCGAAATCGATGCGGGTGACGCCGGCCGAAGCCTCGAGGCGCTGCGTGCTGGAGAACGGGTACTGGGTGATGAGGTCCGCCCGGTTCTCGGTGATGGTGTCCAGCTCCTGCTGCACGATGGTGGCCGGCAGCAACCCGCCGTCGGTCTGGACGGCGCCGTTGGTCACCGAGGTGAAGCCCGAGACATAGGGGACGCGACTCACCTCGCCCCCCCAGTTCAGACGCCGGCCGAGGTTCAGATAGTAGGCCTGGAAGCCGAACTGGTTGAACGTGCTCATGCCCGTGCCCCCCGACGCCTGGCCCTGAATGGCGACGCCGATCTCCCGCTGGCCGAGCTCGTCGCTGAAGATGGCCGCGACGTCGCCCCCCACGCCGGTGCCGTAGGTCGTGCTGTAGCCCACGCCGAGGCCCGGCCCCACCCAGTCGAGCTTGTAGCGCGGGCGATAGGCGACCTGCGTGGGCGCCTGGCCGGCCGGCTCCGCCGGGAGGAAGCGATCCCTCAGATATTCCGTCACCACGCTCGGGGTCTGCGTCTGCTGGGGAGGCAGCAGGGCCGCGCGGGCCTCCGCGGCCTCGTCCCGCGTCGCGATCACCGGCTCCCCCTTCGCCGCCTGGGCATCGAGGGCATGGACCTCATAGCGCTCGTCCGTGAACACCGAGATCAGGACCTCGCCCGTGCGCGGCGACACCGAGAGGGCCGGCGACAGGCGGGTGATGCCGGCGACACCGGTGACGGCGCGGGTGACGCGGAACAGCTCGTTGCTCGCCAGGTGCAGACGATAGAGGTCGGAGATGCCGGCGCGGTCCGAGAGGAAATAGAGGTCCTGGCCGTCCGGGCCGAAGTGAGGGTCGATCTGCGTCGCGCCGCTCATCGGCGCCACGACCTGGCGGCTCTGGCCGCTCGCCACGTCCAGCAGCCAGATGCCGACGTCCGAATAGTTCCGGTTCGCCGGGTCGCCGCCCGTCCCGCGGTCGGAGATGTAGGCGAGGCTCTTGCCGTCCGGCGACCACTGGGGCTGGAACTGCGAGTAGGGATCCTGGGTCAGCCGTCGCGACTGGCCGCTGGCCACGTCGACGAGGAAGAGGTCCGTCCAGCCGCCCACCGAGCCGGAGAGGGCGATGGAGCGGCCGTCCGGCGACCAGGCGGGATTCCAGAGCTGCCCAGCCTCCGGCACGTCGATCTTCCGTTCGATGCGGTGCGAGCGCACGTCGAGGATGGCGAGGGCGTTGTCGCCGTGGGTCTGCACCACCAGGGCGAACTTCGCGCCGTCCGGCGACCACGCGCCGGCCGAATCGAGGAAGCGGAGCGAATCGAGGTGCGGATCGGAGTCCTCCGAGAACAGCTTGCCCTTGATCTGCCCCGTCCTGGCGTCCGCCAGATAGAGGTCGAAGCTGAACAGGCTGCGGGTCGAGAACACGGCGAACTGGCTGCCGTCCGGGCTCAGCACCGGCGAGACGTAGGTGTCGATCGTCTTCTCCTCCTTCGGCAGCAGGCGGGCACCGAGCGCGGCGGTCGTCTGCCGGCCCTGGATCACCGGACCGTAGGCGGCACGGATGGCGGCCTTCCAGTCTTCCGAGAACTGCTTGGTATCGGTGGCCAGGACCTCCTGGAACGCGCCCTCGATGCCTGACCGGGTAGCGCGGGCGAACAGCCGGCCGACCACGGCATCGCCCCAGCGGCCGCCGACGTAGGCCCAGAAGGCGTGGCCCCAGCGGTAGGGGAAGTAGCGCGGATTGCGGGTCAGCTCCTTGAGGTCCGGCAGCTTGTCGCGGGCCTCGGCGTCACGCAGGTACATGGCCGTCTGCGGGGCGTAGCGCCCGAGCGAGAGGTACTCGGCCATGCCCTCGACGAACCACAGGGGGAGGTCGACGGCGGCGGTGCGCACGGCAGTGCCCCGCTCGCGGCCCTTGCGGTCGTTGAGGATGTCGTACTGGAAAACGTGCGTCAGCTCGTGGCCGAGGACGTGGTCGGTGTCCTCGAAATCGCCGGTGAAGGGCAGCACGACGCGCGTGCGCAGCCCCTCGGTGAAGCCGCCGGTGCCTTCGCCGAGCAGATCGCGGGTCACCGTGGTCTGCTGGAAATCGGCCTGATCGGCGTAGAGGATGATGGACTTGCGCTCGGTGAACTCGCGTCCGAAGACCGAGGAGAGCCGGGTGTACCAGCGCTCCGCCATGCGCGCGGCCTCCCGGGTGGCCGCCTCCTCTTCGGGGTAATAGTGGATGTCGAAGTGCTCGGTCTTGAGCACCTGCCACTTGAACTGCTCGTAGACGACCTTGTTGCGACCGAAGTATTGGGCGGAGGCGTCTCCGGGCAGGCACGCCAGCGCGGCAAACACGATGGCGAGCCGGAACGCCATCCGGTGGACACGGCACGAGTTGGGCATTGGATTCCTCCCTGAGGCTGGAAGGCTCGGACACCGGCCTCCCCACTTTTTTTGCATTCAAAACCGGTGCCTTCCGCTGTGTTAAGCTCACATCGCGACGCGGCTCCTCGTCGCGCCATCGTCTGAACCACCTGAAGAACGATTCCCATGCCATCCCCCGAGCACACCGTCGTCCTCCGGGAGTGCCGCGCCATCCAGATCCCGGAGGGCACGCCGGCCCTCCTCTCGCCCGGCACCCGGGTCCGCATCACCCAGTCGCTGGGCGGCACCTACACCGTGGCGACCGACCGCGGCTATCTGCTGCGCATCGACTCGCGGGACGCGGACGCCATCGGCAAGGCCGCAGGCGACGTCATCCCCGACATCGCCGACGTCGCCGGCTCCCGGTCCCCCCTGGAGGATCAGGTCTGGGCGCTGCTCAGGACGTGCTACGACCCGGAGATCCCGATCAACGTCGTGGACCTGGGGCTGATCTACAACTGCGAGGTGGTGGAGCGGCCCGCCGGCGGCCGCCGGGTGGAGGTCAAGATGACCCTCACCGCTCCGGGCTGCGGCATGGGCCCCGTCCTCGCCCAGGACGTCAAGGACAAGCTCGAGCGCCTGCCGGGCATCGCCGAGGCGGACGTCGAGATCGTCTTCGACCCGCAGTGGAACCAGAACATGATGAGCGAGGCGGCGCGGCTGGAGCTGGGGCTGTTCTAGCCCTTCTGGACGGGCATCTCCTCGGTCATCTTCTCCGTCGCCGCCGTCGCCGGCCTCCCCGCGAACAGCCGCTTCACCATCAGCCGGACGTTGTCCAGCTCGGCGATCACCCAGAGCTTCACGCCCCGGGCGGCCATGCGGAAGGGGGCGGACTGGAGGTCGTAGAGGACCTTCACGCGGCGGCCGTGGTTGCGGCGGCCGGCCTCCCCGGCGGCCCGGCGGGCGAGCGCGATCGCCTTGAAGCGCCGGTTGTAGATCCGCATCATGTGGAAGCTGAAGAAGGCCGGCTTGGGACCGAGGACCGGCATCCAGTGAAACTTCCCGAAGAAGCGATACGCGGGGATGACGACGAAGACGTAGTACTGCGCCGTGTCGATGAGGAACGAGGCCGACAGCAGGTCGTGCTCGCCCATGTAGAAATACTTGTCCTGATAGACCGCCTGGAAGAAGCGGTGGTACGAGCGCAGGAAAGTCGCATTGTGCTCGGCGATGCGGGCCGCGACGTCCTCTCCCGGCAGCTCCCCCGACACCTGGGCCTTGACGATCTCCACCGTGGCCTCGACGGAGAACGCGGCGTGGTCCAGCCCCGGCGAGTAGTAGGGGTCGAGGAACGCCGCCGCGTCGCCCAGCAGGGCCCAGCCGTTCCCCATGTACTGGCGGGTGACGTAGGCCAGGTTGGAATAGGTCCGCAGGTCCTCAGGCCGCATCTGCGCCCCCTCCAGCAGCTCCGCCGCCGCGGGGATCGCCTTGAGGAAGGCCAGGTAGTCGCTCGCCAGGTTCTTCCCGCGGTCGAGGTCCACCAGGCGGGTGTCGAAGACGACGCCGATCGAGGTTTCGCCGTTGCCCAGGGGGATGAACCAGACCCAGTAGCCGAACCCCATGTAGTGGTTGGTGGCGAGGCGGCGGGAGGCGACGTTGCCCCGGGAGAAGGCGAGAGGACCGCGGGCGGCAACGTCGTCCAGGTGGCGCACCCCCTCCCAGCGGCACCAGACGGCGGCCGTGGGGTGCTCGCGGTTGCGCTCGATCAGGCCCAGGCGCTTGCCGAGGAAGGTGGCGCGGCCCGTGGCGTCCAACACCCAGCGGCAGGCGATCGTTTCCTCTTCACCACCGTCGCGCTCCAGGGTGACCCGGTGAGCGAATTCTCCCAGCTCCACCTCGCGCACGCGGGCGGGCCGCAGGAGCTCGGCGCCTTCTGCCACGGCGGTGGCCAGCAGGTGCTCGTCCAGGGCATCGCGACGGAGCTGGAAGGACGGGGTGGTGCTGCGCTGGAAGGCGCCGGTCTCGCTGGCCTCGGCGTGGCAATGCACCTTTTCGTTCTGCCACCAGTAGCGCAGCCCCTCCTTGGGCAGGTGCTCCCGCTCCAGGTGCTGCCACTGGGCGAGGCGCCGGGTGAGGAACATGCCCGACATCTCGGTGGTCGCCTCCCCCACCTTGGCGTCGAAGGCCGCCGCCTTCTCGACCACGAGCACGGAGAGCTCCGGCCGGTCCCGCTTCAGCAGGATCGCCGCCGCAGCGCCGCTGAAGGCGCCGCCGAGGATGATGACGTCGTAGTGTTGCATCGCCTTCCTTCACCGCCGCCGGCCCGGGGGGTGGGCGGTGGAGGGGAGTCTAGCAAAAGGTGGCAGAATCCGCAGGCTGGACGCTATACTGCGAGCTTGGAGGACGGATCTGTGAGACCTGTCGTACGTAGTCTGACTCTCAAGGGATTCCGCAGTTTCGACTCGGCACGGATCGAGTTCGATAACCCAACCCTCTTCGTGGGGCAGAACGGAGCGGGGAAAAGCAACCTGGTCGACGCCTTGGCATTCATTGGCGAGGCCATGACGAATCCGCTCCACTCAGTGATCAATCGCAGAGGAGGAATTTCCGCTCTCTGCCATCGTCCCCCTTCCGGCGACGGCGTCCCCCACTTCGGGCTGGCCTTGGAGCTTGAGATTCCTTCCGCGGAAATCTCCTCAGCCCAGTATGGATTCGAGGTTCAAGCCCTACCGCAGAGAGGGTTTCAAGTGACGCGGGAGCAGTGCGTCATGACAGGGTCAGGCGGCCGCATCTATTTTGCTCGCCACGAAGATCCAAGCCACGGCTCGGTCGTGGACTCAAGCTTCGCTAATTTGATTCCGTTGGCGGACGCCAGCTCCCTGGTCTTGCCACTCGTGGGTGGCCACAGGGCATTCGCTCCCGTCGTTCGTGCTCTCGCAGCGATGCTGGCTTATTCGATCGAGCCCGCCAAGCTGCGCCAGATGCAAGAGCCGAATGGGACCTCCAGACTGAAAGCCGATGGCAGCAACGCGGCCAGCGTGCTCCTGTCTCTTCGGAACGAGTATCCGGCCAGCTACTCCGATATCAACGAGTTCATGAGCGTCTTGTTGCCCTATAAGACGGAAGTTCGCCCCGTTGAGGTCGGGGACAAGCTCTGGCTGGAGCTGGTGGAAGAGAGAGGAAAGGAAGAGCCGATCACCCTGAGCGCGCTCAGCATGTCGGACGGCGCTCTGCGCACCCTGGGTCTGCTGCTCGCAACCTACCAGAGACCGACTCCGTCGCTGATCGCTCTGGAAGATCCTGAGGCCACCATTCATCCCGGGGCCCTGGGGATCGTCCTGGACGTGATCTGGACCATCAGCTACCTCTCGCAGGCGGTGATCACGACTCACAGCTCCGAGTTGCTCGACTCGGCGAGTTGGATTGAGGACCGGCACTTGCGCGTGGTGCACTGGGAGGATGGTGCTTCACGCGTTTCGCTGATCGGAAAAGCGTCACGACAAGCGCTCCAGGAGCATCTGATGGGAGCGGGAGAGATGTTGCGCTCCAACCTTCTCGATATCGACTCTCCGCCAACGTTCAGCGGCGAGCTCGATCTTTTCGGCCCTCTGTCTTGATATTCCAACTCATCGTCGAAGGAAAGGGGGAGGAAGCAGCGCTCCCAGAGCTGCTCCGCAGGTTCCAACGAGAGTGTGGAGCCTTTGACCTCCGCTTCGATCGCCCCATACGCCGGCACCGCTCGGACTTGGCGAATGAAGGGCCGCTGCGCAAAGCAGTCCAAGCAGCGATGAGGAGAGCGAACGGCTGTGACGGGATCCTGATCCTGTTCGATGGAGACACCGATTGCCCCCGCGAGCTTGCACCGAAGGTCGCGGCCTGGGCTCGCTCCGAGGCGGGAACGGTCCCGTGCGAGGTCGTCATTCCTCATCACGAGTACGAGGCCTGGTTCTTGGGCGCGATTGAGTCTCTCCGGGGACAACGCGGGATTCGTGAAGATGCGGTGTCCCATCCTGCACCTGAGTCGATGCGGGGAGCCAAAGCCAAGCTGCAGGCCTATATGGAAGGCAGGTCCTACGGGGAGACCAAGGACCAGCCCGCCCTCACCGCCCTCTTCGACCTCGCCGCCGCCCACCGGAGCTGCCGCTCCTTCCGCCGCATGGTCCGCGCCTTCGGGCTGCTCGCCGCGGCGGCCGGGGCGGAGATCGGGGAGTGGCCCCCTCCGGCCTGGCTTTGAGGTGTCCGGTCCCCTATCCCGGCTGCTGCCAGAGCTTGACGCCGCCGAGGAGACCGGCGATGTTCTCCACCGTCTTGACGTTGGCCGGCAGGTCGAAGTGGATCTCCTTCGCGTTGCCGCCGCCGAGGTAGAGGAGGCGGTAGTTGAAGATCCGCGCCAGTTGCGCGATGACCTTCTCCACCCGGCGGTTCCAGCGCTTCTTGCCGACGTCGTGCAGGGCCTCGTTGCCCACCAGCTCTTCGTAGGTCTTCTTCTTGCGGAACGGGTGGTGCGCCATCTCGATGTTCGGCACGTAGTGGCCGTCGATGTAGAGCGCGAAGCCCATGCCGGTGCCCAGCGTCAGCACCAACTCGGTCCCCACCCCCTCGATCACGGCCAGCCCCTGGACCCCGGCGTCGTTGGCGACCCGGGCGGGCTTGCCGGTCAGCTTCTCCAGCTCTTCGGCGAGCTCGAAACCCTCCCACGCCGGATCGAGGTTGGGCGCGGTCAGCGTCCGCCCCTTCACCACCACGCCGGGAAAGCCCGCCGCCACCCGGTCGAAGCGGGGCACCTGCTTCACGATGTCCGCGATCACCGCGAGCACCGCGTCCGGCGTGGCCGGCCGCGGCGTCTCGAGGCGCACCCGCTCGCTGGTGGGGCGGTCCGTCGCGTCGGCGGTGAAGCCCTTGATGCCCGTGCCGCCGATATCCAGGCAGAAGGTGATCAGCGACCCTGTCTTCTTGGCCATTCCGGCTCCTCTCCTCGGTCCCATCGTTGGACGGTGGACGTCGCCGGGATTATGCCATCAAGCGCCGGCCGGGTTGCAGATTTCGCGGCGGTGGGTCAGAATAGGCCCCCGCAAGAGGTATCTTCAAAGCCCCGCCCCCCTATCCCCCGCCCTTCATGCTCTAGCCAAACGGAGACAACTTGAGTCGCAGAATGCTGATCAACGCGCAGCGCCCGGAAGAGCTGCGCATCGCCATCGTCCAGGGGAACGTCCTGGAAAACTACAAAGTCGACGTCGCCGAATCGGGCCTGACCCGGGGCAACATCTATCGCGGCGTCATCGCCAGCATCCAGCCCAGCCTGAACGCGGCGTTCATCGACTACGGCGTCGAGCGTCACGGCTTCCTGGCCATCCAGGACGTGGTCCCCGACGCCTTCTACAAGCAGCCGCAGCACGGCCACCCGCGCATCGACGAGGTGCTGGAGAAGGGCAAGCCCATCGTCGTCCAGGTGGCCAAGGACCCCATGGGGCAGAAGGGAGCGGCCCTCACCACCAGCCTCTCCCTCGCCGGCCGCTACCTCGTGCTGACTCCCTTCGACGACACCCGCGGCGTGTCGCGCAAGGTCGAGGACGAGGACACGCGCAAGAAGCTCAAGGGCCTGGCCAACGGCCTCGACCTGCCTGACGGCTGCGGCGTGATCCTGCGCACCAACGCCCTGGACCAGACCAAGGTGACGCTCGCCCGCGACCTCGCGGCCCTGCTGCGGCTGTGGAAGCGGGTGCAGGCGGCGGCCATCCAGGGCAAGGGCACCCGGCTGCTCTACACCGACCAGGACCTGATCCTCCAGGCGTTGCGCGACTACCTGGACTCGTCCATCGAGGAGGTCCTGGTCGACGACGACGAGGCGTTCCAGAAGGCCGAGGCCTACCTCACGGCCTTCATGCCGCGCTCGAAGACGCGCCTGATCCGCTACTCGGACCGGTTGCCGCTCTTCAGCCGCTACGACCTCGAGCCGCAGATCGACCGCATCTACGAGCGCCGGGTGGAGCTGCAGAGCGGCGGCTCGATCGTCATCGACGCCACCGAGGCCCTCACCGCCGTCGACGTCAACTCCGGCCGTTCGACCCGCGCCGCCACCCAGGAGGAGACGGCGCTCCACACCAACCTCGAAGCGGCGTCCGAAGTGGCGCGCCAGCTCCGGCTGCGGGACCTCGGCGGCATCGTCGTGGTCGACTTCATCGACATGCGGGCGTCGAAGAACCAGCGCCGGGTCGAGAAGGCGGTGAAGGACGCCCTGAAGGCGGACAAGGCGCGCTCGACCGTGGGCCGCATCAGCGCCAACGGCCTGCTGGAGATCAACCGCCAGCGCATTCAGCAGGCCCTCCAGCTCCGCACCCATCGCACCTGCCCCACCTGCAACGGCTCGGGCCGCCTGGCGAGCGAGGAGATGGTGAGCCTGTCGCTGCTGCGGCGCATCGAGGCGCGCGCCGCCACCGGCTCCATCCAGGGGGCGAAGATCGGTCTCCATCCCGAGCTGGCCGACGCCCTCCAGAACCACTACCGGCAGGAGCTGGCGGCGATCGAGGAGGAGTTCGACGTCAGGATCGAGATCATTGCCACGGCCGGGCTCCACCGCCCCGACGAACGGATCGAGTGGCAGAAGCGCGAGAAGCCCGTGCGTCCTTCGAAGCAGAAGCCGGCTCCGGTCACCCTCCAGGCCTGGGACCTCGCCCTCCCCGAAGACGAGGAGGAGGACGAGGACGACTTCGAGGCCGGCGGCGAGACCGGGGAGCGCGAGCGCCAGGAGCCTGGTCTCGCCGGCGATGCCGCCGAGGATGCAGCCCGCAGGAAGCGCAAGCGCCGCCGCGGCGGCCGCAAGCGCAAGAAGAAGGGTCCCGGCGAGAACGGCGACGGCGGCGCCCAGGAGAGTCACGCAGGAGAGCCCGCCGTCCCGTCCCCCGAGCACCGCGAAGCCGCCGCCGGTGAGCCCGCCGGGATTTTTGCGGACGAGGGCGACGGCGACGACGAGGGACCGGAGGACGATTTCGAGGAGGGTCCCGAGGACGTCGCCGAGGAGAGCGGGGGCGGCGAGGCAGGGAACGCGGCGACCGGGCCACCTCGGCGAAGGCGGCGGCGGCGGCGGCGGAAGGCGTGAGCCCATTCGCCCCGGGAGACAAAGGCCCCGGCACCAGCCCGTAGGGCGGCGTTCCCGTAGCCCCGGGTGCAACCCGGGGGGGCACGGCGCCGCGGCACCCCCGCCCCCACACGCCCGGACCGTGGGATCACCGCGGTCACGGGACCGTTTCCCGCGCCTCCACACCGCCCGTGGGGTGGCCCAATCACGTCGTCCCCATCGTGGTCCCCATCATTGTTCCCCATCACCCCCCGGGTTGCACCCGGGGCTACGGGAACGCCGCCCTACGGGCTCTCGATGTCGGCCTGCGGAGGCTCACCCCGCCTTCGCAGCGCGCCGCCCGGCCATTTTCCCGATGTAGTCCGCGGCGTCCGGCGTCTTGCAGCCGGTCTCGCCGTGGTCCACTTCGACCTTGCCGATGCGGCGGGCGGCGGCGAGGGCCTTCTCCTGAAGTGCCGGCTGGCTGCCGCCGATCGAGATGAGGGCGCCGTTCATCTGGTGACGCACCCGATTCTGGCTGCCATGGAGGTCGCGCTCGATGCGGGCGAGGGCCGCTGCGGACTCGGCGTCGGAGAGCCCGCCCTCCGCGGCCAGGTGGGAGAGGACGCTCCAACCGGCGGCGGCGATCCATTCGCCATTGGAGTCGATCCAGCGCGCCATCACCTCCCGGGCCACCGGGCTCTTCGCCGCCAGGGCCGCCAGGTAGCCGGTCTCGATGTAGTTGTCGAGGTCCGCCGCCCAGGCGTCGAGGGTCGCGCCGTCCAGCTTCTGCGGATCGGCGACCATCGTCGCCAGGATGCGGGCCTCGTGGTTGCCCGTGGCCCATAGCGACCGGGCGAGGTCGTGGTCCTTCTTGACCTTCTTCTGAAGGCTCTTGAGATCGGCCGAGCTGACGCCGTAGCAATCCTCGCCCGCGCCATGGCGGCGGTAGGTCTTCCGCGTCTGCTCCTTGCCGAGCGACTTCAGCGTGTCCAGCGTCTCCTGGAGGTTCATGCCGCCATTCTATCCGCCGCCGGCTGCCGGAAGAGAATTCGTTGAGCACAGCCTTCACAGCCCTCTCTCCTCCTGCTAGACTGGGATGTCTTTCTCTCTTTTAGTCAAACTTGGAAAGGGGAGTCGCATGCCCTGGTCGTCTGTGAAGAGGAGTCGCTTCGTGCCCGCGCTGGCGGGAATCTTTCTCCTGACGCTGTCCGCCCTGCCGGGCTGGGCGGCCGGCTCGCCCGTGGCCAAACCGCGGCTCATCGGCAACTTCGACGTCCGGGTCAACGGCAGCGCGCGCGCCCTGTCCGCGGTCGTGGCCGGGCTGCCCACGGTGCCGCTCAAGCCGGTGCCGAGCGCGGCGCAGGTCAAGGCGCAGATCAAGTCGATGCAGGACGCCCTGAAACGCCTGCAGACCACGGCTCCCGGGGCCACGGCCCGCTTCTCGCCCGTCACCGCCGCGCCGGAGATCGTCTCCGGCAACCGCGGCGCGCTCTCCGCCGCAGCGCCCGGGAGGCCGGGAATCGACGTCGTGCGCGACTACCTCAAGGCCAACAGCGCTCTCTACGGCCTGTCGAGCGCCGAGATCGACGCCCTCCACCTCCTGGGCGAGAGCGTGAGCCGGCGCAGCGGCCTGCGCATGGTGCGCGTCGAGCAGCAGCTCAACGGGCGTCCGCTCTTCCAGAGCGAGACCCGCTTCATCCTCGACCGCGACGGCCGCGTCTGGCGCTCCCTCGGCCTGCTGATGCCGGCCGCCGCCGCGCCGGCGGTCCCCCTGCCGCCTCCCGTCTCCGCCCCGCAGGCGCTGGTGGCGGCGATGAAATCGGTAGGCATCAGCCTCGACGTCGCGCGCATGACCGCGCAGGCGACCAACGCCAACGGCACCCAGACCCGCGTCCTGGCCAACGATCCACGGATCGCCGGCGGGGTGGCGAGCGACGTCGTCTACTTCCCGGCGGCGCCCGGCGTGCTCGTCCCCGCCTGGCGGCAGATCACCTTCACCAAGGGCGACGCGGACTGGTACACGATCGTCGACGGCGTCAGCGGCGCCCTGCTCTGGCGCAAGGACATCCGCGCCCACGCCTCGACCCAGGAGGCGCGCTTCAGCGTCTACGTGCAGGGGGATGGCAAGACTCCGGCCGAGAGCCCGGCGCCCCATGATCCGACCGACGTCACCCCCGGCTCCGGCACCCAGTTCCCGGAGATCGCCCGCACGACCGTCAACATGTCCACGGCGCAGGACGTCACCGCCAGCCCCGACGGCTGGATCCCCGACGGCGGCACGACGACGATGGGCAACAACGTCGACGCCTACCTGGACACCGACGCCGACGACGCTCCGGACACCGGCGCCCTGGACGACAACGGCCGGCCGGTGGGCAACCCGGACGCCAACACGAACAACCGCGACTTCCTCGGCGCCGCGCCCCGCGACTACACCTACAACCCGCCCCCCGTGGGCGGCAATCCGGACGCCGGCGACGACCCCGCCGGCGCGACCTACCAGCGCGGCATCGTGACCCATCTCTTCTATCTCGCCAACTGGTACCACGATCAGCTCTTCAACCTCGGCTTCGACGAGGCCGCCGGCAACTTCCAGGCCACCAATTTCAGCGGCATGGGAGCGGGCGGAGACCCGGTGCTGGCCGAGGCGCAGGACGGCTCGGGCACCGACAACTCCAACTTCTCGACGCCACCGGACGGGACGTCCGGCCGCATGCAGATGTTCCTCTTCGATTTCCCCACCCCGGAGCGCGACGGCTCTCTCGATGCCACGATCGTGCTCCACGAGCTGACGCACGGCCTCTCCAACCGGCTGATCGGCGACGCCAGCGGCCTCGTCTGGAGCCCGGGCCAGGGGATGGGCGAGGGCTGGAGCGACTTCTACGCCCTGTCGCTGCTCCACGGCAACAACGCGGACGACCCGAACGGCAAGTACACGGAAGGGGCCTACGCCACCTACCAGCTCGGCGGTCTCACCGACAACTATCTCTACGGCATCCGGCGGTTCCCCTACACCACGGACAACACCGTCAACCCGCTCACCTGGGCGGACGTGGACGACGTCACCGCCAACTACTCGGGCGGCATCCCCATCAGCCCCCTGGGCTTCGAATTCAACGGCGGCCTGGAGGTCCACAACATCGGTGAGATCTGGGCCCTGACGCTCTGGGAGGTGCGCAGCCGGGTGATCGCCGACCCCGCCGGCGCCAACGGCGACGTGCCCACCGGCAACGCCACGATGCTCCAGATCGTCACCGACGCCCTGAAGCTGACGCCCAGCGATCCCAGCTTCACCGACGCCCGCGACGCGCTCATCCAGGCCGACTGCATGACTAACGCCTGCGCCAACGAGAAGTGGATCTGGCAGGGCTTCGCCGACCGCGGCCTGGGCTACGGCGCCGTCGCCCCGCTCGGCCAGGCCGGCTTCGCCAACTTCGGCCACATGAGCGTCGGCACGTCGTTCGCCACGCCCAACCTCGACCTGTCGACGTTCACGGTGGACGACTCCCTGGGCAACAACAACGGCGCCATCGACCCCGGCGAGCCGATCAAGCTCTCCGTCGAGCTGCTCAACCCGTGGCGCAACGCCGCCTTCGGCGTGGCGGGCGCCAGCGCCGTCCTGACCTCCTCGACGGCCGGCGTGACCATCCTCACCGGCACCTCGGCCTACGGGCCGATCCCGGCCAAGAACGTCGCCACCGGCACTCCCTTCGTCTTCACCGTCGCGCCCAGCGTCCTGTGCGGTCAGGCGATCCACTTCAGCCTGAAGGTCACCAGCACGCTCGGCACCGCCACCGTCAACTTCACGGTCCGCGTCGGCACCCCCTCGGGCACCGCCGCGCCGGTCACCTACACCCGGACGCTCAAGCCCGCCCTGGCCATTCCGGACGGCGATCCGCGCGGCATCGCCGACACCCAGAGCATCACCGACGACTTCGAGATCTCCAGCCTCCAGTTCCGGGTGGACGACGTCGAGCACCAGGCCACCGACGACCTCACCGTCCTGCTGCGCGCTCCCAACGGCTACGGCAGCGACCTCATCTGGCTGCGCGGCATCCTGATCGGCGAGTTCTTCGGTCAAAACTTCATCAACACGCTGATCGACGACAACTCGGCCAACGACCTCAACCTCTCGGCCGACACCGACGCGCCGTTCACCGGCGACTGGTCACCGGCCTTCAACTCTTTCATCTGGACCCTGTTCGGAGACCCCAGCATCTTCCCCGATCCGAACGGTCAGCTCGGGCGAAACGCCGGCCAGAGCACGCAGGGCGATTGGAAGGTCCTGGTGGCGGACAACTTCTTCGGCATCGCGGGCACGCTCGACGCCTGGTCGCTCATCGTGACGCCGACGGCTTTCACCTGCATCGCCTTTGCGCCGGCCGCAGCCGTGACCGGCACCAAGACGGTTTCGGGCACGTTCAGCGTCGGCGGCACCGTCACCTACACCGTGACTCTGACCAACAACGGCTCCGGCGCTCAGACCGACAATCCGGGCAACGAATTCACCGACGTCCTCCCCGCGAGCCTCGCCCTGGTCAGCGCCACCGCCACCTCCGGCACGGCCGTCGCCACGGTCGGCACCAACACGGTGACCTGGAACGGCGTCATCCCGCCCGTCGGCGGCTCGGTGACCATCACCATCACCGCCACCGTCAAGCCCGGCGCCGGAGGAACGACGATCTCCAACCAGGGGACCATCTCCTTCGACGCCGACTTGAACGGCACCAACGAGTCCACTGCCCAGACGGACGACCCCGGCACCAATACGGCCGGCGATCCAACCTCGTTCGCCGTCGCGGCCGCGCCCTTCGTCACCGCCACCAAGGCCGTGAGCGGGACGCCCCAGGAGGGCTCCACCCTCACCTACACCGTGGTCCTCACCAACAGCGGCGGCGTGGCCCAGGCGGACAACCCGGGCAACGAATTCACCGACGTCCTGCCCGCGGGCCTGACGCTGGTGAGCGCCACCGCCACCTCCGGCATCGCCGTCGCCACCGTCGGCACCAACACCGTGACCTGGAACGGCGCGATCCCCGCCAACGGCTCGGTGACGATCACCATCACCGCCACCGTGAATCCGGGCACCGCCGGCCAGACGATCTCCAACCAGGGCTCGTTCTCCTTCGACTCCAATGGTGACGGCACCAACGACACCAGCGGCGTCACGGACGATCCCGCCACCCCGGCGGCCGGCGATCCGACCGCGGTCGACATCGTCGTGCCGATCGCCGAAGTCCCGACCTTGAGCGACTTCGGCCTCGTCCTCCTCTTCCTGGCCCTCGCCGGCGCCGCCCTGCTCCTCCTGCGGCGCCGCACGGCCTGACGAATCGCCCCACCAGCCCCCGGCCACCCGGCCGGGGGCGTTCAGCGCTCCTGCTCGACGACATGCTCGCCCTCGCCCTGCAAGCTCTTCTTCGGCGTCGATCACTGCCGCAAAAATCGAGATCTTAGCTGCAAATCGTAGGCAGTTTGCCGCGAATCCAGGCCAGACGGCCTCCGGCCTCTGCCTGCGCGTGAGAAATTTCAGCTTTATGAGCCGCAAATCAGGCTGAAAAATCGACTCGCCGTTCGACGATCTGCTGCGTATCAGCGGCTGTTTGCAGCTTTAATCCATATTTTCGCATCAGATGATCGTAGGTTTGCAGAATATTGGATCGGAATTCGCGGCACACGAAGAATGAAAAGACCGGGCTGGTCCTGCGCCACCTGCGCAGAACCAATGATTTGCATCAGACAGCCGCGCTATTTGCGTAAAATTTAGGACGATCTGCGGCTCACGAGAGTTATTACGCGGCTGTTATGGAGTTGCTTGTAGCATTCGAGCCGGTTTTTGCGTCTGCGATTCGGCAGGAGGTCTCGCCGGTCGCCGCCACCTCCTGGAACGCCGAACGTGTTGCAGCCCTGCGACAGGCAGTGACAGGCGATTCCGAGAGCAGGGAGAAGCCGTTGTGGTTATAATGGACAAATACTACTCAACTCCTCGCTGGGCAGCCCGGGGAGACCGGAGACACTCCATGGATGAGCCCAAGCCGCCGCCGGGCTCTGGTAGCGGAGCTTCCGCAGACCGCCGCGATCTGCCGGAGCGCATCGGCTCCTATCGCGTCCTGGGGCGTCTCGGCCGGGGCGGTATGGGAGAGGTCTTCCTCGCCTGGGACGACCGGCTGCGGCGCAAGGTGGCGATCAAGCGCATCCGCGGCGACGCCGAGACCTCTCCCGCCCTGCGCCAGCGCCTGCTGCGCGAGGCCCGCGCCGCGGCCAGCCTCAGCCACGCCGCCATCGTGCATGTCTTCGACCTGCTCACCGACGACGAGGGCGACTGCATCGTCATGGAGTACGTCGAGGGCCGCACCCTCGGCGCCCGGCTGAGCGAAGGCCCGCTGTCCCTGGACTTCGCCGTGCGGCTGGCGCGCGAGATCGCCGAGGGGCTCGCCACCGCCCACGCCGCCGGCATCGTGCACCGCGACCTCAAGGCGGACAACGTCATCGTCACCCCCGCCGGCCACGCCCGGGTGCTCGACTTCGGCCTCGCGCGCCGGCTCTCGGGCGCCACCGACGAGGTGATCCTCACCCAGCACGGCTTCATCCTCGGCACCTGCCACGCCATGTCGCCCGAGCAGGCGGCCGGCGGCGAGGCCGACGCCCGCTCCGACCTCTTCTCGCTCGGCATCCTCCTCTATCACATGCTGACCGGCGTCTCGCCCTTCCTGGCAGCCACTCCCCGCGAGACCTTGCAGCGGGTGTTGAATTACCAGCCACCGCCCGTCGCCGCGGTGCGGGCCGACGTCCCGGCCGGCCTGAGCGACCTCATCGCCCGTCTGCTCGCCAAGGCTCCGGAGGAGCGCCCGCAGGATGCCGAGACCGTGGTCCGCGCCCTCGGCACCCCCACGCTGCAGTCGGTCGCGCCCGCCGAGGTCAGCCTGAGCGAGCTGTCCACCGGCGCCCGCGAAGCCAATACGGCCCTGGCCTTGCCCCGTCCCTTCGCCGCCCAGGGCTCGACGGCGGGCATGTCCGTCCTCACTCGCCGCCGCGGGATGAAGACCGCGGCGGTCGTCATTCTTGCCCTCACAGTCTTGGCGGTGCTCGCCGTCCTGACGGGACGGCGCTTCCTCGGGCGGACTCCGGCCACGGCTTCTTCAGCGGCATCCCCCCTGCGGGTGCTGGTGCTCCGGCCGCAGGTGAACGGCAAGGACGAGCGGCTCCAGCTCGCGGCGTCGGGAGTCCTCACCACCTGCCTCAGCACTCTGAGCTCGCTCGCAGGCGTGGACGCGATCGGTCAAACCCAGCTCTTCGGCAAGCCTTCCACGGTTCAGGAGATGGCACAGGCGGCCGCGGCCAAAGAGATTCTGGCGACGACCCTCGACGCAGCGGGCACCCGGGGAAAGATCACATTACTTCGTCAGACTCCCAGCGGCCAGGTCCTGTGGACCGAGACGTTTCCCGCGCCCGTCGAAGCCGGAGACCTCCTCCAACTCGCCAGAGAGGTGGACAAGCGACTCCTTCGAGGCTACGAGGGGCGGCGTCTGCGGCCAGGCACCCCCAACCTGGAGGCACGCACCGAAGACTACGCCGCGTTCCTTGCCGTCCAGCAGCGGCGCGATGCGGGAGCCGTTCCGTCCCAGGACGACCTGGACCAGCTCCAGAGAGTCATGGACAAGTCCCCCGGGCTCCTCGGCGCCCGTCTCCTCGCGGCCGACAACCTGCTGCTACGCTTTCAATCGACCAAGAAAATCGCCTTCCGCGAAAGGGCTCTGGACCTTCTCCGCGGAGCCCGGGAGATGGCGCCGGACGATCCCCGTCCACTCTTTACCCAGTTCAGGATCGAGCTGACCCGAGATCAGCCGGAAGTCGCCGCCAAGACCCTGGAACGTTTCGAGAGCCTCGTCCCTGGCGACCCGCGAGTCTTCGCCTTGCGCTCCAAGCTCGCCGAGCGAGACCGCCGCCCGGACGAAGCGATCGCCGATCTGAAGGAAGCCGTCAAACTCTCCCCGACTTGGGAAAACCTCAAGAACCTCGCCGGTCTCGAGGCCCGTACCGGCCACATTGAAGACTCCCGCAAACACGTCGAGCAGATCCTCGCAACCTCGCCGGACAACGTCTTTGCTCTCGACGTCCTCGCCGGGCTCGAGCTTTACTACGGCGACCTGCCTAAAGCTGAGCAACGGTACAAGGATCTCATCGCTCTGACCCCGAGACCACAACGCGCCCATTACACCAACCTCGGCGCTACCGAGATCCTCCAGAGGCACTATCAAGAGGCGATCACAGCGTTCCACAAGGCACTGGAGATCGATCCAGACCACGTCGACGCCACCCTGAACCTGGGCGAAGCCGAGCTCGCCCTAGGCCATACGCAGGATGCCGAGGCACACTTTCGGAAAGCCCTGGAGGAGGTTGAACGCAACCCCGTGCAGGAAAACATCCTGACCCAGGCCCAGTGCCTGGCTCACCTTGGAGACCGGCGAAAGGCTGTGGCCATCATCCTGAAGGCGCTGGAGTTGAACCCCGACGATCCCAACGTTCTGCTCTCCGCAGCGCAGGTGTTCGCTCTCGTTGGAGAGCGCTTGATGGCGCTGGACAACGTCGAGAAAGCACTGAAGAAAGGACTCCTGCCTCGCTATTTCTCCCTGCCGGCTTTCGACTCCCTGCGCAATGATCCCGAGTTTCGCAGCCTCGTCAGCAAAGCGCCGGGGGCCCCGCGATGAGCCCCCGGCGCCGTGAGACCTAATCCCGACCTTCGTGCCGATCGTGCTGGCGCTCCTTCGCGTCACCGTCAGGGTCAGGGGGTTCCGGCCCCATTCCTCCGATGGTATCGATCACGAGCTCAAGGTCCTCGTTATGGGGACCGAGGATTTGGGTGCTGCTGGTGGTAGTTTCTACGAAAAGCTGATAGGTTTTGGTGACGTGAGGGGTCCCCGAGTAGTAACCTACAGGACAGATGAGAGTCTTGG
The DNA here is from genome assembly GCA_036264085.1 of Thermoanaerobaculia bacterium. GTDB lineage: Bacteria > Acidobacteriota > Thermoanaerobaculia > Multivoradales > UBA5704 > DATARR01. The sequence continues at coordinate 95,960 of DATARR010000045.1, read as the reverse complement.
TTCCGTATGTTCCTACGACGTTGAATCCCAAGTCGGCGCTTGTGGCATGGAGACGCTCCTTGGGACCGAGCGTGTCGATATCCCAATTCAACGTGTCGAGGCCATCAACGGCGAGGAGCTTCGGGGTCATGACGTTCCTGCTCCTGATTTGAATGTTACGGATCGTGGGCGGGGGCATTGCAGTCTCCTTTCTCGATTTGTCTTCAAAGGCTTCCACATTCTATGCCAGCAGTGCGAGGGCGAGCGGCTCCAAATCGCAATCCATTGATTCTACAACCATTAGCTAATTCTAGATCGGATTTATCGGCCTGTAATCCTCATATCCGATCGGATAGACTGTATCCAATTCAAGAGAGACACCCAGGAAGCCACGACTGATCGCCCATGCCGCTGCGCGGCACCTGAAGAGGATGGCTCGGAAGGCAATCCCGAGGGCAGGCGTGGAGGGGTTGTTGAGTCCGCCCTACCGCGAAAACCAGTTCCACAGACGACGGGGACCGCGAGGCGGCGGAGCGCACATCTTGTCGATCACGAGCTGAGGCCCATCCAGGGGGAGAACGGACTCGAGGCGCACGCCGTTCAACAGGACCGAGTACTTCGCCACGTACTTGGTCCCTTCGCTCGCCTCCACCTCGCTGACGTCGACGCTGATCCTGGAATCCTCAGGGTCTCCGGGCATGGAATGGGGCAGGTTTTCGAAAACGACTTTCACGCCGGGGTCTTCAAAAGGAGGATTCCCGGGCTGGTTCGTGACGAACCTCCAGGTCACCGCGTCACCATTCTCGATGGGCAGGCTCCGCTGCGAAATGCTGAGGGTCGCAGGCTGGGCCGCCACGTTCACCTTCACCGTCAGCGTGTGAGAGGTCCCGGTGCTGGCGGCGCGCAGAGTCGACAGCTCCATCCCGGTCAGCGCGGCAGATGAATTCCGCAGGCTCATCGCGGTCTCCTTCCATGTCAGGTCCGATTTCCCAGGCACAGCACAGCGGATGCCAGGCCTGCCCTCCCCTCAAGAACGGTCGGGCGCGAGGGTTTTCCTCAAGACAGATGCGCCTTCTGCCTCCTTCTTCCGTCAGGTGGTGAGGCCCGGGATAGCTATCCGATCGGATAGACTGTATCCAACCCAAGAGAGAGCCGCCCGTGAATCCACGACTCACCGCCGTCTCCGGCCCGCTGGCCGGCCAGACCTTCGCCCTCGGGACGGAGCGGCTGACGCTCGGCCGCGACCATGCCAACACCATCCACCTGCGCGACCTCGCCGTCTCGCGGCATCACTGCGTGCTGGAGGCCGACGGCGGGCGCTGCCGCCTGCGCGACCTCGACAGCCGCCACGGCACCTTCGTCAACGGCGTGCCGGTGCGCGAGCGGGAGTTGGAGCACGGCGACCTGATCACCCTCGGCGGCTCGCTCTTCCTCTTCCAGACCCGGGAGGAGGAGGCAGCGGCCCAGCCGGGCTCCGTCCTCCTCGACGGCGCGAGCTACACGGCGGGGAGCACCTCGCACATCCTCCCTGCCGAGTCCCGCTACCTGCGGCCCGAGGCGCTCCAGGCGGCCCTGCCGCCGGAGGCGCGCACCGCCCGCGACCTCCAGGCCCTGTTGCGGATCGGCAACGACCTCCACGCCCTCCACGCCACCGAGCCCATCGCCCGCCGGCTGCTGGAGCTGGCCCTCGAGACCATCCCCGCCGAGCGCGCCACCGTCCTCCTTCTCGACGCAGACGCCGCGGAGACCGCGGAGACCGCCACCGCTTTCGCCCTGGACCGCCGGGGCTCGGCCGCGCCGTTCGGCATCTCCCGCACGCTCGTCGAGCGGATCGTGGCCGAGGGCACGGCCGTGCTGGCCAACGACGTGCTGGAGGAGACGGGAGATTGGAGCGGCGTCGAGAGCGTCGCGGCGGCCCGTCTGCAGTCGCTGATCGCGGCGCCCCTGACCGGGGCCAAGGGACCGGCCGGGGTCCTCTATCTGGATACCCGCGAGCCCGGCACCCATTTCGACGAGCGCCACCTGGACCTCCTCACCGCCGTCGCGGGCATCGCCTCGGCGGCCCTCGCCAATGCCCGCCTGCTGGAGTGGCTGCGGGAGGAGAACCAGCGCATCGAGGCCGCCCTCGACGCCGACATGGTGGGCGAGAGCCCGCGGATGAAAGAGGTCGGCCGGCTCCTCGCCCGCGTGGCCCCCACGGACTCGACCGTCCTGCTGCGCGGCGAAAGCGGCACGGGCAAAGAGGTGGCGGCCCGCTCCCTCCATCGCGGCAGCCGGCGGGCGAGCCGCCTCTTCGTGGCCATCAACTGCGCCACGCTGTCGGAGACGCTGCTTGAAAGCGAGCTCTTCGGCCACGAGAAAGGGGCCTTCACCGGCGCCGTGGACCGCAAGACAGGCAAGATCGAGGCGGCCGAAGGCGGCACCCTGTTCCTCGACGAGGTGGGCGAGCTGCCGCCGAAGCTCCAGGCCAAGCTCCTGCGCGTCCTCCAGGAACGGGAGTACGAGCGCGTGGGCGGCACCCGCCCGCTCAAGGCCGACGTGCGGGTCGTGGCCGCCACCAATCGCGACCTGGAGAAGGCGATACGCGAAGGGACCTTCCGCGAGGACCTCTTCTATCGCTTGAACGTGATCAGCCTGACACTGCCCGCATTGCGCGAGCGGCGGGAGGACGTGCCGCTCCTCGCCAGCCATTTCGCGGCCCTCTTCAGCCGCCGGCTCGGCCGCCGCACCGCCGGCTTCACCCCGGAGGCCCGCGCCTGCCTCCAGCGCTACGGCTGGCCGGGCAACGTGCGCGAGCTGGCCAACGCGATCGAGCGCGCCCTCGTCCTGGGCGAAGGCGAGCTGATCCACCCCGAGGACCTGCCGGAGACCGTGCTCGAAACCGCCCCCGCCGCCGCGACCGGTCCCGTCGGCGCCTACCACGACAGCGTCAACGCCTTCAAAAGGCGACTGATCCGCGACGCCCTCGACCAGGCCGGCGGCAACGTCACCAAGGCGGCCGAGCGGCTGGACTTGAATCCCACGTATCTGCACCGGCTGATCAGCAACCTGGAGTTGCGGGACCGCTGAGGGCTGCAGCGAGCACCGTGCGTTGCGGATCGGCGACCCGGCTGGCCTTATCCGAAGAGATAGGGAGAGACGGTCCGAAAAGATACATGCCCTTTTTGGAGACCCGTGCCGCATCGTATCGGGAGCAGTGCAATCCCTTCTTTTCCTCTGACTTCCAGTGATCACATGAAATTCGCTAGGGCATGGCATCGTTCCTGCTCTTTCCCTGCTCAGGCAACGCGAATCAACGCGAACCTGACCCCTGCGCTCCATCTAGAGCCGCAGAGTGCTCGAAGAGAAAGGAAATTACCATGAGTCAACCTTCTACAGCCGTCGTTAGTGAGCTTGTCCAACGCTTTGCGGCGGGCGCGCAAGTGGACGAAACGATTGGCGCGGGCGCGCCGTTTTTAGTCGCTATTGATGAGCCTGTCATCTACGCGGGCACGGCGGGCGGTGGCCCCGGCGAGTATGCGGCCTCCTCCAACCCGGCAGTCCCTAACGTCCACGAAATCAACATGATTCCCAGCGGCCAGATCTTGGTGGCGTTCTGGCAGCCTCTCGACAACGTCTCTGCTCTGAGCAGCTTCTCCTTCGTCGACGTGCAACCGTTCTCCAGCCACGACGTCAAGCTCTACATCTCCTCTCCGGGTGTCGACGCCAGGCTCCGGATCAAGATCACTGTACTTTATATCCCCGACGATGCCCCAGGCGTGGCGTCAGCCGCGCACTGACCGGACCCGCAACACGCAGCTCCTCACTTTTTCTACCCCTCCTCTCGCCCCACGCCCCACCCGGCGGAGAGGAGGGGCTTTTCTATTCCCGCGACGTATCTGATCGGATAATGATCCGTATCTGATCCGATAGACACCGCTTGATGCGCTCCCTGGGGGCGGGCTGCAACTTTCTACACCATCGTGTGGGACGGCTGGAAGGCTACTCTGACCCTGGGCCGGGACGGCACCGGTGGCCTGAGCCCTCTCCACGGCCTCAGGACAAACTGCGGCGTGCGCGCTCAATATCTCAAGGACCCGCAGGACGACGTCGACGGGCAGACCGGGCCCGGCTATCTGGGCACGAGCTCAAGTCTCAAGCACCGGATCGTCTTCTGGGTGGACTTCCCGAGAACTTTCAAGAACACCACGGACGACCAGCGATTCGACGGCTACTTCTTCACCCAGACCAAGGACGGCATGGCCGGCGTGACCTGGTGGAACGGCATTCCGTTCGGCTTCTACGCCAAGTACGAAGGCGAAGTCGCCGGCTAGAGCTCACCTCAGGGCGCGGCCTGCGCAGGCCGCGCCCTCCAGACCTTTTACACTCTCGTTACACTCCCACCCCCGCCCTCGGGAATACCCGGGGGCGGATTGCAACTTCCGGGCTGTACAATCGTATCTGGTCCGCCCCCGCTTGCAGCGGCGGCTCCCCGGGGAGAGACGATGTCGAGGAAGTGTTTGCTTGGGATGGCGCTCACCGCCGCCCTATCCGCCCTGCTGGCCGGCTGCGGCGGCGATCCCGCGGCGGCGGCGAGGAAGGATGCGAAGACCAAAGGCGGCGAGGCCCGCGAGGTGCGGGTTGCCAAGGCCGAGGAGGCGCGGCTGTCGCGCACGGTCGACGTGTCCGGGACGCTGGCCGCGGACCAGCAGGCGACGCTCGGCCTCAAGGTGGCCGGCCGCCTGGAGAAGCTCTTCGTGGACATCGGCACGCCGGTGCGGCGCGGCCAGGCCATCGCCCGGCTGGTGCCCACCGATTTCGAGCTGCGGGTGCAGCAGGCGCAGACCGCCCTGGTGCAGGCGCGGGTCCGTCTCAGCCTGCCGCCTGAGGGGCCGGACGCCATCGTCCCCCCCGACCAGACGGCCGTCGTGCGCCAAGCCGCGGCCACCTTGAAGCAGGCCCAGGCCACCCGCGACCGCATGCAGCGGCTCTTCGACCAGCAGCTCATCCCCCGCTCCGACCTCGACGCCGCCGAGGCCTCTCTCGGCGTGGCCGACGGCCGGTATCAGGAGGCCGTCGAGGAGGCCCGCACCCGCCAGGCCATCCTCGGCCAGCGCCGGTCCGAGCTCGGCCTCGCCGAGCAGCAGCTCACCGACTCGGTGCTCACCGCGCCGTTCGACGGCATCATCCGCGAGCGGCTGGCCAACGCCGGCGACTACGTGGCGGTGGGCACGCCGATCGCCGTGCTGGTGCAGGTCCACCCTCTGCGGCTGCGCCTCGCCGTGCCCGAGCGCGAGGCCGCCGGCGTCAAGGTGAGCCAGCGGGTGGACCTCACGGTCGAAGGCGATCCCGCCCGGCACGAGGGGCGGGTGGCGCGCATCAGCCCGTCGATCAGCGAGGACAACCGCACGCTGATGGTGGAGGCCGAGGTGCCCAACGCCGACGGCCGGCTGCGGCCGGGCTCCTTCGCCCGCGCCGAGATCGTCGTCCAGGCCGCCGATCAGGCCGTGCTGGTCCCCGCCTCGTCCATCGTCTCCTTCGCCGGCATCGACAAGGTGATCGGCGTCGAGGGGGGCAAAGCCATCGAGAAGCGGGTGAAGACCGGCCGCCACGCGGGCGACCGGGTGGAGATCGTGGACGGCGTCAAGCCGGGCGATGCCGTGGTGGTGCAGCCGGGGAACCTCGTCTCGGGCGAGAGCGTAAGGGCCGTGCCGTAGGGGATCAGAATGCAAAAGCTCGCCGAGATCTGCATCCGCCGGCCCGTCTTCGCGGCCATGATCATCCTCGCCCTGGTGGTGGTCGGCGCCGCCAGCTATGGCCGGCTGGGCGTCGACCGCTTCCCGTCGGTGGACCTGCCCACGGTCTCGGTGCGCACCACCCTGCCCGGCTCCTCCACCGAGGAGACCGAGGCGGAGATCTCGCAGCCGATCGAGGAGGCGGTCAACACGGTCGAGGGGATCCAGGAGCTGCGCTCGGTCTCTTCCGGTGGCACCTCGTTCGTCATCGTCACCTTCAACCTCGACCGCAACATCGACACGGCGGCGCAGGACATCCGCGACCGCGTCTCGGGAATCGTCCGCAACCTGCCCAAGGACGTCCTGCCGCCGGTCATCGCCAAGTTCAACAACGACTCCTCGCCCGTGATGTCGATCGCGCTCTCGGGCGACCGGCCGCTGCGCGAGCTGACCGAGTATGCGGACAAGATCGTCAAGATCCAGCTCGAGCGCTCGACCGGCGTGGGCGAGGTGAACCTGGTGGGCGGTCTCCAGCGGGCGATCAACGTCTGGATCGATCCCGACCGGCTGACGGCCTTCGGCATCCCCATCGCCACCGTGCGCGACGCGCTGGTGCGCCAGAACTCCGAGGCACCGGGCGGCAACGTCACCTCGGGCGGGCGCGAGCAGACGCTGCGCACCATGGGGCGGTTCGAGAGCTCGCGGGACTTCAACGACCTGGTGGTGGCCACCCTGCGCGGCCAGCCGGTGCGGGTGCGCGACCTCGGCCAGGCCGAGGACGGCACCAAGGAGCAGCGCTCGCTGGCCCGGCTCAACGGCGTGCCCACCGTCACCCTGGAGGTGCTGCGCCAGTCCGGCGCCAACACCATCGAGGTGATCGAAGGGGTCAAGGAGGCCCTGGCGCGGGTGCAGGCGCAGCTCCCGCCGGACCTCAAGATCGACGTCGTCCGCGACCAGTCGCGCTACATCTACGCCGCCCTGCACGAGATCAAGCTGCACCTGATCCTGGGCTCCATCCTGGCCTCGCTGGTGGTGCTCGCCTTCATGCGGAGCTGGCGCTCGACGGTGATCGCGGCGGTGGCCATCCCGGCCTCGACCGTGGCCACCTTCGGCATGATGAAAGCGCTGAATTTCACTCTCAACAGCGTCACCATGCTCGCCCTGGTGCTGATGGTCGGGGTGGTGATCGACGACGCCATCGTCGTTCTGGAAAACATTTTCCGCTTCATTGAAGAGAAGAAGATGAATTCGTTCGAGGCGGCGAAGGCGGCCACCCAGGAGATCGGCCTCGCGGTGCTCGCCACCACGCTGTCGCTGGTGGTGATCTTCGTTCCCGTCTCGTTCATGTCCAGCATCTCCGGGCGCTTCCTCTATCAGTTCGGCCTCACGGCGGCGGCGGCGGTGCTCGTCTCGCTGCTCGTCTCCTTCACCCTGACGCCGATGATGAGCGCCCGCATGCTGCGCGCCGAGGACGCGGCCGGCGGCCATTCCGGCCCTTCCGGAATTCCTGGTGGCGGCCACGAGCGAGCCCGCTCGCGCCAGGGCTTCTACGCCCGCATCGATCACTTTTACGAGCGGCTGCTGCGCGCCACCATGGCGCACCGGCGGCTGGCGGCTCTGCTCTGCTTCGGAGTGATGCTCGCCTCCATCCCCATCTTCAAGCTGGTGAAGGTTGAATACATCCCCAGCGACGTGGACGAGGCCGAGTTCGAGGTCAACGTCAACGCGCCCGAGGGGACCAGCCTCGCCGGCATCGACGAGGCCATGCTGGCGATCGAAAAAGAGATCCGCACCACGCACGGCGTGCGCAGCGTGCTCGCCACGGCGGGCGGCGGCTTCCTGGGCGGCGTCAACCAGGGGACCGCCTTCGTGCGCATCGCGCCCCAGGAGGAGCGGCGGTTTTCGATCCCTCGCTTCTTCAAGGGGCTGTTGCACCTCGATCCGGCGGCGGCCTTCCGCGACAACTACAGCCAGGGGGACGTGATGTCGGAGATCCGCCGCCGCCTGGGCAAGTTCAAGGACCTGCGTTGCGGCGTGCGCAACGTCACGTCGTTCAACATCGGCGGCGGCAACTGGGACATCGACTTCGTCCTGCGCGGGCCGGACCTCCAGGCCCTCGCCACTTACGCCGAGCGGCTGCGGGAGAGGTCCAAGGAGATCGGCGGCATCGTCGACGCGGACACCACGCTGAAGCTCAACCGGCCCGAGCTGCGGGTGGTGGTGGACCGCGACCGCGCCGCCACCCTGGGAGTCGACATGTCCAACATCGCCGACGCCCTGCGCCTGATGGTGGGCGGCGACGACCAGGTCTCCCGTTTTCACGATCCCGGGATCAACGACGACTACGACGTCCAGCTCCGGCTGACCAACGGCGTGCGCAACGATCCGCGCTCGATCCTCGGCCTCTACGTCCCCGGCCGTGGCGGCAAGCTCTACCAGCTCGGCAACTTCGTCACGGTGAAGGAGGAGATCACGGCCTCCCGCGTCGACCGCATGGACCGGCAGCGGCAGGTGAGCCTGCGGGCGAGCGTGGCGCCGGGCTTCGCGCTGGCGGACCGCCTGGAGGCGCTGCACCAGGAAGTCCGGGGGATGAACCTGCCCGCCACCTACACCACGGCCGTCGCCGGCCGCGGCAAGGAGCTGGCCCGCACCTACGGCGAATTCGTGTGGGCGCTGCTGCTTTCGATCATCTTCATGTACATGATCCTCGCCTCGCAGTTCGAGAGCGTGGTCCATCCGCTGACCATCCTGCTCTCGCTGCCGTTGGCCGTTCCCTTCGCACTCATCTCCTTGATGGCCACGGGCAACACGCTCAACCTCTACTCGGCGCTCGGCGTGCTGGTGCTGTTCGGCGTGGTGAAGAAGAACGCCATCCTGCAGATCGATCACATGAACGGCCTGCGCGCCAAGGGGATGGAGCGTCTGGACGCCATCATCCAGGGCAACCGCGACCGTCTGCGGCCCATCCTGATGACCACCCTGGCGCTCGTCGCCGGCATGCTCCCCCTGGCCCTCGGCACCGGTCCGGGCTCCGAAGAGAGGCGAGCCATCGCCGTCGTCGTCATCGGCGGCCAGAGCCTCTCGCTCCTCCTCACCCTGCTCGCCACGCCGGTGTTCTATTCGATCTTCGACGATCTGCGCGGCACGGAGAAGGTGGGCGGGCTGGTGAGGCGCTGGTGGCCGCGGAAGGATCGGGCCCTGGAGGAGGAAGAGGCGGCGTAGGGTTAGATTAGAGACTTTCCAGGAGTTGGAAGAACTCTTCTCGGGATAGTCCAGAAGTCCTCAAATTGCTGCGAATAATCGAGATCGGAACCTCGTCGTAGGTTGGGATGACGAGAGGCCGCGCTATCCCAGGCTTCACGTAGGTCCGGTGGGAGCCAACCTGCCGGGCGAAACGAAAACCTGCAGCGAGGAAAATTCTCTCCAACCTCTGCCACGGCAAGGGGGTCAGCCGGGGCATGGGCTAGACGGCGAGAGCCAGCTCGTGTCTTTCGAGAGCTACGAAGTCTGGGCAAACCCAACGATTACCCTGCCGTTCATATCCCGACTCTTCCAAGACCTGATCGAGGGTGCCGGAATCCGCAGCGGTGAGGAGGAATGCGCGGACGGCCTCGTACACCGCCTCGCGAGCCGCCTCCGGAGTGGGGCCGCTGCTGACGACGTCGAGAGGCATGGCGTGCGCCACGTATTGCCGCCCCTCCTTCGAAACATAGATCGTGAGGTCGAGATTCATGGCTGCATTCTAGCAGACAGGGCGCGCCTACCGCTTCTCAGGCGTGATCACCTTGGCCGGCTCCTGCTCCGGCGCCACCTTGCCCTGGCCGCGGGTGGCGAGGAGGACGGCCGCCGTCCAGCTCGGGATGAGGTCCAGGCCGGGGACCAGCTCGGCGATGAAGCCCGGCAGGAAGGACCAGTGCCAGCCCACGAGCCAGGTGAGAGCCGCGCCCACCGCCACGTCGAGCACGTCGTCGGCAGGCGAGGCCCAGCCCGGCATGAAGACGGCGAAGCCGCCGATCTGCAGGAGGTCGGCAACGACGGCGATCATGCGCGCGGCCTTGACGCGGCCCGGGGTGGCTTCGATCTGCATGGCTTCAGCCTAGGCCGCGCCGGACGGCGGGTCAAGCGGTGATACCATCCGGCGGCGGATCGATCCCACCCGACACCCCATGCCCGAGGTCACCGAATCCCGCGAACGCTACCTGCTCTATGCCTCACCGCGGGCGGCGAGGCAGACCACCCGGCGCCCGAGCCGTCAGCCCGTGGATCCCGCGCAGCCCTGGACCTCGGACCATCCCTGGCATCCGCAGGGGATGAATCCCGACGACGCGCCGGACTCCCGCCGTGTGGTGCTCGGCCGGGCGGCCATCCTGGCGCTGATCGCCCTCCTCAATCTCGGGCTCGCTTCGCCCTATCTCGTACTCAAGATCGTGATTGCCCTCTGCGACCTTGGCGGGCTCCTGATCCTCTTCGACTCGCTGCTGAAGATCGTCCACTGGCTGCGACATCCCCGGACGCGCATGCGCTGGACCACCTTCCCCGCCTTCCTCGGCGGCCGGCTGGAGGGGACCGTCACCCTCCGGCCCCGCCAGCACGTCATGAGCTCGATCCAGGTGAGGCTGCGCTGCGTGCGGGACGAGCGGGTCGAGCAGCCGGCGCCGGACGGTCCGACGTCCCACCTCGAGCCGTACGTGATCTATGAGCAGAGCTTCGAGACCCTGCCCCCCGGCGAGACCCTGCGCGAGCTGCCGCTCAGCTTCGACCTCCCCGCGGACCTCCCCGGCAACGACCTCGGCCGCGACGAGGCCACCTACTGGCAGGTGGCGTTGAAGATCCCCGTGCCGGGGCCGGACGTCGAGGCCGTGTTCCTGGCGCCGGTGTATGTTCCGGGCGGCGCTGCGGGTTGACCGAAGCAGGGACAGCAGGGACATCCCTTGCGCTACCGATGTACAGCCCATGTACCTGACAGCGTTCGCCAAATTGGAGCCCCGTGCTCCAACCTCAACTCCTGCAAGCAGATAGGGCCGCGGCCTCCGGTGGCACGAGCTTCGCCCTTGGGTGAGGCCGGATCGCGGGCACCTCTTCTGAAGGAGGCTGTATGAGAAATCGCATCGCTCTTGTCTTCGTCTCGTTGCCGCTGCTGATGCTGACAGCCGGCTGCGTCGGTACGCTGCAGCCGACCCATCGTGTCAACAGCGCGCTGGACTTCCTCTATCCCCGCGGCATCACCAACGCCGCGCCGGCCGGCGAGGTGGTGCTCAAGCTGCCGGTGCGCGTGGGGCTCGCGTTTGCTCCCAGCCGGGCCGACCGCGACCGGTGGGCCGACCAGTACGACCCGATCACCGAGGAGCAGAAGCAGAGGCTTCTCGCCCGCGTCGCCAACGCGTTCAGGGAGCACAAGTCCATCGGCAACCTGGAGGTCCTCCCCTCGACCTACCTGCAGCCCGGCGGGAGCTTCCAGAATCTCGAGCAGATCCGCAAGGCGCTGGGGATCGACCTGATCGTCCTGGTGTCGTACGATCAATCACAATTCACCGAGTCGACCCGCGCGTCGTGGACCTATCTCACGGTGGTCGGCCCCTTGCTGATCGAAGGGGAGAAGAACGACACGCTCACGGTCATGGACGCCGTGATCTACGACGTCGACTCGCATGCGTTGCTCTTCCGCGCGGCGGGCGACAGCACGGTCAAGGGGCGGTCGAGCGTGCTCAACGTCGACCGCAAGCGCCGGATTTTCGCCGCCGAAGGGTTCGACAAGGCCACCGATCAACTGATCGGCAACCTGAACACGGCGCTGGCCCGGTTCGAGGAGCAGGCCAAGAACGGCACGGTCCAGGGGCCGGGCACGCCGGCCATCGCGATGTACGACGCCAAGGGGGAGCGCATCACCGCCGGCAGCAAGGGCGGCAGCGGCGCCCTGGGGATTCCGGAGCTGATCCTTGCCGCGCTGATGGGAGCTGCGCTGTTGTTCAGGCGCCGTGCCGCGGGAGCCTGAATGAAACGTTTTCCGTGGCGCTTTCCCTGGATGATTGTGGCGCTCGCCGCGCTCTGTATGGCGGCCTCGCTCGTCCCCGCGGCCGCCCTGGAGTACGACCGGGATCGGGTGGCAACGGGCGAGGTCTGGCGGCTGCTCACCGGGCAGCTCGTCCACTGGACGGCGCGGATGGCCCTCTTCGACCTTGGCATGCTGCTCGGGCTCGGGACCTGGCTGGAGGTCCGGGGGGACCGGCGGCTCGCGGCCACGGCTCTGGCGCTGGGCGGCGGGCTCACCGCCCTCGCCGTCCACGCGCTCTCGCCCGGCCTCCTGGTGTACCGGGGCAGCTCCGGAGCAGCTTCCGCGCTCTTCGTCCTGGCCGCGATCCGCGTCGCGGAGTCGCGCGATCCCTGGACGCGCGCCCTGGCGCTGGCGGCCGTCGCGCTCTTCCTCGCCAAGGCGGCTTTCGAGTCGCTCGCGGGGCAGGCGCTCTTCGCGGGCCCGTTGCCACCGGGGGTCGGGGTGGTGCCGCTCGCTCATCTGCTGGGCGGGCTGGGCGGGCTGGTGGGAAGAACACGGACGAGCACGGACGAACACGGACTGGCACGGACGGCAGGGATGGGCCCGGCCTAGTCCTCGGTGTCCTGGTTGTCCGTGCTCGTCCGTGTCCGTCCGTGCTCGTCCGTGTTCTTCCCGGTTTCCTGGTGAGGTACCATCGTGTCCAACTCTCTGAGCAGGACTCTTCCGAGGAGGTGGCCCGTGATTCGCCGCGCTCTTCTGCTGCTGGCTCTGTCCCTCCTCGCCGCTCCGTCGCTGGCGGCGGGCCCGATCCCGAAGGACCGCATCCCCGCGCCGCTCCAGACCTGGACGGACTGGGTGATGCGCGGCCACGAGCATGAGGTCTGCCCGTTCTTCCTCGGCGCGGCGGATGCGGGCACGGCCGGGACACAGTGCGACTGGCCCGGCCGGCTGGCTCTCGATCTCGGCGAGAAGGAGGGACGATTCCGCCAGGAGTGGACGCTTCAGATCCCGGGTTTCGTGCCCCTGCCCGGCGAGGAGAAGCACTGGCCCGTGGAGCTGACGGTCGACGGCCGGCCCGCCGCCGCCGTCGAGAACGATGGCGCGCCGGGGATCTGGCTGCCGGCCGGGCGCCACACCCTGGCGGGAGCCTTCCGCTGGGACTCGCTCCCCGAGTCGCTCGACCTGTCGCAGGAGGTGGGGCTCGTATCGCTCACCGTGCGCGGCGCCGCAGTGCCGTTCCCCGATCGCGACGCGGACGGCCGGATCTTCCTCCAGCGCGCGAGCGCCGCCGCGGCGACCGAGGCCGAGAGCCTGGAGGTCATCGTCCACCGGAAGGTGATCGACGCGGTGCCGCTCGTGCTGGTGACGCGGCTCCAGCTCGCGGTCTCCGGCAAGGCGCGCGAGGTGCTCCTCGGCCGCGCCCTCCCCGACCGTTTCATCCCCCTGGAGCTGGCGTCGTCGCTGCCCGCCCGCATCGAGCCCGACGGCCGGCTGCGCGTGCAGGTGCGCCCCGGCTCCTGGACGCTGGAGCTCACGGCCCGCCACGACGGCCCGGTCAGCGCCCTCACGGCGCCGGCGCCGGGCGGCCCGTGGGCCAACGAGGAGGTCTGGGTCTTCGAAGCCCAGCCCAGCCTGCGCCTCGCCGACGTCGAGGGGGTGGCGGCCGTCGATCCCCAGCAGACGAGCCTGCCGGAGGAGTGGAAGAAGCTGCCTGCTTATCGTCTGCGGCCCGGCGAGACCTTGCGCTTCGCCGAGCACCGGCGGGGCGACGCCGATCCGGCGCCGGACCGGCTGGCGCTCCACCGTATCCTCTGGCTCGACTTCGACGGCGGCGGCTACACCTGGTCGGACCGGCTGGCCGGCACCCTCACCCGGAGCTGGCGCCTGGAGATGGCCCCGCCCAGCCGCCTGGAGCGCGTGGCCATCGCCGGCCGCGAGCAGGTGATCACCCGCCGCGCCGGCTCGCGCCTGGCGGGGATCGAAGTCCGCCAGGGCACCGTCGTGCTCGGCGCCGAAGGGCGGATCGAGGACGCCTGGGCCCTCCCCGCCGTAGGCTGGGACCACGATTTCCAGCAGGTCACCGGCGAGCTCCACCTCCCTCCGGGCTGGCGCATCCTGGGCGCCACCGGCATCGACGAAGTGCCTGGCACCTGGATCGGCCGCTGGACGCTGCTCGACCTCTTCCTCGTCCTCATCATCGCCCTCGCCGTCCGCCACCTGTGGGGGACGCGCTGGGGGCTGATCGCGCTCGCCGCCATGGTCCTCAGTTGGCAGGAGCCGGACGCGCCGCAGTGGGTCTGGATCGTGGTGCTCGCCCTGGAGGCGCTGCGCCGGCTCCTCCCCGCGGACGGCCGCCTGCGGACGCTGGTGCGTGCGGGGTCGGTGATCGCGCGGGCCGGTCTGATCCTCGTCCTCGTCGCCTTCGTGGCCAGGCAGGTGCGCCAGGCGATCTACCCCGCCCTGGAGCGGCCCGAGGTGTCGATCCAGGCCGGCGGCGAAGTGCAGGACCGGACGCTCCAGGCCTCCCTGGGCTCGGCGTACTCGGCAGACGCGCTGAGCTCGTTCGGCCGCAGCGGTGCGGCGGAGGAGACCAGGGCCGGAGGGGAGGTTCCCGAGCCCGGCCAGAACGCCCCGGCCGTCCCGCCTTCAGCTCTCACCGTGCCGCCGCCTCCGCCGCCCCCGCCGGCGCCCAAGCCTCGCGCCGGCATGCGTCTGGAGATCGCCAAGGGGAAACAGGCGCCGGCGGCGCAGCCCATCGAGCTCCAGGAGGTGGACCCGCGGGCCGTGGTCGACACCGGTCCGGGCCTGCCGGAGTGGGAGTGGACGCGGGTGAGCCTGCGCTGGAGCGGTCCGGTCGAGAAGTCGCAGCGGGTGCGCTTCTTCCTCCTCTCGCCGCTCGCCAACGGCCTCCTCGCCTTCGTGCGGGCGGCGCTGCTGATCCTGCTGGCGCTGCTGACCCTCGACCTCGCGGGTCTGCGGCTCCCCTGGCGGCTCTCCTCAGGCGGAACGCCGCCGGCCGCCGCGGCGGTCCTCCTCGTCCTGCTCCTCCTGCCCTTGATGCCGGCCCTGGCGCGGGCGGAGGACCCGCCGGCCACGCCGGCAATGGACGTGCTCGACCAGTTGCGCCAGGCGCTCACCGAGAAGCCCGACTGCTTCCCCGGCTGCGCCGCGAGCCCGCGCCTCTTCCTCGATGTCTCGCCGGCCGGCCTGCGCGCCCGCTTCGAGGTGGGCGCGGCGGCGGAGGTGGCCGTCCCCATTCCCGGCGGCGCGCAGCAGTGGGTGCCCGCCGAGGTGCAGGTGGACGGCCAGCCGGCGGGGGCCGCCCGCACCGAGGACGGCCGGCTCTGGGTACGGGTCGGCCCCGGCCGCCACGAGATCCTCCTCGCCGGTCCGCTGCCGCCGCGCGACGGCGTGCAGATCCCCCTGCCCTTGAAGCCGCACCGGGTGGAGGTCACGGCCAGCGGCTGGACCGTCTCCGGCGTCCACGAGGACGGCGAGGCGGACGACACGCTGCAGCTCGCGCGGGTGCGCGGCACCGGTCCCGGTGGCTCAGCGACGGCCGGAGCCCTCCAGCCGAGCGCCCTCCCCCCTTTCCTGGAGGTCGAGCGCACAGTGCGCCTGGGGCTCACCTGGCAGGTGGAGACCCGCGTCTCCCGCCGCTCGCCCGAGGGTGCGCCGGCGGCGGCGGAGGTCCCCCTGCTGCCCGGCGAGTCGGTGACCACGAGCGGCATCCGGGTGAAGAACGGCGCCGTCGAGGTGAGCCTCGGGCCGCAGACGGACGAGGTGACGTGGACCTCCTCGCTCGCCATCCGCCCCGCCCTGGTGCTCACCGCGCCGCGCACCCTGGCGTGGACCGAGGTCTGGAAGCTCGATGCGAGCCCCATCTGGCACTTCGAGGCGAAAGGCATCCCCGCCGTGCTCGTCCCGGCAGGAGCGGCGGTGCGGGTCCCCGAGTGGCACCCCTGGCCCGGCGAGCGCGTCGAGCTCGTCATCAGCCGGCCGGAGGGGATCGCCGGCCGCACTCTCACCCTGGTGCGCAGCCAGCTCGGCGTGGCCCCCGGGGTGCGCTCGACGGACGTCTCCCTCGACCTCGCCCTGCGCAGCAGCCGCGGCGGCCAGCACACGATCGTCCTGCCCCCAGGCGCCGAGCTGACCGCGGTGACGATCGACGGCCGGCCGCTGCCCATCCGCCAGGAGGGCCGGCGGGTCACCCTGCCCATCCACCCCGGCGCGCAGCGGGCGGTCCTCGCCTGGCGCGAGAGGCGAGGGACCTCCCTGCTCTTCCGCACGCCCGCGGTGGACCTGAAGACGCCGAGCGTCAACGCCCTGACGACGGTCGACGTACCCCGGGGGCGCTGGCTCCTCCTCGCCGGCGGACCCCGCCTGGGACCGGCCGTCCTCTTCTGGAGCCTGCTGCTGGTGATCCTGTTGACGGCCTGGGGCCTGGGCCGGGTGCGCCTGACGCCGCTGCGCACCCGGGACTGGGCGCTGCTGGGCGTGGGCCTCTCCCAGGTGCCGCTCGCGGCCGGGGGGCTGGTGGCCGCCTGGCTCCTCGTCCTCGGCCTGCGCCGGGAGCGGGGCGCCGCCGTGCGCCGTGACAAGGTCTTCGACCTCGTCCAACTGGTGCTCGTGATCTGGACCCTGGTGGCGCTCGGCATCCTCTTCTGGAGCATCCAGCAGGGACTGCTGGGCACCCCCGAGATGCAGGTCGCCGGCAACGGCTCCACCGCCTCCCAGCTCCGCTGGTACGCGGACCGCGCCGGCGCCGTGCCGCCCGGAGCCTGGATGCTCTCGGTGCCGCTGCTGGTCTATCGCCTGGCCATGCTCGCCTGGGCCCTGTGGCTCGCCGTCGCCCTCCTGCGCTGGCTGCGCTGGGCCTGGGAGAGCTTCACCACGGGCGGCGGCTGGCGGCCGTGGGTGTGGTTCCCGCCCAAGCCGCCGCGGGTGGTGATCCCGCCGCGGCCGCGGACGGAGGCGGCGGCGCCTCCCCCCTCGCCTCCCCCCTAGACACCCTCCCCGATGCGCAGGCGGGCCAGCGGGTTCTCCCGCCAGCCGGGGAGCACCCAGTAGCGGAAGGCATGGAGGACGAGCCGCTCGCGGTTGCTGAGCGGCTCGGCGTCGAGCTGGGCGATGGCGTTCCAGACGGCGTCCTCGCCGCAGGTCAGGGCGAGGTACCAGGGCAGCTCCTCGATGCTCACCTCCCAGCCGCAGAGGAGGCCGCGGAGCGCCTCGTAGGCGGGGAGGGGGCACGGCGGCCGCAGGTAGAGGAGGAGGGCGCCGGCGAGCGCCTGATTGGAAAAACGGCGCGGCTCCTGGCGCGGCTTCGTGAACACTCCGTAGAGCCCCCAGAAGAGCTCCAGTCGGTCCGCAAACCCCAGGACCTTGATGAAATCGTCGAGCTCGCGGGCGCTGTCGCCGCCATAGCGGTCCGCGCTCCTGGCGACGAGCGAGCCGATGTTCGCCCGGTTGAGCTTCAGGGGCGAGGCCAGACCCAGCTCTGCGAGGTATCGGATCATCGCGCTCTCCCGGAGGCCATGGCATGGTATCGCGAGCCGCCCGTCCAGGATACGCCTCCCGGGCTCAGGAACGGCCATTCTGTGGAATGATCTCCAGCGGGCGTCCGGCCCTTGCCCAAGGAGACCGCCATGGCCGCAACCGTTCAGTCCCCCGCCCCCAGGCCGCGCAGGCGCGGCAAGCCGCTGTTGTTCCTCCTCCTGTTCCTGATCGTCGTGATCGGCGGCTTCGCCCTGTACGTCTGGAGCGCCCTCCACCTCAGCTACTCGAACGGGGAGCGGGCGGGGTACGTCCAGAAGTTCTCCCGCAAGGGGTGGGTGTGCAAGACCTGGGAGGGCGAGCTCGCCATGGTCAACCTCCCCGGCACGATGCCCGAGCTCTTCCGCTTCTCGGTGCGCGACGACGCCGTGGCCGGCCGCATCAACCAGAGCCTCGGCCAGCGCGTCCGCCTCCACTATGAGCAGCACAAGGGCGTGCCCGGCGACTGCTTCGGCGAAACCGAGTACTTCGTCACCCAGGTCGAGCCCGTGGCTCCCTAGCTGTCTCCCTGAAGACGGGCCGCCGCGAGCAGGCCGGCGAGGTCGTCCGGCAGCGGCGCGACGATCTCCAGCCGCTCGCCGGTCGCCGGGTGGACGAAGGCCAGCCGCCGGGCGTGGAGGGCCTGGCGGGGGAAGTCGCGGCAGGCGGCGGCCAGGGCCGGCTCGCCGATCCCCTTCCAGCGCGGCTCGCCGTAGAGGGGATCGCCGACGATCGGCAGCCCGTGGGCCTGCAGGTGAACGCGGATCTGGTGCGTGCGGCCGGTGAGCAGCCGGCAGCGCAGGAGAGAGAGGCCGCCGGACTCCCCCAGCAGCTCGTAGAGGGTGACGCTGTCCCGGCCCTCCGTCTTCGAAGCGATCCGGCGCCGCAGGTCCGCCGGGTCGCGGCCGATCTTGAGCTCGATCCGTCCGCGGCCGGCGAGCGCCTTGCCGTAGGCGACGGCGAGGTACTCCTTCTCCGCGTTGCGGTGCTTGAGGGCGCGGGCCAGGGCGGCGTGCGCGGCCGGGGTCTTGGCCGCCATCAGCACGCCCGACGTGTCGCGGTCGAGACGGCTCACCAGCCCGGGCCGCTGCCCCTCGCCCCACTCCCGGGCGCGCCAGAGGAGAGCGTTGATCAGCGTCCCCTCCCGGTGCCCCGGCGCGGGATGGACCACCACTCCCGGCGGCTTCTCCAGGGCCAGCAGGTGCTCGTCCTCGTAGAGCACCGAAAGCGGCATCTCCTGCGCCTGCGGCTGGCGGCGGGGCGGGGGCGGGCGCAGCACGACCTCCACCTCGTCGGCCAGGGCCACCCGGCTCGCGGGCTTGGCCGGCACGCTGCCGTTGACTCGCACGCGGCCGTCTTCGATCCAGGCCTGGACCTGCGCGCGCGTCACCTCGGGGCGGTCCGCGAGATGGCGCATGAGCACCCGGTCCAGCCGCCCGTGGGCGTCGCCGCGGTCGGCGCGGAAGATGCGAAGGAGGGGATCGTCGCTCACGGCGCCCAACTGTATACGGCCAGCGATAAGATCAGCGAGACAAGGAGACTCCGCCATGCCGATCCACCTCCTCGGCCTCGTCCTGGCCCTCGCCGCCGCGGTTCCGTCCCCCGGCTTCGATCCTCGCTTCACCGGCCAGACCCTGCGCTTCGACTACTTCCATTCCGGCACCGCCAAGGAGGAGCACGTCAGCCTCGACGGTCTGCGCCTCGAAGGGGAGTGGCCGGGCAGCCGCACCCGGCTGCTGGACGACTCCAACCTCGGCAAGTACCTCTTCGAGGTGATCGACCTCGCCACCAACCGGGCGGTCTGGTCGCGCGGCTTCTCCAGCATCTATGGCGAATGGGAGACCACGGGCGAAGCCGGAGCCGGCACCTGGCGGACTTTCCATGAATCCATGCGCTTCCCCGAGCCGCGCGGGAAGGTGCAGCTCGTCCTCAAGAAACGGGCCGCGGACGGCGCCTTCCGTGAGATCTACTCGACCGTCGCCGACCCCGCCAGCCGCTTCGTGGACCGCTCCCCCGTGCCCGCGACGGGGACCGTCTGGAGCGTCTTCGAGAACGGCCCGCCGGCCGTCAAGGTCGACCTGCTGATCCTCGGCGACGGCTACACGGCCGCCGAGAAGGAGAAGTTCCACGCCGACGTCAAGCGGCTGACGGACGCCCTGTTCGCCACCGAGCCGTTCAAAGGCTTTCGCGCGGACTTCAACGTGCGGGCCATCGACCTCGCCTCCCCCGCCTCCGGGGTCACCGATCCGCGCACGGGCACCTGGCGCAGGACGCCTCTGGGCCTCGCCTACAACGCCTTCGACTCCGAGCGCTACATGCTCACCTTCGCGGACGTGGCGGTGCGCGAGATCGCGGCCCAGGCGCCCTACGACGCGCTGATCCTCCTCGCCAACAGCCGCAAATACGGCGGCGGCGGAATCTACAATCTGTGGAACACGGCCGCCGTGGACAGCGCCGAGTCCGCCTATCTCCTGGTCCACGAATTCGGCCACTCCTTCGCGGGCCTAGGGGACGAGTACTACACCTCCCAGGTCTCCTACGAGAACTTCAATCCGCCGGGCAGCGAGCCCTGGGAGCCGAACGTCACGGCCCTGCTCGATCCAAAGAACGTGAAGTGGAAGGGCCTCGTGTCCGCCGGCACGCCGCTCCCCACGCCCTGGAATCAGGAGGCCTACGACAAGACCGTCCTCGCCTACGAGAAGAAGCGGCGGGAGCTGCGCGAGCACGGGGCGCCCGAGGAGCAGATGGAGGCACTCTTCCAGGAGATCCGCGAGAAGACGACGCCCATGCTCCACGCCGAGAAGTACTTCGGCAAGGTGGGAGCCTTCCAGGGCGCCGCCTACGAGGCCAAGGGGCTCTACCGGCCCGAGGTGGACTGCATCATGTTCAGCCGCAATCCCAAGACCTACTGCGCCGTCTGTACCCAGGCGATCGAGCGGGCGATCCGGATGTACACGGAGTGAGCGCCCAGGACGGCAAGGCAGCGGATGTAATACACTCTGTCTTACAAGGAGGTGGGACCCGATGGCATCGAGAACCGTACGTCTGGACGAAGATACTGAAGAGGTGCTGGAGCAGTTGGTGAAGGGCACCGGTCTCTCCATCTCCGCCGTTTTCAAACAGGGACTACTGGCCCTGCGCGACCAGTTGCCCGCGCATCCCCAGCGGACCCCGTACGAGATCTACAAGGAGCTGGATCTGGGGCCAGGGGGTTATGGTGTCGCTTCCTCGTCCGAAGCAAAGCAGGGCATCCGGGAAGCCATCCGCAGAAAGCACGGTCTCGGCGTATCGTATCCGCCAGGGTCACAGCCATAAAGGTTTCGAGATCCTGGGCTAAGATCACGTTTTCACTCCCCTCTCCCCATGAACCTGTCATAGAGCACCATGGCGCCGGTCGCCACGAAGCCGACGCCGGAGATCACCCACCACAGGGCTCCGGGATGAGACGAGCCGCGAATGAACCGCTGCACGAGCGCTCCGGCCAGGACACCGCCCACCACCGAGCCGAGCGCCACCGGCAGGAAGGCGAAGCCCATGAACGTCCCCACCTGGTCGCGCGGCGCGAGGTCGGCCACGTACTCGTAGAAGCGCGGTGCCTGCATGGCCTCGCCCAGCGCGAACACGGCCATGGCCGCCACCACCGCCTGCCAGGTCTGAAACGCGGCGATGAGCAGCCACGAGCAAGAGGCCACGAAAAAACCGGCCGCCATGGCGCGGATGGGCCGCCAGCGCCGCACCAGCGCCGCCACCGGCACGGTGAGCACGATGAGCGTCCAGGCGTCCACGGTTTCGATCAGCTCGAAACGCTCGAAGCGGAGAGACTCGGTGAGATAGAACGGCAGCGAGTAGAAGATCTGCCAGAACATGATCCAGAAACCCGAGAAGATCACCAGGAAGCCCAGGAAGCGAGCGTTGCGGAAGACCAGGGCCATGTCCCGTAAAACCTTGCCGAACGACGTGGACGCGGCCTCGCCGGGCTCGCGCGCCGGCTCACGGAAGAAGAGGAGGGTCCCCAGCAGACAGCAGAACGAGGTGATCGACGACGCCACCAGCACGTACTCGATCCCCAGGCTCTGCCGCACCTCCAGGGCCAGGATCGGCCCCAGCGCGCCGCCGATGTTGACCAGCGTGTAATAGATCGAATATCCCAGCGACTTGGTCTCGGGCGTGGTGGTGCGGGCCACCGTGCCGACGATGCACGGCTTGATCAGCGAGCCGCCCACCGCCGTCAGCATCAGCACGGCCACGACGTAGGGGGAGCGTCCCACGGCGGCGACGATCGACTGGCCGAACCGGAGCCCCGCCAGACCGATCAGGAAATATCCGACGCAGAAGATGGAAAAGCACGCCGCCAGGCTGCGCTTGAAGCCGTAGCGGTCCACCACCGTTCCGGCCAGGATGGGCAGGAAATAGAGCACGCCCGAGAACAGCCCGGCGAGCGATCCCGCCGCCTGCGGCCCCAGCCCCACGCGCTGCGCGAGATAGATCGTGAGCACCGCCTTCGAGCTGTAGAAAGCGAAGCGCTCGAAAAGCTCCAGCACGTTCGCCACCCAGAAGGTGCGAGCGAACCCGGAGGCGAGACCCCGCAGCCGGCTCATGCCGCCTCGCTCTCTTCGCCCCGGGCCCGCAGCCTCCTCAGCTTGCTGTGCTTGCGGCCATAGGAGAAGTAAATGATCAGGCCGATCGCCAGCCAGACGATCAGCCGCAGCCAGTTCTCCGAAGGCAGCGAGAACATCAACAGCAGACAGCTCCCGATGCCCACGATGGGGATCACGGGCACGAACGGCACACGGAACGGCCGCTCGGCCTCCGGGTGCGTGCGCCGCATGATGAGCACGGCCGCGCAGACGATCACGAAAGCGAACAGCGTCCCCATGTTGACCAGCATCAGCAGCACGCTGATGGGCAGGAAGGCCGCCAGCGAGCCCACGAAGATTCCGGTCACGATCGTCGACTTCCACGGCGTGCGGAAGCGGTCGTGGACCGCGGCGAAGAAGCCGGCCGGGAGCAGGCCGTCGCGGGCGATGGCGAGCAGGATGCGCGCCTGGCTCAGCATCGTCACCAGCAGCACGGAGGTGATGCCCGCGATGCCGGCGAGAGCGATCAGGAACTGGGCCCAGCGCAGCCCCACGCGCCGGAACGCGTCGGCCACCGGCGCGTTGACGTCGAGCTGATCATAGGGCACCATGCCGGTGAGCACGGCGACGACGCAGATATAAAGCAGCGTGCAGAGCACGAGCGACACGATGATGCCGATGGGCACGTCGCGCCGCGGGTTCCTGGCCTCCTCGGAGTGGGTGGAGACCGAGTCGAAACCGATGTAGGCAAAAAAGGCCAGAGCGGCGCCGGCGAGCATGCCCACGGGCTTGCCCCCGGCGTCGCTCTGGCCGAGGAGAGTGTGACCAAAAACCTGGAGGCCGGTGAGGCCGAAGGGCGCGAACGGGTGCCAGTTGGCGCGGTTCACGTAGGACAATCCCACGCCGATCACGAAGAGGACCGCAGCCACCTTGATTCCCACCAGGGCCGTGTTGACGCTGGCGCTCTCCTGAATGCCGATCACCAGGACGCCGGTGACCAGGACGACGATCGCGACCGCCGGCAGGTTGATATAGGACCCCGTGGCGACCACGTGTCCGAGCTGCGGGTCGTAGTTCACTACCGGACCGGCGATGGCGTGGGGGAGCTTCCAGCCGAAGACGTTGAGGACGCTCTGGAAGTAGCCGGACCAGCCGTCGGCCACGGTGGCGGAGCTGACAGCGTATTCGAGGATGAGATCCCAGCCGATGATCCAGGCGAGCAGCTCACCCAGCGTGGCGTAGGCATACGTGTAGGCCGAGCCCGCCACCGGCACCATGGAGGCGAACTCGGCGTAGCACAGCGCCGCGAACACGCAGACGAGCCCGGCCACGGCGTAGGAGAGCGTCAGGGCCGGCCCCGCCGTCTGCCGGGCCACCGCGCCGGTGGAAACGAAGATCCCGGCGCCGATCACCGCGCCGACGCCGAGGCTGGTGAGCTGCACGGGACCGAGCACCCGGCGCAGCCGGTTCTCTCCCTTCAATTCTTCCAGCAGCACGCTCAGGGGTTTGCGGGCAAACAGTGGATTCGTCATGGCCGCAGGTTAAGAGCAGGCCCGGGGGCCTCTCTATCCCGCGACCTTCGCATTCCCGTACCCAAAAACTGGAGGTAGAGGAAGGCGTCTCTACGGCACCGCTTTGCGCGGCTGCACCCTGCCAATGCGAATCCCATCGGCGAGCCGGTACGCATGGTGCGCGGTCACGATCGCTCCGCCCTCCCGCAGCCGGCCCCGCAGACCGTGGATGTGCCGCGCGGCGAGGTTGGTGATCTCCGCCCGGCCGGCCCCCTCCGGCGCGATCCTCGTTCCGACGTCCAGGACGGGGACCCCGTCGCCGCCCCGCAGACGGTCCTCCACCAGCGCGGTCCAGGTGACCGCCTCCTGGCTCCCCGCCTTGCAGGACAGCCGTGGCAGGAGACGGCCGCCGATCTCCACCGTGGAGCCCTGCCACACCACCAGGTCCAGCTCGGACTCGACCTCGCGCCGGTCCTCCTCCGTTTTCGCCACCCAGGCCTCGCCGGATCCGGGGACCTGGAGGATCAGGGGAAAGGCACGGTCGAGCGAGGACCGCACCACCGGCAGGACCATCTCCTGAAGCTCGCTCTTGTCCATCACGTCCCGCGGATCGAAACCGGCGTCGAGGAGATCACGGCCGAAGGTGGCCTCGTAGCCCCGCTTGTTGGAGAGGAAACGGCCGGTGGGCGGATTCTCGGCGAACATCCCCCGCACCGTGGTGGCGAGGTAGATCGACTCCCACCAGCGGTCCGGAGGGATGAACGCGAGCGTCGAGAGCTGGATGTCCTGGAGCAGCAGGCCGCCCGGGCGGAGCAGGCCGGCGAGGGTCTTGGCGAAACGGTTGGCGCTCTCGGTGCTCTCGAACAGGGCGGCGTCGAGGATGGCGCGGCGGGGGCGGAGGAGCTCCGGCACATCGCCGTCGAAACGGGCGGCGACCTGCAAGCCTGGGTAGCGCTCCAGCCAGCCGGCGGCGGTGCGGGTGGTGTCCGGCCCCGGCCGATCCAGGCAGAGCACGGTCGTCTGCGCCACCAGTCCGGCGCCGGCCGCGGCCAGCACGGCCAGCAGCTCCGAGACGTGATGCAGATGGTCCTCGGCCACGACCAGCGGCCGCCGCGCGAAGCCCGTGGCTCCGACCCAGCTCATGGCGGCTACTATACTGAGTCCGGTCATGACCTCCGATCCGGAACGCACGCGCCGCTGGGGCTCCCGCCTGCTCTTCCTGGGCGTCTTCCTCTTCGCCGTCCTGGTCGCGCTCGCCGCGATGTCCATCCGGCAGGAGTGGCAGCAGCGGATCGGCCAGAGCCGGTCGGACGTCATCTTCCAGCTCGTGCAGGGGAAGGTCCCGGCGCGTCCCCTCGAAACGCCGGGCGCCTCCGCCTGGCTCAACTTCGAGCTGCGGCGCTACCGGGAGCGCATCGCCGACCCGGTCAAGGCGCGGCTCTACGGCGAGGTGGCGGAGTGGCAGGACACGCGCTCGGTGCCGCCGTTCTTCGCGCCGTTGCGCCAGCTCCTGGCGAGCCCCGTCCGGCGCCCCGCCGACGCGGTCTCCCCCGTTCTCATCTCGCCGGACCCGCTGCACGATCCGCCCCGAGCCTCCGCCCTGCGCGCCCAGAGCTTCCTCGAGCTCGACCGCCACTGGTTCGTGATCACGCGCCGCACGGCCCTGGAGTCCGGCAACCTCGCGGACCTCTCCAATCCTTCGAACCGTTTTCTCGGCCTCACCGCGCCGCACCTCCTGGAGCTTGCCACGGCACTCCCCAGGGTGCTGGCCGAGCAACCGCTGCCGGCGCTGCCGGGGAGCCGGCCACCGCGCGTGGTGCGCCTCTACACCCTCTCCGAGGACGGCACGCTGATCTCCCTGCCGATGGCTGACGACCCGGCCAGGCCCTTCGATCCCGAGGCGAGCCGCCGCGCCGCCCTCGTCGAGGGGCGCGGCTTCCGCAGCTCGCCGGAGCGACCGACGTTCGTCTCCAACGAGTTCTACTTCCGCTTCGACTACGGCACGCCCGAGGACCAGACCTTCTACTCGGGGCTCTACCTCGACCTCGGCGGCCAGGGGCTCGTGGCCACCATCACCGTCCCCCTGCGCGACGCCGCCGCCGGCGAGCACGGGCTGGTGGGCGCCGACCTGACGTTCGACATCGACTGGGAGGCCTTCGCCCGCGGCATCGAGCCGCCGATGACGGCCGGCGTCGTCCACCTCGCCGCGGCGCCGGCCGGAGCCCACCCCTGGACGGACATCCTCGGCGGTCTGCCGGGCTCCCGGTCGGCGGCCCTGCGCAGCGCCGTCTCCGCCCTCGCCGCGCAGCGGGCCGGTGGCGGCACCGCCGCCGAGAGCACACCCTACCTGCTCCACGGCGTGGTCGAGGGTCAGGGCGCGGTCGCGGCCTTCCAGGTGGCGGCCACCACCTGGCTCGTGGTGCTGTTTCCCAAGACCCAGTCCCACCAGCCGCTGGTGCCCGTGCTGCTTTCGGCGGTGATGCTGGTGGCGCTCCTCGCGGGCTTCGAGCTCAACCGGCGGCGGGCCGAGCGGGCTCAAGGAAAGGCCGAGGGCGCCCTGGCCGAAAAGCAGAACCTTCTCAACACCATGCAGGTGCCGCTGATGGTGGTCGATCCCAACACTGACGAAGTCGTCTTCGGGAATCAGGCGGCGGAGAACCTGGGCGTGCTTCCCGGCTCCCGCTTCGGCGACATGGTATCGCCGGACCCGCGGGCGCGGGCCCACTACGAGCGCATGCAAGTGGCGAGGCCCGAGCCGCGCCGGGCCTACGGCGTGCCGGTGCGGGTGCGGGGGGAGGACGGCGGCGAGGAGGAGCGCTACGCCATCGTCCGCTCGGTGGCCGTGACCGCGCCCATCGAGGCGCTGAAGGCGGACGAGCGGCACCGCCTCGGCGTCCTCTTCGTGCTGGAGCCGGACGTGGACCTCGCCCTGCTCACCGAGGACCTGGAGGACGACACCCGCCGGGACGAGCGCCGCAAGCTCGCCGGCCTCCTCTCGCACGGCGTGGACGCGCTGATCCGGGTGCTCGCCCACGGCCTGCGGAGCACGTCCGGAGCGGCTGCCACCCCGGAATTCGTGGCCTGGCTCGCCGGCTACGTCGACCGCCGTCTGCGCACCACGGCCTGGCTGCTCGACCACTGGGACGCCCAGCCGCCCTTGCCGCCGGACAGCTCCGTGGAGGCGGCCCAGGCGCGGACGACGATCGAGCGTCTGGCGAGCGTCTTCGCCCTGGCGGCCGGGGACGCCGACCTGCGCGCCCGCCTGCACTGGGACAACGGCGTGCTCTCCGAGCGGCCCGAGTGTCCCGCGGGGCCGGCGCCCGTCTTCACGACGGAGATGGACTGGCCGGAGGATCTCTGGTTCTCCTGCCCGGTGCGCGGGGGCTTCGGCTTCTTCCTGGGAGAGGTGCTGATCAACGCCATCCGCCACGGCCGGCCGGGCTCGACGCCGGCGCTGCGCATCGCCCTCGACCGGGTGCGCCGGGAGCTCGTCTTCGAGATCGAGAACGACCTCCCCACCGCGCCCGGCGGCCCCGTCCGCGACCGCAGCGAGTCCTACGGCGGCCGCCGCATCCTCGAACGCCTCGCCCGCCTCTTCGAATGGCGCGACCTCGCCTTCGAGCGCGGCGCCACAACCTACCGCGTCACCTGGCGGGTGCCCGCCAGCGAGCGGGGGGACCCGCGGCGGGGGGACTGAGAGCAAGGACGAACACGGACAAACCAAGGACTTCAAGCACAGCGGCCGATCTTCGCTGTTCACGTCCGTGTTGGTCCGTGTTCGTCCTTGTTCGTCCGTGTTCTCCTTGGGTATTCTTTCGTTGCATGCACCACCCCCGCCTCGCCTTCGCCAGCGCTCTGAGCGCCCTCCTCCTCACCCCCCCCGCGCACGCCCTGCCCGCCAAGAACGACTCCTGGATCGAAGTCCGCACCGCCAACTTCACCCTGTTCAGCGAGACCGGCGAGAAAGACACCCGCCGGGCGGGCGCGGACCTCGAACGGCTGCGCGATGCGCTGTCGCAGCTCTCGCCGGGACTCGCCCTCGACGCTCCCTATCCGACCTGGCTCTACGTCTTCAAGAACGCGTCCTCTTTCCGGCCCTACCAGCAGCTCTACGAAGGCAGGCCCCGGGATTCCGGCGGCTACTTCATGTCGCGATCCCAGGGAAATTACGTGGCCATCGACGGCAGTCACCGGGGCAACCAGACGGCTCGCGTCTACCACGAGTACATCCACTACGTGACCCGGAATGCCAACCTGCCGCTGTGGCTGCACGAGGGGCTCGCCGAGTACTACAGCACTTTCGAGGCGTCCAAGAACGAAGCCCTCGTCGGTCTGCCCATCCCCGAGCACGTGCGCTGGCTGCGGGAGAACCCCTGGATCCCCCTCGCCCAGCTCTTCACCCTGGACGAGAATTCGAAGGAGTACAACGAGAAGGCCCGCCGCGGCGCCTTCTACGCCGAGTCCTGGGCCCTGACCCACTACCTCCTCTCCGGCAGCCCGCAGCGCCGGGACCAGCTCCTCGACCTCCTGCGCCTGGACCGGGCCGGGACCGCCGGCAAGGAGGCGTTCCCCAAGGTCTTCGGCAGCGATCCCGCGGCCCTGGAGCGGGAGGTGCACACCTACGTCAAGAGCGTCGCCTTCTACTACACCCGCAGCCCCATCCAGCCGGAGGCGAACCTCGCGATGCAGGTCCGGCCCATGGCCTGGCCCGACGTCCTCTTCCGCCTCGGCGACCTGCTCGCCAACCTCGGTCCCGAGCACCGCGCCGCCGCCGAGGAGCACTTCCGCGCCGCCCTGGCGGCGCGGCCGGACTTCGGCGCCGCTCTCGGCGGTCTCGGCTATCTCGCGGAGCTCGCCGATCGCCCCCAGGAGGCGCGCCCCCTCTACGAGAAGGCCGCGAAGCTCGCACCGGACGATTTCATCGTCCAGTACCGCTACGCCCAGAGTCTGCTGGACGACCCCACCCCCGGCTCGCTGCGCGCGGCCCGCGCCGTCCTGACCCGGACGGTCGCCCTGCGGCCCAACTTCGGCGAAGCCTGGGCCCGCCTCGGCTACACCTATCAGGCCGACGAGTCGCTGGACGAAACCGCCGTCCACGTCCTGGAGACGGCCCACCGTCTCCTCCCCACGCGCATGGACGTCGTGCACAACCTCGCCGTGGTCTATGCCCGCACCGGCCACCTGGCCCAGGCCGAGGAGCTGATCGAGCACGTCCTCGCTCCCCGGGCCGATCCCGACGTGGTGATCGACGCCCGCGAAGCCCTGCTGGACGAGGAGTACCGCCACGCCGAAGAGCTGGTCATCCAGGACAAAGTCGCGGAGGCGCTCCCTCTCCTGGAGCGGGTGCGCGATACCACGCGCCGGCCCGAACGGCGCCGCACCCTCGAGCTGCGGGTCGAAGAGATCCGCAAGATCCTGGACTTCAACCACTTCGTGGAACGCTACAACCAGGCGGTCGCGCTGGCCAACCGGGGCGACGTCCAAGGCGCCATCGCCATCCTGGAGCCCCTGGCGGAGACGGTCCTCGACCCGGCGCAGGCCGAGCAGGCCCGCAACCTCCTGAAGAGGCTCAAGCCGCCCGCGAAGCGGAAAGGTCCCCGGGTTTGATTTAAACTGCTGGTAAATGCACGAGACCAAGACCGGTTTGACCGTCGAGGTGCCGACGTGGGGCGGGCTGCCGGGGGACGGCGAGCGCAGGCACCGTGCCCGTTCGCGCATCCCGGCGCTGACCATCGTCTATCACCCGGAGGTGCGCCGGGTGGGCGAGCGCGCGCTCCTGGACGGTCTGATGGAAGACAAGCCCGTGCACCTCTCCCGCCTGGAGCCCGGCTTCGCGCCCCCCGGCCAGGCCGACCGGCGCCCCTTGAGCGACCGGCACCTCAGCCGCTCGCCCCTGCTGCTGAGCCCCATCCGCGGCGGCGGCGCCCTCCAGCTCTCTCTGGGCGAGAGCCGCACCCGGGCCCTGGCCGACGGCGCGCTGATCTCCGAGCCGCAGGTCTTCACTCCCGAGGACGTGGAGCGCGGGATCGTCCTCGAGCTGGCGGACCGCATCGTCCTGCTCCTGCACACGCTCCCCGCGACGCCGATCCCGACTCCCGAGCGCTTCGGCCTCATCGGCGAGAGCGAGGGCATCCTGCGCATCCGCCACGAGATCCGCCGCATCGCCGATCTCGAGGTGCCCGTCCTCCTGCGGGGGGAGACGGGGACCGGCAAAGAGCTCGTGGCCCGCGCCATCCACCAAGCCAGCCGGCGGCACGGCGGGCCCTGCCTGTTCGTGAACGTGGCCGCCATCCCGGCGTCGCTCGCCGTCTCCGAGCTGTTCGGCTCGGCGCGGGGCTCCTACACCAGCTCCGTCCGCGACCAGGCCGGCTACTTCCAGCGCGCCCACGGCGGCACCCTGTTCCTCGACGAGATCGGCGAGGCCCCGCCCGAAGTCCAGGTCCTGCTGCTGCGCGTCCTCGAAACCGGCGAGGTGCAGCGGGTCGGCGGCCACGAGCCGCAGCGGGTGGACGTCCGCCTCATCGCGGCGACAGACGCGGACCTCGAGCGGGCCATTGAGGATGGCCGTTTCCGCGCCCCCCTGCTCCACCGGCTGGCCGGCTACGAGATCCTCGTCCCGCCCCTGCGCGAGCGGCGCGACGACTTCGGACGGCTGTTCTTCCACTTCGTGCGCCGAGAGCTCGCAGCCGTCGGCGAGGAGCACCGGCTCGATCCGCCGGGCGACGAGGACAAGCAATGGCTGCCGTCCTCGGTGGTGGCGCGGCTGGCGCGCTACCGCTGGCCCGGCAACGTGCGCCAGCTTCACAACGCCGTGCGCCAGCTCGTCATCGCCAGCCGCTCCTTCGACACGGTGCAGATCGGCCCTCAGATCGAGCGCCTGCTGCGCGAGCCCGAGCCGCCGCCGTCAACGCAGCCGGTGGAGGTCGCGCCATCCGCCCCGGAGCCCGAAGCGCCGGAGCCCCCTCCCCGGCGGCGCCGGCCCGCGCCGGAGGACTACCGCTCGCCCGCCGCGGTGACCGAGGCCGAGGTCCTCGAAACCCTGCGCGCCTGCCGCTGGGAGGTCAAGCTGGCCGCCCACCTCCTGGGCATCTCGCGCCCCTCGCTCTACCTGCTCATCGACAAGTTCCCCGGCATCCGCAAGGCGGCGGACCTCACCGCGGAGGAGATCCTGAAAGCCCGCGAACAGTTCGCCGGCGACCTCGAAGCCATGGGCATGCACCTGGAGGTTTCGAAGAAGGGGCTCCAGCAGCGGATGAAGCAGCTCGGGATTGAGTGAGAGAGACCCGCGATGGGCATCTATGAGATTCTCCAACCGAGCGTGCGTTTACCGAGAAGAGGCTGTCGCCCCTTCGGGACTGTGGGTGATGTGCCGCAATCCTCCGTGCTAATCAGGGCAATTCCAAGAAATCCACTGACAAGCCTGGGCGTCAACCCATACCATTCCACACATTTCCTTTCTGGGGTTTCGACGCTGGAGGTAGGGGAGGAGCGGAGCGACATTGCCGCGCCGGAGACGCCCCGCCGTCCCCGTGGCCTGCCGAAGGTATCGTATCGGGTCTGTGGCGTCTCTACGGACCGGTCTCGCGATGGCAAAGGATGTCGATTACGGGCCTTTGACGCGGAATCTTCCAACCCCTCCGGAACCTCTGTCGCTGGCCGCCTCTCCGAGGTTCCGTAGAGACGACCCAGACCCGATACGAAACCGTTTCGGAGGCCACGGGAACGGCGGGTCGTCTCCAATGCGACGATGCCGTCCGGTCTCCTCGCACCTCCGCCGTCGCGAGCCGCCGATCGGTCGCCTGGACTTTAACTCTCATCGCGACGGGACGCCGCAGCCACCTCCGCCCGCAGCGCCTTCACCTCGCTCTCCAGCGCCTCCACTTTGCGCCCCAAGGCTGGCCTGCCGAGCACGCGCATGAGCAGGAAAACCCCTCCACAGACCAAACCGAGAAACACAATCAGAAAAAGGACAATCAGGATCTCGGGTACGCCTATGCTCATGAGCTCAATCCTCCTCTATTGTCAAGCTCCCTCCGGCAGACGATAAGGCACCTGCGACGCCGCGACGACCATCTCCCGGGCGGCGGTGACGTAGGGGATCAGCCCGGCGAGGCTCCCCTTCTCCAGCTTGAGCCTGCCCGTCATCAGCGCCAGGATGGGCTCGAGCTCGCGGTCCAGCACCTGTTTCCAGGTGCGGAAATCGCCGCTGAGAATATATGGCACGGCGGCCCGATCGATTTCGGTGGCAGTCCGCGCTTCGCGGCAGTCCCCTTCGAACAGGTCGAGGAAGACCGCTCGCCCGGGCAGGCTCAGCTCGGGGTCCGGGGTCATGGCGATGATCATGGGCCACTGCCAACGCCGGGCGGCCGTCCGGTAGCCGTCGCTGGAACGGATCGCCTCGCCCCAGGCAACGGCCCAGTCGTGAGTGAAGACTTCGTGGGACATCGCAAGCCTCCTTCTCAGGAAGCTTACAACGTCCTCGATCGATCGGCAGTGCGCTCAGGCCGCCGCGGCCAAGGCCTGGTTCAGCACTTCCAGGTGGTCCTGGCTCGTCCGCTCCCAGGTGAAGCCCGCGGCGTGACGGCGGGTGGCGGCGCGATCGGGGTAGTTGTCGAACAGCCGCCGCGCCGCCGAGACCAGGGCCGAGGCCGTCCGCTCCTCCATCAGCACGCCGGCCGCGGGTGAGGTCACCGCCTCCGGCGTGCCCCACACCGCCGTGGCAATGACCGGCGAGCCACAGGCCATGGATTCGAGCAGCACGTTGGCGATGCCCTCGCGGCTGGAGGCCAGCACCAGGGCATCGGCGGCGCTGTAGTAATCCTTGAGCTCGTCCTGCGCGACCTGACCCAGGAATCGCACCCGGTCCGCCACGTTCAGGGAGGCGGCCAACTCCCGCAGCGTCCCCTCATACCAGCCGTCGCCGGCGATGAGCAGCGTCACTCCGGGAAGCTCGCGCAGCGCTTCGATGGCCAGGTGGTGACCCTTGCGCGGGGTCGCATGTCCCACCGAGAGCAGCACGGTTCCGGCGAGCCCCAGGCGCCGGCGCACCGCGTCCCGGTCCACCGGCTGGAAGAGATCGAGATCCACCCCGTGCAGCACGACCCGGACTTTCCCCTCCGGCGCTCCCCACGCCACCAGTTGACGCTTGAGCGCCTCGCAGACCGAGGTGATGCCGGCGGCGCGGCCCACCGCCCAGAGCAGGAGCCAGCGGGGTATGGCATAGCGCGGATAGGTGATGACGTCATCTCCCAGGACCGACATCACCACCGGCTTGCCGAAGTGCCGGCCCAGAATCATCGCCGCCACGCCGTCCGGGTAGACGTAGTGGGCATCGATGGCATCGAAGTCGAACCCCCGCTTCAGGATTTTCTCCAGCAGGGGCTTGACCGCCATCGCCATCAGCAGCGGCGCCGAGCTCAGCCCCACCTTCGGCAGCCGCACATAGCGTGGATGATGGATGGGGAGCCCATGCCGCTCCTCGTACCGGGGGACTCGGGCGAAAGTGGCGTAACCACGGAAGGCGGGATGCGACGACGGAAACCAGGGGACCGGCGCCACCACCTGCGACTCGACCTCGCCGGTCTCCAGCAGATGGCGCAGCCGCTGCTCGATGAAGATGCCGTTCCTGGGCTGGACACGATTGGGATAAAGCGTCGAGAACGTGATCGTTCGCATGGCTCTGCCTCCACCCGATGAAACGGGAGTGTTGGCGGCCCCGGATTCGGCGGCGTCTCCCTTATTTAAGAGGAAAACGGATTGAAAGTCAACCTCTCTACGGGACCTCACGCGCAGGCTCGCGCTTGGGCTCACGTCCCGACTTGTTCGGATACTGCGGCGGCTTGACCGGCGGCACGGGGTTTTTCTTGATCTCTTCCTGGAGGTACGTAATCGCGGCGTCGAGCTGGGCGTCGCCGCCGAGGAAGGTGGCGTGAGGGAGGTTGTCTTTCACGACGTCGGGGTCGACGCCGTGGCCTTCGATCAGCCAGGTCCCTTCGGGACCGAAGACGCCGAACTCGGCGGCGGTGGCGATCCCCTTGTCCACCAGGACGTTCGACGAGCTCAGCCAGATCTCGCCACCCCAGGTGCGGGTGCCGATCACCTTGCCCAGCCCCAGGCGCTTGACGCCCTCGGCGAAGGCTTCGCCGTCCGAGCTGGTGCCCTCGTCGACCAGCACCACCACGTGACCACGGAAGGCGTACTGCATGTCCGAGTAGGGCGTGCCCACCCGCGGCTGCCACCAGAACCACGCCTTGCGCTGGAGCTTGCCAAGCAGCCAGCTCTCGATGTTGCCGCCACGATTGTTGCGCAGGTCGAGGATCAACCCCTGGCGATCGAAGACCGGATAAAAATCGCGCGCCCAGCTCGTGTAGTCGTCGCTGCTCATGGCGCGCAGGTGGAGGTAGCCGATCTGGCTCTTGCCTTTCTCCTCCACTCGCCGCCGGCGGGAGAGCTCCCAGTCGGTGTAGCGCAGGTCGGCCTCCTGTTTCGGGGAGACCGGGACCACCACCACGTCGCGCGCGGCGCGGGTTTTAACATCATGGGCATCCCGGGCATCGCGCACGCGCAGCAGGACCTGCCGGTCCGCCTGGTTGCGCAGCAGCAGGCCGGCGTCAGGCACCGACAGGGTCGGCACGCCGTTGATCGATTCGATGACGTCGCCCGCCTTGACGTCGACGCCGGGCATGGCCAGCGGCGGTGCGTCGGCCGGGAGGTCCGGGTCCCAGGCATAGAGGCGGTCCACGCGGTAGCCGCCCGCCTTTTCATCGCGCATCAGCACGGCCCCCAGGGAGGCGACGTCGACGTCGGCGTCCCCCTTGCGCCGGTCGCCGCCGTGAACGAAGGTGTGCAGGGCTGAAAGCTCGCTCACCATCTGTCCCAGCAGGTCGCTGAGCTCGGACCGGCTCGTCACCCGCAGCGACAGGGGGCGGTATTTCTCCAGCATGGCGGGCCAGTCCACGCCGTGCATCTTGGGATCGTAGAAATAATCCCGTTCCAGCCGCCAGGCCTCGCGGAACATCTGGCGCCACTGTTCCTTCGGATCGATGGGGAAGGTCCAGCCGGAAAGGTCCACCTTCGCCTCGTCGAGCTCTTCGGGCGCCTCGTCGCCGGCGGCGAAGACGTAGAGGGCCTTCTCTTTGTGCACCAGCAGCTTCTTGCCATCGTCCGAGAGCTGGTAGTCGACGATCCCCTCCACCACTGTCTTGGCCTTGGGCTTCTCGCTGTCGAAGGCCACCGTCAGCAGGGACGACGTGGGCTCGTCCGCGAAGGAGGGATCGGACTGCAGCCAGAACAACCGGTCGTCGTTGGCCGAGAGGGAGTCGTAGTTGCCGGCCTCGACCGGCACCTCGACGAGCCGCTCTGAGAGGCCGTCGAGGTCGATTTCCACTTTTTCCACCTTCTCCTCCTTCTCCTCCTTGGACGGCTTCCCCTCCTCCCCGGCTCCCTTCTTGTCCTCCTTCGCCTCCTTGCCGTCCTTGCTGTCCTTCCTGTCCTTGTCGTCCTTCCCCTCCTCGGGATGCAGCTCGTCCGGCGGCTGGAAAGGCGAGCGCAGCCCCTTCTTCAGAGCGGCGCCGAAAATCTTGGTGGTCGCCGTCAGGAAGGGATCGGGCTGCCGCGTCCCCCAGGGCCCCGGGACGAGGGTGCGCAGCTCGCGGTCGGAGAGGAACCAGAGCCATTTGCCGTCCTGGCTCCAGGTGGGGCTCCAACTGTTGAAGCGCTCGGAGGTGAGGGGCGTGGTGTGGCCGGTGGCGGTGTCATAGAGATAGATGCGCAGGAAGGTGTTGGCGGCGGAGACGGCCCAGGCCAGCCAGCGGCCGTCCGGCGACCAGCGGAGATCCTGGAAGTCGCCGTCGGCCGAGACGGCGATGCGGCTGTTCTTGCGGGTTTTCACATTCAGGAGCCAGAGCTGGCGGTCCTTGTCGCGATGGGCGATCCATTTGCCGTCGGGCGAGGGGACGCCCTCCCAGCGCAGCACCTTGCCGTCGGAGGTGAGCTGCTCAGGCTTGCCCACGCCGTTGGCCGCGAGCTTCCACAGCTCCACCTCGCCGGTCTCGTCCGAGAGGGCGAGCACGCTCTTGCCGTCGGCGAGGAAGCGGGCTTCGCGGTAGCGCACTCCGGGCTTGCGGGTGACCTCCACGATCCGCCCCTTCTTCACCGGCACCACGAACACCTGCCCGCGGGCCGTCAGCGCGAGCCGGTCGCCGGCGGGCGAGAGGTCGGCCGCGGTGAGGTACTCCAGCGGCTCCTTGATCCACGTCTCCCGCATCTGGTCGAAGTCCGAGACGAGGCGGACGGGGAGCGGCTCGTCCCGGGCCGCCGTGATGTCGTAGAGCCGCAGGTCGGCGCCGAGCTGATAGACGATGCGGCCGTCCGACAGGCTGGGCGAGGCCACCTCCCAGCCATGGTGGGAGGTGAGCTGCCTGAGGTCGTGGCCATCCGGGTCCATGGACCACAGGTTGAGGGTGCCGTCGCGGTCGGAGACGAAGTAGACGCGTCCCTGCCAGACCATGGGCTCGCGGCTGGTGCCGTCGAAATCACCGGTCAGCGGGACGGCCTCGGCGTCGCCTTCGCGATAGCGCCAGAGGCTCTGGGCCGTGCCGCCGCGGTAGCGCTTGGTGTGGCTCCCCTGGAAGGCGAAGCGGGTGAAGAACAGCGTCTTGCCGTCCGGGGTGAATTCGCCGTCGGCGGCCTGGGCCAGGGGGAGAAGGGTGCTCTTGCCCGTCGCCGGATCGAGGCGGACGAGCTGTGTCGCCGGCAGGCCCGACCAGTGGCGGGTCGCATAGAGGATCTCGCCGCCGGGCGTCCACCCCACCACCCGCGCATCGCCGCCCTCGAACGTGCGGCGCACCGGCAGGCCGCCGTCGATGGGCATGGTGTAGACCTCGACAGGTCCTTCGTAGGCCGCCGAGAACGCGATCATCTTGCCGTCCGGCGAGATGGCGGGATTGGACTCCTCCGCCGGATGGGTGGTCAGCCGCGTCGCCGTGCCGCCCTGGCGGCCCACGCGCCAGAGGTCGCCCTCGGCCGCGAACACCACCGTGTCGCCGTGCAGGGCCGGGAAGCGGTAATAGCCGAGCGTCTCCTCGGCCGGCAGGGCGCAGGGGAGGAGCAGGAAGATAAGAACGAGGATCCGTGGCTTCAAGGGGGGTCTCCTGAAAGTGGAGGGGATGGTAGCAAAAACCCTGGGAGCGCCGGCATCCCTGCCGGCCTGCTAACTCCGTTTTTAGTTAGTCTTGAGTTAGATGCCGGCAGGGATGCCGGCGCTCCCAGGCGACCCGGCGGGCGGCTCCAGGGCGAGCACGGAGGGCACCCGCCCGGGTTCGGCCAGGCGCAGGAGGCCGTAGCCGATGCCGGCGAAGCCGTTCATCAGGCTGGGGGATGCGACGCCTCCCCGCGTGCCGCAGAGCCAGCCGTCGCGGGCGATGCTGGCGAGGACGATCCGGGTCTGGCGGTCGATCGGAGCGTCCAGGTCCGGATCGCCCAGAGCCTGGCGGGCCTGGAGGAGGAAGTCGAGGTTGCCCAGGTCGCCGTGGCACTGGCAGTGGTTCTCGCCGAAGCCGCGCTCGACGGTCTTGCGCACGGCTTGCGTCACCTCGGCTCGCAGGGCGCGTCGCGCCTCGGGCTCATGGACGTAGGCCAGGGCCTTGAGCCGCGCCAGGCCGACGCCCGGAGCGCCGTAGCACCAGGCCATGGCCACCGTGCTCTCCGGCGGCGGCTGGCCGTCGCCCGCGAGCCAGCGCTGGAGCTCGGGCCAGAAGGCCTCCCGCTCCCAGTCCCAGGCCGCGAGACCCGCGTCGAGGAAGCGGGCATCGCCGGCCGTCGCGCCCAGCTCCACCAGGGCCAGGCCGATGCCCGCGTTGCCGTGCGAGAAACCGGTCTGTGGCCGCTCCGTGGCGAGCCGCGTGAGCCACCCGAGGCCCGGCCCCGCCGGGTGGGATCGGGCGAGCAGGCTCTCGCCGCAGAGGACGGCCACGGCGAGGGCGCGGCGTGAGCCGGCGGCGCGGTGGAGGGCGAGGAGACCGAGGATCGCGCCCGCCGCGCCGCCGACGACGTCGAGGTCCTCGTCGCTCGCGATCCGCGGCGGGATCTCTTCGGCCAGCCGCTCCGCCGCGGCGAGGAGGTCCGCGTCGTGCCACAGCGAGCCCAGGTGGGCGGCGGCGTAGAGGATGCCGCCCCAGCCGGAGAAGGCGCCGATGGCTTCGGGGCCCATGGCAGAATCCGCGGCGCTCGCCGGCGCGTTCTCGAAACGCGCCAGCAGGGAATTCATCGCCGCCCGCGCGAGGCCGGCCCAGCGCTCCTCGCCCGTGACCATCCCGAGATAGCCGAGGAAGAGGGCGATCCCCGGCAGGCCCGCGTACAGGTCCTCGGGCGCGGGCACCATCGACCAGAGGCGGTTGCGGAATTCGAGGCCGATCCAGGTGGCGTGCCCGCCGTCGCCATCCCGCAGCGCCTGGTCCGCGAACCACTCCCCCACCGCGCGGGCGGCGGCGACGAGCCGTTGGTGCAGCTCGACGGCGGCGAGGGGCGGGCCGGGATCGACCTCGGCGTAGCCCTGCCAGCCCACGTCGTCGCGGTTGAGCAATTGGGTGCCGAGGGCGAGGCGGAGGAGCGCGAGCTGGCGGCGCAGGTCCTCCTCGCTCAAGCCCTGGAGACGGCGGCGCACACCGCTGAGCGCGGTGTCGCGGAAGAACCCGGGGACGAGCTCGCCGCGGCTCGTCCACAGGTCGGTCGAGGAGGGGCGGGCCGTGAACGACGGGACATCGCCGCTGCGCAGGTCGCGGTGCTCGGGCACCACCACCCGGGCCAGGGCGGGCACCTCTTCGACCCCCACCCAGAGGCGGTCGAAGAGGAGGTCGCGGTCGAGCGCGTCGCGCAGCACGTCGGGGTGGAAGCTCTCGCCGAGCAGCAGGCCGTAGACGCGGGTGGCGCGCAACACCGCCCGCACCGGGTCGTCCGCGAACCGGGCGACGAGCCCGCCGGGCGCCAGCAGCTCCTCGCGGTGAAGGGCCAGCAGGCGGTAGACCTCGGCGAACCCCGCGGCCATGTCCTCCGTGTACTCGGCGGCTTCGACCTCGTGGCCGTCGAGGGCCGGGCGGTTGCGCCCTCCCTCCATGGTGACCCGCTCGCGAATGGCCCGCATCTCGTCGGTGCCAATCCCCTGCCACTGCAGCACCGGCTGAGGGGAGGGCTGGCCGGCCACCACCGCGACGCCGCTGAGATCGACGCCCTCGAACCCGTCGCTCTCGCCGACGCGGAAGGGGAGGAGGCCGATGCGCAGCACCGACTCCGCCAGCGCCCGGCCCGCCAGCCGTTCGTCCGGCCGCGGTGGCGGTGGGACGTCGAGCCGCGGATGGAACAGCGATTCGAGGTCGACCACCACCGGCTGATCTCCCGCCGCGATGAGGTTCTCGAAGTGGCAGTCCGTGGCCTCCAGGGCGTAGAGCACGGCGAGCAGACCGCCGAGCCGGCGGTGATAGAGCGCCACCTCGGCCGCGGAGGCGCACTCGCCGGCGGCGACGAATTCCATCCAGCCGTACTCGCCCCGGTCGAGCACCGCCAGCCGGCGGAAGGAGAGGCCGCTCTGCGACTCCAGCCAGGCGAGGAGCTCCTGGAAGTGGCCGTCCACGGCGAGCGACCGCGGCTTGTAGACGAGCTTCGCGCCCGAGGCGAAAGATAGGATGCGCACGGCGCGGCCGCCGCGGTGACGGTCCCCCGCGCCGCCGTCGAGCGCGGTGAGGGGACCGGGGTCCTGGCCGGCGAAGAAGGTGGCGACGAGGTCCGGCCAGTCCGCCGCCAGCCGCTCCAGGAGCTCGAGGGAGGTGGCGACCCAGGTTTCCAGCTCCTCGACCACCAGCCGGGCGAGGACAGGATATTCGTTGAGGATCGCGGCGGCCACCGCGGGCTGGCGCAGCCGGTCGACGAAGGCGGCGAAGCGCTCGGCCGCGGTCTCGCCGGTCAGCAGGCCCTGGATCCGCGCCACGTGCATCTCCAGCACCAGCGTCCGCGCCAGGAGCTGCAGGAGACTCAGGCCGAGCGTCCTGCTCGCCAGCCGGTCCGCCTCCACCGCGGTGAACGGTGCGCGATGAGCCTGGAGGATCCTTTCAATCCCTGCGCGCAGCCGGGCGCGCGCCCGGTCGACCAGCGGCCGGACCAGCTCCACGAAGCCGATGGCGGAGTCCTCGCGCATCTCCTCGGGCCAGGGGAACGGCTCCGGCGCGGCCGGTGCGGGCGCGGCGAACGCCGCCGCCACCTCGGCGAGCCAGGCGGGCGGCTGCGGCAGGCGGGCGCCGGCGTCCTCGGCGGGCTCGGCCAGCAGCCGCGCGAAGGCGTCGACGTCGAGGCCGTCGTCCAAGAGCCGGCGGGCGAAGGCGTCGCCCGAGCGGAAGGGCGACAGGTCCCGCCACTGCGCGAGGCGCAGGCGGGCGAGGTCGTCGCTCGCCGTCGCGGCCTTCGCCAGCGAGCCGTTGCGGGGCGCCGCCGCCCGCTCGGCGAGGGTCAGGGCCCGGTACGCCGGGGTGAGGTCGATGAGGGCTTCGTGCATCTGCGGCGGCTCCCGGGAGGCTCCGGGGAGAGGAAGCCCGGCCCGCTGGGCCGGGCTTGGGAACGGCTACTTCGGGCAGCAGCTCCGGAAGTTGTTGAAGCTGGCCTCGGTGCACCTTTGCGCGGTGGTCAGCGCCCCCGCGGCCACCGATTTGAGCAGCTCGTCCTCCACCTCCATGAGGCCGGCCGGATGGCCGGGGAGGCGGTCCCGCTCCTCGGCGCTGAGGCTGGCGCGGTAGAGGGGGTCTTTCCAGGCGCGCACGACGTCGACTCGGTTCATGTCAAGCTCCTTTCGAGCGGCTCCCGGCGGGACGCGCCGGTCGCATGGCCATGCTACTACGGGCAGCAGGATCGCCAACCGCCGAAGGAATTCATGGTGCAGCCCCTGGCGGTGGTGATGAGGGCTCCCGAGGCCGACTTGAGCTCTTCCTCGCTGATCTCCAGGAGGCCGGACGGGTGGCCCGGCAGCCTGGCGATCTCCTCGCGGCTCAGGCCGGCGCGGTAGACGGGGTCCTTCCAGGCGCGGATGACGTCGATCTTGTTCATGGTCAGGTCTCCTGGCGAGCCGGCGCTCCCCCATGGAGCACGGCGGAGCATAGCTCCTACTCTATAGGGTGCGCCTCGCCGGGGAGACCGTGCCCCGCAGGTGGTAGACTCAGCGCTCCATCAGACGGGAGGACTCGATGAAGAAGAAGGCGAAGAGGCTGTCGTTGGCCAGAGAGACCGTGCGGAGACTCGCGGCGGCGGAGCTCAAAGAGGCGGTGGGCGCGGTGCATTCGACCGATTGTATGACCGGCGATTGTCTGACCGCGGAAACGCCCTGCGATCCCAGCTTCACCGTCAGCCCCTGCGACACCGACGCGTGCTGATTCGCAGGTGAAGGCACTGCATTCGTGGATGCGGTGATTCGCAACTCGGATCAAGCGGCTCGGCGCGGTCCCAATGTAGAGACGCCCGTGGGGTTCCCCATGGGCGTCTCTACGTTAAGAAAGAACACTCTTCCAGACACCCTCTAGGACAACGTTGATCGGACGCGGCTCACGGACGGGCACGGACGGCAAGGACAGGCACGGACACAGAGGAGAGCGGGTCGACGGAATGAGGGCCGGGGGGATGCTTCCCTCCTCACGGACACGTCGCGAACGCCGACGAGTCCTGGATCGGCCGG
Organism: Thermoanaerobaculia bacterium; assembly: GCA_036264085.1. Classification (GTDB taxonomy): domain Bacteria; phylum Acidobacteriota; class Thermoanaerobaculia; order Multivoradales; family UBA5704; genus DATARR01. The sequence continues at coordinate 54,948 of DATARR010000045.1, read as the reverse complement.
AAGGACGTCCCCTGGGGATTGACGTAGGTCTTCACCGCTCCGGTCATCGTATCCGTCACCGTAATGGTGGTCTCGACGTCGGTGAGGCCGCCGGCGTAGACCCAGAAGCGCTGGTTGAAGGTGCAGGCGTCGAGCACCTTGAGCACCATCTCCACGTTGCTGGCGCCGAAAAACCAATAGTAGCCGGTGTCGGCGGTCAGCGGCACGGCCTGGCCGGCGCCGGTCTGGCCGTTCGCGGTCTTCCAGACGACGTCCACGCGGAAACGGTTGCCGGAGAGGCAGAGGCTCGTGGGGCCGGCGGCGCAGGTGCCCGCGGCGCTGGCGATCCGCGCGAGATCCTCGGCCGTCTTGTTGGCGAGGCTCGCCGTCTCTTCCGCCGGTGCCGTGCTCGACGTCGTACCGCAGGTGGCGAAGGCCGCGGTGTCCTGGATGGGCTGGAAGGCCGAGCCCTGTGGGTTGCGCCAGGTGCGGACGGCGCCGGTCGCGGTATCGGTCACCGTGAGGTCCACCTGCACGTCGGTCAGGCCGCCGGCGAAAACCCAGAAGCGCTGGTTGAAGGTGCAGGCGTCGAGCACCTTGACCACGGCCTCGACGTTGCTGGCGGCGAAGAACCAGAAGTAGCCCGTGTCCCCGGTGAGCGCCACGGCCTGGCCCGCGCCGGTACGGCCGTCCGCGGTGCGCCAGGCCGCCTCCACCTTGAAGCGGTGGTCAGCGAGACAGAGGCTCGTGCCGCCGGGGAAGCAGCCCGCCGGTCCCCCCGTCTGCAGCGTCACCCCCTTGTATGGCGAACGACCGTAGAGGCCGATGTAGTACGTCCCCTGCCGGGGCGCGGCGACCGTCACCGACTCCGTGTTGCCGGCGGTGGCCGAGGAGGCGTCCCACTGCGCGGTGGTGGGCGGCGCGCCGAAGCGGACGTAGAGGTCGACGTCTCCCGTGCCGCCGGAAGTGGAGAGCGTGAGGGGCGGCGCCCCGGCTCCCACGTCGAGGGTCCAGAGCACGAATTTCCCCGGCCGCCGGTCGGCGAGCCCGGCGAGCGTCACGCCCGGATCGAACGGCGCCGTCGCCGCCTGGGAGCTGACCCAGTCGCCCCCGGCCTGCTTGGCGTTGAGGTCGCCGAGGAGGCCGGGCTCGGTGTCGGTCGCCAGAGCGTTGTTGCGCAGGTCGAGCCCGCCATTGTCGTCGAGGCTGGGGATGGCTCCCAGCTCGAAGGGGACGGGACCGGTGAAGCGGTTGTGGTCCAGCCACAGGGTCTCGAGGCTCGTCAGGTGATCGAGCGTGCCCGGGATGGTGCCGGCCAGCCGGTTCCCGCTCAGCAGCACGCCGACGAGCGTGGTGGCGTTCCCCAGCTCGGGCGGCACCGTGCCCGCGAGCTGGTTGCGCTGCAGGTTGAGGAACATCAGGCTCGCGAGCTTCCCCAGCTCCGGCGGGATGCGGCCGGTGAGCTGGTCGTCCGCCAGGCCGAGCTGCTCCAGGGCGGCAAGGTTGCCCAACTCCGGGGGGATGGCGCCCGCGAGCTGATTCCCTCCGAGATAGAGGGTCTGGAGACCGGCGAGGCGCCCCAGGTCGGGGGGGATGGCGCCGGAGAGGCCGTTGCCCGAGAGGTCCAGATAGGTGAGCGACCCCAGGTTGCCGAGCTGCGGCGGCACCGCGCCGGTCAACTGGTTCGCTGACAGGTCCAGGATTTGCAGCCGGACGAGATTGCCGAGCGTCGGGGACAGCGGTCCGGAGAGGTGGTTGAACGGCAGCGAGAGGGTCTCCAGCAGGGCCAGACCGGCCAGCTCGGAGGGCAGCGGGCCGGAGAGCTGGTTGAGGCCGAGGCGGAGGGTACGAAGATTGGCGAGGCGGCCGAGCTCGCGGGGGAGCGCTCCGGTGAGAGAATTGCTTTCCGCCTCCAGCGACTGGAGGCCGGCGAGATTGCCGAGGGCCGCCGGCAGGCTGCCGGCAAGGCCGTTGTTGCTGAGGGAGAGCTGGAGGACCGTGGTCGCGGCGGCGTCGCAGGTCACCCCCGCCCAGGAGCACTCGGTGCCGGGTTTGCCGAGCCAGCCGTCGCGGCTCGCCCAGCCGGGTCCGCCCGTGGCATTGTAGAGGGCGACGAGAGCCGTGCGCTGGGCGGTGGGCACGGCGGCGTGGCACGGCACGACGAAAGCCAGCAACGACGCGAGGATGAGGATCAGGACGAGCCAGGGCGAAACGAGCTTCAACGTCTCCTCCGGTGAATCGAGAACGTTCTATAAGAATATGTCAGACCCGGACGAACCGGAGGGAGCAGCCTGAAAGTCCTCGTCATCGAAGACAACCGCGACGCCGCCGAGACGCTCAGCGATCTGCTGGGGCTGTTCGGACACGAGACCGAGGTCGCGCTCACCGGGCCGGCGGGCCTCGAAGTCGCCCGCAGCTTCCAGCCGGACGTGGTCCTCTGCGACATCGGCCTGCCCGGCATGGATGGTTACATCGTGGCCCGCAGCCTGCGCGCCGAGCCCTCGACGTGCGACGCTCGCCTCGTCGCCCTCACCGGCTACGGCCGCGAATCCGACCGCCAGCGCACCCGCGAGGCGGGTTTCGACCTCCACCTGGTCAAACCGCTGGAGCCGCTGGAGCTCAAGCGTCTGCTGGACGAGTGGGCATGAACCCGGGAGCGCTCCTCCACCACTACGGCTACCTGGCCGTCTTCGCCGGCACCTTCCTGGAGGGCGAGACGATCCTCGTGCTGGCGGGCTTCTTCGCTTCGCGAGGCATCCTCTCGCTGCTCCCCGTGCTGGTCACCGCGGCCGCCGGGGCCTACGCCGGCCACGTCTTCTGGTTCTGTCTGGGGCGCACCCAGGGGACCCGTCTGGTCCATCATCTACCGCGCTTCGAGCGGCAGATCGCGCGCAGTCTCGAGCTCGTCGAACGCCACGGCGCCGGCGCGATCTTCCTCACCCAGTACCTCTATGGGCTGCGGATCGCCTCGGCCATCGTCTTCGGCCTCTCGGCCATGAGCCCCCGGAAGTTCCTCCTCTACCAGGCGCTCAGTTGCGCCCTGTGGGCCACTCTCATCGGGCTGCTCGGGTTCTTCTTCGGTCGGGCCGTGGAGCGGGTGCTCGGCCAGGCGGCGGCGGTCGAGAAGTACGCCCTGCTGTTCATCCTCCTCATCGGGGGCGGCATCTTCCTCTACCATCGCCTGCGGGAGCGCCGGATGGCGCGGAGCCAGCCGGCCGCCGCTCCCGCCCCCAGAGCCCCCGGAGATTGACGCCATGTACGTCCTCGCCATCCATTTCGCGCCGGGAGCCGGCGAGGCCCTGGCCGCTCCCCTCGCCGAGGCCCTCGGCTGCACGCTCTACGAGGCGCGGGCGCGGGTAGGCGATCCGCAGGGCGGCCCGACCATCGTCGCCCACTACGGCGAGATCGAGCCCGCCTGGGCCTCCGCCGGACGGCTGCGCGCCAATGGCCTCGCCCCCATCCTCATCACCCCGGAGGACGTGGAGTCGAACGCCGTCCGTTTTCAGGTGCGCGGCTTCACGCTTGGCGGCCAGACGCTTACGGTGGTGTCGCGCCGGGGGGAGACCGCCGAGGTCCCCTACCGCGAGCTCGACCTCTTCCTGCGCGGCACGCACCTCGAGGAGCGCACGGAGGTGAAGACCACCGAGCAGCGGAAGTTCAGCGCCGGCCGGGCCCTCCTCTCGGGCGGGCTGATGCTCACCAAGAAGACGCGCACGGTCGAGCAGGTGACGACGGAGGATCGGGACGACTTCCTGCAGCTCTACAGCGACGGACGGCCGCCCCTGGTCTTCCACGCCTCCGGCCTCAACTACCAGTCGCTGGGCACGGCCCTCCAACCCTCGGTGGCGGCGAACTTCGCGCAGCTCATCGCACGTCTGCGCCAGGGCGCCCCCCAGGCCCGCTACGACGAGCGGCTGGCCAACCGCGCCGGCCGCGCCCGCATCCTGGGACCGCTCAAGGACCGGCACCTCGACGTCGCCGTCTCGCTGCTCGCCCGGGTGCTCAGAAGCTGAGGACCACGGCCATCCCCGGCTGATCGTGCGGCCCGAGAAGGGGCCCGACGGTGAGCCGCCGGCGCTCCTCGGCGTTGCGGTGGACGACCGCCCGGCCGACCGCGGTGCCGATGATCGCTCCGGCCGTGACGTCTGAAAGGAAGTGGGCCTGATGATGGACGCGGGCGAAGCCGACCAGCGTCGCGGCGCCGTAGGACACGACCTTGACCCAGCCGGAGTCGTACTCGGTCGCGACGACCGAGGCCACGGCGAAGGCTTCAGTCGCGTGCCCCGACGGGAAGGACGACGCGCCGCTGAACGGCCTGACGTCGAAGGTCTTGTCCGTATCCCGCGGGCGCTTGCGGCCGACGACGACTTTCAAGACCGGGGTGACGATGCCGCCGGCGATCAGGCTGGCGATGGCGCCGTCCTCTCCCACCGACCGGGCCCGCGCGTCGTCCCGGACGAGGCCGACCAGGTAGAAGGAGCCGAGAACGCCGAGGGCGTAGGTGGTACCGAACCTCTCGAAATCCTTCGCCACCTGGTCCGTCACGCGGTTGTGATCCCGCAGCTCGGCGTCGCGCACCGTCCGATCCAGCAGGGCCGCCGCGCCGATGCCCGCCACGGCGAAGGAGAACCGCTCCCACTGCGGCCCGCGCCAGGAGAGCGGCGCGCCCAGCACGTCCCGCAGGTCGACGCGCACGAGATGGGGTAAGCTCGGCTCCTTCGCCGGAGGAGCCGGCGTAGTTTCAGCCTCCTGGCTATAGGAGACCGTGGAGCTGGTCAGGAGTATGAGAACGAGCAGGAAGCCGGCCGGCCGGTGACCCCAGGTGATCTTCATGAAGCCCTCCCTTCGTGCCGCCGGCGGGTGGCAGCACCCTTGCAGAGTATGACATGTGCAACATCCAACCGAAAGGAAGGACATCATGAACCTCAAACGCACCCTGATGATCGCTTGCACGGCCGGCTCGCTGTTGACCGCGGGCAGCCTTTTCGCCGCCGGCGCGCAGTCCAAGACGACGAAGACCACCCAGACCACGACGACCACCCAGACCAAGCCCGCCGTGCGCTCGGACGTTCCAGCCGACCTGGCCAAGGAGGCCAAGATCACCCTGGATACGGCCCGCACCACCGCTCTCGCCAAGGTGCCGAACGGCGAGGTGCGGTCGGAGGAGCTGGAGAGGGAGCACGGCAAGCTGATCTACTCCTTCGACATCGCGGTGCCCGGCAAGCCGGGCATCCAGGAGGTCAACGTGAACGCGATCACCGGCAAGGTCCTCGGGGTTCACCACGAGACCGCGAAGGACGAGAAAAAGGAGGCCGCGAAGGAGCATCACCCCGGCCACTGATTTCACCCTGACCCGACCCCGGCCGGCCAAAATGGCAGGCCGGGGTCGTTCTGACCTCCCATCTGACGAACGATCTTTCTTGGAACCGCTGAGCACACTATGCTACGGCCCCGAGGCGGATCTACGATCCCGACCCTTGAACCCGACCCTGTGAAGACCCCGCGCGCGATTCCCGCCCTCCTGGCCGCCCTCCTCGCGTCCACCGTGGCCCTGCACGGCCAGCAACCGGCCGCGCCGCAACCCGCCCCCCTATCGCTGGACGAGGCCATGGCGACCGCCCTCGCGGCCAACCCGGCCCTCGCGGCGGCGCGGCTGGGCCGGGAGGAGGCGCGGGCGCGCGGGGACGTGGCGCGCCAGCGGCCCAATCCGGAGCTGGCGATCGAGGAGGCCAGGGACTTCCCGCGCGACGCGGCGACGCTCTCCCTGCCCATCGAGCGAGGGGGGAAACGCCAGCGCCGGATCACCCTCGCGGAGGCCCAGGCGAGGAGCGGCGAGGCGGAGCTCGCGCGCCTGCTGGCCACCACCCGCAACCAGGTGCGCCGCGCCTACTTCGCCCTCTCGGCGGCGCAGCGGCGCGCGGCGGAGACGGCGGAGCTGCAGCGCCTGGCCGAGAGCGCCCGCGACGCCGCCCGCGCCCGCTTCGAGGCCGGCGACGTGCCCCGCCTCGACGCCCTCCAGGCCGAGCTGACGGCGGCCCAGACGGCGAACGAGGCGGACAAGGCCCGCGGCCTCCTGACAGGCGCCCGCGCCGATCTCAATGCGCTGCTCGCCCGGCCGCTCGACAGCCCGGTCACCGTGAGCGCCGAGCTGGACGCCGGCCGGGTGCCGCCCGTGGACGCGGCGGTCCGCCTGGCTCAAGGCGCGAGCACCGAGCTCGCCGTGCTCGACCTCGGCATCGCCGCGCAGAGGGCGCAGGTGGAGCTGGCGCGCGCCGAGACCGTGCGCGACGTGACCGCCGCCGCCGGGGTTACCCACTACTCCCCTCCCGACTTCACCTGGGGCTGGCGCGCGGGGCTCACCCTGACGCTGCCCCTCTTCAACCGCGGCCTCGCCCAGGTGCGGCTGGAGGAGGCGACGCTGGCGCGGTTGCAGGCCGAGCGCGACGCCGCAGCGGCGCGGGTGCGCGGCGAGGTCGCCGCCGCCGCCGCCAACGCCGAGGTCCTGCGGCAGACGGTGCTGCGCTACCGCGACGAGATCCTGCCGCGGGCCGCCGAGGTGGAGCGCATGGCGGAGGACTCCTACCGCTCGGGCCAGACCGGCCTCGTGGCCCTGCTCCAGAGCCTGCAGTCCGTGCACGACCTGCGCCTCCAGGCGGTGCAGGCGGGGACCGACTATCAGAACGCGCTCGCCGACCTGGAGCGGGCGATCGGAGCGCCGCTGCCGTGAGAATCCCGTCCTCGTCCTGTCTCCTCCTGGGGTTGCTCGCCCTGCCGGCGTGCCACAAGGCCTCTCCCGAGGCGGTCGACACCGCCCAGGCCGTGCCGGTCACCCTGGCGACGGCCCTCTCCGGTCCCATCCGCCCCGTGGTCGCCGCCACCGGCCAGGTGAAGCCGGCGGCCGGCGCCGAATTCCTCGTCACGCCGCCCCAGGACGCCCGCATCGCGGAGCTGACCAAAGCGGTGGGCGACCGGGTGCGCCGCGGCGAGCTGCTGGTCCGCTTCCAGATCCCCAGCCTGGAGGCGGACGCCGCCGCCAAGCGCTCGGACCTGGCGCGGGCCGAAGCACAGCTCAAGACCGCGCAGCAGAACGTCACCCGCCTCTCCGGTCTCTTCCAGCGCGGTATCGCCGCCCGCAAAGAGGTGGAGGACGCCCAGCGCGACCTCGCCCTCGCCGAGGCGACCGTCGCCGAAGCCCGGAGCACCACCTCCGCCGCCGGCCAGCTCGCCGGACGCGAGGTGGTGCGGGCCCCCTTCGACGGCGTCGTCGTCGCCCGCACGCACCAGGTGGGGGACCTCGTCGCCGCCGGCGCCCCGGACCCGCTGCTGCGCGTCATCGATCCGTCCCGCTTGCAGGTCGAGGCCGCGGTGCCCGCGGGCGACCTCGGACGGGTGGCGACGGGCAACCCGGCGCGGGTGCGCGGCGCCAGCTTCCCCGACGAGCCGGCTCGCGTCATCGCCCGGCCGCCGTCCGTCGATCCGGCGACCGGCACCGCCCTGGTGCGGCTGGCCTTCGACACGCCCACGCGCCGGCCGGCGGGGCTGGCCGTGGAGGTCGAGATCTACGGCGAGGAGCACCGCGCCGCCGTCCTGGTCTCCGCCGACGCCCTGGTGCAGGAGGGGACGGCGAGCTACGTCTTCGTGGTGGACGGCCAGAAGAAGGCCCACCGTCGCGAAGTGAAAGTCGGCGTGGTGGCGGGCGGCCAGGTGGAGATCCTCTCCGGCGTCAAGGCCGGCGAGCCGGTCGTCGTGCGCGGCCAGACGGCCCTGCCGGACGGCGCGACCGTGGAATCGACAGAATCGACGGAGCCGGCGGAGCCCGCAAAGTGAACGTCGCCCGCTTCGCCGAACGCCAGGGCCGCGCTGTCCTCCTGATCACCCTGCTGTTGGCGGGGGCCGGAGCGCTGGTCCTGCAGTCGCTGCCTTCCGACATCTATCCGCCGCTCCAGTTTCCCCGCCTGCTGGTGATCGCCCACAGCGGCTCGCTGCCCGCCCGGTCGATGATGACGTCGGTGACCCGGCCGCTCGAGCAGGCGACCATGGAGGTACCGGGTATCCGCCGGGTGCGCTCGCGGACTTTCCGCGGCGCCACCGAGATCTCGGCCCAGTTCGATCCCAACACCGACATGTCGGCGGCCCTGCAGCAGCTCCAGAACCGCGTCGTCGAGGTGCGCCAGGACCTGCCGGCGGAGACGACGCTCGCCGTCGAGCGCCTGACCGTCTCCTCCTTCCCCATGCTCAGCCTGAACCTGACGGGCGGCCTGCCCACCCCCGACCTCAACGACTACGCCTTCTACGTCATCCGGCCGGCGCTGGCGCGGGTCCCGGGCGTCGGCCGGGTCGAGGTCTCCGCCACCGACACGCGGGAGATCGAGGTGGTGGCGGACCCGGACCGCCTGCTCGCGGCCGGGCTGACCGTGGACGACGTGACGACGGCGCTCAAAACCGCCAACCGCCTGGCGCCCGTGGGTCACTACGCCGCCGGCGGCCTGGAGCACCTGGTGCTCGCGTCGGCGCTCTGGGGCTCCGCCGCCGACATCTCCCGCACCACCGTCGCCGTGCGCAACGGCGCGGCGATCCGGGTGGCCGATGTCGCCAACGTCTTTCCCGGCGCTCCGGACCGCACCTCCCTGATCACCGGCAACGGCCGGGACGCCTCCGTGGTCAGCATCTCGCAGCAGCCGGGAGCGAGCATCCTGGCCGTCAAGGCGGGGATCGAGCAGACGCTCGCCGACCTCGCTCATACCCTCCCCTCGGGCCTGCGGCTGTCGAAGGTCTACGACCTGGCGGAGTTCGTCGCCACCGCCATCGCCAACGTCCGCGACGCCATCCTGATCGGCGGCGTGCTGGCCGTGCTGGTGCTGCTCCTCTTCCTGCGCGATTGGCGGGTGACGATCATCGCCTCGATCACCTTGCCGCTCACCGTGCTCGCGACCTTCCTCTTCATGCGGCTCTTTGGCGAATCGATCAACCTGATGTCGATGGGCGGCCTGGCGGTGGCGATCGGCCTGGTGATCGACGACGCGGTGGTGATGGTCGAGAACATCCACCGGCGGCTGCGCGGTGGCCGGGGGGAGGCGGCGATCGAGGAGGCGACGGACGAGCTGTTCGCGCCGGTGGTGGGGTCCACGCTGACGACGGTGGTCGTGCTGGCTCCCCTCGGCTTCCTCTCCGGCGTGGTCGGCCAGTTCTTCCGCGCCCTATCGCTCACCCTGTCGGTCTCGGTGCTGGTCTCTCTCCTCCTCTCGCTCACCCTCATCCCGCTGCTCTCCCGCTTCGCCTACCGCCATGGCGAGCACGCCCGGGAGGAGAAGCCCGGCCGGCTGGACAGAGCCTACACGCGGACGCTCACGGCGTCGGTGCACCGCCCCTGGCTGGCGGTGGCCGCCGGCCTCGTGCTGGCGGTGGCCGGGTACCTGCTCTACCGCGGGATCCCCAGCGGCTTCCTGCCACCGATGGACGAGGGGGGGTTCGTCATCGACTACTTCACCCCGCCGGGCACGGCGCTCGCGGAGACCGACCGGCAGGTGCGCAAGATCGAGAACCTGCTTGCGCAAACCTCGGAGGTGGCGGCCTTCTCCCGCCGCACCGGCGCGGAGCTGGGCCTCTTCGCCACCCAGCCCAACAAGGGGGACGTCCTGGTGCGGCTGAAGCCCCGCTCGCAGCGCAGCCGCAGCGCCGAGCAGGTGATCGCCAGCCTGCGCCCGAAGATCGCCGAGCTCGTCCCGGGCATGGACACCGAGTTCGTCCAGCTCCTGCAGGACATGATCGGCGACCTCGAGGGGGCCGCCAACCCGATCGAGGTGAAGATCTTCGGCGACGACTCGCGCACGCTCACCGCCCTCGCCGAACAGGTCCAGCACGAGATGGAGGGGGTGAAGGGGGTGGTGGACATGGTGGGGCCGCAGCAGGGCGCGCCCGAGACCACCTGGCAGATCGATCCGGAGGCCGCCGGGCGCGCCGGGCTCACCGTCGAGCAGGTCCAGAACCAGCTCGCCGCCGCCTGGCTCGGTGAGAGCGCCACCGACCTGCGGCTGGGCGACCGCACCGTGCCCGTGCGCGTGCGCTACCCCGACGCCGACCGCTACGACCCGGCGCGACTGGCCCGCCTCACTCTGCGCACGCCGGACGGCCGCATCGTGCCGCTGTCGACCGTGGCCCGGCCGACGGTGGCCACGGGTGACAGCGAGCTCACCCGCGAGAACCTGCGCCAGGTGGCCCTGGTGACCGGGCGGCTGGAGAACCGCGACCTGGGCGGCGCCGCCACCGAGATCCAGACCCGCCTGCGCCGCCTCAAGCTGCCGGTGGGCTACTCCGTCGAGGTGGGGGGCCAATACGAGTCGCAACGCCAGGCCTTCCGCGAGCTGATGCTGGTCTTCGGCGCCGCCGCCGCGCTGGTGCTGCTCGTCCTGGTCTTCGAGTTCCGCTCCCTCACCCCGTCGCTGATCCTGCTGCTGGCGGCGCCGCTCTCCTTCGGCGGCTCCTTCCTCCTGCTGCGGCTCGCCGGCTCGGAGCTCGACGTCTCCTCCTCCATGGGGCTGATCCTGCTGGTCGGCCTGGCGGTGAAGAACGGCATCGTGATGCTCGACTACGCCCACCGCCTGCACGTCGAGGGGCAGCCGTTCGTCGACGCGGTCGTCGCCGCCGCACGGGTACGCCTGCGGCCGATCCTGATGACCACCCTCTGCACCCTTTTCGGGCTGCTGCCGCTCGCCCTGGGGCTCGGAGCCGGCGCCGAGCTCCAGAAGCCCCTGGCCCTGGCGGTGATCGGAGGGTTGGGGCTCTCCACACTGGTGACGCTGCTAGCGGTGCCGTCGGCGTACGTGGCGCTGCACCGGGAGGAGCGGCGCGGGGCTCTTCCATAGTGCCCATATCGATGATATGGTCGACCCATATGAAAACGACCGTCGAAATCGCCGAGGATCTGTTCACGCGTACGCGGGAGGTCGCCCAGCGCGAGGGAACGACGATGCGCACTCTGATCGAGGAAGGGTTGCGGGTCGCTCTGGCGCGGCGAGAGCAGAAAACATCCTACCAGTGGCCCGACCTCAGCGTATCCGGAGAAGGTCTCGCCCCCGAGATTGAAGAAGGGAGTTGGGAGCCGCTTCGCGACCGGATTTACGCGGGGAGAGGGGCTTGATCGCAGTCGACACCAACCTGTTGGTCTACGCTCATCGCCGCGATTCTCCCTGGTTTGAGCCGGCGCGGCAGGCCTTGCGCCTCTTGATCGAGGGCACGGCTACCTGGGCGATTCCCTGGCCCTGCGTACACGAGTTCCTCGCCATCTCCACCCACCCTAAAATCTACCGCCCCCCGACTGAGTTGCCGCGCGCACTGGAGCAGGTCACTGCTCTGCTCGCCTCGCCGAGCGTCCTGCTGTTGAGCGAGCCCGCCGGCTACTGGCCGGTGCTCGGGCGACTGCTGGCCGCTGGCCAGGTGACCGGCGCCAAGGTGCACGACGCCCGCATCGCCGCCCTCTGTCTCAGCCATGGCGTCTCCGAGCTCTGGTCAGCAGACCGCGATTTTTCGCGTTTCCCGGAGCTGAAGACGCGGAATCCGCTCGTCCCTTGACGACCCCAGAGGGCGAGGGCTGGAGCGCCTACTCCGCTGGAATCACAGATGCAGAAGCCCCTGGCCCTAGCGGTGATCGGCGGGCTGGGGCTCTCCATGCTAGTGACGCTGCTGGCGGTGCCGTCGGCGTACGTGGTGCTGCGGGGGAGGAAAAGAATACAGCTTACCTCCCCCGAGTCTAACGAAACCTTGTCCGAAGGCATCACCTAGTTGATTTTGACCGATATCCCCAGGGAAATGTAGGCACCTCCCTTGAACTCGCGGCCCACCTTTAGATCCTCCGCTTTATCGAGCAGGTCACCGGGCTTCTGACCCTTGAGAGCTGGAACCTGCTGATAGGTGAAACCGGCCCCGAAATGGATCCTTTCCTGAATCCGCAGAGCGCCTCCTAGGAAGAGACCGACCTCGTCCTTCCCTGGATTGACCCCTAGCTCAATGGCTCCTCCGAACGTAGGATCGGACCATGAGCGCGGCACGATCGTCAGCATGGCCGCGACCTTCTGCGCTGAGTACTCGCTGTCGTCCTCGACGATCTTGAACTTGCCATCCGCCGCCACAGTCTTGAACGAGGGCTTCTTCACAAAGCTATAGACGGCAGCGGCGCCAAATTTCAGACCCGCCAGCGAACGGGCTTTGAAAACGAGAGTGAACGTGCCGGTCTTCCGTCCGGTGGCGGCAACCTGCTTCGCTCTCTCTGTGCTCGGCGTAATCGAGAACTTGAACGTCGTGTCCTTGGTATGATCGTACGAGACAGGATCTCCGATCTGAAGGGGCTTGTCAACTTGATTCAGCGTCTTTATAAACTCGTTGACGAGACCGATCGCCTTATCCACTTGATATTTTTGACCTCGCGCGGCGTCGAGTGCGACAAGCCGGCTGTCGATGCTCGCGAATTTGAAGGCCGGCGCCTTTCTCAATGCCTGTTGAATCTCACTTTCAGCCTGATCGAGCTTTTCGTATCCGTCGTTGATGGTCTTCTCTATGTCTGCAAAGTTCCAGCCTTCGACCTCCGCTTTGAGGTCCTCAACCTGCTTGGGGCTACCCGTAGCTCTCCCAATCAGCTGCGGGATCGCCGCTGTTTTTTCTCTAAGGCTCTTGATACTATCGACAAATTTGTTCCAAAAGTTCTGATCCAGCTTGCCCAATGCCACTCCGACAGCCTGCTTTGCCGCAATGATATTGAGGCTGTCCTGAATGTCAGCCCTCCATGCCTGGAGCTCGGAGTCGGAAACGGCTTTGTTCTTGTCCTGGAGCCTATCATTCATTTTAGTCAATTGTAAATCGATCTGGCTCAACTCAGTCTTCTCGCTGGGATCTGTTGCCAGTGTTAAAAGGGTTTGAACGCGTTTCCTCAAGTCTTGGATTTCGCTGGCGTCGGGACGCCCTTTTTCATCCAACATCGGGGCAAACGCTGCTCTGAGCTGCGGAGCTGCCATTGCCATTGAGAAGGTCCCGCCAGGTTTGCTCGCTCCCGCGAGAGTACCGAGCGCATCAGGGATTCCGCCCAGTGCGTCCGCCAGCTTTCCCGCAGCCTCGAAGTCCGCGTTCGGCGTCTGCGTCGCGCTGTCGAGCTTGTAGGCGAACAGGAAGGGGTTGGGGTCCCCGACGAAGACCCTGACCTTTTCGTCCGGGAACAGCAAGACGGTGTGCGGCGCCGTGGAGTCCAAATCGAATTCTTTTTGGTCGGGCCTCTTGGTAGCGTTTTCAACTTTCCCGGTCCGGTGATGGACGAGGAGCGTGCCGTCCCCAGGGGTAACTTCTCCCGCCCACCCGGTCGTGGGGACAGAGAACAAGAGTGATGCGACGAGCGGTGCTGCCAGCGTGATACGCATAGGGCCTCCGAAGGGAAGCGAACCCGACAGGGTTCATTTCCAGTAGGAGACGGACGCCGAATGCTTTTTCCTCGGAAAGGGGCGAGAGCCTACTCCGCCGGAATCACCATCACCGGCACCTTCACCCGGTGCCGCAGGCGCTCCACCGAGGTGCCGTGAACGAGGTCGCCCATGCGGCGGTGGCCGTGGCTGCCCAGCACGATGAGGTCCGGCCGGTGCTCCTCGACCAGGGTGGCGAGCTCGTCCGCGGGCTCGCCGAAGCCGAGGTCGTAGCTCGCGTCCACTCCCAACTGCTCCAGCTCCTCGGAGTAGAGCTCCAGGCGCTGCTGGTCGGCCCGCGCCTCGCTGTCGCGCAGCTCGCCGCCCATCACCCGGGCACCGCCCGACTCGACGACGTGGAACAGCAGCACCTTGGCCCCCCGGCCGCCGGCGCGGGCCAGGGTTACGGCGTGGGAGAGGACGACCTTGTCGGCGCGCGAGAAGTCCACCGCCGCGGCGATGAGGCGCGGCGAGCGCGGCGGCGCGATCTCCGGCACCTGGCTCGGCCCGTGGACGCCCACCAGGGCCCCCACCGGCAGCCCCCGCCGGCGCTCCAGGGCGGGCACGACCATCACGTAGACGAGCAGACCCATCAGCCCCAGCGACAGCGGCACCGCCGTCGACCAGAGCACCCAGGCGTGGCTCCCCGCCCCTTTGATCCCGTCCACGAGGGCGTCGAGCACCAGCTTGAGGTTCAGGAGCGCGATGACCGACGCCACCACCCAGCCGCCGACCTTCGCCCAGGGGCCGATGGCGTACTGCCCCATCCACCGGCGATCCGAAACCAGTTGGATCAGGGGGATGACGGCGAAGGAGAGCTGCAGCGACAGGACCACCTGAGACAGCAGCAGCAGATTGCCCGTCGCCCGCTCGCCAAAGAAGACGATGGTCACCACCGCCGGCACGATGGCGAGCGCCCGGGTGAGCAGCCGCCGGACGATGGGGCGCAGGCGGATGTGGACGAACCCCTCCATCACCACCTGACCCGCCAGGGTCCCCGTGATCGTCGAGGACTGGCCGGCGGCGATCAATGCCACGGCGAAGGCAATAGGCGCGATCCGGGCTCCCAGCAGCGGCTCGAGCAGACGGTAGGCGTCCTGGATCTCGGCGATGTTGAACAGGCCGGCTTTGAAGAAGGTCGCGCCGGCCAGCACCAGCAGCGCGGCGTTGACCAGCAGGGCGCCGTTCAGGGCGACCACCGAGTCGATGATGTTGAAGCGGATCCCCTGGCGGATGCCGGTCGGCGTGTGGGCATTGCGCCGCGACTGCACCAGGGCCGAATGGAGATAGAGGTTGTGCGGCATCACCGTCGCGCCCAGGATGGCAATGGCGAGGTAGAGTGCCCCCTCCCCCGGCAGCCGGGGCACGATGCCGGCCGCGATGGGCCCCCACTCGGGCCGGGAGAGGAAGACCTCGATCGCCAGGCAGACGCCGATGGTGAGCACCAGGGTCAGGATGAACGCCTCCATCAGCCGCACGCCTTTATGGTGCAGAAGGAGGAGGACGAAGGTATCGAGCGCCGTGATGAAGACGGCCAGCAGCAGGGGCATGCCGAAGAGGAGCTGGAGGCCGATGGCCGAGCCCAGCACCTCCGCCAGGTCGCACGCCGCGATGGCCACCTCGGCCAGAAGCCAGAGGACCCACGAGATCCGGCGGTGGAACATGGCGCGGCAGGCCTGGGCCAGGTCCAGGCCGGTGACGATGCCGAGCCGGGCCGAGAAGCTCTGGAGGAGGATGGCCATCAGGTTGGACATCACCAGCACCCAGAGCAGGCCGTAGCCGAACCTGGAGCCGCCGGCGATGTCGGTGGCCCAGTTGCCGGGGTCCATGTAGCCGACGCTGACCAGGTAGGCCGGGCCGCTGAAGGCGAAGAAGCGGCGCCAGAAGGAGAGCTGGCGCGGGATCTCGACGGAGCCGTGGACTTCGGAGAGCGAAGGCTGGTGAGGCTCCGTGGGAGGTGCTGAGACGTTCACGCTCCGCAGCATCCCCGGAAGCGCGCCAAGCTGTCAAGCAGACGATCTGGACGTCTACGAGCCCGGCGGCCTGGCGGGCTCCTTCTTCTCCGGCTCCTTCTTGCCGAACAGGTAGTCGAAGGCGTCGAGGGGCTTCTTCTCGCCAGGCTCGTCTTTCTTGGTCCCGGCGGCCGGGACCGGCTGGGCGCTCTTCCCGAAGAAATATTGGAAGGCATCCACCCTGGGAGCAGGCTTCGCGACCGCCGGCTCGGGGACCGGCGCGGGCGCCGGGGCCTGCGCCGGAGGAGCCTCCTTCACCGCCGCGGGCTCCGCCGCCTTCACCGGAGCCGCCTCGGTCCTGGCTCCGGCGTCCTTCTTGTCCTTGCTGTCCTTGGCGTCCTTGTTGTCCTTCTCGTCCCTCCTGCCAAAGAAATACTTGAAGGCGTCCGGCTTCTTGGCCGGCTGCGCCTCCGGCGTGGCAGGCTTGGGCTCCGGCGTCTGCGCCGGCTCCTGCGCCAGCGCGGCGGCAGTCAGGAAGAGCGCGACAGCGGCGACGGGCAGCAGGCGGCGTGGCATGCTCTCACTGTACCAGGAAATCGGGGGTTGGTCAGACTCCCGCTGCCGGGATATCATCCCCGGCCTATGGCGTTCCCCGGGGGCAGCGCATACGCGATGACGAGGGACGTGGCGGAGGGGTATCTGCTGGTCACCGAACGGACTTTCAAGAACCTGACCCGCGGCGACCTCGACCAGCTCGTCTTCGAGATCGACCGCCACCTGCGTGAGCTGCGGGGGGATCAGCCCGCCCTCGACGACCTCGCGGCCATCCAGCTCCGCCAGCGGCGGATGCAGCGGCTCAACAGCGCCCTCCTGATGCTGCGCAGCTACCGGCAGAGGCAGAAGGTCTGATGTCGCCCCTGACACTCGCCATCGCCGCCGGCCTGGGGCTCGTCGCCGCCTTCGCCCTCGACGCGCTGTGCGCCGCGCGGGGCCTGCTGCCGCCCGGCTTCCGCGAGCCGTGGCGCCGGGTCCTGGCCGGCATGATCGTGGCCGCCTTCCTCGCCGTGGGGGTGTTCCTCCCCCTCGCGGCCGCGGTGGCCGGCGTGAAGATCGAGCCGCCGAACCTGTCGAAGATCGACACCTTCCAGCTCTTCGAGCTCCACCTGATGATGGTGGCCGTGATGGCGGTCTGGTTCCTGCTGGGCTTCGCCGGCCGCCCGCGACCGGCGCAGGTGCCGCTGCCGGCGGGCCTGTCCTCCGGCATCCCGGCGCCAGAGGGGACGGGGCTCATCCCGGTCCATGAGGAGTCGCCGGAGACGAGCCCGGCGCTGCCCTTGGCAGAGACGAGCCCCGCGGCCCCCCTCCCGGCGATCCTGCCGCCGCCCCCGGAGATTCCGCTGGGGCGGCAGCTCCTGGCCCAGTTCGGGTTCCTGGCTCCCGACGTGCCGCGGGAGATCGGCATCGGGCTGTCGCTGGGGCTCGCGGCCTGGCTGGCGGTGCTCGCGGCGATCATCGCCATCGCCGGCGTGCTCCTGGCCTTGGGCTTCAAGGACGCCGTGCCTCATCAGCCGCCGGCCCTGGTGGGTCTGATCGCCGCCCTTCCCTTCGGCGTGCGGTTCGCCGTCAGCCTGTCGGCCGGCGTGGTGGAGGAGAGCTTCTTCCGCGGCTTCCTGCAACCGCGCGTCGGCATCGTCCTGTCGACCGCGTTCTTCGTCCTCGCCCACCTCTCCTACGGCCAGCCGTTCATGCTGGTGGGCATCGCCCTGCTGTCGCTCATCTACGCCTTCCTGGTGCGCTGGCGACAGAGCGTCTGGGCCGCCATCGCCGCGCATGCCCTGTTCGACGGCGTCCAGCTCCTGGTGGTCGTGCCGGCGGTCCTCAAGCTGATGCAGGGGACGGCGGGCAAGGCGGCGGCTTTCCTGGGGCTCTGCGGATGAGGCTCGAGGGTCCGGAGCGGGAACC
This sequence comes from Thermoanaerobaculia bacterium, assembly GCA_036264085.1. GTDB lineage: Bacteria > Acidobacteriota > Thermoanaerobaculia > Multivoradales > UBA5704 > DATARR01. The sequence goes on along the minus strand of DATARR010000045.1, from coordinate 37,616 downwards.
CTCTCGCGACCGGAACGATCTGCTAGACTCCGGGCCGAGGATCGCGCCGATGCCCGTGGACTACCGCTTCCATCTCGCCGTCGGGAGTCGTTTCGAGAACATCGAGCTGGTCCAGGTGGTGCTGCGCGACTGCCTGCAGCGGATCGGCATGGACGAGGACGCCCAGCACTGGGTGGACGTGGCGGTACGCGAGGCCCTGGCCAACGCGATCAAGCACGGCAACCTGCAGGATCCGGCCAAACAGGTGCACGTCGACCTGGCGGTGGAGGGCAGCGACCTGGTGATCCGGGTCGAGGACGAGGGCGTGGGGTTCGATCCCTCGCTGCTCGGCGATCCGCTGGCGCCGGAGAACCTGCTCCGCCCCAACGGCCGCGGCATCTTTTATATGCGAAGCTTCATGGACGACATCACCTACGGCTCCGGCCCCGGCGGCGGCACCATGGTGACGCTGCGCAAGCGCTTCACCGGACCGCCGGCGGACCCCAGCAGTGATATCAGCGATTAGCGATTAGAGGAGGGAACTGAAGAATGGACGTGAGCAAGCGGCAGGTCGGCGACGTGACCATCCTGGACCTCAAGGGCAAGATCACCATCGGCTCGGGAGACGTGCAGTTGCGCAACGCGGTGCAGGAGGTGATGAACAGCGGCGCCACCAAGGTCCTGATCAACATGGCCGGCGTCTCCACCATCGATTCCTCCGGCATCGGCGAGTTGGTGAGCGCCTACACCACGGCCACCAACCGGGGGGCCAAGCTGAAGCTGGTCAACCTGCCGGCCAAGGTGACGGACATCCTCACCATCACTCAGCTCATCACGGTGTTCGACGTCTACGACAGTGAGGACGCCGGCATCAAGTCCTTTGCCTGAAGCGGCGCCGGCGGCTCTCGGCGGGCGGCTGGCCGACTGGGCCGCGCGGGTCCACCGCCACCTGCCGGAGCTCCTGCCGCCTCCCACCGCGCGGCCTGAGCCCGTCCATCAGGCGATGCACTACGCCCTGACCGGCGCGGGCAAGCGGGTGCGTCCCGTGCTCACCCTGGCGGTGGCCGAGCTCTTCGGCGTGCGCTCCGAGCCCGTGCTCGACCTCGCCTGCGCCGTCGAGATGGTCCACGCCTGCTCGCTGGTGCTGGACGACCTCCCCGCCATGGACGACGCCGCCCTGCGTCGCGGCCGGCCCACGGTCCACCGGGCCTTCGGCGAGAGCGTCGCCCTGCTCGCCGCCCTGGGGCTGCTCAACCGCGCCTACGCCCTGGTAGCCGAGGCCGCCCACCGCCTGTCGCTGCGCCGCTACACCGCCGAGGACGTGGTCCACCACCTGGCGGCGGCCATCGGCAGCGACGGCCTGATCGGCGGCCAGGCCCTCGACCTCCTGGCCAGGCCGGAGGAGATGGACCTCGACGTCCTGGAGTACGTCCACAGCCACAAGACGGGGGCCCTGTTCATGGCCGCGGGCGAGCTGGGAGCCATGGCCGCGGACGCCAAGCGCCGCGACCTCGAGGTGATCGCGCGCTACGCGAAGAACCTGGGGCTGGCCTTCCAGATCGCGGACGACCTCCTCGACGTCCTGGGCACGCCCGAGGTGACAGGCAAGGACACGGGCAAGGACGCGTCCAAGGTCACCTTCGTCCGTCTCCTCGGCGTGCCGGGCGCCCAGGCCCTGGCCGCCGAGCTGCTGGGCTTCGCCGTGGACTCCCTCGCCCCCCTCGGCCGCAAGGCGGACCCGCTGCGCGAGCTCGCCGTGTTCGTGCAGCACCGGTCGCGGTGATTCCCCGGAACCAAATCCCGCCTCCTGCCCTCTAATCCAGACGGGGAGCGCTCCCGACCAGCCATGCAGGACGAGGCTCGAGATCCTCGACCTGGACTTCGCGCCTCTCAGGGCGGGAAAGGAGCACTCTCGTGAACGGTTCCAGCGCCCTCTTCGCCCTCGCCGGGAAGATCAGCGCCACGGGCTTCGTGGTGATCGTCCTCCTGGTCCTCCTCTCCGTCTGGTCCCTCGGCGTCTCCCTGGAGCGGCTGATCGTGCTGTCGCGGGCGCGCCGGCAGTCGATCGCCTTCGCGCGGGCGGTCTCCCCCCATCTCGCCGAGGGCGGCGTGCCGCAGACGGCGATCGAGGCCGCCCGCCGGTTTCCCCACAGCCACGTCGCCCGGGTGGTGGCCGCCGGTCTCTCGACCTTCCAGCAGAAGAGCGCCCGGGGACTGACCGCCGCCGAAGTGATGGAGGCCACGCAGAGGGCCCTGGCCCGCGCCGCCATGCAGACGACGGCCGAGCTCAACCGCGGCGTGGGGAGTCTCGCGACGATCGCCACCACCGCGCCCTTCATCGGCCTCTTCGGCACGGTGGTCGGGATCGTCCATGCCTTCAAGGACATCGCGGCCACGAACGGACAGGGCGGCTTCGCCACCGTCTCCCAAGGCATCGCCGAAGCCCTGCTGACCACGGCCCTGGGGCTGGTGGTGGCCGTGCCCGCGGCCTGGATGTTCAACTTCATCAGCCAGCGGGTGCAGCACCTCGGAGTGGAGATGGAGAGCTCGTCGTCGGAGCTGCTGGATTACTTCTTGGAGCGGGAGCGGGGGTAGGATGGCTCAAAGGAGACGTCTTCTGGCCCCTGGGACAGAGCTCAGGACTCATGGGGCATGTCTCATGGCTCGCAGGACGTGTCCTGCGGCTCAGAGGACGCGCCTCATGGCTCATGGGACAGGTCCCGCGGCTCATAGGACATGTCCTCTGGCTCATGGCGCGTGTCCTCTGGCTCAGAGGACACGTCCTACGGCTGATGGGACGTGTCCCTTGGCTCATGGGACGTGTCCCTTGGCTGATCGGACGTGTCCCTTGGCTCATGGGACGTGTCCTGCGAGACATAAGACATGTCATTTAGCTCGTGGAGCATGTCCTCTCGGCCATGGGGCAGGCCCCGCGAGCCATCGGACACGTCCTGCGTCTCATGGGACAGGCCCTACGGCTCAGGGGACAGGTCCTGCCAGCCGCAGGACACGCTCATTGGCTCAGCGGACAGGCCCTGCGAGAGATCGGCCGTGTCCATCGCTTCCATTGCTCGCTCGAAGCAGCCATCATCCTCGCCCGTGACAAGGAACGGGTGGGCCAAGGCGAGGGTGGTCATCGTCGAGACGGGTGTGTCGGGCCTCCGCTGCGCCCTGAGACTCCAGGAGATGGTCTGCGGGACGGGCGGGCGGCGGAGGCGGTGATCGAGGATTGGGAGAGGGGGTAGGTGGCCTACTCCCCAAACGGCGCCCAGATGTTCTTCACCTCGATCGCGCGGCGGAGGAATTCCTCGCCTGATCCCTGCTCCGGATCGGCCCAGTCGCGGGCGCGGCCGTAGTTGACCCAGGTGCGCTTGAGGTTGCCGGTCGAGGCGCGCTCGACGGCGGCGCTGCCGTCGCGGCTGCCGAAGTACCAGAGGGCGTCGACGTCGTCGTGGGCGGCGAGGACGCCGGCCAGGGCATCGCGGCCGCCGGTGACGATGTTGACGACTCCCGCCGGGACATCCGAAGTGTCGAAGACCTGGTAGAGGTCCGTGGCTGCCAGGGGCCAGCGCTCGGAGGGGACGGCGACGACGGCGTTGCCCATCGCCACGGCCGGGGCCACGGTCGCGACGAAGGCGAGCAGCGGGCGCTCGTCCGGGCAGACGACGGCCAGGGTGCCGATGGGCTCGTGGACGGCGAAGGTGAAGTTGCGCAGCGGTGTCGCCTGGACGCGGCCGGCGTACTTGTCCGCCCAGGCGGCGTTGGTGAAGAGGCGCTCGACCGCGAGATCGACCTCGGCGCCCGCGGCGTCCGGACCGGCGCCCATCATGGCGTGAAGGCGGCGGACGAATTCATCGCGCCGGGCGGCGAGGTTCTCGGCCACGTAGTAGAGGATCTGCGCCCGCAGATGAGCCGTCGACTTCGCCCAGCCGGGCGCGGCCTTGCGGGCGGCTTCGACGGCGTTGCGGACGTCCTTGCGGTTCCCCTCCCCCACCTCGCCGATCAGGCGCCCGTCGGGACCCAGGACCTTGCGGCTGGCCTCGCCGTCCGGCCGGGTCTGCTTGCCGCCGATGTAGAGCTTGGCCGTGCGGTCGATGGGCGGCAGCCCGGCCGAAGCGTCCTCGTCCCTGTCGTCCTCTTCGTCCTTGAAGTCCTTGCCGTCCTTGCTGTCCTTAACGTCCTTCTTCTTCGCCTCGGCCTCCCAGCGCGGCTGCACGTACTCCCAGAGCCCCTCCCGGCCGCCCTCGCGGCCGAAGCCGCTCTCGCGATAGCCGCCGAAGCCGGAGGCCGCGTCGAACAGGTTGGTGCTGTTGATCCACACGGTGCCGGCCTTGATCTTCGCGGCGAGGTCCAGGGCGAGGTTGACGTTCTCCGTCCAGAGGCTCGCCGCCAGGCCGTAGCGCGTATTGTTCGCCAGCTCGACGGCCTCCTCCGGCGTGCGGAAGGTCATGGCGACGAGCACCGGGCCGAAGATCTCGACCTGGGCGATGGTGGCCGCCGGCTCGACCTCGGTGAACAGGGTGGGCGGATAGAACCAGCCGTCGCGCGGGCAGCTCCAGGACGGCTGCCACATCTTCGCGCCCTCCTCCACTCCCTGGCGCACCAGCCGCTCGATGCGCTCGAGCTGCACCGGTGCGATGATGGCGCCGATGTCGATGGCCTTGTCCCGCGGATCGCCCACCCTCAGGGTCTCCATGCGGGCGCGGAGGCGAGCGTAGAGCGTTTCGGCCACACCCTCCTGCACGAGCAGGCGCGAGCCGGCGCAGCAGACCTCCCCCTGGTTGAACCAGATGGCGTCCACCACCCCCTCGACCGCGCCGTCGAGGTCGGCGTCGTCGAAGACCACGAAGGGGGACTTGCCACCCAGCTCCAGCGACAGCTTCTTGCCGGTGCCCGCCGTGGCCTCACGGATCAGGCGGCCGACGTCGGTCGAGCCGGTGAAGGCGATCTTGTCGATCCCGGGATGGCGGACGATCAGCTCGCCCGTGCGGCCATCGCCGGTGACGATGTTGACCACTCCCGGCGGCAGGCCCGCGTCGCGGCAGATCTCGGCGAAGGCGACCGCGGTCAGCGGCGTGAACTCGGCGGGCTTGAGCACCACCGTGTTGCCCATGGCGAGGGCCGGCGCGATCTTCCAGGCGAGCATGAGCAGAGGGAAGTTCCAGGGGATGATCTGCCCGGCGACGCCGAGGGGAACGTAGCCCGGAAGCTCGCGCGCCATGAGCTGGGCCCAGCCGGCGTGGTGGTAGAAGTGCCGGGCCACGAGGGGAACGTCAATGTCCCGCGTCTCGCGGATAGGCTTGCCATTGTCCAGGGTCTCCAGCACGGCGAGCAGACGCGCGTTCTTCTGCACGTGACGGGCGAGGGCGTAAAGATGACGGGCGCGGCCGTGGCCTCCGAGCTCCCACCACGGACCTTGAGCCGCCCGCGCCGCGTCGACGGCGGCGTCCACGTCCGCCGCGCCGCACTGGGCCACGCGGGCGAGGGGCTTGGCCGTGGCCGGATTCAGGGTATCGAACCACTCGCCAGCAGCCGGCTTGCGGAAAGCGCCGCCGATGAAAGGGAGGACCTCGCGGCCGCGAGCCTCCAGCCAGGCCAGGGCCGGGTCGGCGCTCTCGGGCGCCGGGCCATACTCCAGGGTCTCGAAGATCTCGGCGATGGTTGGCATGAGTGCCCTCCGATGCCCTCAGGCGAGGGGGTGCCGGTACGAAGCCGAATACCGGCCCGTGGCATGGTGCTCGAGCTGGCGCTCGAGGTCGCCCAGCAAGCTGGAGGCGCCGATGCGGAAGAGGGCGGGCCGCATCCAGGCATCGCCCAGCTCCTCCTTCATCAGGGCCAGCCAGTCGGCGGCATTGCGGGCGGTGGAGATTCCCCCGGCCGGCTTGAAGCCGACGCGGAAGCCCGTGCGCTCGCGGTAATCGCGGATCGCCCGCACCATCACCAGGGAGACCGGCAGGGTGGCGTTGACTTTCTCCTTGCCGGTCGAGGTCTTGATGAAGTCGGCGCCCGCCATCATGGCCACCCGGCTCGCCCGCGCCACGTTGCGCAGGGTCCCCAACTCGCCGGTGGCGAGGATCGTCTTGAGGTGAGCCGGCCCACAGGCTTCGCGGAAGGCGCGGATCTCGTCGTAGAGAGCCTGCCAGTTGCCGGTGAGGACGTGGGCGCGGCTGATGACGATGTCGATCTCCCCGGCGCCCGCCGCCACCGACTCGCGGATCTCGGCCAGGCGCTGGGGAAACGGGTTCTGGCCGGCCGGGAAGCCGGCGGAGACGGCGCAGACCGGGATGCCGGAGCCTGCCAGCGCCTCGCGCGCGGTCGCCACCAGGTTGTGGTAGACGCAGACCGAGGCGACGCGGATGTCGAGGTGGTCGGCGCCGAGCGCCTCCAGGATGTCCTGCCGCACGGGCTGGCGCGCCTTGGCGCAGAGCCGGCGCACGCGGCCCGGGGTGTCGTCTCCGGCGAGCGTCGTCAAGTCGATGCAGGTGATGGCCCGCAGGTACCAGGCGGCCTGCCACTCCTTCTTCACCGTACGGCGCTTCGGCAGGGTGGCAGCCCGGCGCTCGGCCGCGCTGGTGTTGACCCGCACCTCGCGCACCCAGTCCAGCTCCAGGGGCGTGCCCGGATTGCGTTCCGCGTGTGGCGCCGAGGGCCGCGGCACCAGGGAGGGGCGGGTGAACAGGTCTTGGACGGCCATGGCTTCGGCTCCACTCAGAGCACGGAGCTTACCACCTTCCCGGAGGCACAGGGCTTCGTCGATTGCCGATGCAGCTACATCACTGTATCCTTGCGGCCATGAGGACGACTGTCACCCTTGACGACGATGTGTACGAAGCAGCGCAGGCGCACGCCCACGCGACCGGCAAGCGGCTCGGCCAAGTGCTGTCCGAAATGGCTCGGCAGGCGCTCCAACCCTCCGGACGCCGATCGAAGAGGTCGGGGAAAGGGGCTTCGCGCTTTCCCGTCTTCGAGGTACCGGCAGGCACTCGGATGATCCCCGCTTCGCGGATCCAGAAAGCCCTCGACGAGGATGGCATCGTCTGAGAATCGGCCGCTTCTGCTGGACGTCAACGCTCTCTTGGCACTGGCTTGGCCGAATCACCAGTTCCATACCGCGGTGTTGGCGCGACTTGAGCAGCGACCGGTGCCGCGGTGGGCGACATGTGCCCTGACTCAACTCGGTTTCGTTCGTCTGTCGTCCAACCCGACGATCGTCGAGGTGCGCAAGACGCCGGCCGAGGCGGTCGATCTGCTGGCTGATTTAACCCGCGATCAGCAGCATGTTTATCTGGAAACCTTGCCGGCGCTGCCCCAAACCGCGAGCGTTTTCCGTCATCTTCTCGGACATCAGCAGGTGACGGATGCCTATCTACTCGGGGTCGCTGAAGCGAACGGCGCCACGCTCCTGACGTTCGATCGGCGGGTGGTGGCGTCCGGCTCTGCACGTGCCCACATTGAAGTCCTAAAGTCCGGATAGCCCGTCTCAACCCTCCCTGTTCTCAAGGACGTAGTCCCTCAAGGGTGAAGGCATCCTCGGGATCCGGAGATTTTTCTCTTCGAAGCTCATGATGGATTCTACCGCGTTGCCGCGCCCCGGTTGCGGATGCGCACCTTGCCCAGCTCGACGCCGGTGTAGTAGTGGGTGAGGATCTCGCGGTAGGTGTGGCCGCGCTGCGCCATGCCGTAGGCGCCCACCTGGCACATGCCGACGCCGTGGCCGAAGCCCTTGCCGTTGAACAGCCAGCCCGGCTCCTGGTTCTTCGGTGCCAGACGCTTGACGGTGAAGAGGGTGTCGGGCACGTCCAGGGTCCAGCGCACGGCGAGCCCGTCCACCTCCACGGACTGCCCCTGGTCGTTGAAGATCCGGATCTTGCCCACCCGCCCCGACTCCCCCCGCTCCAGGACCTCGAAGCTGCTGAACTGGAAGCCCGGGAAGCGGGTGTTCACCTGCGTCGCGAGCTGCGAGTCGGTGCGGAAGCGGGTCCACGAGCTGTAGGGGCTGCTGCGGTCGAAGGCGACGCCGTCGAGATCCAGCTCCTGGGTGAGGGCGACGAGGCGGTCCCCCTGCCAGAAGAGGGTCAGGAGGTCGCCCGGCACGAGGTTGAGGCCGGCGCTGTAGAGCTCGCTCCCCTGGCGGCGGAAGGTGGCAACCCCCTGCGACAGGTCGTACACCTTGTCCTCCTTGCCCGAGCGGACGGCGAGCCTGCCGTCGACGACGGAGAAGAACGACGTCTCCTCGCGGCGCACCACGTGCAGCAGCTCGGCCATGGCGAGGAGCATGCGCTCGATCTGGTCGGAGGAGAGCGGCTGGTCGAGCGGACCGCTGAGCAGGCCGCTGCGCAGCAGGTAGGCCGCCCGCCGGCGGTCCTCGTCGCTCCAGTCGGCCGGCGGATCGGTGAGCAGGTAGCGCACGTCCTCCGGCCCCAGGAACAGCCGGGCGTCGAGCGCCAGGTCGAAGGCGTAGGCGATGTAGCGCTGCACCTCGCGCCGGTCGAGGGAGGCGAGCGGCTCGCGGGGCGCCGGCAGGCCGGCGAGCAGGGCCAGGTGCTCCAGCCGGGCGCCGAGGACCGCGGCGGGCGACGCGCCGGCGGCCGGCGGCAGGAGCCGGCGGGTCAGCCCGGCCGGGAAGGGGACCCCGGGCGCGAGGTCGCCGTCGATGCGCGCCATGCCGCTCTCCATGCAGGGAACACCCTTGAGGTAGGGTTCGTTCTTCAACGGGAAAATGACGTGCACGTCCTCCGTGTGGCCGCCACAGGTGGAGCTGTAGAGGGCGTCCACCAGCTCCCCCTTGTAGAGCAGGACCTGGCCGGCGGTCTCCGCCACCGCGCGGTCGGAGAGCGGATGCTCGGCCACCATGCCGCCGTAGACCTGGCAGCGCGGCGTGGCGCAGATGTCATACCCTTCGCGCGAGAACTCGCCCATGTTGCGCAAAGTGTAGGTGCGAGCCGCCACCGCCTGCGCCTTCAGCGCTTCGAGCTGGTGGTAGAGCTCGGGGCCCATCTCGCTGGGCACCACGCCCCGCAGGTAGTCCTCCACCGGCAGCTCGTTGATCAGGTTGAGGGCGCCACGGTCGTTCAGGTAGACCAGCATCCGCCCGCGGTAGCGCTTCCCCTGCACCCGCACGCTGGGACCGGAGACGGGCGCGACGGAGAGCCAGCGGCCCGGATAGACCCTGGAGCTCTGCCCCTGGACGAGCCGCAGGGCGGGCTCGGTGACGCTCCCCCCCTCGTTGACCACGAAGCCGCCGGTGACTCCCAGGGTGGAAAGGCGCTTCAGGTCGGCCTCGGCCGCCTCCCGCGTGGGATAGTGCCCGACCCGGATGCGGTAGAGGTCGATGCCGGCGTCGAAGTAGGCCTCGCCGGGCTGGCCGGACTCCCGCTCCAGACGTCCGGCGAGGTCCTGGGCCTGCCGCTCGTCGCGCAAGGCAGCCACCTGAATGCGGTAGAACCCCTTCTGAGCCGAGGCCGCGGCGGGCTCGATCTTCAGCGAAGAGCCGACGGCCACCTCCTGGGTCTCCACCACGACCTGCAGCGGCTCCTCGCAGCAGGGGAAGGTCACCGTCTCGAGATCGCTCGCCAGCCCCACCTTGACCAGCAGCGGCTCCTTCTCGTCGTAGGGCGCCTCGGCGGGCGCCGGCGTCTCCGGCGACGGCACGGGCTGCCGCGGCGCCGGCTTCGGCTTCGCAGGCGCCGCCGGCTGGACGGCAGGCGGCGCGGCCGGCTTCGCAGGCCGGCTCTTGGGCGGAGACGCCTTGGAGACCACCCGGGGAGGCGTCTTCGGCGCGCAGCCGGCGAGCAGGACCAGGGCGGCAAGGACGGGGAGAAGCTTCGATTTCACGCGGTCTGCACCTCGGGTTGGCGGCGGATGTCGCGCAGCCCCTCGCTGCGGACCAGGGCTACCAGGGAGGAGGCCAGGACCAGGGCCAGCAGCGCGCTGGGGATGCCTTGAAGCAAGAAGAGCACCACCCGGACGAGCGCCCGCAACCGTGGCGCGCCGGTGAGGAGGAGCTCAGGGAGGACCGAGACGGGGACGAGGACGAGCGCCAGCGCCAGGCCCGCGATCACCGCCAGGAGGACGAGGACGACGACCGTCCCCAGGCGCCGGCCCAGCACCGCCAGGCCCTGTCGAACGGCGACGCGGACGCCCGAGCCCTCGCGCGCCAGGCCGGCCCGGGCGACGTGGCTCCACAGCCCGGCGACGAGGAACAGGAAGCCCAGGGGGAGCGCGCCGCCGCAGCCCATCCCCAGCACCGCGGGCCTGCCCCACACCTCGCCGCCCACTCCCAGGCTGACGAGCCAGACCAGGGCGGCTATCCCCAAGGGGAGCGCCAGGGCCCAGAAGAGGACGAGCAGCCGGAAGAACCGCCAGAGGTAGAGGCCCCCCCAGCCGGCGAAGTCCCGCAGGCTGAAGGTGCGGAACAGCAGGCGGTGGCGGCGGGGACCCGGCAGGGCCTGGCGCTCCGCCGCGGCGAGCACACCGTAGGTGCCGGCCTGGAACCAGCAGTGGACGAGGAGCGACAGCAGCCACACCGCCAGCATGGCGACCCCGGCCATCGTCACCGCCGGAGAGAGCCGGCCGAGACGCGCCATGAACACCGCGAGCACCCGCTCCAGGCTCCGCCCGGCCAGCAACGCGTCCGCCCCGAGAGCGACCACGGGCAACGAGACGCTCAGGGCCAGCAGGATCACGATGAGCAGGGACTGGCACCACTGGAGCAGCACCAGCTCCCAGTTGGCCGCCAGGTTCGTCCAGCCGCGACGCAGGCAGTCGGCCGCCGAGAGCCTCATCGCAGGCGCGCCCCGTGCACGGCCTGCTCACGCCGGAAGTCCTCCACGGCGTCGAGCACCACCGGCTGCGCCATCTCGTAGAGCCGGCTGACCAGCATGGGGGGGAGCCGGGAGGAGAGCTGCGCCGTCTCCTCCTTGACCGGCTCGGTGTCAGGCCCACGGTCCAGAGAGTTTTTCGCCACCATCGTCGTCCGGCCCGAGACCCGCACGGGGGCCTTCTTCGCGGCGGCGCCCTCGTCCAGGCGGTAATTGGTGGTGAAGAGGGTCGGCAGCCGGCGGGTGTAGCGCGCGTTGATGATCAGGTAGAGGACGTCCTTCACCCAGGGCGTCGGCTGCTGCGCTCCGAGCTCGTCGAGGACCAGGAAGGGGACCTCGGACAGGGGATCGAGGACCTGCCGCTTGGACTCCTGGGAGTCGGAATCGAAGGTGGACTGGAGCTGGTGGATGAGAGAGGTGAACTCCACGAACCGCCCGTGGAGCTCGAAGCGCTCGATCAGCTCCAGGAGGACGGCGACGGCGAGGTGCGTCTTGCCCACGCCCGGGGGACCCACGAAGAGGAGGCCCGACTGGCGGAAGCCGATCCCCTCCTGAATGAACCCGTCGACGTACCCCTGCGCGGCCTTGCGGGCCGCCACGAGCTGCGGCTCCTGGCGCGACCTGTCGCTCGAGACGTGGAAGTTGGCCAGCCGGCAGTGACGATAGCGGGCGGGGATCCCCGCCGCCTGGATCAAGCGGGGGACGACGTCGCGCCGCTGGCAGACGCACGGCCGGGCCGTGCCCGCCCGGCCGTCGGCGACGACGACCCACCCCCGGCCGCCGCATTCCGAGCAGGGCTCTTCGAGGACTTCGCTGGCCGGCATGCTGGAAATCGTAGCATGCCGGTTCGCTATCGCAGCTTGCTCAAGGGCCCGCTGTGGATCTTCACCAGGGCGTGCTGGCGGCTGGGGTCGGCCCGCCGCTCCTCGGCCTGACGGCGGATGAACTCCACCATGCGATCGACCTCGCCCTGCATGCGCTCCATCTGCTCGCGCATGTTGAGGATCACCTCGACGCCGGCGAGGTTGACGCCGAGGTCGCGGGTGAGGGTGAGGATGATCTCCAGGCGGCGGATCGCCTCTTCGTCGTAGAGGCGGGTGTTGCCGGCGCTGCGGGTCGGCTTGAGCAGGCCTTCCCGTTCATAGAGGCGCAGGGTCTGCGGGTGGATGGCGTAGCGCTCGGCCACCACGCTGATCATCACGTACTTCTGGTCGGGTTTCCTGCGGCTGGCCATCAGCCACTCTCCTCTGCGCTCTCGACCTGGGCCGGCCCGCCGCCCGCGGCGAGCTTCGGGATGTGGACGCGCAGGACGCCCTTCTCGAAGCCGGCCGAGATGCTCTCGACGTCGACCGGCGATCCCAGGTCGAAGGTGCGGCGGAAGGGGCCGTAGCTGCGCTCCATGCGGAGGAAGCTCCGGTTCTCCGCCAAAGGCTGCCGGCGGCCGGAGAGCTCCAGCCGCCGGTCCCGCACCTGCAGTTGAATATCGTCACGCCGCACGCCGGGCAGCTCGGCGAATACCAGGTAGCCGTCCTCGGTTTCGAGGACGTCGACCGCGGGGACCCAGGTGCCCGGCAGGCCCCCTTCGCGGTCTTCGTAGTCCGAGGTGAGGAGCGCCTGCTCGAAGAGGCTGTTGATACGGTCCTGGATGCGGGCCAGCTCTTCGAGGTAGATCTTCTTCAGTGGCGCCATTGACTCACCCCCGGCTCACTTCTCGACGTACTCCGCGTCGATGACCTCGTCCGAGGCGCCGCCCGGCCGCCCCGCTCCCCCGGCGCCTCCCGCTCCCGGGCCACCACCCGGCGCCGGACCCGCGTCACCGCCCCCCTGCTGCTGGCGGTACATCACCTCGGCCAGCTTGTGCGAGGCCTTGGTGAGGCGCTCGGCCGCCTGGTCCATGGCGGCGGAGTCGTCCCCCTCCAGGGCCTTCTTGGCGTCGGCCAGCGCCCGCTCGAGCTCGCCCTTCTCGTCCGGGCCGAGCTTCTCCTTGTGCTCGTCGTAGGTCTTCTCGGTCGCGTAGACCAGGCTGTCGAGCTTGTTGCGGGCCTCGACCTGCTTGCGCCGCTCCTGGTCCTCGCTGCGGTGCGACTCGGCCTCCTTGACCATGCGCTCGATGTCCTGATCCTTGAGGCCGCTCGACGCCGTGATGGTGATGTTCTGCTCCTTGCCGGTGCCGAGGTCCTTGGCCGAGACATGGACGATGCCGTTGGCATCGATGTCGAAGGCCACCTCGACCTGCGGCACGCCGCGGGGCGCCGCCGGGATGCCCACCAGGTGGAACTTGCCCAGCGTGCGGTTGTCCCGCGCCATCTCGCGCTCGCCCTGGAGCACGTGCACCTCGACCGACGTCTGGTTGTCCGCCGCCGTCGAGAAGATCTCGCTCTTGCGGGTGGGGATCGTGGTGTTGCGCTCGATCAGCTTGGTGAACACGCCGCCCAGAGTCTCGATGCCCAGCGACAGCGGCGTCACGTCGAGCAGCAGCACGTCCTTGACGTCGCCGGCCAGCACGCCGCCCTGGATCGCCGCGCCGATCGCCACCACCTCGTCGGGGTTGACGCCCTTGTGCGGCTCCTTGCCGAAGAAGTCCTTGACCAGCTTCTGGATGGCCGGCATGCGGGTCTGGCCGCCCACCAGCACCACCTCGTCGATGTCCTTGGCTTCGAGGCCGGCGTCCTTCAGGGCCTGCCGGGATGGCGCGATCGAGCGCTGGATCAGGTCGTCGACGAGCTGCTCCAGCTTCGGCCGGGCCAGCCGGATGTTGAGGTGCTTCGGACCGGAGGCGTCCGCGGTGATGAACGGCAGGTTGATGTCCGTCTCCTGCACCGAGGAGAGCTCGATCTTGGCCTTCTCCGCGGCCTCCTTCAGACGCTGCATGGCCATGGGATCGTTGCCGAGGTTGATCCCCTGGTCCTTCTTGAACTCCTCGAGCAGCCACTCCATGATCCGCTGGTCGACGTTGTCGCCGCCCAGGTGCGTGTCGCCGTTGGTCGACTTCACCTCGACGACGCCCTCACCCACCTCGAGGATCGAGATGTCGAAGGTGCCGCCGCCGAAGTCGTAGACGGCGATCGTCTGGTCCTTCGTCTTGTCCAGGCCAGGCGAGCGCCGCCGCCGTCGGCTCGTTGACCAGCCGCTCGACCTGAAGGCCGGCGATGCGGCCCGCGTCCTTGGTCGCCTGGCGCTGCGCGTCGTTGAAGTAGGCCGGCACGGTGATCACCGCCCGGTCCACCTTCTCGCCGAGGTAGTCCTCGGCCGCCTGCTTGAGCTTGCCGAGGATCATGGCCGAGATCTCGGGGGGCGAGTACTTCTTGCCCTCGACGGCCACGCGGACGTCGCCGTTCTCGGCCCGCTCGACCTGATAGGGCACCATCTTCATCTCCTCGTTCACCTCGTCGTACTTGCGCCCCATGAAGCGCTTGATCGAGAAGACGGTGTTCTTGGGGTTGGTGACGGACTGCCGCTTGGCGACCTGGCCGACGAGGCGCTCGCCGCTCTTGGTGAAGGCCACCACCGACGGCGTCGTGCGGTTGCCCTCGGCATTGGGGATGACCTTCGCCTCGCCACCTTCCATGACGGCGACGACGCTGTTGGTCGTCCCAAGGTCGATTCCGATGATTTTGCTCACTTGGGTTTCTCCTCCTTCGTCATTCCTCCCAGGAGCGAGCCCGACATCCGTCGAGCCCCCTGGCAGGCTCCATTCTAGGACCTTAGTGGCGCAGTGTCAATTTTGCGCCACGCCCTATCTGACAAACTTGGACGCAGATTTATTCCGGCCCGGGGGAGGCCCGGAGGATCAGTCGAGCAGTACCAGGGGCGCCGCCTGGGATTCCGGCGGGACGTTGAGGACCTCGGGGTCGAGGAGGAAGTTGCCGGTGATGGCCTCGCTGGCCTCGGCGCCGGGGACGGGCTTGCCGCCTGCCACCGGCTGCAGGGTGTAGCTCTCCTCTCCCGCCGCGTAGCGCAGGGAGTGCCCCTCGGGGTCCTTGAGGTCGTCCCGCGACAGCAGGCCCGTCTGGACCAGCTCCTCCAGCCGGTCGGGGAAGCTCCCCTTGAGCAGGAACCAGGTCTTGGCGGCGCGGTCGATCTTGAGATAGAGGGCCGCCCGCTGGTCCCGCGCCAGGGCCGCCCGCTCCCGCTCCTGCCAGGAGAAGGGGATGATCACGGAGTCGGGCACCCGCCACAGGGAGCCCACCACCAGCAGCGCCAGCAACCCGGCCAGGGCCCGCCCCACCCAGGGCAGGAAGAGGGGCGCCGGCGGGCGGGGCTCGACCTTCATCTGGCGGAACTGTCCGGTCTCGTCTCCGAACGGCACCACCGGCGGCGGGGCGGCGGTCGCCGGCGCCGGCGATGGGGGCTGGGGTGCGGCGGGACGGGGAACGGGCCGCGGGGCGGAGATCGGCACGGGCGGGGGCAGGGGAGCCGGCGCCGCGGCCCGAGGCGCCGGAGCGGAAGCGGGCGGCGGGGACGGGGCGGGCGCGGGACGGGCCGGCGGCGGCAGGGCCTGCGGGGCCGGCAGGGCCGGCGCGGAATGGATGAGCAGCTCCTCCACCGCGATGGGGTCGATCCCCTCCTCGTAGGAGACCTCGTCGCCGCTGTAGAACTTGAAGTCCCCCTCGCTCCAGCGCAGGAGCTGCTCGAGCAGCCGCCAGGTCTGGAGCCGCAGGGCCTGGAGGAGCTGCGCGCGCTCCAGGTACCGCCGCTCCACCAGCACGTCGATCAGCCGGCCGCCGGCGGACTGGTGCTCGGCGGCCGCCCGGTGGAGGTCGGAGGCGGTGATCATCCCCTCCCTGACCAGCACCTGGGCCAGCCCCTCCTCCAGCGTCTGGCTGAGGGCATCGGCGGCCACGATGCGGCCGGTCAGGAAGGAGATGGCGACGATGTCCTGCTGCCCCTGAACCGTCAGGATGCCGGTCTTCCTCTGCTGGGAGATCAACTGCATGATCTCCGGGAGCTTGAAGAGGTCTAGGGTACCCTCAACGGCCATGAGCACAGGCCCTCAGCCGCGCCGCTCGCGCGGGCGGACGTTCAGACTGCGTCGCGCAGCTCCTGGCGGAGGCGCAACCCGAGATACAGCGCAAGACCCAGGATCGCCACGATCCCGGATGCGAAGTTTCCCGGATCATACCTCCAAGGGATGTGAACTCCGATCTTTCCGAACAGCGGCAGCATCAACAGGCCGGTGATGAAGAGGATGGCGAGGTACGAGCGGCCCCCTTCGCCGATCTCGGCGGAGGCCAGGCCGGGCAGGAAGACGCGGGCCCAGCGGTCGAACGACCCCTCCAGCACCACGTCGCCCGTCCGCTCGGTGTAGCCGAACGGCCGCCGCGCCAGGTGCAGGGCCACGGCGACCAGGATCAGGCTCAAGGCCACGAAGAGGGAGAGGCTGCGGCGCAACAGGGCCGGGCCGGTGCCGCGGTCCTCGCCGCCGTGCCAGGTCGTCTGCAGCTCGCGCCGGATCTCCGGGATGCGGGCCAGGCCGCCGGACACCGACACCACGCGCTGCGTCTGGTTGCTCATCCAGACGCCGACCAGGGGGGCGTCGATCTCCTGCGCCTTGGCGAAGGCGGTCTTCTGCTCCTCGAACATGTAGGCCCCCGAGTAGGCCTGGCTCAGGTTGTACTGGGCGGCGGCGCTCCTGGGATCGACCGCCGCCGCCTTCTGGAAGCTCTGGATGGCGCCGTTGAAGTCCCCCTTGCCGAAAGCGTACACCCCGAGGTTGATCAGCGCGGCCGTGTTGTCCGGCTCCTTCTCCAGCACCTGGCGGTAGAGGGCGCGGGCGATCTCCCACTGGTTGAGCGAGCGGTGGACGTCGGCCAGCAGGTGCTTGACGGCGACGCTCTCGGGCAACACCGAGCGCAGCACCCCGAGGTCGGAGAACAGGCTGCCGTAGAGCCGGTGCTCCTCGAGGCTCTGCATGGCCTGAGCGGGGGGCGACAGCTCCACGGCCACGTACCGCCGCTGCAGGTCGATGACCAGGGGAGTCGCCCCCAGCAACAGCCAGAGGACGACGAGCACGGCGCGCTCGCTGGCCGAGCCGTAGCCCCAGAGCAGGAGCGACCCGTAGAGGACGAGCCAGAGGGGGCCGGAGGGGAGGGCCAGGGGCCAGAGCAGCGCCAGCGCGGCAAGGGTCAGCGCGGCCGGCCGCGGCAACCGGCGGCCGAAGAGAGCAGCCAGGTCCCCGAACAGCGCCTGGCCCCGGGCCAGCATCTGCACGGCCACGAACAGGCCGCCGCTGACCAGCAGCAGCACGAGCACCCAGACGACGAGGTTCTGGAGCCACAGGCGGCTCTCCAGCGGCTGGGTGAAGAGCCGGGGTTGGGCGCGCAGCCAGGCGCTGACAGCCCCGGCCCAGTCGCCCTGCAGGCGGTCCACCGTGGCTGCGGCGAAGGCGGTCTCCGGACGCCCCGGATCGAGGCGCTCGGCAGCGTCGAGACACCAGTGGGCGCGGGCGAAATCCTTCTGCCGCGCCGCCTGCACGGCCTGCGCCGTGGCGCCTGCCGAGAGGTCGGGCAGGCGGGCCATCCCGAGCTGGCGCGCCGTCTCCAGCAGGTCGTTCACGGCCGCGCCGGCCTGCTGCGGGTTCTTCTGCACCACCCACTGCAGCCACTGCTCGTCGAGCTGCTTGAGGGTCTGCCGCACCTGGGCGGTCATCTCGACCCCTGTCACCTGCGACGAGGAGACGGAGGCTGCACCCGCCGCCGCAGCGGCGAGGAGGATCCCCAGCGCGGCCAGCGCGGCCGCCCGGCGCAACCGGTTACTCCCTGCTCTTCTGGACATAGCGGACCCGCAGCCGGTACAGCAGATCCTCCAGGAAGGCGGACTCCTCGGCCGACAGGTTCCCCAGGGTCTTCTGCCGCAGGACGTCCATCAGATCGATGTAGAACCGTGCCATCTCGGGGTTCTCGGCCGACTGGCCATCCGGCAGGCGAGCGTCCCCCAGATAGATGGGGACCGGCTCGGCCAGCATGGCCACCAGGTCGAAGAAGCTGGGCCCCCCCAGGTCGGGCGGCATCGGCGGCAGCTCCACCTCCACCCGGGCTGCCGGCTCGGCCGGCCGCGATGGCGCAGGAGATTCCCGCTGCGGCGGCGGCTCCGGCCGGCGGATCTCCGCCGCGGGGGCGGCCGGGGGCTCGGCTGGCGCCGCGGTCGATTTTTCGTCGAGGAAACGGTACTCTTCCCGCAGCTTGCCGTCGGGCGTGAACATCCGCTTGTCGGTGACCTTGATCTCCTTCTTCTCGTTCGCCACTTCGGACTGCGACTCCTTTCTGGCTGCTCGCGACAGGTGCTGCGAAATTATGCCCGAGACCCCTGATCTTCAGAAGCTCGTCGACCTCGTCGCCCGTCTGCGCGCTCCTGACGGCTGCCCCTGGGACCGCGAGCAGAGCCTGCCCGACGTCCGGGCCTACCTCCTGGAAGAGGCGCACGAGCTTGCCGGGGCCATCGACGCCGGCGACTGGGAGGAGCTCGCCGAAGAGCTGGGCGACCTCCTCTTCCAAGCCGCGTTCATCGGCCGTCTCGCCGAAGAATCCGGTGCTTTCAGCCTCTCACAGGTCATCGACGGCGTCTACCGCAAGATGGTGGAGCGGCACCCTCACGTCTTCGGCGACGAGGTGCTGGCCGACGCCGAGGCCGTGCGCCAGGCCTGGGAGCGGCGCAAGCTCGCGAAGGAACCGAAGCGGGAATCGCTGTTCTCGGGCGTCCCCGCCTCGCTCCCGGCCCTCCTCGGCGCCTACCGCCTGACCCAGAAGGCCGCGGGCGTGGGCTTCGACTGGCCCGACGCCGGCGCGGTGCTGGCCAAGGCCGACGAGGAGATCGCCGAGGTGCGGCAGGCCCTGGCCCAGGGCGACAAGGCGGCAGTGCGCGCAGAGGTGGGCGACCTCCTCTTCACCCTCGCCAACCTCGCCCGCAAGCTCGACGTCGACCCCGAAGCCGCCCTCGCCGGCACCAACCGCAAGTTCCGCCAGCGCTTCGCGAAGATCGAAGAGGGCTTGGCGGCGCAGGGGAAGACGGCGGCCGAGGCGACGCTTCAGGAGATGGACGCGCTGTGGGAGGCGGCGAAGGAGGGTGAAGCCCTTCCTACTCCAGAATCGTAATCCCGAGTTGCTCGGCCACGCGCTGGACTTCGGCGTAGCCATCGCCCAGAAAGAGCGGCAGGGGAGGCTGCACCACCTCCAGGTCCCCACGGGCGACGCGGTCTCCGAAGAGCACCAGAGCGAAGGAGGTGTCGAACTTCCGAGAGACCCAGACCAGGCCGTCCGCTCCCTCCCGCCGGGCATGGAGGGTGGCCGCCCAGGCCGCGGTTCGTTCGTAGCTCCGGGCCTCGGAGTCGATCAGCTCGGCACGGCTGATACCGATCCTGCCGAGGCCGTGGCCATGGAGTTGGATCAGGGCCAGCTCCCGGCGCGGCGCGATGATGGAGACCTGCAACGGTTTCAGGGCCGACCGCCGGATGGCCTTCCCCGGCCCGCGCACGGGCACGTTGTGGAAGATGCTCTCCGACAGGCTCCCGTCGAGACTGTTGGCGCCATAGAGGGTCGGCACCACCTCGCCGCGGAAATCCCGGAAGGGATGGAAGCGCCCGTGGCCGAAACCAGGATTGAACTCGGTCGCGCCGAAGCGGCTGTCGTGGCAGCGTACGATCCCCCGGCCGTCGGGCCAGGTCTCCACGAGAGGATCGAGAGCCGCCGGAGCGGGCGGCTCGGGGACGTGCGTCAGAAGAAGAGACCCTCCGTCTCCCGCTCCGCAGCCCGCGCGACCTCCTCCGGCCCGTCGGCCAGGAGGTCGACCGGACGGCGGCCGTCGAGCCAGCCGTTGGCGGACGTGAACCAGAGGGCGAGCTCCCACTCCCGGCTGCGGCGACCGAGGGTCGCGAGCACCCGGGAGATCACCGGGATCGGCTGACCCTTCGAGTCGAACTGGTAGCCGGGAAAGAAGGTCGAGCCGCGATGGGGGACTGAGAAGACCCTCCCCTCCTGCTTCCAGCGGTTCGCCAGGGCCGCCTTGTTCTGCGCCTTGGAGCCTGCCATCTCGGCGACCTCGGCACTGCTGAAGGCGCTGAACTCCCGCAGCAGATCCGCCCGGGCCGCGGCGTTGCGGCGCGCCTGGAGGACCGCCGGCGGTGTGGGCAGCGGCGCCTCGGGGAGCATGGCGTCGATCATCCTCTCAACCGTGCGGTGCTGCTGTGCCAGACGTTCCAGCACGTCCGCGTAGGCCAGGATCTCCCGGCCCTCGGCGGCGATAGCCGGCTCGACAGGAGGGATGTCCGCCAGCGACCGATCCGCCACCGCCCCCAGCGCCTCCAGCTTCTCGCCCTTCTCCACCAGCTCTCGGAAGAGGTCGTCTCCCCCTTCCTGCCGCGCCTTCACCAGGGCGCCCAGCCCCGCCAGGATGACGCGATGGAGAGTCCGCACCCGATCGAGCTGTGCGCTCCGGTTCCCTTCCATGCTTCCCTCCTCGGCCAAATGGCCAGCCCGACGGAGAAAGCCGGGCTCGAATGATTCAAATGATAGCACGACGCCATGATTATCGCCATCATTTGCCTCCTTCCGCTCGCGCCGGGGTCTTCGCTCCCCTCTCGTCGAGGAGGCGGGTCAGATACGGCAGCACGTTCTTCGCCACGATCTCCTGCCCCCGGGCCGTGGGGTGGATGCCGTCCGCTTGGTTGAGGTCGCGGTTGCCGCCGACTCCGGCCAGCATGAAGGGGAGGAGGGGGACGTTCAGGTCGCTCGCGATCTTCGGGTACATGGCGGAGAACTGGGCGGTGTACTCCGGGCCATAGTTGGGCGGCATCTGCATCCCCAGCAGGAGGACGCGGGCGCCGGCCGCCCGCTAGCGACGGACGATCTCACGCAGATTGGCGTCGGCCTGCTGGACCGGCAGGCCGCGCAGGCCGTCGTTGGCGCCGAGCGCCACCACCACCACGTCCGGGTGCTGCTTGAGCAGCCAGCTCAGGCGGGAGAGGCCGCCGGCCGTGGTGTCGCCGCTGACGCCGGCGTTGACCACGCGGACGGGGAGGCCCTCCTGCTGGAGACTCTTGCCGAGGAGCGCCGGATAGGCCTCGTCCTCGTTCAGCCCCAGGCCGGCCGTGAGGCTGTCGCCCAGGAAGACGACGACCGGTAATCTCTGGGCGGCGGCAGCGTTTCCAGAGACAGCCGGCGCCGCCGCGGCCGGGGCCGGACGGGCCGGCCTGGGAGCCGGCGCATCGTCGGAAACCCGCGGGCCGCACGCCGCGGCCAGGGGAATAAGCAGCGCGAGGGTGAGGGTTGCCAGCTTTCGCCACATATCGTCGATCATCCCAACAGAGAAAACCCCAACCCCCTCCGCTTATTTCCATGAACTCCCCGCGCATCGAGCTGCGGCAGCTCACCCGCAAGCTCCCGTCCGGCGGCCGGGAGCTGACCATCCTCGACCGCGTCGACCTGACGTTCCAGGCCGGCGAGTTCGCCGCCGTCCTCGGCCCCTCGGGGAGCGGCAAGTCGACCCTCCTCGCCCTGATGGCCGGCCTCGACCGCCCCACCGCGGGCGAGGTGTGGATCGACGGCACGGCCATCCAGGCCCTGTCCGAGGACGAGCTCGCCCTGCTGCGCCGGCACAAGATCGGCTTCGTCTTCCAGAGCTTCCAGCTCCTCGGCAACCTCACGGCGCGGGAGAACGTGCTGCTCCCCATCGAGCTCTCGGGTCAGCCCGATCCCGTCGGCCGGGCCAATGAGCTGCTCGCCGCCGTGGGGCTCGCCGACCGCGGCCACCACTATCCCAGCCAGCTCTCCGGCGGCGAGCAGCAGCGGGTGGCGCTCGCCCGCGGCTTCGCCGCCCGGCCGCCCATCCTCCTCGCCGACGAGCCCACCGGCAACCTCGACGGCGCCACCGGGCGCCGGATCCTGGAGCTGATGACCGAGCTGCGGCGCCGCGAGGGCACGACCCTGGTGCTGGTCACTCACGATCCGGCCGTGGCCGCCCTCGCCGACCGGCGGATCCACCTCCGCGACGGCCGGGTGGAGCGGGACGAGCAGCCCGTGCTCGCCGTGCCCGCCGAAACCGGGGCGCTGTCGTGAGCCCCGGCTTCTTCGTCCGCACACTGCTGCGGGAGTCCCGCGGCTCGCGCGGCCGGCTGACCTTCTTCATCGCCTGCCTGGCGGTGGGCGTCTCCGCCGTGGTGGCCGTGGCCGGCCTCTCGGCGAGCCTCGACCAGGGGATCCGCCGCGAGGCCCGCCAGCTCCTCGCCGCCGACCTGGCGGTGCGCGGCAACCGCCCGCTCCCGCCCGAGGTGGACGGCGCGCTCGCCGAATTCCACGGCGTCGAGCGCACCAACCTCAGGGAGACGGTCACCGTGGCCTCGGTCCCCGGGCGCAACGGCCAGCCGGGTCCCAGCCAGCTCGTGGAGCTCAAGGTGGTGGACGGCGTCTACCCCTTCTACGGCAAGCTGGTGCTGCGCCCCGGGCGCCCCCTCCACGAGCTGCTCACCCCCCGCACAGCGGTGGTGGCCTCGGAGCTGCTGGCCCGCTTCGGACGCAGGGTGGGCGACGACGTCATGATCGGCGGCCAGCCGTTCCGCGTCGCCGGCATCGTGGTATCGGAACCGGACCGGGTGAGCATCTCCTTCACTCTCGGCCCCCGCGTCTTCCTCTCCGGCGCGGGGTTCGCCCGCACGTCGCTCGAAGGCCAGGGGAGCCGCGTCAGCTATCGCGCCCTCTTCAAGCTGCCGGAGGGGACCTCGGCCGCCGGGCTCAGCGCCGCCGCCGAGGCGCTGAAGCAGGTCCTCCCCCCGGGCGAGATCTATCGCGTCGAGACCTGGCGCCAGGCGCAGCCGGCCCTGCGCCAGAACCTGGACCGCATCGAGCGGTTCCTCGGCCTGGTGGCCCTGCTCTCGCTGTTCGTGGGCGGCATTGGGGTCGCCCAGAGCGTGCGCGCCTGGCTCGCCGGCCGGCTGGACGCCATTGCCGTGCTCAAGTGCCTGGGGCTGCGTCCGCGGGAGATCTTCCCGCTCTATCTCGGGCAGACAGTCCTGCTCGGCCTCGCCGGCAGTCTGGTGGGGATCGTGGCGGGAGCCATCGTGCAGCTCATCCTGCCGCGGCTCTTCCCCGATCTGATCCCGGCCGAGCTGATCGACCCCTGGCAGCCGGTGGCCCTGCTGCGCGGCCTGGCGCTGGGGGTGGGCGTCGCCCTGCTGTTCAGCCTGCCGCCGCTCTCGGCCGTGCTGCGCGTCCCTCCGGCCCGGGTGCTGCGCCGCGACGCCGAGCCCCTCCCCCGCCACCGCTGGGTGGCTGTGGCCACGATGCTGGTCCTGGGGCTGGGGATCTGGGGGATGGCCGCCCTGCAATCGCACTCGCCGCTCCTGGGCGCGCAGTTCACGGGCGGCGTGGCGCTGGTGACGGCCCTCCTCGCCGGCGCCGCCCTCCTGGTGACCTGGCTGGTGCGCCGCCTGCCCCGGGACTTCGCCAGCCTCTGGCTGCGGCAGGGCCTCGCGGCGCTCGCCCGGCCGGGCGCGGCGGGAGCGAGCGCCATCGTCGCCCTCGGGCTCGGCGTGCTGGTGGTACTCGGCATGTCGCTCGTGCAGCAGCGCCTCGCCGCGCAGCTCTCGGCCGAGATGCCGGCCAACGCGCCCAGCGCCTTCCTGGTGGACATCCAGCCCGGCCAGTGGCCCGGGGTCGAGAAGGTGCTCCACGACTCCGGCGCCACGGGCGTCGAGTCGGTGCCGGTGGTCATGGCGCGGCTCAGGGCCATCGACGGCGTCAAGGTCGAGGACCTGGTGGAGCGGCGGGAGGGAGAGCGCCGCTGGGGGCTCACCCGCGAGCAGCGCCTCACCTATATGAAAGAGCTGCCCAGGGACAACCAGATCGTCGCGGGCAGGCTGTGGAGCGCTCCCGATCCCTCTCCCGCTCATGCCGAGGTGAGCCTCGAGAAGGAGTTCGCCGAAGGGATCGGAGCGCACGTGGGCTCGACCCTGAGCTTCGACGTCCAGGGCGTGCCCATCGATCTCGAGGTCACCAGCCTGCGGACGGTGAACTGGCAGACCTTCGGCATCAATTTTTTCCTAGTGGTGAAGCCCGGCGTGCTGGAGTCGGCGCCGCAGCAGCGGCTCGCCGTGGCCCGCCTACCCCGGGGGGGCGAGCAACGGGCGCAGGACGCTCTCGCCGCGAGCTATCCCAACGTCACCCTGCTGCGCATCCGCGAGATCCTGGAGAAGGTGCTCAAGGTGCTGCAGCGGATCAGCCTGGGCATCCGCTTCCTCGGCGGCTTCACGGTGGTGGCGGGCATCGCCATCCTGGCGGGAGCGATCAGCGCCGGCTCCGCCCGCCGCGGGAGAGAAGTGGCGCTGCTCAAGACGCTGGGGATGACCCGCCGCGGTGTGGCGGCCACCTTCGCCGCCGAGTACGCCCTGATCGGCCTGGTGGCCGGCGGCATCGGCGCTCTCGGCGGCACGGCCCTCGCCTATGGCGTGATCACCCGCGGCTTCCAGATCCCCTGGCAGCTCAACGCGGTCTCGCTGGCCGTGGCCCTGGGCGGCACCGTCCTCCTGGCCGTGCTCGCCGGTCTCGCCGCCAGCTACCGGGCGCTGGAGCGGCGCCCGATCGAGGTGCTACGGGCGGAGTAGCTACTCCCCGCCCGGACGCGTCAGCAGATAGCTCACCGGCACGAATTCGTACCCCGCCGCCTTGGCCTTCGGCACCTCGCTCGCCAGCACCGCCAGGGTCGCGGCATGGGGGTGGCCGATGGCGATGGCCGCGCCGCGCGAGCGGGCGAGGTCGAGCAGGCGCTGGAACTGGGTGCGGATGGCCTCGGGCGCGGCATCGCCGTCGAGGAAGACCTGGCGCTCGGCGGCCGGGATGCCGAGCCCGGTCGCCACCTTGTAGCCCACGCTTTCGGCGCTGGTGCGGGAGTCGAGGAAGAAGAGCCGGCGCTCGGCGATCACCCCCAGCACCGTGTTCATCGGTCCCTCTTCGGACGACAGCAGCGAGCCCATGTGGTTGTTCACCCCCACCGCGCCCGGGACGGCGCGCAGGGCGGCGATCGTCCTTTGTCGCAGCTCGTCGTCGGTCATGCGCTGGAACAGGGCTCCGGGGCCGGGGTTCGCGCCGTTCTTCGGCTCCATGGGCAGGTGGAGGAGGATCTCCGCGTTGCGCCGCCGCAGCTCGGCCACCACCTGGGGCGTCTCGGCCTCGAAGGGGAGGACGGCGTAGGTGACCGGCACCCCCAGACCCACCAGCGGCCGCAGGTCGTCCACGCTGCCGCCGAGGTCGTCGATCACCAGCGCCACGCGGGCGCCGTGGACGGGTCCGGAGGACACCGTCACCGGTTTCGGCTCCGGCCCGGGCTCGACGTGATCCGATCTGTCGGATCTGTCGGATCGGTCGGATCGGCCCGATGAGACGGCCTTGCGCCGCGGCGGCGCCGGCGTCTCCCGCGAAGCGGGAGACGGGGAGGGACCCGCCGGGCGCTGAACGTAAAAGTAGAAGACGCCGGCCCCCACCAGCAGGCCGAGCAGGAAAAGCCAGAGCCCGCCGGACCCTGATCGCGAGGGGGGACGGCGGGCCATGCGCTTCGGGGAGGGGTCCCGCGGACTCAGGCGGCTTTCGCCTCGGTCTCGGGCTCCTGGCCCAGCAGGCGGCGGATACCGCGGCGCAGGATCAGCTCGCTCATCGGCGTGTCCTTCTCCAGGTACGTCCGGCTGCGCTCGTCGACCAGGAGGTCGGGCTTGAGCGCCTCGTTGAGCGGCTTCTTGTCCGGACCGGTGTAGAAGGCCTCGGTGAAGAGCAGCCGCCCGCCCGACGAGAGATCGGCGGAGCCCTGGCGGCCGGCGTGGCCGAAGGTGCGCTCACCCACCAGCTCGGTCTTCTGCTTCTGCCGCAGCACGGTGGCAAAGACCTCGGCGGCGCCCAGGGTGCCGCGGTCGACCAGGATCACCATCTTCCCCTGCCAGGCCGGCCGGTCGTCGCTCTTGAAGACCTGCAGCTCCTCGGCGCGGCGCTTCAGGGCGCCCATCTCGCCGGTGGTGAACAGCCGGGCCGTGGCATAGGCCGACTCGGCGTCGCCCGAGGAGACGCCCCGCAGGTCGACGAGGAGCTTGTCCTTCACCTTGTCGCCGTTCCTCGTCAGGGCGTCGCGCACGGCGGCGGCGGTCTTGTCGTCGAAGGTCGGGATGCGCAGCACCGGCACGCCGTCGACCACCTCCAGGCTCACCGGCGGCGGCTCGAAGGCTTTGAGCTCGAAGGCGACCTGCACCGGCTCGCCGGCGCGGATCAGCTCCATCGTCACCTTGCTGCCGGGCTGGGCGGCGAGCGCCTCCTGCATCTCCCAGAGCGGCATCACCCGTGTCGAGCGGCCGTTCATCTTGGCCACGATGTCGCCGGGCTTGATGCCGGCGCCGTCGCCCGGGCTGCCTTTCTCCACCGCCACCACGAAGGCGATCCCCCGCTCCTTGAGCAGGGTCATGCCGCTGTAGCGCTTGCCCACCGTGTTGGCCTGGAGGTAGCCGGAGACCTGGGAGGCCGGCACGTAGAGGGAGAAGGGATCGAGGGCGTCGGTGGTGCCGTCGAGCGCGCCGGCCATGAGGACGTCCATGTTCGGATCGTCGACGTAGGCCTGGCGCACCAGTCCCAGGGTCTCGCTGAAGACGGCGAGGTACTTGTAGAACGAGTCGTCCTCCGGCTTCGCCTGACCGGTGTCGGCGGCCCGCAGCAGCGTCGCCGCGAGCAGGGGGAAGACGAGAATGGCGGAGAGGAAGAAGAAGACGATGCGACTGCGGCTCATGATTCCCCTACCGTAACCAAGTCAAGGGGTCTTCTGGATGGTTCTCGACGCGGATCTCAAAGTAGAGCCGGTCCGCGGCGAGCCCCACGGCGTCCCCCAAAGATACCATATCTTCCTTGCCCACCCGCATCGAGCCGAGCCCGGCGTAGAGGGTGAACACGCGCCCGGGGTGCTGGACGATCACCGTGTTGCCGTAGCCCTGGAACGGCGCGGCGAAGAGCACCTTGCCGGGAAAGACCGCTTTCACCTCCGCCCCCGGCGCCACCGCCAGGTCGACGCCGGTGTGCGGCACCCGGGTGTGGTAGCGGGGGTCGAGGGTGGAGCCGAAGCCGGCGGTGACCCGCCCCTCGACCGGCCAGTCGAGGACGCCCCGGAACTGCGCCATGGGGGTGCCGGCGGGCGAGCCGGGGTTCCTGCCGGCGAGGAGGTCGAGGAAGGCGGCGAGCTTCTTCTCCCGGTCCTGAAGCTCGCTGGCGCGCGCGGCGAGGGTCTGCCCCTCTCGGACCACACGGGCGAGGAGCTGCTGCTTGTGCTCGCGCACCGCCACGAGCTGGCCGCGACGGGCCTGTTCGCTGCGGATCCACTGCTCGGTCTCCCGCCGGCGGGCCACCAGCCGGACGCGCTCGCGGTCGAGGTCCGCCCGCGCCTGCTGGTAGCGATCGATGGCGGTGCGGTCGCGGCGGGCGAGGTAGCGCAGCAGGCGCACGGAGGGGAGGAGCCGGCGGTCGGGCTTGAGCGACAGGAACAGCCGGAGATACCCCTGGCGGCCCAGGCGGTAGAGGCCGCCGAGCCGCCGCCGCAGGTCCACTCGCGCCGTGGCGAGCTCCCCTTCGAGGCGGTGGACGTCCGCCTCGCCCGCCGCCACCCGGCGGGCCGCGAGGTCGCGCGCCGCCACCGCCTCGGCCAGGCGGGTCTCCTGGAGCTGGAGCTCCACGTCCACGCTCTGCAGCTCGCCCTGGATCCCCGTCTGCGCCTGGCGCGCCACTTCCAGTCGCTGCGTGAGCCGGGCGATCTCCGCCCGCAGCGCCGCCAGCTCGGACTCCCGCGAGCGCCGCGGCTGGGCAGGGAGAGGGACGGTCAGGGCGAGGAGGAGAAGGAGGCCGGCCCATGCGGCCCCGGCCTTCACTCCCCCGCCGTCCGCTGCGCCCCCTCCCCTGCCGGCGCCGGCTGCCGTCCCAGGGCGTGGAAGAGGAAGGAGAGCTCGTCGGCGGCCTCCTCGATCTTCTTCGACACCGGCTTGCCGCCGCCGTGGCCGGCGCGGGTCTCGATGCGGATCAGCGTCGGATTGGACCCGCCGTTGGCCCGCTGCAGGGCCGCCGCGAACTTGAAGCTGTGGGCGGGAACCACCCGGTCGTCGTGGTCCGCCGTGGTGATCAGCGTCGGCGGATAGGCCGTCCCCGGCCGCAGGTTGTGGTACGGCGAGTAGGCGTAGAGCGCCTTGAACTCCTGGGGATCGTCCGGCGAGCCGTAGTCGGAGGTCCATCCCCAGCCGATGGTGAACTTGTGGAAGCGCAGCATGTCGAGCACGCCGACGCCCACGATCACCGCGCCATAGAGGTCCGGCCTCTGCACCATGGAGGCGGCGGTGAGCAGGCCGCCGTTGCTGTAGCCGGCGATGGCCAGCTTCTGGCGCGAGGTGTAGCCGCTCGCCACCAGCCACTCGCCGGCGGCGATGAAGTCGTCGAAGACGTTCTGCTTGCGCAGCTTGATCCCCGCCTGGTGCCAGTCCTCGCCGTACTCGCTGCCCCCCCGCAGGTTGGCCACGGCGTAGATGCCGCCGCGCTCCATCCACACGACGTGGGAGAGCGAGAAGGCCGGCGTCAGCGCGACGTTGAAGCCGCCGTAGCCGTAGAGGTAGGTGGGGTTCGAGCCGTCGAGCTTCAGCCCCTTCTTGTAGGTGAGGAACATGGGGATGCGGGTGCCGTCCTTGCTCGGGTAGAAGACCTGCTTCGTCTCGTACTGATTGGGATCGAAGCCCCGGATCTCCGGCCGGCGGAAGACGGTGCTCCTGCCCGTCTCCAGGTCGTAGCGGTAGATGGTGCCGGGGGAGGTGTAGCTGGCGAAGGAGTAGAAGGTCTCGCGGTCCTTGCGCCGTCCCGTGAAGCCCTCGACCGCCCCCAGCCCGGGAAGCTCCAGCTCATGGAGGAACTTGCCCTGGAGGTCGAACCGCCGCACCTCGGCGTGGGCGTCCTTCAGATAGAGGGCCACCAGCGTGTCGTGCAGGCAGCTCACCCCCTGGAGGGTCTCGGCCGCCTGCGGGATCACCTCCCGCCAGTGCTCCTTCTCGGGGTGGCGGACGTCGACGGCGATGACCCGGCCGCGGGGCGCGCTGAGGTCGGTCTTGAACCAGAAGACCGGGCCGTCGTTCTCGATGAACTCGTAGGCGGCGTCGAACCGCCCCAGCAGCTCCACCACCTTGGAGCCGGGCGTCTGGAGGTCCTTGTAGAAGATGCCGTTGTCGGTCTCCGTCCCTCGCCAGGCGTGGATGACGAGATACCGGCCGTCCTCGGTGATGGACGCCGCGAAACCCAGCTCCTTCTTGTCCGGCCGCTGGTAGACCAGCTCGTCCGCGGACTGGGGCGTGCCCAGCCGGTGGTAGTAGAGCTTCTGATAGAAGTTGGCGTCCTCGAGCTGGCGCCCCTCCCGCGGCTCGTCGTAGCGGCTGTAGAAGAAGCCCTTGTTGTCGTGGGTCCAGGCGACGTTGGAGAACTTCACCCACTTCAGGACGTCCGGCAGGTCGCGGCCGGTCTCCACCACGCGCACGTGCCACTCCTGCCAGTCCGAGCCGCCGGAGGAGAGGGCGTAGGCGAGCAGCTTGCCGTCCTCGGTGAGGCCCGTGCCCGAGAGGGCGACCGTGCCGTCCTGCGACAGCAGGTTGGGATCGAGCACGACCTTGGCCTCGCCGTTCAGCGAATCCACCCGGTAGAGGACGTTCTGGTTCTGCAGGCCGTCGTTGCGGGTGAAGAAGTAGCGCCCGCCGTGCTGGGTGGGGACGCCGTAGCGCTCGTAGTTCCACAGCTCCGTCAGCCGGGCGCGGATCGGCTCGCGCTCGGGGATGGCGGCGAGATAGGCCGAGGTCACCTGGTTCTGCGCCGTCACCCAGGCCCGGGTCTTCTCCGAGTCCACGTCCTCCATCCAGCGATAGGGATCGGACACCTTGACGCCGTGATAATCGTCCACCTGCTCGACGCGGGCCGACTCCGGGTAGACGAGACGTTTCTCCGTAGCGTGCTCAACGGGCAGTTGCATGGGTTCAGCCATCTCCGCGAGAGCCGGCGAGGCCGCCAGGAGCAGCAGCGCCGGCACGATCCGCAAGGACATAAGGATCTCCTTCTCCTAAGGGTGCATCTGACCCCGATTCAGGGGCCAAAGAGTCAACAAGCCGTCCCGGCCGTGCATTTCGCTTTACAAGCTTTACAAATAGCCCAGCGATCGCAGGCTGCGCAGGTACTCCTCGCTCTCGGGTCCCTGCGGCGTGCCGCGGTGCGGCTCGCCATAGCCGGCGACGATCACCGGCGGCGGCTCCCACCGGCATCCCGGAGGGGGCGGCGGCAGCTCGGCGCTCTGCGGCAGGCCGAGGGCGCGCAGCAGGGCGGCGGCCACCGCCTCGGGCGCCACGACCGGGGGACCGGCCGCCCGCGCCCCGGCGCAGCCCGCGCGCCGCCATAAGAGAATGCGCCCTTCGCCTCCCTCTCTCCGTCGCCCGGGATCGAGCACCAGCACCACCGTGCCCACGCCGTCCAACGCCCCGGCCAGCAGCCGGTCCGTCGCTCCCATCTCGGCGCGCACCAGGTCCGCGAACGCCACGTCGCCCCCCCGCCAGCCGGCGGCGGCGATATCGAGCCCCGGCAGGTAGAGGGCCGCCGCCCGCGGAGCCGCGGCCCCCGCAGCCAGGTGACGGGCGAAGACCTCGCGGTAGAAGCGGTCGGGGACCACGGCGCGGTCGAGCACCCCGGCGGCCATGTCCGGCGGCAGCGCCGCCGCGAGGCGCGGATCGCGATCGTTCCCGGGAGCGGCGCCCGCCGCGCCGGCGAGGGCCGCGACCTCCGCCTGCGCCGTCTTCGGCTCCACCGCTCCGCCGGCCTGCTCGCGCAGGAGCTGATAGGCGCCGTGCGCCACCACCAGCCCGGGGATGGGCTCGGCCGGATAGGTGGCCCACCAGTTCACCGCCAGCGCCGGATCGCCGCCGCGCGAGGCCAGCTCCCAGACGGCGAACGCCCGCCGCCGGTTGGCCAGGACGGGCCGGTATTCGGCGAGACCCAGCGGCACCTCGACGCGGCTCCACCAGGCGCGCAGGGGGCCGTTCTTCGCCAGCGGCGTCCGGCACCCCCGGGGGAGGAAGCTGTCGAGCGCGGTGACGCCGTGGTCCGGCCCCGGAATGCCGGTCGCCACCGCGGTCCAGAACGACGCCGGGGGTTCCGGCTTGCGGCGATAGCTGAAGACCCGGCCCGTGCGCGCGAGGCGGCTCATCTCCGGCAGCTCTCCCAGGCTCAGCAGATAGTCGATCTCCTCGGGGAGCACGCCGTCGATCCCCACCAGCACCACCCTCTCGCCCGGCCCCGTGGGCAGGGTCGCCGGCGCCGGCGCCGGCACCCGCCGGGCGAGGACCACCGCTGGCAGCGTGAGCAACGCGATGGCGAGCACGATGACGAACCCCAGCCAGCGGCGGGAGAACAGCCGCCCCAGCGGCGCCTCCTCGGTGAAGCGGATGGCCAGCGACAGCAGCCCCTGATAGACCAGCTTGATCAGAAGGTAGACCACGGGCGGCGTCGCCAGCACGAGCACCGCCACCTGCTCCAGCCGCCCCTCCGAGAGCACCTCGCGCCCGAGCCGCAGCGCCAGGGCCAGCACCCCCGCGCCGGCGGCCAGGGCCACGATGAGGGAGAGGGTCTCGATGCGGCGCACGTGGGCGAAGCGGATGACCACCAGGATCACCCCGCAGAGAGCGAGGAAGGCGAGGCCGGTCGCCAGCGCCAGGGGCGGGAAGAGATGCACGAAGAGGGCGACGAGGTCGAGCGGGCTCGTCGTCAGGCTGCCGTTGGCCACCGCCAGCGCCAGCGACAGGGCCGCCGCCAGCGCCAGCCCCGCGAGCAGCCCCACCTTGGCGATGAGCCCCAGCAGCGCCCGCGCCGGCTGCCGCGGCTTGAGGGCGTCCTGCAGCAGGAAGCGCTCGAAGCCGCGGTCGAGATATCCCAGCCGCCGCAGCTCGGAGCGGACTCCGTCGAGATCGTGGCCGGACGTCATGGCCTCGCTAGTGTAACCCCGCCCTCACCGCCAAAGACGGGGGCTCTCCAGTCCCATCTCCACGCCGCCGGCGCCAACCTGAACGCCGCCGGCTCCGATTTCAACGCCGTCCGCCCCGAGGTCCGAGCCCTCCGCACCGAGGTCCGAAGTCTGTTGACCAGAGTCTGAGCCCTGTAGACTGAGGTGCGAAGCCTGTAGACCGGGGTCTGCTCCCTCCGCACCAGGCTCTGCCCCCCCTGCACCGAGGTCAGGGCCATCGCGACCAGGGTCTGCGCCTCGTCGACCGGGGTCAGAGCCTTCGCGACCGAGGTCGGAGCCCTGCAGACCGAGGTCTGAACCTCGTGGAGATCGGTCTGGACCTTCTCACCAGAACGCGGAGCCGACCTGGTGCTCCGCGAGTTGCTCGGCTCTCACCGGCTATGCTTATAAATCAGCTCGATCAACTCGTCATACATCCCCTCCGCCTCCTCCGCGCCGGTCTTGATCGCCTTGGTGGCGCAGTGCTTGAGATGGTTCCTCATCAGCTCGCGACTGACGGAGCGGAGGGCTTCCTGGACGGAGGAGATCTGGGTGAGGACGTCGGCGCAGTAGCGGTCGTCCTCGATCATCTTCTGGAGACCCCGCACCTGGCCTTCGATGCGGCGCAGGCGCTTGAGGTTGCGGTCCTTGATCTCGGGATCGACTCCCGCCGCCCTGCGCTCTGCGTGGATCTCGTCGAGGGCTTTCGCCGTTTCCATGTTCAATCCTCCTCCTGGGCTTACGCCAGCCGCGCGCGGCGGAGGCGGAGACTGTTGGTGACCACGCTGACGGAGCTCAGGGCCATGGCCGCGCTCGCCAGGACGGGGGAGAGCAGCACGCCGAAGATCGGGTACAGGACGCCCGCGGCCACCGGAATGCCGATCACGTTGTAGACGAAGGCCCAGAAAAGGTTCTCCTTCATCGTCCGCATGGTGCGCCGCGAAAGGGCGATGGCCGTCGCGACGCCGCGCGGATCGCCCCGCATCAGGGTGACGTCGCTCGCTTCGACGGCGATGTCGGTGCCCGTGCCGATCGCGACCCCTAAGTCCGCCTGGGCCAGGGCCGGCGCGTCGTTGACGCCGTCGCCCACCATGGCCACCACGGCGCCCTCTTTCTGGAGCCGCTGGACTTCGGCCACCTTGCCGTCCGGCAGGACCTCCGCCACCACGCGGCCGATTCCCGCCTGGCGCGCCACGGCCGCGGCCGTCCGCCGGTTGTCGCCGGTCAGGAGGACGACGTCGAGGCCCATCCTGCGCAGTCGCGCGATGGCCTCCAGGGAGGAGGGCTTGATCGGATCGGCCACCGCCAGCAGCCCGGCGAGGGCACCGTCGATGGCGGTGTAGATGGGGGTCTTGCCCTCGCCGGCCAGGCGCTCGGCGTCGGCTTGCAGGGGCGCCACGTCGGCGGCGTACTCGTGCATCAGCTTCTCGTTGCCCACCGCCACGAAGGAGCCCGCGACGATGCCCACGGCTCCCAGGCCGGTGATGGACTGGAACCCTTCGACGGGCGCCAGGGCGAGCCCCCGGTTGCGGGCCTTGCGCACCAGGGCGTCGGCGAGCGGGTGCTCGGAGGAGCCTTCGAGCGAGGCCACCAGCCGCAGCAACTCGTCCGCGCCGCCGCGCGGCGCGCCGGGGGCCGGCAGGACGTCGGTGACCTCCGGTATCCCCTCGGTGACAGTGCCCGTTTTGTCGAGCACGACGGTGGTCACGTCGCCGGCGCGCTGGAGCGCCTCGCCGCCTTTGATGAGGATGCCGAGCTCGGCGCCGCGGCCCGTCGCCACCATCACGGCCGTGGGCACGGCGAGCCCCATGGCGCAGGGGCAGGCGATGATCAGCACGGCCACGGCCGCCGCGAAGGCGCGCACGGCCGGCGCCGTGTCCGCCGCCAGGAACCAGGCCCCGAAGGTGACGAGGGCGAGGCCGATCACCACCGGCACGAAGACGCCGCTGATGCGGTCGGCGAGCTTCTGGATGGGGGCGCGCGAGCTCTGGGCGTCGCGCATCAGCCGCACGATCTGGGCGAGGACGCTCTCCGCGCCCAGGTTCGTGGCCCGGTAGCGGAAGGCGCCCGTGCGGTTGATGGTGCCGCCGATCACCCGGTCTCCCGGCTGCTTTTCGACCGGCATGGACTCGCCGGTGAGCATCGACTCGTCCACGGCGCTGGCGCCGGCGAGGACCTCGCCGTCGACGGGCAGCCGCTCGCCGGGGCGGACGATCACCACGTCGCCGCCCGCGAGCTGCTCGACGGGCACGTCCATCTCCTCATTGCCATCGCGCAGCACCCGCGCCGTCCTGGGTTGCAGGGACACCAGCGAGCGCAGGGCCGCGGCGGTGCGGCTCTTGGCTCGCGCTTCGAGGGCGTTGCCGGTGAGGATCAGGGCGATGATGATCACCACCGCTTCGTAGTAGACGTCGGGCGGCACGCCGCGAGAGAGGAAGAAGCCGGGGGCGACCGTGGCGAGCACGGAGTAGAGGAACGCCGCGCCCGTGCCCACGGCCACCAGCGTGTTCATGTCCGCCGAGCGGTGGCTTAAGCCCGCCCAGGCGCGGACGTAGAAACGCCGGCCCGCCCAGGCCATCACGGCCAGGGTCAGGACGAGCAGGGACCACGAGAGGAAGGCCGGCGGGAGCCGGTAGAGCCAGGGCATTGCCGCGCGCAGGGCGGGGGTCAGGGACTCCATGGCCCAGCGCATGAAGGGATCGCCGGCCGGCATTCCCTGCGCGAGGTGGACCGCGTGCGCGCCCGCCGCCATCAGGGGCATGGAGAGGAGCATGGCCACGATGCCCGCGGCGCCGCTCACCAGGGCCTGGCGCCGCAGGCTGCGGAATTCCTGCTCCTGGGAGCGGTCGCGGGCCTCCTGCTCCTCGAAGGCCGTCTGCTCCGGCCGCGGCAGCTCGGCTTCGTAGCCGGTCTCGCGGATGGCGTCCACGAGCGCCCCCGGCTGGACGAGCGCCGGGTCATAGGTCACGGCCGCGCTCTTCATCATCAGGTTGACCGAGGCGTCGAGCACCCCGGGCTGGCGCTGGAGCGCCTTCTGCACCGTCGCCTGACAGGCGGCGCAGGTCATGCCCTCCACCGGCAGGGTGATCCGGGCGCGGACCGCCGGCGCCATCACGGTCGTAGCCATGTCACGCCACGCTTTCTGCGCTCTCGACAGCGCGAGCGGTGTAGCCGGCGTCGTCGATCGCCTGGCGGATCTGCGCGAAGGGAGTGCGCGCCGGGTCATGGTCGATCTCGGCCGCGCCGAGGTCGACGCGGCGGACGCGCACGCCGTCCAGCCTGGAGAGGGCCTTGTCGACGCGGGCGACGCAGTGCCCGCAGCTCATGCCCTCGATCTGAAGTGTCAGGTGCTGCATGGGAAGCCTCCTCGCCTACCAGAACAGTATACCCCCCTCCCCTATTCCATTTTCATAGGTTCTGCCACCTCCTGAAGAGCCTCTCCCCCGTGCTATCATCCTCGCCGCGGCCCCGGCCGCCCCGATATCCGTCTGCAAGCTCGAAGGAGGAGATTTCGTGAGCCGCTTCCCAGGCGTTGATCTGCTGGAATTGGACTCGCTTCTCACCGCGGAGGAGCGTCTGGTGCGCGACACGGTTCGCGCCTTCGTCGACGACAAGGTCAAGCCGATCATCGAGGAGTGCCACCGCGAGGGGCGCACCCCCCTCGAGCTGGTGCCGGCCCTGGGCGCCCTCAACCTGTTCGGCGCCAGCCTCACCGAGTATGGCCTCCCCGGCCTGGGCGGCGTCGCCTACGGCCTGATCATGCAGGAGCTGGAGCGCGGCGACTCCGGGCTGCGCAGCTTCGTCTCCGTGCAGAGCTCGCTGGTGATGTACCCCATCTACACCTTCGGCTCGCAGGAGCAGAAGGACCGCTGGATCCCCCCGCTCGCCAGCGGCGAGGCCATCGGCTGCTTCGGCTTGACCGAGCCCGACTTCGGCTCCAACCCCGGCGGCATGCGCACCCATGCCAGGAAGGTGGGCAGCGACTGGGTGCTCAACGGCTCCAAGCAGTGGATCACCAACGGCACCCTGGCCGACGTCGCCGTGGTCTGGGCCAAGACGGACGACGGCGTGCGCGGCTTCCTGGTCGAGAAGGGCACCCCCGGCTTCACCTCCTCGGATCAGCACGGCAAGTTCTCGCTGCGCGCCTCCACCACCTCCGAGCTGGGCTTCCACGACTGCCGCATCCCGGGCGACGCCATCCTCCCCGGCACCACCGGCCTCAAGAACGCCCTCATGTGCCTCAACCAGGCGCGCTACGGCATCGCCTGGGGGGGCGTCGGCTCGGCGATGGAGACCTACCATACGGCGCTCAGCTACGCCAAGGAGCGCGTGCAGTTCAACGGCCAGCCGATCGCCTGCCACCAGCTCGTGCAGGAAAAGCTGGCCTGGATGGCGACCGAGATCAGCAAGGCCCAGCTCCT
Source organism: Thermoanaerobaculia bacterium (assembly GCA_036264085.1). Taxonomy (GTDB): domain Bacteria; phylum Acidobacteriota; class Thermoanaerobaculia; order Multivoradales; family UBA5704; genus DATARR01. Next base: position 1,390 of record DATARR010000045.1, on the reverse strand, counting down.
CGCCTACCAGCTCGGGAAGCTCAAGGATTCGGGGAAGCTCAAGCCGTTCCAGATCTCGATGGGCAAGCGCAACAACATCTGGCTCGCCCGCGAGTGCGCCAAGCTCGCCCGCGAGATCCTGGGCGCCAACGGCATCGTCGACGACTACCCGGTGATCCGCCACATGCTCAACATCGAGTCGGTCTACACCTACGAGGGGACGCACGACATCCACGGCCTGATCATCGGCGAGGCGATCACCGGCATCCCCGCCTTCAACGCCCCGGAGCGCACGGTGCGCAAACCGAAGGAGAAGGAACAGCCGGTGGCGGCGGGGAGCGCCCGCTGATGTCGCTCGGCATGGATCACCTGCTGGAGCAGGACTTCATCCGCGTCACCGAGGAGGCGGCCATCGCCTCCGCCAAGACCATGGGCTTCGGCCAGCGCAAGTACTCCGACCAGGTGGCGGTCGAGGCGATGCGGCGCGAGATGGACGGCATCCAGATGGACGGCCGGATCGTCATCGGCGAGGGGGAGCGCGACAAGGCGCCGATGCTCTTCGTCGGCGAGGAGCTGGGCGCCCAGCGCGGCAAGCACGGCGCCGTGCAGGTGGACATCGCCGTCGATCCCCTGGAGGGGACCAACCTCTGCGCCACCGGCTCGCCCGACGCCATCACCGTGCTCGCCGCCTCCGAGCGCGGCGGCCTCCTCTACGCCCCGGACGTCTACATGGAGAAGCTGGTCGTCGGCCCCACCGCCCGCGGCGTCACCCACATCGACGCCCCGGTGGCCGAGAACCTGCGCAACATCGCCAACGCCTTCAAACGGCAGGTCAGCGATCTGACCATCGTGGTGCTCGACCGTCCCCGGCACGATCAGCTGGTCGCCGACATCCGCGAGGCCGGCGCCCGCATCCGCCTGATCCCCGACGGCGACCTGTCGGCGGGCATCTCGGCGGCGGTGCGCGGCACCGGCGTCCACGCCGTGATGGGGATCGGCGGCGCGCCGGAGGGCGTCATCACCGCCGCCGCCATGCGCTGCCTGGGCGGCGAGATCCAGGCGCGGCTGAAGCCGCACGATGCCGACAACGAGAAGAAGGAGGAGCAGGAGGAGCGCCTGCGCGCCCTCGGCTTTCACGATCTTTCCAAGATCTACAAGACCGAGGACCTCGCCCCCGGCGACCAGATCCTATTCAGCTGTACCGGCGTCACCGATGGCGAGCTGCTGCGCGGCGTCCGCTTCTTCGGCGGCGGCTCGCGCACCTCGTCCCTGTTCATGTCGCTGTCGCGCAAGATCATCCGGTTCGTCGACACCATCCACCGCGAGCAGGTGACGACGCCGGTCCGCTTCCTGTAGAGACGAGACCGGGATGATCAAATCCGATCGCTGGATCCGCGAATGGGGGCGGAAC
>DATARR010000032.1:0-12835 GCA_036264085.1 Thermoanaerobaculia bacterium | reverse complement strand
GGTGGCGCGCGAGCTGGTTGGACCGGCGGTCAAGATCGCCATAGCTCAGCCGCTCCCCTTCGCAGACCACGGCCGTGGCCTCGGGAGAGCGCGCCGCCTGCTCGGCGAACCGCTTGTGCAGCACACCCGAGCCCAGATCCTCGGCCGGCGCCTCGTTCCACTCCCGGGCGAGCTGATGGCTCTCCTCCGCCGAGAGCAGCGGCAGCTCGGACAGACGCCGGGACGGCGCCGCCACCGCTCCCGCGAGCAGCGTCGCGAAGTGCCGGACGATGCGCGCCGCCGTCGCCGGCTCGAACAGGTCGGTGTTGTACTTCAACCCGCCGGCGATAATGCCTCCGGCTTCGTGGGCGTTGAGCACGAGGTCGAACTTCGCCGTCTGGCCGCCCGCCCCCATCGGCCGCAGCTCCAGGCCCGGCAGCTTCACCGGCTCGGCATCGGTCGGCGCGTTCTGAAATTGGAAGAGAACCTGGAAGAGCGGCGAGCGTGACAGGTCCCGCTCCGGCTGCAGCTCCGCCACCAGCTTTTCAAACGGCAGGTCCTGGTGTGCATAGGCTCCCAGCGCCGATTCCCGGGCCCGCACCAGAAGGTCCGAGAAGGCGAGGTCCCCCGCAAGCTCCGCTCGCAACCCCAGGGTGTTGATGAAGAAGCCGATCAGCCCCTCGAGCTCGCTGCGCGTCCGGTTGGCGATCGTCGAGCCCACGATCAGGTCGTCCTGACCCGTGTAGCGCAGAAGCAGGGCTTCGAAGCCGGCCAGGAGGACCATGAACGGCGTGGCTCCCCGCTGCCGCGTCAGGGTGCGCACGCCCTCGCTCGCCTCGACCGGCAAGCGGAAAGCGACATTGGCTCCGCGGTAGCCCTGGAGGGCCGTGCGCGGCCAGTCGGTCGCAAGCTGAAGGACCGGCGCCCCGGCGAGGACTCCCCGCCAATATGCGAGCTGCGCCGCGAGCACCTCGCCGTGGAGCCAGCCGCGCTGCCACACGGCGAAGTCCGCGTACTGGATCGGCAGCTCCGGCAAGGGCGAGGGCTCGCCCTGCGAGAACGCCTGGTAGAGAGCCACCATCTCCCGCACCAGCACGCCGGTCGACCAGGCGTCCGAGGCGATGTGGTGGAGAGTCAGCAACAGCGCGTGCTCTTCTCCCTCCAGCCGGACCAGCAGGGCGCGCAGCAGCGGCGCCTGCCGCAGATCGAACGGCTGCCGGGCCTCCTCTGCCGCCAGCGCGCGCACCGCCACCTGCCGCCGCACCGCTGCCAGGCTCCCGAGGTCCACCAGGGGGAGCGGCAGGTCCACGGCTGGCGAGATCGACTGTACGGGCCGGCCGTCGCGGACCGCGAAGGAGGTCCGCAGCGACTCGTGGCGCCGCACGATCTCCCGCAGGGAGGCCGCCAGGGACGCCACGTCGAGCCGGCCGGCCAAGTGCACGGCAAACGGCATGTTGTAGGCGGACGAGCCCGGCTGAAGCTGGTCGAGGAACCAGAGGCGCTCCTGGGCAAAGGAGAGCGGCAGCTCGCCTTCCCGCGGTACCGGCCGCAGCGGGGGCATGGCGAGGTCACCGGCCCGAAGAGCATCGAGGTCCCGGGCGAGGCCTGCCAGGGTCGGCGTCTCGAAGATCCGCCGCAACGGCAGCTCCACGCCGAAGGCCTCGCGGACTCGTGAGACGACCTGCGTGGCGAGCAGCGAGTGACCGCCCAGGTTGAAGAAGTGGTCGTCCGCTCCCACGGTCTCGCGGCCCAGAACCCGCGCCCAGATCCCCGCCAGCATCTCCTCCGTGGGCGTGCGCAACGCCATGGCACCGCCCGCCCCGGAGGCCGGAGCCGGCAGCGCCTTGCGGTCCACCTTGCCGCTGGGCGTCAGCGGCAGCTCCGCCAGGGATACCCAGGACGAGGGCACCATGTACTCCGGCAGGCTCTGCCGCACCCAGGTGCGAAGGCCGGCGGAGAGATCCGCTCCGGCCTGCCGCGGCACCACGTAGGCGACCAGCCGCCGGTCTGCCGAGCTCTCCTCCCGCGCCACCACGACCGCCGCAGCGACCTCGGGATGACGGGCGAGCGCCGCTTCGACTTCGCCGAGCTCGATGCGGAAACCCCGCACTTTCACCTGGTGGTCGATGCGGCCCAGGTACTCCAATCGCCCATCCGCGCGGAAGCGGGCGAGGTCCCCTGTGCGGTAAAGCCGCGAGCCCGCCGCGCCGAACGGGTCGGGCACGAATCTCTCCCCCGTCAGGTCGGGCCGCCCCAGGTAGCCACGGGCCAAACCCACACCGCCCAGCAGCAGCTCGCCGGGAACGCCCGCCGGCACGAGATGGCCTCTGTCGTCGACCACGTACGCCTCGGTGTTGGCGATGGGACGGCCGATGAGGATGGGGCCCGCGCCGGTGATCTCCTGCGCCGTCGAGTAGATCGTGGTCTCCGTGGGGCCGTAGCCGTTCCACAGCGAGGCCACCTTCGGCAACAGGCTCGCAGCCAGCACCGGCGACAGCGCCTCGCCGCCGGAGAGCCCTCTCAAGCCCTCCCCTCCCTGCCAGCCCGACTCCAGCAGCAGGCGCCAGGTGGCGGGTGTCGCCTGGAGCACCGTGGCACCGGACTCCGCGATCAGCGTCTGCAGCCGCCGGCCGTCGATCGCATCCTCGCGGCTCGCCACCACCACGCGCCCTCCCGCCAGCAGCGGCAGGTAGAGCTCCAGGCCGGCGATGTCGAACGACAGCGAGGCAATGGCCAGCAGAGTGTCGCCCGCGGTGACCTCCAGCATCTCGGCCATCGCGAGGAGAAGGTTCATCAGCGCGCCGTGGGGGACCTGCACCCCCTTGGGCCGGCCCGTCGAGCCCGAGGTGTAGAGCACGTAAGCGACGTTCTGCGCGCACGCGCCGCTCGCCGGAGGCGTGGCGCTCTCCGCCTCCTCCGGCAGGGTTTCCTGCGACAGCAGGACCGAGATCCCGGCGTCCTCCTGCATGAACGCCAGACGCTCCGCCGGGTAGGATGGGTCCAGGGGCACGTAGGCGCCGCCTGCCTTGAGCACCGCCAGGATGCCGACCACCATCTCCAGCGAGCGCTCCAGGGCGATGCCCACCCGCACCTCGGGCCCCACCCCCAGCCGCCGCAGCCGGTGGGCCAGCCCGTTGGCCCGCCGGTCGAGCTCTCCATAAGTCAGCGACTCGCCGCCACAGGCTACCGCCACGGCCCCGGGGCTGCGCGCCGCCTGGACGGCGATCCGCTCGTGGATGCAGCCCGCAGGCACCTCACGGCTCGTGGCGTTCCACTCCACCAGGATCTGATCGCGTTCCGCAGCCGGCATCAGCGGCAGCTCCGCCAGGCTGCGGCCCGGCTCCGCCACCACCCCTTCCAGCAGCTTCCGGAAGTGACCCAGCAGGCGCTCGATCGTCGAGCGGTCGAAGAGATCCGTGTTGTATTCGATGTCGCCGGCGAAACCGCCCCCGCTCTCGGCTACGGCAAGGGACAGGTCGAACTTCGCCGTAGTGCCCTCCGCACTCAGGGGCTTCAAAGTCAGCCCCGGCAACGTCAGGCCCCCCGCCCGGGCGTTCTGCAGCGCGAACATCACCTGGAACAACGGCGAGGTCGACAGGTTGCGCTCCGGCTGCAGCTCGAAGACCACCTTTTCGAAAGGCACGTCCTGGTGGGCGTAGGCTCCCAACGCCGCGGCCCGCACCCGGCCCAGCAAGGTCTCGAAGCTCGGCGCGCCCGACAGGTCCGTGCGCAGCACCAGGGTGTTGACGAAGAACCCGATCAGACTCTCCAGCTCCGGACGGGGCCGGTTGGCCGTGGGCGAACCCACCGCCACATCCTCCTGGCCCGAGTAACGCTGGAGCAGCGCGGCGAAGACGGCGAGGAGCGACATGTAGGAAGTCCCGCCTCCCCGCTGACCCAGGACCTTCAGGGCGCCGGCTGTCGTCCCGTCCACCGAGAAGCTGCGCGTGGCGCCGCGGAAGGTCTGCACCCACGGCCTCGGCCGATCCGTGGGGAGCTGCAGCGTCGTGATTCCCGCCAGGGCCTGCCGCCAGTAGGCGAGCTGGGCGGACAACACCTCGCCGGTCAGCCACTCTCGTTGCCAGCGGGCGTAGTCGACGTACTGGATGGGCAGCTCCGGCAGCGGCGAGGGCTGCCTCTGGGAGAAGGCTGAATAAAGCGCCGACACCTCGTGGATCAGCACTCCCATCGACCAGCCGTCGCTGGCCACGTGGTGCATGCCGAAGAACGCCCCGTGCTCCTCCTCGCCCAGGCGTACCAGGGCCACCCGCAGCATGAGGTCGTGCTCGAGATCGAACGGCTGGCGGGCGAGCACCTGGGCCAGCCTCCGGGCTTCGGCTTCACGCTCGGCGTCGGGGAGCCCCGCCAAGTCCAGGACCGGCAGCGGCACGGCGGCCGCCGGCTGCGGAACCTGCGCCGGCTCTCCCCCGGAGGTCGTGAAGACCGAGCGCAGCACGGCGTGACGCCGCACGATCTCGGTGAGGCTCTGCGCCACAGCCGGCACGTCCAGGCGGCCCAGGAGACGCATTCCCGCCGAGATGTTGTAGACCGGGCTGCCCGGGTTCATGCGATCCAGGATCCACAGCCGCTCCTGAGCGAAGGAGAGCGGGTACGCACGGTCCGTCTCCAGCGGCAACGCCGCGATCGCCGTCCACGTCTCCGCGCCCGCCCGGCGCGGCGGATAGCCCAGCCGCCCGGCCAACTCCCAGGTCGGCTCCCCCAGGAAGTCCTGACGGTAGTGCTCCCGCCAGCGCTCCGCCGCCTGCCGGTCCACTGCGGAGTGCTGATGGAACTTCACGTCCCCCAGCATCCGCGACTCCGCGTACAGACCGTCGGTCATCCGCGACGACTTCTCCCGGTACGGCTCCGCCATGTCCGGGTGGTACTCGATCCCCAGCGACGCGCACAGGCCCCGCAGGGTCCCTTCCGGGTCCGCCACCAGGTCCTCGTAGCGCACCCAGTGCTGGCGCCGGGCCGGCACTCCGGCCAGGAACTCCACGACGTTCCCGTGGCTCGCCAGCCAGATCAGCTCCGCCAGCTCCCGCCGCGTGAACGGATGCTCGGAGCGGAAGAAGAGCTGATCGAGCTTGGCCTCCTCGAAGGAGTGGATCATCCCGTACGGATGGCGGATCAGGTGGATGTAGAACGGCTCGTCGAAGACCTCTTCCGCCCGTCGCAGCGCCTCCGGATGGAGCACGTAGGAGGGTGTCTTGTCGACCAGCTTCCGGTCTCCCAGCCACTCCTGCAGCCGGCCGTAGAGCTCCGCCGTCGAGAGTCCCTCCTCCTCGCAGGCCGTCATCAGGGCGCGGGCCTCGTCGGGGCCGCAGCCGCGAATCTCCATGATGGCCCGCAGCACCCCCTCCAGCCAGAAGCTGTCGCGGCCCGGAAAGGCCGCCTTGCGCTCCGCCAGGGTCGCGAAGGAGAGCAGCTCCAGCTCCGGTGGCGCGAACAGCTCCGGATGGCCGCCCAGCATGACCCGCAGCAGCGTCGTGCCCGAGCGCGGCGGCGACAGCACGAAGATCGCCGGCGGGTTCTTGCGCGCCACGGCCGGCAGCGGCGACAGCGGCGGGACCAGGCTGCGGAACCGGGCGAGCCTCTCTTCATCGACCGGCTCCGTGGGTTCCTCGCCGCCCAGCGGCCGGCCCGCCGCCTCGGCGCCCAGCCGGCGAGCCACTCCCGAGGGGTGTTCCGCGGCCAGGTAGGACGCCAGCGACTCCACCGTCGGATGGTCGAAGATCACCACCACCTGGACGATCTCCGCCAGCTCCTGCTGCAAGCGGTTGATCAGCACCGCGCCGCTGATCGAATTGCCGCCCAGCTCGAAGAAGTCGTCCTGGACGCCGATCCGCTCCAGCTTCAACACCTCCTGCCACAGCCCGGCCACGAAGGCTTCGAGCGGCGTCCGGGGAGCGATCGAGCCGGCGTCGTCCAGCCTCTGCGCCTCGGGTGCGGGCAGCGCGCGCCGGTCCACCTTGCCGTTCGCCGTCAGCGGCAGAGACTCCAGCAGCACCAGCGCCGAGGGGAGCATGTAGTCCGGCAGGCTCTGCGCCAGGAAGCTGCGCAGGTCCGACAGCGACGGCTCCTCGCCCGCCGGCACCACCCAGGCCACCAGCCGGCGGTCGCCACCCGCGCGCTCCGGGTCCTCGACGGCCAGCACCACGGCCTCGCGCACCGCCGGATGGCGCACCAGCGCCGACTCGATCTCCCCCAGCTCGATGCGGAAGCCGCGGATCTTCACCTGGTGATCGATCCGCCCCAGGTACTCGAGATCGCCTTCCGGCAGGCGCCGGGCCAGGTCACCGCTCCTGTACAGCCGCGAGCCCGCTTCGCCGAACGGATGGGGCACGAACCGCTCCGCCGTCAGCTCCGGACGCCCGAGATAGCCTTCGGCCAAGCCGGCACCGCCGACGTGGATCTCCCCCGGCACGCCGACCGGCACGAGCCGCAACGAGGTGTCGAGCAGGTACACCCCGAGGTCCGGGATGGGGCAGCCCACGGCGCTCACCGCCCGGCCCACGTCGCTCCAACCCACCTCGCGCCAGGTGACGTGCACCGTCGTCTCGGTGATGCCGTACATGTTGACCAACCGCGGGCGCTCGTCCCCATGCCGCTCGAACCAGGGCGCCAGGCTCGCCGGCTCCAACGCCTCGCCGCCGAAGATCACATAGCGCAAAGAGAGGTCCGGTTCGGCCCCGGCGAGCACCGACTCCTCGGCCCAGATCAACTGCCGGAAGGCGGAAGGCGTCTGGTTCAGGACCGTCACCCTCTCCGCTCGCAGCAGCTCGTAGAACGCCTCCGGCGAGCGGCTCACCCAGTAGGGCACGATCACCAGCCGGCCGCCGTAGAGCAGGGCGCCCCAGATCTCCCACACCGAGAAGTCAAAGGCGTAGGAGTGGAACAGCGTCCAGACGTCCTCGGGACCGAAGCCGAACCAGCGGTCGGTCGCCGAGAACAGCCGCACGGCGTTGCCGTGCCGCACCACTACGCCCTTGGGCTGGCCCGTCGAGCCCGAGGTGTAGATCACATAGGCCGGGTGCTCCGCCGAGACCGCGATCCGGAGAGCCGAGGTGCGCTCGCGCTCGATCCGATCTGCATCCCGGTCGACGAAGACCACCCGCGTGCCCGCTCCGGGCTCCGGCAGGACCTCGTCGGCCAGCGCCTCCTGGGTGAGCACCACCGGCGGCCGGCTGTCCGCCAGCAGGAAGGCCAGGCGCTCCCGCGGATACGCCGGATCGAGCGGCACGTAGGCCGCGCCCGCCTTCAGCACGCCCACGATCGCCACCGCCATCGCCACCGACCGCTCCAGGCACAGACCCACACGATCGCCCGGCTGAACGCCCAGGCGCACCAGGTAGCGCGCGAGCTGGTTCGAGCGCGCCTCAAGATCGCCATAGCTCAGCCGCTCGCCTTCGCACACCACGGCCGTGGCCTCGGGAGCGCGCGCGGCCTGCCCGGCGAACCGCTCATGCAGCACGCCCGCGCCCAAGTCCTCGGCCGGCGCCCCGTTCCACTCCCGGACGAGCTGATGGTTCTCCTCGGGAGAGAGCAGCGACAGCTCGGATAGCCGCCGGGACGGCTCCGCCACCGCACCCGCGAGCAGCGTCGTGAAGTGCCGGACGATCCGCGCCGCCGTCGCCGGCTCGAACAGGTCGGTGTTGTACTTCAACGTCCCACCGAAGGCCGACCCGGCGCCGAAGGTATTGAGCACCAGGTCGAATTTCGCCGTCTGGCCACCCGCCCCCATGGGCCGCAGCTCCAGGCCCGGCAGCTTCACCGGCTCGGCGTCCATCCGGGCGTTCTGCAGCTGGAAGAGCACCTGGAACAGCGGCGAGCGGGAGAGGTCCCGCTCCGGCTGCAGCTCCGCCACCAGCTTCTCGAACGGCAGGTCCTGATGAGCGTAGGCCCCCACGGCCGACTCACGGACCCGGAGCAACAGGTCGGAGAAGGCCGGCTCGCCCGAGAGGTCCCCCCGCAACGCCAGGGTGTTGACGAAGAAGCCGATCAGTCCCTCCAGCTCACGGCGGGTCCGGTTGGCGATGATCGAGCCCACGACCAGGTCGTCCTGACCCGTGTAGCGCTGCAACAGCGCCTCGAAGCCGGCGAGCAGCACCATGAACGGCGTCGCTCCCCGCTGCCGGGCGAGCCGCTCCACTCCCTCGCTCACCGGACCCGGCAGAGCGAAGCCGGACTCGGCCTCACGGCGACCCTGGAGAGCTCTGCGGGGCCGGTCGGTGGCGAGCTGAAGCACCGGCGCTCCGGCGAGGACGCTCCGCCAGTAGGCGAGCTGCGTTGCCAGAGCCTCGCCCTGCAGGCGGCCGCGCTGCCAGAGCGCGAAGTCCGCGTACTGCACCGGCAGCTCAGGAAGCGGGGAGGGCTCGCCCTGGGAGAAGGCGCGGTAGAGGGCCACCATCTCCTGCACCAGCACGCCAGTCGACCAGCCGTCCGAGGCGATGTGATGGAGAGTCAGGAGCAAGGCGTGATCCTGAACCCCGAGCCGCACCAGCAAAGCCCGCAGCAGCGGCGCCTGGCGCAGGTCGAACGGACGCAACGCCTCGGCCACGGCGAGGGCCTGCAGCTCCGTCTCCCGACCGCCGGGCGCCACCCCTCCCAGGTCGACCCACGGCAGGGGCAGTTGCACGGCGGGCGCGACCACCTGTACAGGCACGCCCGACCGCACGGCAAACGCGGTGCGCAGCGACCCATGACGGCGCACGATCTCGCTCAGCACTCTCCCGAGTGCCACGGCGTCCAGCGCTCCCGTGAGGCGTAGCGCGAAGGGTATGTTGTAGGCCGAGCTGCCGGGCTGAAGCTGGTCCAGGAACCACAGCCGCTCCTGCGCGAAGGACAGCGGCAGCGGCTCGCCTTCTCTCCAGCCGCCCCGCGGGATGGGCTGCAAGGCCGCTTCCGAGGGAGTTTCTTCATAGCCAAGCTGAGCCGCCAGCTTGCGCGTCTCCTTGCCGAGGGACGATTCCGGAATGGCCTCCCGCCATCGATCGGCCACCGAGACGTCCACCCCGGAGTAGGTGTGGAACTTGACGTCGCCCAGCATCCGCGACTCGGCATGCGGGCCGTCGGTCATCCGCGCCGAGCCCTGCTGGTACGGCTCCGCCATGGCCGGGTCGTAATCCAGACCCAGGAAGCCGCAGATCCCCCGCAATACGGTCTCCGGCTCGCGCAGCAGGTCCTCGAAGCGCACCTGGTGCTGCCGGCCCGCCGGGATCCCCTGGAGGAAGCTGCCGATGTTTCGATGGCTGGCAAGCCAGATCAGCTCCGCGAGCTCGCGCCGCGAGAAGTTGTGCTCGCGGCGGAAGAAGATCTGATCGAGCTTCGCCTCCACGAAGGAACCGATCATGCCTCCGGGATGCCGGATCAAATGGATGTAGAGCGGCTCCTCGAACGTCTCTTCGGCCCTTCGCAAGGTCGCGGGATCGAGCGCATAGGACGGCGTCTTGTCCACCAGGGTCCGCCTGCCCAGCCAATCCTGCATCCGGCCGTAGAGCTCGGCGGTCGTCATGTCCTCCCGCTCGAAGGCTGCGAGCAGCTCCCGCGCTTCCTCCGCGCCACAGCCACGAATCTCCATGACGGCGCGGATCACGCCCTCCAGCCAAAAACTGTCGCGCCCGCTGAACGCGGCGCTGCGCTCACGGAGCGTCTTGAACGACAGCAGCTCCAGCTCCGGCGGCGCGAACAGCTCCGGATGCCCCCCCAGCATCACCCGCAGCAGCGTCGAGCCCGACCGTGGCGGCGACAGCACGAGCACTGCCCGGCGATTCTTCCGCGGGGCGACCGGCGCCGGCGGCGGCTGGATGAGCTCGAGAAAACTGGCGAGCTTCGATTCGTCAACCCGCTCCCCTGACTTCGGACCTTCGAGCGGCTGGCCCGCCGCATCGCTTCCCAACAGCCGCATCACAGCCTCCGGGTGCTCCTTTGCCAAGTAGGAAGAAAGAGTTTCCACTGTTGGATGGTCGAAAATCATCACCACCTGGACGATCTCCGCGAGCTCCTGCTGGAGACGATTGATCAGCACCGCGCCGCTGATCGAGTTGCCTCCCAACGCGAAGAAGTCGTCCTGAACGCCGATCCGCTCCAGCTTCAGCACCTCCTGCCAGAGGCCGGCCACGTAGGCTTCGAGCGGCGTCCGCGGAGCGATCGAACCGGCGCCGTCCGGCCTCTGCGCCTCGGGAGCGGGCAGGGCCCGGCGGTCCACCTTGCCGTTCGCCGTCAACGGCAAAGCATCCAGCGTCACCAGCGCCGAGGGCAGCATGTAGTCCGGCAGGCTCTGCGCCAGGAAGCTCCGCAGGTCCGACAGCGACGGCGTCTCGCCCGCGGCCGGCACCACCCAGGCCACCAGCCGCCGGTCCGGGTCGTCGACGGCCAGCACCACGGCCTCGCGTACGGCGAAGTGGTGCACCAGCGCCGACTCGATCTCCCCCAGCTCGATGCGGAAGCCGCGGATCTTCACCTGATGATCGATCCGGCCCAGGTACTCCAGATCGCCGTCCGGCAGGCGACGCGCCAGGTCGCCGCTCCTGTACAACCGCGAGCCCGCCTCGCCGAACGGATTGGGCACGAACCGCTCCGCCGTCAGCTCCGGACGGTCCAGGTAGCCCTGAGCCAGACCGGCGCCGCCGACGTGGATCTCCCCTGGCACGCCCACCGGCACCGGCTGCAGCGAGGAGTCGAGCAGGTAGACCCCGAGGTCCGGGATCGGGCAGCCCACGGCGCTCACCGCCCGGCTCACGTCCGCCCAGCCCACCTCGCGCCAGGTCACGTGCACCGTCGTCTCGGTGATGCCGTACATGTTGATCAGCCGTGGACGCTCATCCCCATGCCGCTCGAACCAGGGTGCCAGGCCCGCCGGCTCCAACGCCTCGCCGCCGAAGATCACGTACCGCAACGCGAGATCCGGCTCGGCTCCCGCGAGCACCGTCTCCTCGGCCCAGATCAACTGCCGGAACGCCGAGGGCGTCTGGTTCAGGACGGTGACTCTCTCCGAGCGCAGCAGCTCGTAGAAGGCCTCCGGCGAGCGGCTCACCCAGTAGGGCACCACCACCAGCCGGCCGCCGTGGAGCAGGGCGCCCCAGATCTCCCACACCGAGAAGTCGAAGGCGTAGGAGTGGAACAGCGTCCAGACGTCCTCGGGACCGAACCCGAACCAGCGCTCGGTCGCCGAGAACAGGCGCGTGGCATTGCCGTGCCGCACCACCACGCCCTTCGGCTGGCCCGTCGAGCCCGAGGTGTAGATCACATAGGCCGGGTACTCCGCCGAGACTGGGATGCGCGGCTTCGAAACGTGCTCGCGCGCGATCCGCTCCGCGTCGCGATCCAAAAAGATCACCCGCGTACCCGCTCCGGGCTGTGGCAGGAGAGCGGCCAGAGACTCCTGGGTGAGCACCACCGGCGGCCGGCTGTCCGCCACCAGGAAGGCCAGCCGCTCCTGAGGATAGGCCGGATCGAGCGGCACGTAGGCTGCCCCAGCCTTCAGCACGCCCAGGATGGCCACTGCCATTTCCGCCGACCGCTCAAGGCACAGCCCCACCCGGTCGCCCGGCAGAACGCCCAGGCGCACCAGATGGCGCGCGAGCTGGTTCGAGCGCGCCTCCAGATCGCCGTAGCTCAGCCGCTCCCCCTCGCAGACCACGGCCGTAGTCTCGGGAGCACGCGCCGCCTGCTCGGCGAATCGCTCGTGCAGAAGGCCCGCGCCCAGGGACTCGGCCGGCGCCTCGTTCCACTCCCGGACGAGTTGGTGCCACTCTGTCGCCGAGAGAAGCGGCAGAGCAGTGATCGGCAGGGAAGGCTCCGCCACCATCGCTCCCAGCAGCGATCCGAGATGACGAGCGAGCCGCTCTGCCGTCGATGCTTCGAACAGACCCATGTTGTAGTTGAGCAATCCAGTGAAGGTCGTCCCCGCATGGAACAGGCTGAGCACCAGGTCGAACTTCGCCGTCTGCCCCCCCGCTCCCATGGAGCGCAGAGCCAGGCCCGGCAGCTCCACGGGCTTCGCATCGATCGGCGTGTCCGGGAGCTGGAAGAGCACCTGGAACAGCGGCGAACGCGACAGGTCCCGCTCCGGCTGCAGCTCCGCCACCAGCTTCTCGAACGGCAGGTCCTGGTGTGCGTAGGCCCCCAGCGACGACTCCCGCACCCGCACCAGCACGGCGGAGAAATCAGGACTGCCCGACAGATCCCCGCGCAGCGCCAGGGTGTTGACGAAGAAGCCGATCAGCCCTTCGAGCTCGCTGCGCGTGCGGTTGGCGATGGTCGAGCCCACGATCAGGTCGTCCTGGCCGGTGTAGCGCTGGAGCAGGGCCTCGAAGCCCGCGAGCAGGACCATGAACGGCGTGGCCCACCACTGGCGCGACAGGCTCCGCACTCCCTCGCTCACCTCGGCCGGCAGGCGGAAGACGACATCGGCTCCGCGGTGGCTCTGGAGAGCCGTGCGCGGCCGGTCGGTGGCGAGCTGGAGCACCGGCGCTCCGGCGAGGACCTCCCGCCAGTAGGCGAGCTGCGCCTCCAGCGCCTCGCCCTGAAGCCAGCCACGCTGCCAGAGCGCAAAGTCCGCATACTGCACCGGCAGCTCCGGCAGCGGCGAGGGTTGACCCTGAGAGAACGCCCGATAGAGGGCCACGATCTCCCGCACCAGCACCCCGGTCGACCAGCCATCCGAGGCGATGTGGTGCAGGGTCAGCAACAGCGCGTGCTCCTCCCCCGCCAACCGAACCAGCACGGCCCGCAGCAGCGGCGCCCGGCGCAGGTCGAACGGCCGCCGCGCCTCCGCGGCCGTCAATGCCCGGGCCTCGGCCTCCCTGCGGCCGGGCTCCACGCTCCCGAGGTCCACGACGGGGACGAGCAGGTC
>DATARR010000097.1:0-30288 GCA_036264085.1 Thermoanaerobaculia bacterium | reverse complement strand
ACCGACGATGTGGAATGGTCGAGCGAGGACGGCACTCGCACCGAGCACGACTTCCTCTGTCGCTGCGTCGAAGCGGCGATCAATGCCGGCGCCACCACCATCAATATTCCGGACACCGTCGGCTACACCACGCCTGCTGAGTACAAAGCACTCTTCGAGAAGGTCCGCGCCAACGTTCCTGACTCAGACAAAATCATCTTCTCTACGCACTGCCATGACGACCTCGGCATGGCAGTCGCCAACTCGCTTGCCGGCGTCGACGGCGGGGCGAGACAAGTCGAGTGCACCATCAACGGCATCGGCGAACGCGCCGGCAACGCTGCGCTCGAAGAGATCGCCGCCGCGCTCACCACGCGCCATGACCGCTACCCCTACACCAGCAACATCGTAATGAACCAGCTCTACCCAACCTCGAAGCTGCTCGGCGAGATCATCAGCTTCCAGTGCTCACCCAATAAGGCGGTCGTGGGCAAGAACGCCTTCGCCCACGAGAGCGGCATTCACCAGCATGGCGTTCTCGCCAATCCGCTCACGTACGAAATCATGACGCCGGCCTCCGTCGGCTTCACCGGCCGCTCGGCGAGGTGCTTCTCCAGCCCTGTGCGATCCGGGCTCGGACACTCCAGCACGATGATGGCGTCGAACTTCTCGGGGAAGCCGGCCGGCGGCTCCTCCCCGACGTGGATGCGGTCGCTGCCGGGCAGCGGCTTGTAGACCGTGGGCGTGGGATCATGGTTCCACACCACGGCCCCCTTGCCCAGGCCCCGCAGCAGGCGCGCGAGACCCAGCTCGGAGCCGATGGCGTCGCCATCCGGGTTGGCGTGGCTGGTCAGCAGGAAACGGTTGCCCTGGCGGATCTTCCGCAACAGGTCTTCAGGTGCTTTCATCCCGCCCATGGAGGCTCTCCAAGAGATCTGAGATCTTTTGACTTTGCTCGGCGCCTCGGTCGAGCTCGAAGACGAGCTCCGGGGTCACCCGCAGCTTGAGCCGGTGTGCCAGCTCCGTGCGCAGGAACCCCCGAGCGTGGCGGAGGCCTTCGACGGTCTCCAGCCGCTGCTTGTCATCCCCCAGGACCGAGACCTTGACGATGGCCCGTTTCAGGTCCGGAGTGACGTCCACCTGGGTGACCGAGGCCAGCTTCACCCGCGGGTCGTGCACCGCCCGCAGCATCAGGTCCGACAGCTCGGCGCGCAGCAGGTCGCCGACGCGGTCGCTGCGCCGGCTCATGACGCACCATCCAGGAGCTGCGGGTCCCAGCGGGTCAGGTAGACCTCCGGGTCGCTCTCCACCTGGTTCCTCACTTCTTCCATCAGACGATCCATCTCGCTTTCACCGCCCGCGGTCACCGCCGCCAGCGCGATCTCCGCCCGCTGGTGGAGATCGTGGAAATCGGTCTCCGCGATGGAGACCCGGTAGCGCTGATGCAGCCGTTCGATCAGCGACTTGACGACCCGCCGCTTGTCCTTGAGGCTGCGGCTGGTGGGGAGGTGCAGCTCGAAAACCGAGATCCCGACGATCATGGCTCTTTTGCGCTCGCTTGCGTGGCAGGGTGCGCTCCGCGCACCGGGGGGAGCACCCCGCGGTGCGCACGGCGCACCCTGCACTCCTGTCCTACAGGACGGGCGCCACCTCTTCGCTGGTGAACGCCTCGATGAAGTCGCCGGGCTTGACGTCCTGGAACCGCTCCAATCCGATGCCGCAGTCGAAGCCGGTCCGCACCTCGGAGACGTCGTCCTTGAACCGCCGCAGCGAGGAGATCTTCCCCTCGTAGATCACCCGGTTGTCGCGCACCAGCCGTACCGCCGCGGTGCGCGGGATGACCCCCTCGACCACATGGCAGCCGGCCACCGTCCCCACCTTCGGCACCTTGAACGTGTCCCGCACCTCGGCGCGGCCGGCGGCCACCTCGCGGAACGTCGGCTCCAGCAGGCCGGTCATCGCCTTGCGCAGCTCGTCGATCAGCTCGTAGATCACCGTGTGGAGGCGGATCTCCACCTCCTCCTTCTCGGCCAGCTCCACAGCGGAGCGCTCGGGGCGGACGTTGAAGCCGATGATCACCGCCTTCGACGCCGAGGCCAGCAGCACGTCGTTGGTGGAGATGGCGCCCACGCCGGAGTGGAGCACCGAGACCTTCACCTTGTCCGTGCTCGCCTTGCCGAGCGCCTCCCTGAGCACCTCGACTGACCCCTGCACGTCCGCCTTGAGGATGACCGGCAGCTCCTTGACCTCGCCCTCCTGGATGCGGTTGAAGAGCTGGTCGAGCGACATCCGCCCCTGGGTGGGGGCGAGGCCGCGCCGGCGCTGCTCCTGGGCGCGGAACTCGGCGATGCTGCGGGCCTTGGACTCGTCTTCCACCACCTGCAGGATGTCGCCGGCGTCGGGCACGTCGGAGAAGCCGGTGACCTCCACGGGGGTGGAGGGGCCGGCCTCCTGCGAGCGGTGGCCGAGGTCGTCGCTCATCGAGCGCACGCGCCCGAAGGTGGCGCCGGAGACGAACACGTCGCCCACCCTGAGGGTGCCGTTCTGCACCAGCACGGTGGCCACGATGCCGCGCCCCACCTCTTTACGGGCTTCGAGCACGGCGCCCTGGGCGGAGATCTCCGGGCTCGCCTTGAGCTCGAGGATGTCGGCGGTGAGGAGGATCATGTCCAGGAGCTCGGTGATGCCCTGCTTCTTGAGCGCCGAGATCGGCACCATGACGGTGTCGCCGCCCCAGTCCTCGGCCATCAGCCCGCGGTCGGCCAGCTCCTTCTTCACCCGGTCGAGGTTGGCGTTGGGCTTGTCGATCTTGTTGATCGCCACCACGATGGGCACCTTGGCCGCCCGCGCGTGGTCGATGGCCTCGATGGTCTGCGGCATGACGCCGTCGTCGGCCCCCACCACCAGCACCACGATGTCGGTCACCTTGGCGCCGCGGGCGCGCATCAGGGTGAAGGCCTCGTGGCCCGGGGTGTCGAGGAAGACGATGGAGCGCCCGTGGACCTCGACGTGATAGGCGCCGATGTGCTGGGTGATGCCGCCGAACTCGCTCTCCGTGACCTTCGACTTGCGGATGGCGTCGAGCAGCGACGTCTTGCCGTGGTCGACGTGGCCCATGATGGTGACCACCGGCCCCCGCGGCGTCCTGCTCTCCGGCTGCTCGCCGCCGGCGGCGCTGGCGGTCGACTGCTCTGCGCGGAGCTGCACCTCCTCCTCGAAGGAGACGACCATGGCCTCGACCCCCAGGTCGCGGGCCACCTGGAGCGCGAGCTCGGGGTCCAGCACCTGGTTGATGTTGGCCATGATGCCCCGCTTGAAGAGGGCGTTGATGAGATCGCGCACGCGCACGCCGAGCTTCTCGGCGAACTCGCGCAGGGTCATGCCTTCGCTGATCATCACGGCGCCCGTGGGTTTCTCCTTCTTGAAGGTGAGCAGCTTGCCGCCCGCGTTCTCCTCGTCCTCCTTGCGCAGGAAGCGGCGGCGGCGGCGGCCGCTGATCGGGCTCCCCTCCTCCTCCTCGAGGTCCTCCAGGGTCCCCTTGAAGCTGGTGAGGTCCTCCTCGCGGGCACCGGTCTTCTTGGCTCCCTTGCCCTTCTTCTTCTTGTCGCGGTCGATCTGCTCCTGCAGCCGCTCGGCGGCGCGCCGCTTCTGCTCCTCGGTGGCCATGCCGGTCGAGGTGCCGGCGCCGGAGCCGGCGGGGCGCTGCATGGGCGGCCGGGTGGGGCCGGGGCCGCCCTGGCCGTCGCGGCGCGGCGGCGGGCCGGACGGCCGCTGACCCGGCTGGCCCGAGACGTCGCGGCGCGGCGGCGGACCGTCGCGCCTCTGCTGCGGCGGCCCGGACGGGGCGTCGCGGCGCGGCGGCGGTGGCTGGCGCTGCTGGGTCGGCTGGGCCGATTGGGACGGCTGGGCCGACTGCACGGCGGGGGGCGGCGGCGGAGCGACCTCGACCACCCGCGGCGGCGCCTCGAGGACCTGGGCGGACGCCGCTCCGGCGCTCATCACCGCCGCCTCCTGCTGCAGCGGCTCGGCCTGGGACGCCACGGCGGCCTCCGCCATCCCCTGCAGAGCCTGCATCGGCAGCACGGCCGGGCGCTCGGACATCGGCAGGTTCTGGATGCGCGGCTCGACCTTCTGGATCAGGGTCCGCGGGCGCTGGGGGCGCAACGGATTGGGGGCCGGACGGCGCGCCGCCGGCACCGGCGGCGCCGAGGTGGCGCGGCGGCGGTTGGCGTCGAGGGGCGCCGCGGTCTCGTCCCGCAGGATGACCTCCCGCGGGTGCGGCAGCTTCTTGCCCTGGAGGATCGCCGTGATGATGTCGGAATCGATGTGCGCGTCATCCCCCTCGACCCGCACGCCGATGGACTTCAGCTTGAAGACGAGGTCCTGGTTGGAGATCGCCATCATCTTCGCGAGGTCCTGGACTCGAATCTTTCCCATATCGTCTAGAGCTCCTGTTATTGCCCGGTACTCGCCCCCAAACCGGGGCGCTCCCCTTCTCTCCGCTTCTTACCGCCTCTGCGGAGAAGGGGAGCCTTGGCGGCGGACTACTCGGTGTCTTCGCGACGGGGCTCCTCGGCCGCCGTCTCTCCGCCCTCCGTTGCCTCGTCGTTGCCGCCGCCCAGCACGTGAGCGGCGGTGGCGCGCTGCTGCTCGCTCTCCGCGAAAGCCCGCGAGAGCGCCGCCATGAAGTCCTCGTCGCCCATGCCGCCGCCCTTCGCGGCGGCCGGCTCCGGCGCCCGGAACGGTCCGACGTCGATCTCCGCCTGCCGCTTCTCGACCTGCTCCCGGGCCCACGCCACCACGCTCTCCGCCTCGTCCTGCGACAGCTCGTCGAGGCCGAGGGCGAGCAGGGTCTCCGGCTCGGTCTCCGCCAGCGTGTCGAGGCTGCCGAAGCCGGCCTCCTTGAGCGCCGCGGCGGCCACCCCCGCGATGCCCGGCGCCGAGGCCACGTCCAGCTCCTCGCGGGCGGCGGGGGCCGGGACCTGGCTCATGGCGGTGTTGAGCATGCGGGCCAGGGCGTCGGCGACCTCGTCCTTGACGTCGCTCTCGCTCTTGATGTCGATGCGCGAGCCGATGAGCTCCGAGGCCAGGCGGACGTTCTGGCCGCGCTTGCCGATGGCGAGGGAGAGCTGCTCGTCCTCGACGATGACGTCGAGGTGGGGCACCTCGCCCTGATGGGTCACCGACACGCGGGTGATCTTGGCCGGCGCGAGGGCGCTCTGGGCGAAGGTCACCAGGTCGTCGCTGTACTCGATGATGTCGATCTTCTCCCCCCGCAGCTCGCGGATGATGGACTGCACGCGCGAGCCCTTCATGCCGACGCAGGCGCCCACCGGATCGACGTCGCGCTCGCGGCTGTAGACCGCCACCTTGGCCCGCTCGCCGGGCGCGCGCACGGCGTTCTTGATCACCACCGTGCCGTCGTAGATCTCCGGCACCTCGGTCTCGAACAGCTTCACCAGCAGGCGGGGATCGGTGCGCGACAGCACGATCTGCGGCCCCTTGGGCTGCTTGTGCACCTCGACGATGACGGCGCGGATGCGCTCGCCCTGGCTGTAGCGCTCGTGGCGGGCCTGCTCGGAGCGCGGCACCACGGCCTCGGTGCGCCCGAGGTCGATGATGATGTCGCCGCGCTCGAAGCGCTTGACGGTGCCGTTGAGCACCTCGCCCACGCGGTCGATGAACTCGTTGTAGACGTTCTCGCGCTCGGCCTCGCGCACCCGCTGGTAGAGCACCTGCTTGGCGTTCTGGGCGGCGATGCGCCCCAGGCCGTCGGTGGAGATGGGCAGGTGGATCTCGTCGCCGACCTCGGCGTTGGCCTTGTGGTCCCGCGCCTCCTCGACCGTCCACTCGGCGAGCGGGTCCTCCACCGTCTCCACCACCTTCTTGACGATGAAGGCATCGAACCTGCCGGTCTCGCGGTCGAGGTGGGCGCGCACCGGCTCCTTGATCCGATGCTGCTTCTTCGCCGCCGACGCCATGGCGTCCTCGAGGGCGGAGATCCACCTCTCCAGGTCGATGTCCTTCTCCCGCGCGACCTGGCGCAGGATCTCGTTCAGGTTGATTTCCGCAGTCGGAGCCTTCTGTGCCTGAGGCATGGTTCTCTTTTCCTATCTCGGTTGCAGCGCTAGAGCTCGATCTCCAGCCGAGCCAGCTTGACGTTCTTGAGGGGGATCGCCTGGCGCTCGCCGCTCTTGTCGTCCACGAGGACGACCTCGACGTCCGCAGTATCCGCGGCCTTCGCGGCGCCAGCGGTTTCGCCGCCGGTCCCCACCGGCCGGCGCAGCCCTTCGAGGCGCGCCACGACCGTCTTCTTCCTGCCCGTCTCCGGGTCCTGCATCGTCACCCGCGCCAGCCGGCCGGCGAAGCGGTCGTAGTCCTGCGGCCGGTAGAGCTGGCGGTCGAGACCGGGGGAGGAGACTTCCAGGACGTAGCGCCCGGCCCCGAAGTCCAGCACGTCCAGCAGGGCCGACGCCTGTCTGGAGACGTGCTCGCAGTCCGCCAGGGTGACCCCGCCCTCCGGCTTGTCGAGGATCAGCCGCATGACGCCCCCCTTGAGCTCGGCGGCAAGCAGCTCACAGCCGGAAGCCGCCGCAACGGATTCGAGCTCCGGAATGACCTCGGCGAGACGGCTGGGTGCGGCGGACATTTTCCGATCGCGTTCTCCTCTTGATGGCGCGGTTTGCCCAACAAAAAAAGTGGGCGGGTGGCCCACTTCTTACCGACCGTTACCGGTCAGGGCAAGCTGGCCTACCCATTATAGGGAATGGACGTGCCCCTGGCAAGTTGCGGCGGAGCAGGACCTGACCGGCCCTGCCGGTCCGGGCGAAAGGTCCGGGGGTGGGCTGCGGCGAACCGCGCCCGGGGAGCATAACACGGGGGTGGGGGGATTTGTTCCTGGGACCGCCCTACTCCAACCCCTGCGAGATCGCCCGGATGCGCGGCGCCAGGCGCGTGATCTCCTCCAAGTGGACCTCGGAGAGCTGCTCCAGGATCCCGGCTCCCCGCGCGCTGAGGCGCAGGCGCACCACCCGGCGGTCCGCCCCGTCCTCGTGGCGCTCGACGAGCTCCGCCTTCACCGCCCGGTCCACCAGCCCCACGGCGCTGTGGTGGCGCAGCAGCAGGTAGCCGGCGACGTCGCCGATGGTGGGCCCGTCCGCCTCGCCGTGCCCGCGGACCGCCAGCAGGAGCTGGTGCTGAGCCGGCGTCAGCCCCGCCTTCTCGGCCTGCTCCTCGCTCCAGTGCAGGAACCGGCGCAGGTCGACGCGGAATTGCAGCAGCCGCCGGTAATCTTCATCGTCCAGGGTGGGGGGCATGGCCTCTGAGTGTAGCGCATCGAAACGGCACCGGCTCTCCGCTCTACCTCCGACGACCCTGCTGCAAGACTCGCGAGGCGCGTTGCAGGACTCGGGAACTTTGCAGCAAGATTCGCGAGTTTCGCAACAGGGCTCGCAGCCCTACACGCCCCGGCCCGGCCACGCCTTCTGCAACGCCCTCGTCACCTCCCAGTGGGCCTTCACCTCGGCCATGGAGTCGCCGCCCAGCTTTTCGAGCAGCGCATCCGCCAGCACCAGGGCGACCATGGCCTCGGCGATGACCCCCGCGGCGGGGAGGGCGGTGACGTCGCTCCTCTCGTACTGCGAGGCGTGGGGCTCCAGGGTGTCGAGGTCGACGCTGGGAAGGCCCTTGCGCAGGGTGGCGATGGGCTTCTTGTAGGCCGTGATCACCACGTCCTCGCCGTTGGTGACGCCCCCCTCCAGGCCGCCGGCGCGGTTGGTGGGGCGGGTCCAGCGGCCTGCGGTGCGCTCGATGGCGTCGTGGGCGACGCTGCCGAAGCCGCGGGAGGCCGCGATCCCCGAGCCGATCTCCACCCCCTTGACGGCGTGGATGGAGAGGATGGCCTGGGCGAGGCGGCCGTCGAGCTTCTCGTCCCACTGCACGTGCGAGCCCAGCCCTGGCGGCACATGGTGGGCGATCACCGTCACGGCGCCGCCGAGGGTGTCCCCTTCCTCCTTGGCCTGATCGACCAGGCGCACCATCTCGGGCTCCAGCGCGCGGTCGATGGCGCGCAGGGGAGAGGTCTCGTCGACTTGCAGCAGATCCTCCCAGGTGGGTGGGGGAGCATCGGCGCCGACGGGACCGAGGAAGCGGACGCCGCTCCTGATCTCGACGCCGAATTCCCGCAGCAGCATGCGGGCGAAGGCGCCGGCGGCGACGCGGGCGGTGGTCTCCCGGGCGGAGGCCCGCTCGAGGATGTCCCGCAGGTCGCGCCGGTCGTACTTGATCCCCCCGGCGAGGTCGGTGTGGCCCGGCCGCGGGGACTTGAGGCGCCGCAGCTCGGCGAGGCGGGGGTCGACCTCCTCGGGTCCCATCACCTTCTCCCAGTTGGCATAGTCGCGGTTGGCGATCCACAGGGCGACGGGGGAGCCCAGGGTCTCGCCGCCGCGCACGCCGCCGCGGATCTCGGCCGTGTCCTTCTCGATCTGCATCCGCCGTCCCCGGCCGTAGCCATGCTGGCGGCGGGCGAGGTCGTGGGCGAGCAGGTCGAGGTCCACCCGCAGCCCGGCGGGCAGTCCCGTGAGCAGGGCGGTGAGGCCGGGACCGTGGCTCTCCCCGCCGGTCGTGAGCTGGAGCCGGCGCATGGCGGGGAAGGATAGCAGGAGGCGGGGCCGACCGGGCCGGCGGTGCGATATCCTCCTCGGGCCATGATTCAGACAAGCCCAAATTCCCTCTCCTCCTGGTGTCCCATCCTCCCTCCCGAAACCGCCGAGCGCGCCCTGCGGGTGGTGGAGGAGATCGCCGCCGACCTCCGGTCCCGTCTGGCCTCGTCGTCTCTCGCCACCGGCCCGAGCCTGGCCGGCGGGACCGCCGGGCTCGCCCTGTTCTTCTCCTATCTCGACCAGGTGCGGCCCGGAGAGGGCTACGACGACCTCGCGATGGAGCTGCTGGAGCAGGCCGTCACGGCGACCGCGGAGTTCCCGCTCTCGCCCAGCCTCTACAGCGGCTTCTCCGGGGTCGCGTGGACGATGGAGCACCTGCGGGGGCGGCTCTACGAGGACGAGGACGGCGAGGACACCGGCGAGGAGGTGGCGACGGCGCTGGTCGAGCACGTGGGGCTGACGCCGTGGCGCGGGCACTACGACGTGATCTCCGGCCTGGTGGGATTCGGCGTCTACGCCCTGGAGCGGCTGCCGCGCCCAGGCGGAGAGGAGTGCCTGCGGCGGGTGGTGGCCCGGCTGTCCGAGACGGCCGAGCACGATCCCCAGGGCGTCACCTGGCTGACGGGGCCGGAGCTCATGCCGGAGCGGGATCTCGAGCTGTTCCCGGCGGGCAACTACAACCTGGGCGTGGCCCACGGCGTGCCGGGGGTCATCGGTCTGCTGGGGCTGGCGCAGACGGCGGGAGTGGAGTGCCGCGCGCTGCTGGACGGCGCCGTGGCCTGGCTGCTGGCCCAGAAGCTGCCGCCGGGATCAGGGTCGATCTTCAGCTACTGCGTGGCGGCGGGCGTCGAGTCGAGGTCCACGCGCGTCGCCTGGTGCTACGGCGACCTGGGGATTGCCGCGACCCTGCTGGTGGCCGGCCGCGCCGTGGGGCAGCGGGACTGGGAGCGCGAAGCCGTGGAGATCGCCCGGCAGGCCGCCGAGCGCACCCTGGAGGAGTCCGGAATGCAGGATGGCGGGATCTGCCACGGCGCGGCCGGCATCGCCCACCTCTTCAACCGCCTCCACCAAGCGACCGGCGATCCGGCGCTGGGAGCGGCGGCCCGGCGCTGGATCGACCAGACCCTGGCGCTGCAGCAGCCCGGGGTGGGGATCGGGGGTTTCCAGATGTGGGTGCCGAACGAGGACAGGGAGCTCGGCTGGCGCGACGAAGCCGGCTTTCTCACCGGCTCGTCCGGCGTCGGGCTGGCGTTGCTGGCGGCTGCCACTGAGGTTGAGCCGGAGTGGGATAGGGTGCTGCAGATTTCGCCGGTTTGAGGGGCCTCTAAGAAGGTGTCTGAGAAGCTGGTTCTTCAGGCCTGAAACTTTCCAGACACCCTCTAGGCGTAGGATTATGTTCCGAGGAGGGTTCGGGCTCTTGGTCTGGACGGAGCGACTATGAACGAGCAGGTCCAGGATCTCCTGAAGCAGGGAGCGGCTCTCCTCAAGGCCGCCGGGGCGAGGGAGGTGTATGTCTTCGGCTCAGTGGCCGAAGGGCGATCGCGCGAGAGCTCCGACATCGACCTCGCCGTGGCTGGGCTGCCGCCCAAGACCTTCTTCGCCACCATGGCCCGGTTGGCTGACCTTTTCGACCGGACGGTGGATCTCGTGGACCTGGACGAGGTGAGTCCCTTCACCACCCATCTGCGGAGCAAGGGGCTTCTGCGACGTGTGGCCTGAGCTGAAAGAGCAGATCGAGGTTGAGCAGGCTCAACTGCAGCATCTCCTGGAGCTCCATCGTCCGCTTTTGGAGAAGTGCCGATCTGAGGCGCCCGGCCCCATCGAGCTCTCCGCCTTGGCGGCTCTGCTGCACTCCTTCTACACGGGGATTGAGAACCTGTTTCGCAGGATCGCGATTGAAGTGGATGGCGGCGCAACCCACGGTGACGCTTGGCACCGCCGTCTTCTGCAGCAGATGACCGAGGATCGAGAGGGCCGACCTCACGTCATCTCTTCAGATCTTCTTGATCGTCTCCAACCCTACCTTCAATTTCGGCATTTCTTTCGGCATTCCTACTCATTCCAGCTCAGGTGGGACAAGTTGGAGCCCTTGATCCTGCAATGTGAGGAGACCTTTACCGTCCTTCGTGGCGAGATCGCGGCGTTTTCCGACCGTATGGAAAAGCTTCATCGAGGTTGAAGCCGGGATGATGAAAGCTCCGGCAGTGGCCTGCTCTCACATCGCCGCCGGCCCTTCAAGACGTGAGCGGGACGCCGGCGCTCCCAGGCAAGATCAGGTCGGCACCGTCTGCGCCGGCCGGTTCGCCTTGCGCGCCCGCGCCGCCCGCGATTCGTGGAGCTGGAAGAGGAAGTCGTAGAGCACCAGCTCGTGGGCGCGGGCGGCGGAGCGGATCATGCGGTTGACGTGCATGTGGATGAAGCTGGGGGCGAGGTTGGCGAGCGGCTGGTTGAGCCGGCCGGCTGCCGCCCGCTCCCGCAGCTCGGCGCAGAGCGGCGCCAGACGCTCCGAGCGGCGGCGCAGCACGGCCAGCGCTGGGGCCAGCTCGCTCGCCTCGTCGCCCGCCGGATCGAGCAGGGGGGCGAGGCTCCGTCCCTCTTTGCGGAACTTCTGATCGAGCTGCACGCGCAGACCCTTGCCGCCACCGAACTCGCGGCCGAAGCCCTCCTTCATCGCCCGCATCGTGCGCGTCCGCTCCTCGCCCTCGAGCCCGAGGTCGGTGAGCAGCATGTCGGCGCCGCGCAGGGCGATGCGCCAGCGCACGTCCGCCCCCTCGTCGCCCTCCAGCATGTCGACGATGGCGAGGACGGCGTCGCTGTCGGCCTCGAAGATCGACTCGGCGAGGAGCATCCCCTCCGGCCCGCCGTAGCGCTCGACCTCCCGTTCGTAGGTGTCGAGCTGCACTTTCCACAGCCGGCCGTCGGCGAGGCGCGGATCGAGCTCCGCGTGCAGACGGGGGAGGAGACGCCCGCCCAGCTCCACCGGGCGGCCGTGGAAGCGCAGGCGCAGGTGCCACTCCGGATCGCCGTAGCGGATGAAGAACCAACTGTCGGCCACGCCCTCGGCGAGCGCCTCGCGCACCACCGGCGCCACCACCTCGCGCAGCAGGCCGTCCGCCGTCGAGGTGCCGGTGTAGACCTTGACGTACAGCCACTCGGAGCCGGGCGGGAAGGTGCGGCGCAGGGGAGGCATGGCCGCCTGCTCTCGCCGCTCCGGCCGCGGTCTCGGTTCGGCCGCGGCCTGCCGGGGCCTGCGGGCGTAGGCCACCAGGATCTCGTGCAGGAACCGGCCCTCGGGACCGGTCGCCGGCAGCTCGTCCGGTCCCGGGAAGAACTCCACCAGGCGGGCGCGGTCGCGCTCCTCGATGACGTCCAGGAAGGTGTCGATCGAGAGGGCGTTGTCGAGGTCCACCAGCAGCTCGTTGTCGGCGTCCACCAGGGCCACGAGGCGGGGGAGGTTCCGCTTCTGGCGCCACTGCTGCACGGCGGTGTAGCGCTCCGCGCCCTGCGGCTTGGCGAGGGCCTTGATCTCGTCCTGCGTCATCCACCAGGAGGCACGGGTGAGGACCAGCCGGCCCATGCTGACGCGAGGGAGGAAGGGGGCGCCGTCGAGGGCGCCCCAACTCCAGCTCACGCCCCCCAGGATCCCCTGACCCTGGAGCATGCAGAGGAAGCGGTAGACGCCCAGGCTGCCGCGCCAGAAGTTGTGGGCGCTGGTCAGCCGCGGGATCACCTCCCGTCCCAGGCGCGCCGAGCGCAGCACGATGCGATTGCCGGCCACCGAGACCCGCAGGTCGGAGACCGGGATCTGCCGCTCTTCCGGCGCGCCCGAGCGGCCGAGGAAGGGGAGCTCGTACTCGCGCAGCACCGGCCGCGCCAGGATGTTGCCGATCCGCCCCTGGGGGAGGTGGACGATCTCGGCGAAGATGGCGTTGGGGGCGTGCGCCTCCTCGGCCCGCAGGTGCTCCTCGACCCGGCGGCTGAGCTCCGGGTCGGCGTGGCAGAAGCGTCCCAGCAGCCGCGCTCCCGAGGGGCCGCCGGCGTTGTCGAAGAGGAGCCGGAACTCGCCCCGCGCCAGCGCCTCCGGCGAGGCCGCGGCGAGAGTGGCCATGACATGGAAGGTGTCGGGCAGCGGCGACTTGGCGGGAGCGCCCTCGGCCGGCGTGGTCGACGCCGTGGGCGCCATCTTCTCCAGGTCCTCGGGGGTGATCTCGATCTCCCGCCTGCCCTCGGCCAGGGCCTCGTGCACCTTGGCGAGGAGCACCGCCATCACCCGCCCCCAGGGGACGTTCTGCTCGGTGGGAAGGCCGGCGAAGGCGATGCCGCGCAGCAGGGGCGAGGCCTCGGCGCCGAAGTCGGACGAGCGCTCGAAGCCGACGCCCACCTCCTCGTCGAGGGCTTCGAGCAGGGGGACCTCGCGCCCTTCATAGCGCTCGTTGAAGTCTTTGCGGAAGCGGTCCAGCCCCTCCTGCGGCCGGTCCGCGGCCAGGCGGTAGAGGACGTCGAGGGCGCGTCCGATCTCCTCCAGGACTTCGGCTCCCAGCACCGCCTGGTCCGCGGGCTTGACCATGTCGAGCTGGAAAAGGCGGGACATCTCGACCGGCGTTGGGAGCTCGCGCAGGGTCTCGGCGATCTTCTCGTAGCGCGCGGGCTCCTGGCCGGGGCCGGCGGCGTCGAGAGCCGCGAGCTCGTCGCGCACCTGCACCAGGCGCTCGCGGGCGCCCTGAGCGATCTCGGCATCGGTGGCCAGCGCGGTGAGCTGCGCGATCAGGTCGTGGATGGCCTCGGGGCCGGTGACCGGGGTGGAGAGGTCGGAGACCAGGATCTGGCTGTCGATCAGCTCGGTGACGAACTCCGACGCCTCCTCCGGGCTCACTTCGCCGTCGGGGTCGAAGGCCACCAGGGCGTCGGCGATGTCGCGGGCGCGGGCGCCGCCCTCGGCGCGGCGCAGGGCCTCCTCCAGGTAGTCCGAGGCGTCGACCGCCACGAGATGGTGGGAGCGGATCTTGTTCTCCAGCCGCGCCTCGGCGTAGCGCAGCCGACCGGCGGCGCGGTAGAGGCTGGAGTTGGGGCGGTAGACGAGCGCCTCGCGCACCGCCGGATCCCGTCCCAGGTCTTCGCACAGGGCGAAGAGGTAGTCCATGTCCAGCCGCGTGTGCCGCTCATAGGCGGCGCGGGGGGCCACGGCGATGCGGGTGGAGGAGCCGGGGGCGGTCTCGACCGGTCCCAGCGAGCAGCCGGAGAACAGGCCGAACGGGGTGGCCCGGGCCGCCATCCGGTAGACGTAGCGCAACAGGGCCCGCTCGGCCCGCAGCCCCTTCTTGCTGTCGGGCGCCGCCCGCCAGGCCGCCAGGCTGTCGTAGAGCGAGGGGGAGGCGAGGAAGACGGCCTCCAGCACTTCCGGGCGGGCGGCCAGGGCGGCGAGGCGGGCGCGCAGCCGCTCGCGGTCGGCGGCGAGGGCGGCCGCCAGGGCCTGGGGGTCGGGGTTTCCCACGGCCCCGGGCGCCTCCAGGCCGGCGGAGAAGGACTCCAGCTCCTCGAAGGGGAGCAGGGGGGTGCGGAAGGCGAAGAAGCCGGCCGGGGCGAACGGCCGCTCAGGACTTGGCTTGGCCATGGTCCTCCCGGGCGAAGTCGATGAAACCGCGCTCGACGTCGGTTGAAAGCAGGCGGACCCGCACCTTGTCGCCGACGTCGAGCCCCTTGGAGCCCTGCTCGAGGCGCCCCTCGACCACGGGGTGGAAAATGCGCACCCAGGTCCCCTTGTCGGAGGCGCCGGTGACGATGGCGTCGAAGCTCTCGCCCACCCGGTTCTCCAGCAGCAGGGCGGCCGCGGACTTGCGCACCTGCCGCTCGACCTTCTGGGCGGCGTCCTCCTGCTCGGTGCAGTGCTGGCCGAGACGCGCCAGCTCGTCCAGCGAGTAGGGGGATGGCCCTTTCCCGAACGCCGCCTTGAGCAGACGGTGGGTGATGAGGTCAGGGTAGCGGCGGTTCGGCGCCGTGGAATGGGTATAGTCCCGGACCGCCAGCCCGAAGTGCCCCGGCGGATCGCCGCCCGGGGGATCGGCGACGTACTCGCCAGGCCCCAGCAGCTTGATGACCGACAGCGACAGCTCGGGGAAGCGGACGGGGTCCTGCTGGTGCCGTTGCTCCAGGAAGGCGTTGAGAGCGGGGGCGTCCGGCGCCGCGGGCAGATGGCCGCCGAGGCCCGCCGCCAGCTCGACGATGCGGTCCCAGCGCTTGGGGGTGCGCACCACCCGGCGTAGCGACGGCAGGCCGTGCTGGTCGAGGAACCGCGCCGTGACGCCGTTGGCGGCGACCATGAAGTCCTCGATGAGCTGCTTGGCCCGGTTGGGCTTGTCCGCCTTGAGGTCGACCACCTTGCCGTCGACCAGCACGGGCCGGGCCTCGATGGTCTCCAGGTCGAGGGCACCGTGCTCGTGGCGCTGCTGGCGCAGGCGGACGGCGGCCTGGTCCTGAAGACGGACCTGGGCGTCCATCCCCGGCGCCGCGGCCAGGGCCGGGGGCATGGGGCCGGTGCCTTCGAGCCACGCCGCCACCGCGTCGTAGGCCAGCTTGCAGCGGTTGTGCACCCAGCCGGGGTAGATGTCCGAGCCGGCGAGCGTGCCGTCCGCGGCCACCGTCATCTCCATGACGATGGCGAGGCGGTCCTCGCCGTCGTTGAGCGAGGTCAGGCCGGTGGACAGCTTCTCGGGGAGCATGGGAAAGATCTGGGCGGCGGTGTAGACCGAGGTGGTGTTGGTCTTGGCGTGGCGGTCGATGGCCGAGCCGAGCCGCACCAGGGCGTCGACGTCGGCGATGGCGACCCAGATGCGGATGGCGTCTCCCGGCTGGGCCTCGGCCACCTCGATCTGGTCGAGGTCGCGGGAGTCGTCGTTGTCGATCGACGACCAGAGGAGCTGGCGCAGGTCGCGGATGCCTGGCTCGGCGGCGTTCTCAGGGGTGGCGGCGGACGACAGGCGGTCCGCCTCGGCCTTGGCGTCCGGCGGGAAATCGGGCTCCAGGCCGCGGTCCAGCATGACGCGGTGGGCGATCGCTTGGAGGTCGTGACGGTGGTTTCCGGAGCGCGCTTGCATGGCGCGAGAGGATATCAGGAGATGCGGGGGTGGGATTGTCCCTGGTTGCTGTCTGGCAGGGAGGAAGCTAGGCGATCCCCGCCAGCCGCTGGAAGGGCTCGCGCACGGCCTCGGGCGTGCGGCAGGGGCGGCCCGTGGCCTTGTCGATCCACACGTGCTCGGTGGTGCCGGTGACGAGCCGGTCGTCTCCCCGCGTCACCTCGTAGGCGAAGCGCAGGCCGCGGCTCCCCATCCGCTCGCACCAGCAGGCGACGCGGGCCACCTCGCCGTAGCGGGCAGGCCGGTGATAGCGCACCTCGACGCCGGTGACCATCAGCAGATAGCCGAGCGCCTCGATCTCGGCATAGTGGAAACCGGAGTGGGAGCAGAGGCGGGTCCTGGCGAGCTCGAACCAGACCACGTAGTTGGCGTGGTGGACGACGCCCATCTGATCGGTCTCGGCGTAGCGGACCTCGACGTCGAGCTCGGCGCGGATTGCAGTCACTGTCGTCTTCCGATGTGTCGGGCCACCGTCCACAGGATCTTATACCCGGCGCGCAGCGTGCCGGCGACCGTGCCGGTGATCTTGGAGACCCCCACCCGGCGGCGATAGGAGACGGGCACCTCGACGGCCCTGAGCCCTGCGCGCACGGCCTTGACCTGCATCTCGGCCGTCCAGCCGAAGTCCGGGTCCGCCATGCCCAGCCGCTCCAGGGCGTCCCAGCGGATGGCGCGGAAGGGTCCGAGGTCAGTGAAGCGGTGGCCGTAGAAGAGCCGGATGAGCAGGCAGGCCACCAGGTTGCCGGCCCGCGCCTGGGGCAGGAGAGCGCCCCGCTCGCGCCGGCCCAGCACGCGGGAGCCGATCACCAGGTCGGCCTCGCCGGCGAGGATGGGCGCCACCAGCGACGGCAGCTCCTCGGGATGGTCCGAGTAGTCGGCGTCGACGAAGACGGCGACGTCCGGCGGCCCCGTCCGCCGCAGGTGGGCGAGGCCGGCCAGGCAGGCGCTGCCATACCCGCGGCGGGGCGCCGCCACCACCTCGGCTCCCCCCTCCCGGGCCACCCGGGCCGTGCCGTCCAGCGAGCCGTTGTCCGCCACCACCACGCGCCGGACGGGAGGGCGGGGGAGGTCGGCCAGCACCAGGGCCAGGGACGCCTCCTCGTTGAGGGCCGGGATGACGACGTCGATATTTGCGACGGTCGCTTTGGACACCCGCGGATTTTATGCCATGCTCTTGAGCCCGGCGCGCGAAGCCGGACTTATTGAAATTGTCAAGGAAACGCTATGAATTTCAAATCGTTGCTCCTCTACGCCGCCTCCGCCGTCGTGCCGACCCTGGCTCTGGCGGCGCCGCCGTCTACACCCGCAGCCGCCGCTCCCGGCAAGCCCGCCGAGGGGGCCTTTCACCGGGTCGCGCTCGCGGCGGGCGAGGGCAAGACCCTGCCGTACACGCTCGAAGTGCCCATGGGCTGGGAGCCGCGGCAGGTGGCAGGCATTCCTGGCCTGTGGATCGGTCCCGCCGACGCCAAGCCGCCCGAGGATCCGCGGCTGATCTGGGTGCGAGGGACCCTGGTCTCCTTCGCCGATCCCGACAAGCTCGCGGCGACCATCCGCGCCAATGACGCGGCCGACCCCAAATGGTCGGCGCCGCGGGTGGAGCTCAAGGACTTGGGCGGCGTGCGCGGGCTCCTGGTTCAGATGGACACCGGCGAGGGCGACAAGGCGCGCAGCAGCCTCATCCTCAAGCTGCCGCTCGACAAGGTTTCCCTGGACATCACGGCCTCGGCCAACCGGGCGGAGTTCGCGAAGCAGTCGTCGCTCTACGAGCGGATCCTCCTCTCGACGCGGCCGGCGGCTCCCGCGGCGGCGACGAAGAAATAGCAACGCGGCCATGCCCATCCATCCTTACCAGGGGCGCTGGCCATCCCTGGGGGCCCGGGTGTTCCTGGCCCCCGGCGCCCACCTGGCGGGCGACGTGACGCTGGGCGACGACGTCTCCTTCTGGTTCCACACCGTGGCCCGGGGGGACGTCAACTTCATCCGCATCGGCGCGCGCACGAACGTTCAGGACGGGACGGTGCTGCACGTCTCCCATCTCCGGCACCCGCTGGTGATCGGCGAGGGGGTGGTGGTGGGGCATCAGGCCGTGCTCCACGGCTGCACGGTAGAGGACGGCGCCCTGATCGGCATCGGCGCGCGGGTCCTCGACGGCGCGGTGGTGGAGCGGGGGGCGCAGATCGGCGCCGGCGCCGTGGTGGCCCCGGGGCATCGCATCCCGGCCGGCATGCTGGCGCTGGGCATCCCGGCGCGGGTGGTCCGGCCGCTGACGGCCGAGGAGACGCTGCGGATCGCCGATACCTGCGAGCGCTACGCGGCGTTGAAGGAGCACTATCGCGAGGTCCTGGGCTCGGGCACCGCGCGGCCGGACGAAGCGCTGCCGAACGAAGAAGAAAGGGAGAGGTCATGAAGCGTCGGGGAGCGGGAACGATCGCGAGCGGGGACGTGGGGCAGCGGGTGCTCCTCCAGGCCTGGGTGCAGCGCCGCCGGGACCACGGCGGGCTGATCTTCTTCGACCTGCGGGACAGGAGCGGCGTCGTCCAGGTCGTGCTGCGTCCCGACGACCGGCCCGAGGTGGCGGCGGCCCTGGCGGCGGTGCGCAACGAGTGGGTGGTGGAGGTCGAGGGCGAGGTGACGCGCCGCGAGCCCGAGCACGTCAACCCCGACCTGCCGACGGGGGAGGTCGAGGTGGTCGCCGGGCGGGCGGCCGTCCTCTCCCGCTCCGAGCCGCTCCCCTTCGTCCTCGACGGCAAGAGCGAGGCCGCGGAGGACGTGCGGCTGCGCTACCGCTTCCTCGACCTGCGCCGGCCGGAGCTGCAGAAGAACTTCGTGCTCCGCGACCGGGTGACCCACGAGGTGCGCAACTACTTCCATGAGCGCGGCTTCCTCGACGTCGAGACTCCCATCCTCACCAAGTCGACCCCCGAGGGCGCGCGCGACTACCTGGTGCCCTCGCGCGTCAAGCGGGGGAGCTTCTACGCCCTGCCGCAATCGCCCCAGCTCTTCAAGCAGCTCCTGATGGTGGCGGGCTTCGAGCGCTACGTCCAGATCGCCCGCTGCTTCCGCGACGAGGACCTGCGGGCCGAGCGCCAGCCGGAGTTCACCCAGGTGGACGTGGAGATGTCCTTTCCCCAGGAGGAGGACGTCTACGAGCTGATCGAGGAGCTCTTCGCCCGCCTCTTCCCGCTGGTCGGGATCGAGCCGCCCAGACCGTTCCCGCGTCTGACCTGGGCCGAGGCCATGGCGCGCTTCGGCAGCGACCGCCCGGACCTGCGCTTCGGCCTGGAGATCGCGGACCTCTCCGCGCGCCTCGGCGAGAGCGGTTTCCGCGGCTTCAAGGAGACCGTCGCGGCCGGCGGCGTGGTGCGGGGCTTCGCCGTGCCCGGTGCCGCCGAGGCCAGCCGCAAAGAGGTGGACGCCTGGGCCGAGATCGCCCGCCGCTCGGGCGCCGCCGGCGTGCTGACCCTGCGCCGCAAGGGGGGAGAGCTTCTCTTCCAGGTGAAGAACGCCCTCACCGAGGCCGAGTTGCAGGGCGCCGCCGAGGCGCTGGGGTTGGCAGAGGGGGGGCTCGCCCTGATCGTGGCCGCGCCGGCCAGGGTGGCGGCCACCGCCCTGGGCGCTCTGCGCCTCGAGCTGGCGAAGGCCTACAGGCTGATCCCGCCGGGCAAGCACGCCTTCCTCTGGGTCACCGAGTTCCCCGTCTTCGAATGGGACGAGGAGGCCGGCCGCTGGTTCGCCACCCACCATCCGTTCACCAGCCCCGACCCGCGGGACCTGGACAAGCTGGAGAGCGATCCCGGCGCCGTCCGTGCCCGGGCCTACGACGTGGTGCTCGACGGCACGGAGCTGGGCGGCGGCTCGATCCGCATGCACGATCCGGCCCTCCAGAGCCGCGTCTTCAAGCTCCTGGGCATCGGTGCGGAGGAGGCCGAGGCCCGTTTCGGCTTCTTCCTGGAGGCCCTGCGCTACGGCGCGCCGCCCCACGGCGGCATCGCCCTGGGTCTCGACCGCCTGGTGATGCTCCTCGCAGGAACGCCCTCCATCCGCGACGTCATCGTCTTTCCCAAGACCGCCTCGGCCACCGACCTGATGACCGACGCGCCCTCGCCGGTGGACGACCGGCAGTTGCGGGAGCTGGGGATCGCTTTGGCGAAAGAAGAGCGAGAGGACGCAAAAGGGAGCTGAGAAGTGGTATCATCCGCTCATGAGCGCCGGTGCCGCCAGGAAGCTCGATCCTCCAGCGCCCGATCCGGAGGGGCGGACGCCGGAGTCGTTCATCGAGGAGATCCAGCAGATCTTCAACGCGGGAACTCTGCGTGGAGCGCGCGAGGTCGCCGAGCAGGGGCTGGCGCTCTACCCCGACCACCCCGAGCTTCGGCGGCTACATCATGCCCTGCGGCCCGTCGAGAGCCGGAGCGTTTCTGAGCCTCGGCAGCCGGATCGTCGAGAGACTTTCCAGTGGATTCGTGAGAACGCCTGGAAATACCGGGGACAGTGGATCGCCGTCCTCGGCTCCAAGCTCATCGCGGCATCACCAGATTTTGACCAGGTCTACCAAGCTGCTCTCGCAAACCGGCAGCCTGAACCCCCTGTCCTTCATTTCGTTGAGTAAACGACCGATCCTACCTGGGTGGGACCACCAGCGTCCGTTCTCTACGGGCGTGACGCGCTATTTGGATAGCGATGGCGTCGGAGAGCTCGGGCAGCGAGAGCATGCGGTCTAGGCTGGCCCTGGTATATCGTCCCCTCCGCCATGCCCCCCTCCGGCGACGCCATCAGCCGCCTCACCCTCGACCATCCGGACGGAGTCACTCCGGTCCTGGTGGGGGAGGACGCTCTGGAGATTGCCCGGCCGGAGCTGGCGGCTTGGCTCGCGGGGCGCACGGCGTTCGTGGTGACCACGGCTCGCGTCTGGGCGCTCCATGGCGACCGGCTGGGTCCCCTCTCCCGGTCCGCGGCGCGGTGGGTGATCCTGGAGGTCGAGGACGGGGAGGAGGCCAAGTCGGTCGAGTCGGCCGAGCGGCTGTGGAACGAGATGCTCGCCGCCGGTGGCAAGCGCGACAGCCGGCTGCTGGCCTTCGGCGGCGGCAGCGTCGGCGACCTCGGCGGCTTCGCCGCCGGCTGCTTCCTGCGCGGCATCGAATTCGTGCAGGTCCCCACCACCCTCCTCGCCCAGGTGGACGCCGCGCTCGGCGGCAAGACCGGCGTCGACCTGCCCGGCGGCAAGAACACGGTCGGCCTCTTCCATCACCCCCGCTGGGTCGTATCCGACACTGCGGTCCTCGCCACCCTTCCCCGGGAGGAGCTGCGGTCCGGCATGGTCGAGGTGGTGAAGATGGCGGCGCTCCTCGATCCCGACCTCTTCGTCCTGCTGGAGGAGCGGATGGAGACCCTCCTCGCCGGCGACCCGGCAACCCTGGGTCCCGTGGTCACCGCCGCCGCGGCGGCCAAGATCGGCGTGGTGGAGCGCGATCCCACCGAGCAGGGGGACCGGCGGCTGCTCAACTTCGGCCACACCCTGGGCCATGCCGTCGAGTCGGCGTGCGGCTACGCGGGGCTGCGCCATGGCGAGGCGGTGGGATACGGCATCCTCTTCGCCCTGCGGCTGGCCCTCTCCCGCGGGCTCGACCGCCGGACGGCGGAGCGCATCCATTCCCTGATCCTCCGGCTGGGTCTGCCGCCGCTGCCGGAGCTCGACCCCGAGGCCCTCCTCGCCGCCATGGCCCGCGACAAGAAGGCCCTGGAGTCGGGGCTCGTCTGGGTCCTGCCCCGTGCTCTGGGCGAGGGCTGGATGGCCGGCGGCGTGCCGGCGCAGGAGGTCCGGGCCGCGCTGCGGTCCTTCCTGCGCGGCCCATTCGCCCCCCCCGCATAGCTCTCCGTCGCGCGTCCTTTTCACCGCGGGGACGAAAACCTCCTCGATCAGGCTATAATCACGTGCAACAGTTCCCATTGCTCAGAGACATGCCAAACCGTCGAAGCCTTCTGCGCCGTCTCAAGCTGAGGACGGTCCTCGTCGTAGCGCTGCTGCTGTCGGGGATCATCCCGCTCGGCGTCAGCAGCTTCGTGCTCATCGGGGAGAGCTACAAGGTCCTGGCCCGCACCGAGCAGGACAACCTGACCGGGGAGGCGCAGTCGCTGTCGGTGCAGGTGAGCTCTTACCTGGCCGAGGTCCGGCGCCAGCTCTCGCAGTTCGGCACCGGCCTGCTGCTCGCTCCCGGCCCCGAGGAGATGACGGCTCGCCTGCAGGAGCCCTGGGTACAGCAGCACCTCCAGAGCTTCCATCACAGCAATCCGGACCTGCTGGCGATCCGGGTGCTCGACGCGGCCGGCGTGGGACTGCAGCCGAACCTCGCTCCCGAGGTGCGGACCGCCATGGACGCCGCCTTCGAGCAGGCGCGGAGCCAGAAGCAGCCGGCCTACCGCTTCGTGGCCCTGGGCCCCGGCCGGGAGCCTCGGGTGGTCCTGGCCACCCCGATCGTCCTCAGGGCGGGCGACGGGCCCAGGCTGATCCTGGAATCGCTGGTCAAGTTCCGCCCCCTGGAGAAGGTCTCCCAGGACGTGGCGCGCCAGGGGGTCGGCGTCTTCCTCATCGACCGCGCGGGGAAGATCCTGTGGTCGGGTGGCGGCGGCATCAAGACGACGGCGCTCGACAAAGAGACCTTGGACATGTTCAAGAGCCGGCCGACGACGCTCACCTCGACGACCCGGGTGCGGACGCCCCAGGGGGAGCGGCCGTTCTTCGCCCAGGTGAGCGACATCCCGGAGAGCGGCTGGGGGTTGGTCGTGCAGAAGCCCCTGTCCGAAGCCTTTGCCGACGTCAACCGGATGATCTTCAACGCCGTCCTCTCGACGGCCCTGCTCGTCGGCCTGTCCCTGCTCTTCTCCCTGCTGGCGGCGCGGTGGGTGAGCCAGCCCATCCAGCGCCTGGCCGCCACCACGCACGAGATCGCCGAGGGGAAATTCGGCGGCGGCGTGGAGATGCAGGGGCTCACCTTCGAGCTGGCCGACCTGGCCGAGGACTTCAACCGCATGAGCGGCCACGTGGCCTCGCACGTGCAGCAGCTCCGCCAGGCGGCGCAGACCAACCGCGAGCTGTTCATCGGCTCGCTGCGCGCCTTCGTGGCGGCCATCGACGCCAAGGACCCCTACACCCGCGGCCACTCCGAGCGGGTGGCCTCCGTCAGCCGCACCATCTCCCGCTACCTGCAGCTCCCCGAGGACGTGCAGCACAAGGTCTGGATCGGCGCCCTGCTCCACGACGTGGGCAAGATCGGCGTCGAGGACCGCATCCTGCGCAAGGAGGGCGTGCTGGCCCCCGATGAATACGAGCAGATGAAGCTGCACACCGTGATGGGCGCCGAGATCATGACCCCCTTCGACCAGCTCCGGGAGATGATCCCCGCCATCCGCTCGCACCACGAGGCCTGGAACGGCCGCGGCTACCCGGACGGCCTGAAGGGCGAGCAGATCCCCCTCTTCGCCCGCATCGTCGCGGTGGCCGACACCTTCGACGCCATCACCACCAACCGGCCCTACCAGCAGGCCTACAACCTGCAATTCGCCGTCGACACCATCACCCGCCTGACCGGCAGCCGCTTCGACGCCAAGATCGTCACCGCCTTCCTGCGCGCCTTCGAGGCCGGCGAGATCCGCGCCGGCGCCACCCGGCCAGCGCGCGCCGAGGCCACGGTGGCCGAAGCCAAGGCGGCCGGCGGACAGCGCTGACGCCCCGCTGGCGTATTACACTCCCCCGCATGGTGTTCCAGTACGTCCTCGCCAACCTCCTGGCCCACAACGACCACGCCCTGGGCGCCCTGTTCCTGGACGGCACCGGCGAGACGGTCGACCTCGCCTGCGGCACCGACTTCAGCCCCTATGAGATGCGGGTCATCGGCGCCTATCTCGGGATCTACCTGCGCCAGCTCGAGCGGCTCCTCGCCAGCAACGACCTCGGCGAGGCGCGGATGATCCACATCGAGAAGAAGGCCCTCCACATCTACGTCGTCCCCCTGCCCGAGGGCTACCACCTGGCGCTCGTCCAGGGCCACCCCGCGATGGTCGCCCACGCCCGGGAGACCATGGCCCTGGCCGTCGAGCAGCTCCGGCAGGAATTGTTCGCGGGGTAGGACTATTATGGGTCCTGCCATGGCCGACGAACCCAAGAAGCACGACGTCCTGGAGCTCGCGCCGGAGACCCGGCTCCCCGAAGAGGACGAGGGGGAGCAGGGGGGCTTCTGGAAGAAGCTGAAGCGCGGGCTCTTCATGACCCATACGGAGCTCATCGAGAAGGTCTCCGATGCGATGAGCAATCGCGTCACCCTCGACGACTCTACGCTCGACTATCTGGAGGAGATCCTCATCGGCGCCGACCTCGGGGTCGACACCTCGCTGGAGCTGGTCGAGCGGGTCAAGAAGAATGCCCTCAAGGAGCAGACGACCACCGCCGCGAAGCTGCGCAAGCTGCTCTCCGACGAGGTGGCGGACGTGCTCAACGAGATGCCCCGCCCGCGTGTCTTCGGTCGCGGTCCCATGCTGACCCTGGTGGTGGGGGTCAACGGCGTGGGCAAGACGACCTCGATCGCCAAGCTCGCCCGGCGGCACCAGCAGAAGGGTGAGCGGGTGATGCTCGCGGCCGGCGACACCTTCCGCGCCGCGGCCATCGAGCAACTCGCCCTCTGGGGCGACCGCCTGGGCGTCGAGGTCGTCCGCCAGGGCCAGGGCGCGGACCCGGGCGCCGTGGTCTACGACGCCATCCACGCCGCTAGGGCCCGCCGGATCGACCAGCTCATCGTCGACACCGCCGGCCGCCTCCACACCAAGGACCACCTGATGGCCGAGCTCAGCAAGGTGCGCCGGGTGATCGACCGCGAGGCCGCCGACTGGCAGAAGCGGACCATCCTGGTGCTCGACGCCACCACCGGCCAGAACGCTCTCGCCCAGGCCCGCACCTTCAGCCAGGTGGTGCCCATCGACGGCGTCCTGCTGGCCAAGCTCGACGGCACGGCCAAGGGCGGCATGGTGGTGGCCATCGCCCGCGAGCTGAGGCTCCCCGTCCTCTACCTGGGAGTGGGGGAGAAGGCCGAGGACCTGGTGGATTTCCGCCCCCGGGAGTTCGCCTCTGCCCTCGTCGGCTGACCACCTCCGCCGGGCCCTCCGCCTCGCCGCCCGCGGCCGTTATCGCACCTCGCCCAACCCCATGGTCGGCGCCGTGCTAGTGCGCGACGATGGGGTGGTAGGGAGTGGCTGGCACCGGCAGGTGGGCGGCCCCCATGCCGAAGTCGAGGCCCTGCGCGAGGCCGGAGAACGGGCCCGCGGCGCCACCCTCTACGTCACCCTGGAGCCCTGCGCCCATCACGGCCGCACTCCGCCGTGCGCCGACGTCTTGGTGGCCGCCGGCGTCGCCCGGGTCGTGGCGTGCCACGGCGATCCCGACCCCCGGGTCGCCGGCCGCGGCTTCGCGAGGCTGAGGGAGGCCGGGATCGAGGTCGAGGTGGGGATTCTCGCCGAGGAGGCCGTGCGCCTCAACCTGCGGTTCCTCGTCGCCGCCACGCTCCAGCGTCCGGAGGTGACCCTCAAGTGGGCCATGAGCCTGGACGGCAAGATCGCCACGGCGACGGGGGACAGCCGCTGGATCTCCGCGCCCCGGGCGCGGCGCTGGTCCCTGGCGTTGCGCGAAGAGCACGATGCCATCCTGGTGGGGAGCGGCACGATCCTGGCGGACGATCCGCGGCTGGACCGCAGATTGAGCCTCGCGGCATCGCCCAATCTCCGGGTCATCCTGGACCGGCGTCTGCGGATACTCCCGCAGGCAAAGATCCTGACGGTACCGGGACCGGTGCTGATCTATACCCAATCGACGGATCTGGACCGGCGCGAAGCCCTGGCGGCGAAAGGGGCCGAGGTGGTGATCCTGGGCGCTGTCGAGCCCGGAGCGGTCCTCGCCGATCTCTACGCGCGCGGCGTGCGCAGCGTGCTGGTCGAAGGGGGAGGCGAAGTGCTGGCGAGCTTCGTGGCGAGCGGCCTCTACGACCAGGTGGTGGTGGACTGCGCGCCCCTCCTCATCGGCGGCCAGAGCGCGCCGACGCCGTTGGAAGGCGAGGGAGTCGCCACGCTGGCCTCGGCAGCGCGGCTGGAGGATCTCGAGGTGCGGCGGCGTGGCGGGGACCTTCTCATCTCCGGTTGTCGGCAGGGTTGTCTGCCA
The DNA here is from genome assembly GCA_036264085.1 of Thermoanaerobaculia bacterium. Classification (GTDB taxonomy): domain Bacteria; phylum Acidobacteriota; class Thermoanaerobaculia; order Multivoradales; family UBA5704; genus DATARR01. Next base: position 4,321 of record DATARR010000097.1, on the reverse strand, counting down.
AGCCTGCTCACATCCGTCGGTGTTTGACTGTGGAGCCGTGTGCACGTATCCTGTGCTCATGAACGTAACGCTCTCGATCGACGATCAGACTCTCAACCGGGCCAGGCAGCTCGCGCAGCAACGAGGAAAGTCACTGAACCAGATGATCAGGGACTACCTGGACTCCCTTACTCACGACGATTCCCAACAGGCCCTCGCTGAGTTGGAGAGGCTTTGGAGAGAAGGGGCAGGCAATTCGGGCGGCTGGAAGTGGAATCGCGAGGAGGTGTATGACCGCCCGGTACTTCGTTGACACCAACGTCTTCATCTACGCCGACGACGAGAGCGCCGGTCCCAAGCGCGATCAGGCGCGCGAGCTGATCCGCGAAATAATGAGCTCGAGAGCGGGTGTCCTGTCGCTGCAAGTTCTGCAGGAGTACTTTTCGGCCGCTACGAAAAAGCTCGGCATCCCGGCGGCGGACGCACGGCAAAGGATCGAGTGGCTAAGCCGCTGGGACGTGGTGATCCTGGGTGTCGAAGATCTTCTGACGGCTGTCGACCTCCACCGTCTGCATGGGTTTTCCATCTGGGACGCACTCGTGATCCGCGCCGCCTTGAAAGCCGGCTGCCGGGTCCTCTACAGCGAGGACCTCCAGGACGGCCGGCGTATCGACGGCCTTGAAGTAGTGAATCCTTTCAAGGCATAGCCATGTTCACCGGCCTCATCGTCGAGCGTGGCACCCTGATCGCGGACCCGGCGCCCTCCGGCCAGGGCGGTGTGCGGCTGACGATCGGCCTCTCCCCGGACCTTGCGGCGCGGCTGGCGATCGGTGACAGTCTGGCGGTCTCCGGCGTCTGTCTGACGATCACGGAGAAGGAGATGGACCGCGTGGCCGTGGAGCTCTCCCCCGAAACCCTCTCCCGTACCACCCTGGGCGAATTGAGGCAGGGCGTCGCCGTGAACCTGGAGCCGGCCCTGCGCATGGGCGACGCCCTGGGCGGCCACTGGGTGCAGGGACACGTGGACGGCACCGCCCGGGTGGTGGACCGGCGCGACCTCACGGACCACCGGGTGCTCGCCTTCTCGATCCCGCCCGACCTTGAGCCGTTCCTGGTGGAGAAAGGGTCGGTGACGGTCGACGGCGTCAGCCTCACGGTTTCGGCCCTGCGGCCCGACCGCTTCGAGGTGGCCCTCATCCCCCACACCGTGGAGGTGACGACCCTCTCCCGGCTCGTCCCCGGCGATGCCGTCAACCTGGAGATGGACGTGCTGGGCAAGTACGTGCACCGCATCCTCGCCGCCCGCGGGCTGGTGGCATCGCTGCCGTGAGCCGTCCGGCCGCGGGCACGGAGGCGAAGCCGGCCGCCCAGCTCCCGGAGCCGGGACGGTTCTGGATTCGCTACGTCCCGCGCTCCTGGGAGCCGCCCGAGCGCCCCTGGGTGAACCTGGCGGCGGGCACCCTGGGCGAGTGGGGGAGGACGCCCAAGCCCCGGGCCTCCGACCTCGCCGCCCTGGCCGGCACGCCGCTCGACGACGTCCTCTATCTCCCGCCCGTGCCGCCGCGCCGGGCCGCGGCCCGCGACGAGGTGGCCCGCGCCCGCCTGATGGCCGGCACGCCCGTGCTGGTGCAGCTCCTCCCGGGCGACGAGTCGACCGTGCCGGCCGTGACCGGCGCGGCCTTCGTCGTCGACCTGCTGCCGGCCCTCCTGGACCGCGATTTCAGCGCCCTGGGCCGCCTCCGCCGGCTGCCCGCGGGCGCCGCGGCGGTCTTTCCCCTGCTCCCCGGCGTCACCGACGATCCGGCCCTCTGGGAGCTGGCCTGCCGCGACCTCGCGGCGGCCGGGGTGCGCTGCGTCCAGGCCCTGGCGCCGGTCCTCGCGCCCGCCGACCGGCGGCGGCTGGCCGAGCGGTGGGGGGAGGAGGAGGCTTTCGAGGCTCTCTTCCACCGCGAGCCCCCCGCCGAGCGCGACTTCGCCCGCCTGGCCCACCGCCACGGCCTGGAGCCGTTCCTCGCCCGGCCGCTCCCCCGCCCGCCGGTGCTCGGCGCCGGCAACCGCCGCATCGCCGGCGCCCTCGCCCTGGCGGCGGAGCTCTGGCTGCGCCTCGGCCGGCCGGTGGAGCCCGGGCAGGCGCTCTACAGGGACGCCCGCTGGATCGACCGCAGCCCCTACGACCTCGAGGCCCTGGCCCGCGAGGGGAACCTGGGGGTGCTCCCCCTCGACGCCACGAGCCGCGAGATCGTGGCCGAGCACGCCGGGAGCGGCGGGTCGGAGCGCCTCGATCGACTGCTCGCCGAGTACCTGGCGCCGGACCCACCCGGCGCGGACGAACCCCGGAGGACCGACCATGCCCAGCCAAATCGATCGGATCCGTCAGATCCATCGGATCAGCCCTTCCCCACGAATCGCACGCGTGAGACCTGAGCTGCTCCTGCTCGCTCTGATCACTGCCCTCCTCGCCGCCGCTCCCGCCCGGGCCTCCTGGTCGGTGAGCCCGCGGGCCACCCGCGGCGACTTCGAGGCGTTCCATCGCCGCTTCAGCTCGGACGCCTACTTCTACCCCCGCCACAGCGCCGCGCCCCTCGGCCTGCTGGGCTTCGAGGTGTACGCGGACGCGACCTACGAGGACAAGTTCGACGCCCAGTCGTTCAACGCCACCGCGGTCGACGGCAGCTACACGGGCGGCTTCCTCACCGTGGGCCGGGTGGGAGCGCGCAAGGGGCTCCCCGGCGGGGTCGACGTCGGCCTCTCCTTCGGCAAGGCCCTGGACGGCGATGTGAAGCTGATCTCCGGCGAGCTCCAGTACGCCATCTTCCACGGCGGCCTGCTCTCGCCGGCTCTCTCGGTGCGCGTCACCGGCACCCGCACGGTCAGCGCCGCGGCCTACGATCTCAACCAGTACGGCGCCGACCTGCTGCTCTCCAAGGGCTTCACCGTGCTCACGCCCTACGTCGGGGCGGGCGTCGTCCGCAGCCAGGGGCGGCTCGCCCGCGGTGGCGCCCTGCCGTCCTTCGACGACACCGAGACGCACGCCGTCGCCTTCGCCGGCATCCGGCTCAACCTGCTGCTGCCCAAGCTCAACTTCGAGGTGGAGAAGGGCGAGGCGGTGCAGGCGGCGGTGCGGGTGGGGTTCGGGTTCTGATATCTTCGGAGAGCGAATGACGAGCACCGCGGCGATCGACCTGCGCTCCGACACCGTCACCCGTCCGGACGACGAGATGCGCCGCGCCATGGCTGAAGCCGAGGTGGGCGACGACGTCTACGGCGAGGACCCCACCGTCCGGCGCCTGGAGGAGGAGGCCGCGGCGGCGGTGGGGATGGAAGCGGCCCTCTTCGTCCCCTCGGGGACCATGGGCAACTCGATCGCCCTCCACCTCCATGGCCGTCCGGGCGGCGAGGTGATCTGCGACGCCCTGTGCCACATCGTCAACCACGAGGTCGGAGCCATGGCCGCCGTCTCCGGCCTCCTCCCCCGGGTGCTCGCCTCCCCCCGGGGGCTCCTCGATCCGGCAGCCGTCGAGGCCGCCATCGCCCCCGACGTCGACTACAACTCCCGCACCGTGCTCATCGAGGTGGAGAACAGCCACAACCTCGCCGGCGGCACGGTCTACGACCGGCCCCGCCTCGACGCCATCCTGGAGGTGGGGCGGCGCCACCGCCTGCCCGTGCACCTGGACGGTGCGCGCATCTTCAACGCCGCCCTGGCCCTGGGGACCACGGCGCCGGCCCTGGCGGCGGGCTTCGACTCCGTGATGTACTGCCTGTCCAAGGGGCTGGGCGCGCCCGTGGGCTCGCTGCTCTGCGGCCGTCGGGACTTCGTGGCCGCGGCCCGGCGGGTGCGCAAGATGCTGGGCGGCGGCATGCGACAGGTCGGCATCCTGGCGGCGGCGGGGCTCGTCGCCCTGCGCAAGGGCCCGGCCCGCCTGCCGGAAGACCACGAGAACGCCGGCCGCCTCGCCCGCGCCATCGCCGAGCTGCCCGGCGTCGAGCTCGACCTCGCGACCGTACGCACGAACATCGTGATCTTCCGCCTCACCCCGCGCTTCTTCGGCGGTGACGGGCCTGAGGGTGGGCCGGAAGGCGGTTTGACCGCGGCCTTCCTCGCCCGCCTCAAGGCGGCGGGCGTTCTGGGGAGCACCGTCAGCCGCGATCAGGTGCGGCTGGTGACCCACCGGGACGTCAACCGCGCGCAGGTCGATCAGGCGATCGAGAGGATCCAGGGATTGGTGCAAGTCGCGGCCTGACAGCGCTTAATGTGGCTCGTAACCTCCTGGGGGCATACTCTGAGCCCATGGAAAAAATACTCGTAGTCGATGACGATCCCGATCAGCTCGTGCTCCAG
>DATARR010000076.1:0-28342 GCA_036264085.1 Thermoanaerobaculia bacterium | reverse complement strand
TGGAGAACACCTTAAACGGGAGGAGCAAACTAGAGACGGAGGTGGTTCGACCACCCGTCGGTGCATCCCCTCCTCTGGGCTGGCCCCAGAGTCTGGTGCCTGCCATGGTAGTATCGCAAAGGTCGTTCCGTAAGGGCGGCCGGGTCGATCTCCGATCGGCCTTTGAGGTGCTTGAGCCGTATGCGGGGAAACTCGCACGTACGGTTCTTAGAGGGGCTGGGGGGCCGTAAGGCCCCCTGGCCTACTCGGCGGCCAGATCCGGCTCGAGGGCGGTGAGGAAGGTCCGCCGACCGAGCTTCACGTCGATTACGACCTCCTGAGTCTGGTCCGCGTAGTCCGCGAGGTCGTGGGTGTCCCAGAACTCTGCGGCCTCCACGATGGACGCAAAGCTTGCAGGGATGGGGTCGCGTGACTTACTTCTTGCCATAGAGCCTCTTCTCTCTACGTGTGGCGTCTCGCGCCGTGATCTTCATCGGCAAGTAGGAGTCTAGCATCGGACTCGGAGCCGGAGGATGCGGACCACTCTGGAATCCCCCCCACCCCCCGGGACGTTGACATCTATGGGCAAACCCTCCGGAGCGGCCGGTCCCGCCACCCGGGGAGCTCCGGGGCGGTCTGCGTAACCCACGGCAACGACAACACTTCCTCGACCTTGTGACCGCCGGTCACAAGTGGTAGACTGCGAGCCGTGAGAGGATGGGGCTTATGGACAAGATGACTGGAGAAAGCTGGGTCACCACCACGTTCGAGACGCTGGAGGACTGGGCCGCGCGCAACTCCTTCTGGCCGTTCCCGTTCGGCACGGCCTGCTGCGCGATCGAGTTCATGTCCACCGTGTCGAGCCACTACGACCTGTCGCGGTTCGGCTCCGAGGTGGTGCGCTTCTCGCCCCGGCAGAGCGACGTGCTGCTGGTGGCCGGCACCATCAACGACAAGATGGGCCCGGTGCTCAAGAAGATCTACGACCAGATGGCCGAGCCCAAGTGGGTGATCTCCATGGGTGCCTGCGCCTGCTCGGGCGGTTTCTATCGCGCCTATCACGTGATGCAGGGCATCGACGAGATCATCCCGGTGGACGTCTACGTCCCCGGCTGCCCGCCGACGCCGGAGGGGCTGATCTACGGCCTGCTTCAGCTCAAGGAGAAGGTGATCCGCGACCGCAAGCGGTTCCGCGAGCAGGATCGCAAACCGGGGAACAACCAGGAGAAGACCGAGAGTGTCAACGCTGGCGCCACTGCCTGAGACGTCCTCCGAGACCTCGACCGTGCAGGAGCTGGAGTCGGTCCGGGCCAGGTTCCCGGCCGGCAGCATCCTCCCTCAGGACGGCCTCGACCAGCCGACCTGGATCGTGAGCCGCGACGTGCTGGCCGCGGTCGCCCGCGAGCTCAAGGACAACCCCCAGACGCAGTTCGACCTCATGCTCGACCTCTGCGGCGTGGACTTCCCCGACCGCGAGGAGCGCTTCGAGGCGGTCTATCACCTCTACTCGCTTCACCGCGGCGCCCGCCTGCGGCTCAAGGTGCCGCTGCGCGAGGACGACGCCGTGATCCCCTCCCTCATCCCGGTGTGGAAGGCTGCGAACTGGTTCGAGCGCGAGATCTACGACATGTTCGGCGTGCGCGTCGAGGGGCACCCCAACCTGCGCCGCATCCTCACCCACGAGGCCTTCCAGGGGCACGCGCTGCGCAAGGACTACGACCCGGCGCGGCGCTGGATCCTCACCGAGGACAAGATCTACAAGCCGCATTTCGACCTCCCCCCCGGAGAAGACCGTGACGACGACATGTTCGAGCGGATGACGGTCAACATCGGACCGACCCACCCGGCTATGCACGGCACCTTCCGGCTGATGGCGGTGCTGGACGGCGAGACGATCGTCGCCTCCGACGTTGAGATCGGCTACCTCCATCGGTGCTTCGAGAAGATGTCCGAGACCCACACCTGGCAGCACGTCATCCCCTACACCGACCGGCTCAACTACTGCTCCTCCTTCATCAACAACGTCGGCTACTGCAAGACGGTGGAGAAGCTGCTGAAGATCGAGCCGCCGCCGAAGGCGGTGTGGGCGCGGACGATCCTCTCCGAATTCTCCCGCATCATGGACCACTGCGTCTGCAATGGCACGACGCTGGTCGACGCCGGGGGACTCACCAACTTCTGGTATCTCTTCCAGCCCCGCGAGGAGATCTACGGCCTCCTCGAATCCGTGTGCGGCGCCCGCCTGACGGTGTCGGCCTGCCGTATCGGCGGTCTCATCCAGGACCTGCCGCCGGACTTCGAGGCCCGCTGCCGGCGGTTGCTGGAGATGATTCCGCCACTGGTCGACGACTCCGAGACGCTGGTCGACAAGAACCGCATCTGGATCGACCGCTCGGTGGGCATCGCCGCCATCTCGGGCGAGGTGGCGGTGAACTGGGGCTGGACGGGACCCTGCCTGCGGGCGAGCGGCGTCGGCTACGACGTGCGCCGGGCCCACCCCTACGACCTGTATGACACGCTCGACTGGGAGGTCCCGGTGCTCTACGGCGGCGACGTCTACGACCGCTTCCGCATCCGTATGATGGAGATCCGGGAGTCGCTGAAGATCATCCGCCAGCTCCTCGACCGCGGTATGCCGGAGGGTCCCCACATCGTGGACGATCCGCACGTGGCCCTGCCGCCCAAGGAGGCCTGCTACAACCAGATGGAGGCCATGATCTACCACTTCAAGCTGATCATGGATGGCATCCGGGTGCCGCAGGGCGAGATCTACAACATGGTCGAGGGCGCCAACGGCGAGCTCGGCTTCTACACGATCAGCGACGGCACCGGGAAGCCTTACCGCAACCATTGCCGGGCGCCCTGCTTCCCGATCTTCTCCACCTTCCCCCGGCTGATCAACGGCGGCTCGCTCTCCGATGCCATCGTGTCGCTGGGCGGCCTCAACATCGTCGCGGGAGAGCTCGAGCGATGACGCAGCCATTGACGGGGACAACCGGGACAACGGGGCAAGCTCCGAGCTCGAATCCGCCTCCTCCTCCAATCGGCCGCCGGCCCGTCCTGCGGCCGGACGCGCCGTACCCGAACGCCGTGAAGCCCTACAGGCCGGGGCTCGCCGAGCGTCTGTACCTGCCGCTGCTGGGCGGACTGATGGTTACGGCGCGGCACTTCCTGCGCAACCTGTTCGGGAAGAAGATGTACACCATCGAGTATCCCGAGGAGCGGCGCGCCTACAGCCACCGTTTCCGCGGCCACCACATCCTCACCACCCGGCCGGACGGCTCGGTGCGCTGCGTGGCCTGCTTCCTCTGCGCCCAGAACTGCCCGGCCGAGTGCATCCACATCGAGGCGGCCGAGCACCCGGACGTCAACATCGAGAAGTACCCGGTGGTCTACGAGATCGACATGCTGCGCTGCGTCTTCTGCGGCTACTGCGTGGACGCCTGCCCGGAGGAGGCCATCATCATGTCGAACAATTACGACATGGCCTACTTCACTCGCGAGCAATCGATCGTCGGCAAGAACGACCTGATGAAGCCCTACACATTCGACGAGAACCGGCTCGGCTATCGTCCGACCTTCCCGGAGGAGGACGTGCAGCGGGCCAAGATGCGCCGCGATGCCTTCAACCTCGTCGAAGCCGCCCGCCAAGCCCAGGAGCGGGAGGCCCGGGCAGCGGGGCGGTGAAGGCCAAACCCCAGCCGTCGTAAAGAGAAGTGGGAGCCGCGCCGCCGCCGGCTAGCGCCGCTCCAACTCGGCACGCAGAGGGGCGATCTCGGCTTCGGCGGCTTTCCGGGCCTCGGCCTCGCGGGTTGCGCGTTCGGTCTCGCGAGTCGCACGCTCCTCGGCAGCCCTCCGGGCCTCGGCCTCCCGGGCAGCTCGCTCAGCCTCGCGGGCAGCGCGCCGGGCTTCGCGGACGGCTCGCCTTTGGGCAGCTTCTTCGTCTTCCTCGATCTGGCTGGACTTTCTCAGCCGCGCGCCGGTCCGGGCCTCGATGACCAGCACCGAGCCATCCTCGTCCTCGCCGAACAGCAGCCCGGTGGTCTCCGACAGGAGGTACCCTTCAGCATTGGGCTCGATCCTCTGGTAACGCCCCGCGGAGCCCAGCCGATAGCCCGTCAGCAAGAGGTGGTCTTCCCAGGTCAAGGTCGGCTCCAGGATCACGTACTCCGGAATCCCGGCGCGCTCGTAAATCTCTGTCTTGGCCACGTAGTCGTTGTTGCGAGTCTCCTCGTACTGAGGCGATACCACCTCGACGACCAGACAGGGACGGACGCCTTCCTTCGGGATGTCAAAGGATAATCTCTTGGCGGCCCTGTTCTTGTTCCGCACTCCCCGGATCACCGCCACGTCCGGCGAAGGCTCCTGAAGCCCTGGAATGCCCAGAGCATCTTCCTGTCGAAGGTGACGAGCACGCTGCCATCCCTCCGGAAATACCGCTTGAGGAGGTCGTGGACATCTGTAGCGACTGTCGCGTGCGGGCCGCCCTGGGTCAAGTCCACGTCTCCGATTTGCGGATCGAGAAGATCCGCCGCCGTCAACGGCATGCACTGCTCTTCGACCTTGCCCCCGGGCAGGCGGACATACCTCGGCCGCCATCCATAGCGGAAGGGATCGGCATCCTCGGGAGCGGGCCTCAACTCAGTCAGCTCCCATTCGGCCGGCATCTTGGGCACGGGCTCGGCCATGGAATGAGTGTAGCGGAATCTCCGGCGGGGGTCAAAAGTGGCGTGGGAGCGCGACGGCTTGGGTCAATCCGAGGGGTCCATCGCAGCGAGGAGAGCCTCCAAATTGCCGCGGGCTCTCTGCGAATTCGGATGGTCCGGTCCCAGGCTCGCTTCGAAGATCTCCACCGCCCGGCGCATCAACGGCTCGGCTTCCGCCAACCGGTTCGTGGCCTGAAGCAACAGAGCCAAGTTGTTGAGGTCGATGGCGACGTTGGGGTGATGCTGTCCGAAGGAGTCCTCGTCGATCTTCAGGGCCCGGCGCATCAACGGCTCGGCTGCCGCCAAACGGTTCGTGGCCTGAAGCAACAGAGCCAGGTTGTTGAGGCCTCTGGCGACGTTGGGGTGATCCTGTCCGAAGGAGTCCTCGGTGATCTTCAGGGCCCGTCGCATCAACGGCTCGGCTTCCGCCAAACGGTTCGTGGCCTTAAGCAACTGAGCCAGGTTGTTGAGGCGGATGGCGACGTCGGGGTGATCTTGTCCGAAGGAGTCCTCGTCGATCTTCAGGGCCCGTCGCATCAACGGCTCGGCTTCCGCCAAACGGTTCGTGGCCTGAAGCAACGCAGCCAGGTTGTTGAGGCCTCTGGCGACGTGGGGGTGATCCTGTCCGAAGGAGTCCTCGTCGATCTTCAGGGCTCGCCGCATCAACGGCTCGGCTTCCGCCAAACGGTTCGTGTCCTGAAACAACTGAGCCAGGTTGTTGAGCTCTCTGGCGACGTTGGGGTGATGCTGTCCGAAGGAGTCCTCGTCGATCTTCAGGGCCCGGCATATCAACGGCTCGGCTTCGGCGTAGAGGCTTTTCGCATAGAGGAGAGTGGCTAATTGGCTCATGAGGCGAGCCGTTGGATCGGTGATTCCAGCCCGATCTGCCTGGTCGGTCACCGCCGTGGCATGCGGCCTAAGTACGTTCCAGACGGGCCACGTCCGGACATCCTCAGGCTCAAGCGGCGAGAAGTCGTTCACCAAACGCAGAACCCGCTCAATCCATTCCCGCTGGCGCTCCTCAGGAATCCGGCTCCTGACCACCTCCTGAACCATGCGGTGGACGGTGCCCGTCTCGCCTTCCCTGACGATCATCGAGTAATCCGCCAACTCGGCGAGTCCTTCCCGGACCGCCTGAGGGGACGTTTCCTGTCCTGCCTCTTCCAGCAGGAGCCCGACCGCCTCCTCGACGATGCCCGTCCCCTTCTCGAACATATCTAGAGGAATGGGGTCCGGAGCCAGGTAGGCGGTCAGGCGGAGGAGGGCGGCGGCGGTGGAGTGGAGTTGGCGGAAGGTCGTCTGCCAGGTGGCGGCGACGGAGGCGGGGTATTCCGTTTGATCGTTGTCGCGCCAGTCTAGGACGCTCTCCCGCTCCTTTTCCCAGATCTCCAAGTACTTCGAGAACGTCATCTGATGACGGGCGATGTACGCTGCCGCCTGTTCAAGGGCGAGGGGGAGGCCGTCGAGGATCCCGGCCAACTGGCGGACCCGCTCGGGATCATCCTTGGATGGAGTCCTCACCTCGTCGGTCCGTTGGAGGAGGAATGCGGTCGCCTCCTCGGGGCCCAACTCGTCAAGCGGTTGCTTCCGGATGCCGGCGGGCCAGTTCCTGCGGCGCGACGTGATGAGGACGGGCTTGCCTTGAAGCTGCGGCAGAATCTTGCGGACGGCCTCAGCCGCCTCGTTGGTGTCCACGTTGTCCAGGATCAACAACCAGCGCTCGTGCTCCCGCAGCCAGGCCAGGACGGCGGCGACCTCTTCTTCCTGGGCACGGGACGGGACCGGGACCAGACCGGTGAGACCAAGCCGGGTCAGACCCGCGAGGCCGGACCGCAGCGCCTCGGCCGAATCGACCACCACGAACAGGGCGGCGTCGTAGCGGTCTCCCGAGCGCCAGGCGTACTCGACGGCCAGGCGGGTCTTGCCAATGCCGCCGAGGCCGTGGATGGCCTGGGTCTGGGTGATGGCGGTGGCGGCGGCGGAGCCGTGGAGGTTGGTTTCCAGGGTGCGGAGCTCTTCGTCGCGGCCTTTGAGGAGGTCTCCGAGGGGGAGATAGGGGAGGTTGTGGATGCGGGGGCCGGGCGATCCGGGCTTTTTCTTTTCTCGGTTGGGTTTGTTGTTGGTGATTCCCCATTCCAGAAGGTCCAGGCCCTCTTCAGAGAGACCGCTACGGAGGTCCACCCAGGTGACCTCGCCCAGGAAGAGGGGAAGCGTGGGAGCTTGAGGACAACCTGGAAGGAGGACCGGGATGACGGGCAGTTTCCGCCTCACCATCTGGGTCAGGCAGGCCCGCATCTCGGGGGTCTCCCAGGGACCGAGCCCATCCTGGCCCACCAGGACGGCGGAGGAACGGACGGTGGCGAGGATCTCCTCGACGGCCTCCTGCCAAGGCCGGCCCGGGACCAGTTCCCACTCGTCCAGCCAGACCTTGAGACTCCGCTCCCGCAGCGCCTCTCCGATCTGGCGCACTGCCGGCTTGTCCTGGCTGTTGTGGCTGAGGAAGACGTCGAAGATCTCGGACAGGGGGCGCCTCCTGGTTCGGGGAAAGCGCTTGTAGTTTATCAGGAGCCGCGCCGGAGACGCCCCGCCGTCCCCGTGGCCTGCCGAGGGTATCGTATCGGGTCTGGGCCGTCTCTACGGACCGGTCTCGCGATGGCAAAGGATGGCGATTCCGGGGGCCTCGCGAAACGGCGTCTCCAAACCCCTCCGGAATCCCTGTCGCTGGCCGCGGCTCCGAGGTTCCGTAGAGACGACCCGGACCCGATACGATTTCGTTTCGGAGGCCACGGGGACGGCGGGTCGTCTCCGATGCGGCGATGCCGGTCCGATCGACTCGCATCTCCGGCGTCGCGAATCCCGGACGCGAGACGTGTGTAGTAGATCGAAGGTCAACCCTTGGTCTCCGCCTTCCCAGAGCCCGATGATCCTCTGCTCCCGGCGGTCCTCCGCCGCACCTCGAACAGCACCAGCGCCGCGGCCACGGTGGCGTTGAGCGACTCGACCTGCGGCTCCATGGGGATGGTGAGGCGCAGGGTGGCGCGGGCGAGGAGGGGGGGCGAGAGGCCAGGCCCTTCGGCGCCCACGGCGAGGACGAGGGTGCCGGCGAGGTTGGCGCCGTAGAGGTCCTCGCCGTCGCGGGGGACGAGGGCGGTCCAGCGGGGGTGGGCGGCGGCGAGGCGGCGGGTGAGGGCGTCCGGCTCGGCGTTCACGGCCACGGGGAGGCGCAGGAGGCTGCCCGCCGAGGCGCGGAGGGCGCGCGGATGGTTCGGGTGGACACAGCCGGGGGAGAGCGCGAGGCCCGCCGCGCCCGCGGCTTCAGCCACCCTCGCCAGGGCGCCGAGGTTGCCTGGGTCCTGGAGGCCGTCGAGATAGAGATAAGGCCGGCCCCCGCGGACGTCGATGGGGAGGTCCTGAACGCCGGTTCGGGGGAGGGAGGCCACGGCGAGCACGCCGCGGGGGGAGTCGGCGTCCGTCAGCTCGGCCAGCACGCCGGGGTCGACCTCCAGGGGCTCGACGGTCCAGTCTCCGGGCAGGCGGGCCAGGCGCCGCCCCTCGGCCGAGGCGAGGAAGGCCGGGGTGGCGAGGATCTCGTCCAGCCGCAGGCCGGCGGCCAGGGCGTCCGCCACCAGGTGGGGACCCTCCAGCAGGGCGTGGTCGCCTTTACTTCGCCGGAGCCGGCGAATATCCTTGACCCTTTGGTTCTGGCGACTGGTGATCACGACTATGGATCTTAAAGACTTCTGGCAGCGGCTCCAAAGGGGCGTCGAGGTGGCGGTGGCGGGGCACACCGCCGACAAGCTCCTCGGCGTGCGCGACGGCTTCCTCCGCTTCTTTCACGACGGGCTGGACAAGACGGTGTCGGTGGCCGTGGTGCCGCAGTCGGTGGAGGAGGAGCCGGTGGGGCTCCTGGTCTCCGACGAGGAGGTGGTGCGCCACGCCCGCAAGCGGGCGGTGGAGCTGGAGGACCGCCTGGGCGGCAACTACCACTTCTACATCGCCACCGAGGGCGGCATCGAGTCGCTGGACGTCGACGGCCGGCAGCGGTATTTCATCCGCAACTGGACGGTGCTGCGCGGCCCCCTGGGCGAGGCCTGGGGGTCGAGCGGCGCCGTGCAGCTTCCGGAGCGGCTGATGGCGGGGTTCGACAGCGCCCAGCTCCCTTTCGCGGTCCCCGGCACCCGGCGCAGCGGCGGCATCACCAGCTCGCTGACCGGCGGCCTCGAGACGCGGCGCAAGACCATCGCCCTGTCCACCTTTCACGCCCTGTCGACACTCTTTTACGGCGTCCTGGAGAGCCGTCCCATCCGTTGACCTTTACTGAAGTTCACGCTTGAGGTACGAACGATGAGCGAACGAGACATCCACCTGTTCACGTCCGAGTCCGTGACCGAGGGCCACCCGGACAAGGTGGCCGACCAGATTTCCGACGCCGTCCTGGACGAGGTCCTGCGCCAGGACCCCACCAGCCGCGTGGCCTGCGAGGTCCTGGTGACCACCGGCATGGTCCTGCTGGCGGGCGAGATCACGACCCACGCTTTCGTGGACTTCGCGGCCGTGGCCCGCCGGGTGGTCAAGGAGATCGGCTACACCCAGGCCAGCTTCGGCTTCGACAGCCAGACCTGCGCCGTGCTGTCGGCCATCGATCCGCAGTCGCCCGACATCGCCCAGGGGGTGGACACCGGCGGCGCCGGCGACCAGGGGCTGATGTTCGGCTTCGCCTGCCGCGAGACGCCGGAGATGATGCCGCTGCCCATCGCTCTCGCCCACCGCCTGACGCGGCGCCTCGCCGCTGCCCGGCGCTCGGGCGAGATCGCCTGGCTGCGGCCGGACGGCAAGAGCCAGGTGACGGTCGAGTACGAGGGGGACAAGCCGACGCGGGTGCACACGGTGGTCATCTCGACCCAGCACGACGCCGCCGTCTCGCACGAGGAGATCCGGCAGACGGTGATCGAGAAGGTCATCAAGACCGAGATCCCCGCCGAGCTGCTGGACGAGCGGACCGTCTACCACGTCAACCCCACGGGCCGCTTCGTCGTCGGCGGGCCGCAGGGGGATTGCGGGCTGACCGGCCGCAAGATCATCGTCGACACCTACGGCGGCTATGGCCGTCACGGCGGCGGCGCCTTCTCAGGCAAGGATCCGACGAAGGTCGACCGCTCGGCCTGCTACATGGCGCGCCATGTGGCCAAGAACCTGGTGGCCGCCGGCCTCGCCGAGCGCGTCGAGGTGCAGCTCGCCTACGCCATCGGCGTCGCCGACCCGGTCTCGGTGCGGGTGGACAGCTTCGGCACGGGCAAGATCGGCGACCGCCTGATGGAGCGCCTGGTGCGCGAGCACTTCCCCCTCGCGCCGCGGGCCATCATCGAGGACCTCGACCTGCGGCGGCCGATCTACCAGAAGACGGCCTCGTACGGCCACTTCGGCCGCGACGACCAGGACTTCCGCTGGGAGAGCACCCACCGGGCCGACGCGCTGCGCGCCGCGGCCGGGCTCGAGGTGCCGGTTTCAGTGTGACCCCGAGCCCTCTACGTCAGGGGCCGGCGATGGCGCGGATAGCGCCGACGGCCCCTGCGTGGGCTCCCAGGTCTTCCCATATTTCAGCACGTCGTGCTTCAAGAGGTCGACCTCGCTCTGCCGGGGGGCCGGCCGGGCGTCGCGGTAGACCGTGTCGCACCGGTAGCAGACGACGACGTCCTTGAGCCGGCGGTAGAGCCAGAGGTCGATCAGGCCGCAGACGGCGAGGGAGAGGCCGAAGGTCCACGGCACCAGGAGGGCTCCCACGACCACGAGGCCGCAGCCGAGGGCGCGGTTGAAATCGCGCTGGCGATAGAGGTGGCGGCAGCCGCAGAGGGGGCAGGTCTCCACCCGGCCGTCCGGAGCGTCGGTCCAGCCTTCCCGGGAGACCGGCCGGACCTGGCCGCAGTTGGGACAGGCGAGTTCGGCCGTTGCTGAGTCGAGGACGGCAGGGAAAGGAAGGCCGCAGTCGCGGCACTGGGTGCGGATCCTCATCCGTGATCCGTCTAGACGGGAACTCCCGTAGTAATGCTCAGATAGGAGCCCGTGATCTCGCCGATGAAGGCGCCGACCACCAGCACGTAGAGGATGCCGGTGGCCGACTGGTTCGAGCGCTGGCGGGCGCACTGCAGGGCCATGACGGCGAGGGCGAGGGGGATGGCGAGGCCCCAGAGCAGGCGGAACCAGAAGAAGATCCCCTGGCCGCCGAGGCCGGTGAGCACGCGCAGGGGGTGGGGCTCCACCAGCTCGTTCACATCGGCGGCCACGGCCAGGCTGGCACCCACCGCGGCCAGGCGGACGAGGACCGTGCCCAGCAGGATCCAGCAGAAGATGGTGAGATGCCGGAAGGTGAGCCGCGGCGCCACCAGGTACCAATGGCCGAGGAGCATGGCGATCAGCGACCAGCCGAGGAGCAGGGCCGAGGCGAGGAGGCTCGCCGCCAGCAGGGCGCCGCGGTGGGGCAGGGGGGTGAGGGCCGGGACCAGGTGGGGACCGGCGAGCAGCAGGGCCGCGGCACAGCCGGCGAGCGCCAGGGTCAGCGGCCAGCGGCAGAGCCTCCATCTTTCCTGCCAGATCGCTGCGTAGTAGAGGAAGGAGCCGGCGAGCGCCGCGGCGAGGGCCGTAACGCCCGCCGCCGGCCGGTCGCCGAAAGGGTGAAAGGGGTGGAGCGCCGCGACCGCGGCGGCGAGGCCGAGCAGGCCGAGGACGACCAGGGCGTTCATCTGAAAGTAGCCGCGGCCCAGGTCGCCTTCGGGGATCCAGTAGAGGGTCGAGAGCGCACCCAGGCTGGTGGCGAGCAGGAAGAGGAAGAAGACGCTCATCGCCGCAGCATCTTATCAGCCGGCGGCAGCCCGCCGGCTGTCACAAGATGACACTTTGGAACCGGCCGCGGCTGCGCTATCCTAGATCGCCGGACGACCGGCCGGAGCGCGATTGGCGGCGCGTAGCCGCCACGACGATCGGCCGGGGGACAATCGCTTCTGGACAGGGCGCCAAGGGGGTGCTAGCCTAAGCGACTGTCGACGGCAGACAATCTTGGCTATGGCAACTCTCGACCATCCTGAACTGCGGGAATCGCTCAACGTTCTGCTGAAGAGCTCTCGGCCACGGCTGGAGCGCGTCCTCAGGAACTTCGAGATCCCGCCCGAGGACGCCGAGGACATCCTGCAGGATGCCCAGCTCACGCTGCTGTACAAGTGGGACAAGATCCGCAGCCCGGAGAGCTGGCTCATCGGCACGGTCAAGAAGAAGTGCATCATGTACTGGCGCAAGCGGCGGGGCAGCCTCTGCGAGGCGGTGGACACGGCGATCCTCGACCTGCTCGCCGTCCCCCAGGCTCCGGACCAGGAGAAGGCCGAGCTGACGTGCGACCTGAACCGCGTCCTCTCCCGCCTCTCGACCCGCTGCCGGTCGCTCCTCAAGCTGCGCTACGGCCTTGGCTATGGACCCACCGAGGTCGCCGAGCAGATGGGCTACCGGATCTCCAGCATTCGCAAAGTCACCAACCGCTGTCTCGCGGCCCTCACGCGGCAGCTCCTGGCCGTGGGCTTCGAACGGCAACCGGAAGGCGAGTCCCAAGATGGATAAGCTGGATCCGCAGCATCCGCAGCCAGTCCTCCTCACGGCGTTCCGGCGTGGCCGGCTGTCGCGCCGGCGCAGCCGGCAGGTCGTCCGTCACCTCCTCACGAGCTGCACGGCGTGCCGCCAGGCCATGGTCGAGCCGCGCCCGTCCTACGACGAGGCCTTCGTCCGCTCGCGGCGGGAGGTCGAGCGCCGGCAGTCGGTGCTGCTCCTGGAGCGCGCGGCGGCTCCGGCGCTGCTCCGCGACCTGCTGGCGCAGGATCCGGAGCGGCAGTGGGAGAGGGTGGCGCAGGAGGGCCGGTTCCAGACCTGGACGCTCTGCGAGCTGCTGCTGGACGCCTCCCGGGACTGGGGGTTCCAGAACCCCGCCCGCGCCCTGGAGCTGTCGCAGCTCGGAGTCGATGTCGCCATGCGTCTGGACCCGTGCGTCTATGGCGAGACCCGGGTGAACGACCTGCTGGCCCGCGCCTGGGTGGCGCTGGGCAACGCGCAACGGATCCGTTCCAGCTTCCGGGAAGCCGAGGAGAGCTTCGTCCAGGCGGAGAGCCAGCTCCGGCAGGGGACGGGAGATCCGCTGGAGAAGGCGCACCTGCTGCTCCACAAGGCGTCGCTGCTCGGCAATCAGCAGCGCTTCGGCCAGGCCTTCCGGCTGCTCGACCGCGTCTTCGCCATCGCCCGCCGCTGCGAGGACCCGCAGCTCCACGGCCGGGCCCTGATCACCCGCGGCTTCCTGCTCGGCATCGCCCACGATTCGGAGGCGGCCATCCGCTACCTGAGCGAGGGGATCCGCAAGCTCGACCCCGTGTCCGACCTCCGTCTGCTGGTGGCGGCCCACCACAACCTGACCCTCTACCTCACGGAGAGCGGCAAGTACCACGAAGCCCTGCACCTGCTGGAGAGCGCCCGGCCGCTCTACCACCAGGTCGGAGACCAGATGAGCCTCCTGCGCCTGCGCTGGCTGGAGGGGAAGATCGCGGTCGCCCTGGGCCAGTTCCCGGAGGCCGAGGAGCTCCTCAGGGAGGTGCGCAAGGAGCTGATCGCGCGCGACCTCGGATTCGACACGGCCCTCCTGTCGCTCGACCTGGCGGACATCTACGCCCGCCAGGGCCGGGGCGCGGAGATGCGCCGGCTGGCCGAGGAGATGATCCCCATCTTCCGCTCGCGCGACGTGCACCGTGAGGGCCTGGCAGCCCTCCTCGCCTTCCAAAAGGCGGCCGAGATGGAGTGCGTCACCCTGGGCCTGATCCGCGACGTGAGCGGCTACCTCAAGGAGAACCGGGCGGCAGCGGCCCTGCGCTCGCGAGAGCTGCGCTGACTTCGCGCTGCGAGCGCCGCCGCCGCAGGAGCCGGCGGCGATGTCCCGCTGGACAAAGTCCACGACGGGTTGCTAGAGTGACTTTCAAATAGCTGACTGCCATGAATCCCCTGGCCCATCCCGACGCGGCGGAGCCATCCCTCGAGGAGATCCTCGGCAGGGCGGAGCCGAAGCTGAAGAAAGTCCTCAATCGGTACCGGATTCCCGCGCAGGACGCCGAGGACATCCTCCAGGACACGTTCCTCATCATGGTCTCCAAGCTCGGGAGCATCCGCAACCCGGAGGCCTGGCTGGTCGGCACGCTCTCCTACCGCTGCATCATCTACTGGCGGCGGCAGCGCTCCCGGCTCCTCGACCTGGTCGACTCCACGATCCTCGAGCTGCTGGCGGAAGCCGAGGCGCCGCCGCAGGAGCAGTCGGAGCTGCGCTGCGACCTCGACGCTCTGCTCTCCTGCCTGCCCATCCGCTGCCGGTCCGTGCTGCGGCTGCGCTACGGCTTCGGCTGCACCACGGCCGAGGTCGCCGAGAAGACGGGCTACTGCAAGTCGAGCATACGCAAGGTCACGCGCCGCTGCCTGGCGGCCCTCACCGAACAGCTCGTCGCCACCGGTACCCGGCCTTGAGGCCGCAGCCCGGTCCTCTGGACAGCGGGGGGCGATGATGCTACTCTCTCCAGCAGTTGAAGAGGCCCTTTTCAGGGAAGATGAGTGCACTGGACCAGCCGCAAGTTGAGGCGTCGCTTGAGAATTTTCTGAGCCGGGTTCAGCCTCGCCTCAAGGTTCTGTTTGCACGCTACAGGATTCCTCCGCAGGACACGGAGGATATCGTCCAGCAGGCGTTGCTTGCGTTCGTCTACCAGCGCCGGGAGGTCCGCGACCCGGACGCCTGGCTGGTCGGAACCATCCGCAACAAGTGCCTGCTCTATTGGAGGGAGCAGAGGCGCAAGCTTTATGAGGCTGTCGACGCTGCGGTCCTGGAGCTCATGGCGGAGCCGCTGGCCCCCGATCAGGAGGGGAGCGACCTGCGCCGCGACCTCACCAACGCCATCGAGCGCCTGCCGGAGCGGTGCCGGGCGCTCCTGGCCCTGCGCTATCGCCACGGCTACGAGGCCCCGGAGCTGGCGCAGCGGCTGGGCTACAGCCCGGCCAGCATCGGCAAGACCACGACCCGTTGCCTCGCGGCGTTGACGCGCAACCTCGTCGCCGGCGGTGTTGCCGGCGGCATCAGTGTGAGCCTGAAGAAGAGCGAGCCATGACCGACCATCCGACTCCGGAAGCTCTCGGGCAGTTCATCCTCGGCCAGCTCGCCGCGACCGAGATGCGCGAGATCGCCTGGCACCTGCTCAACGGCTGTGCCCACTGCCACCAGACCACCTCGACCCTTTGGGAGCCGGCAGATTCGTTCGCGGACCCCGAGATCCTCGCCGTGGCCCCGGGCGAGGGGAGCGAGGAGGAGGCCGGCGACGGCTACGACGCGGTCCTCGACCGGGTCTTCGAGAAGGTGGTGGTGACGGAGGCGGTCTTCACCGAGCAGCGCGCCCAGGGCCGCGGCCTGCTGGCCGAGCTGCAGCAGGTGCCGGCCGAGCGCCAGCACCTGCTGGTGGCCAACTGCCGGCGCTTCCGCAACCGCGGGCTCTGCGACCTGCTGGTGGAGGAGAGCCATGAGACGGGCTTCCAGTCCCCCCGGCGCGCGGTCGAGCTGGCGCGGCTGGCGGTCCTGCTGGCGGACCGGCTGACCGCCGAGGAGTGCGGGGGAGGGGAGGTCCAGGAGGGCCTGCGCGCCCGCGCCTGGGCCCAGCTCGGAAACGCCCACCGCATCAGCTCCAATCTCGCCGAGGCCGAGTCCGCCCTGGCCGTGGCCGAGGAGCTGCTGAACCGGGGCCGCATCGGCTTCTTCGACCGCGCCCGCGTGCTCGCCCTGCTGGCGTCGTTGCGCCGGGCCCAGGAGCGGTTCGCTGAAGCCCTCCAGCTCTTCGACCGCGTCGTCGTCATCTACAAGAAGCTGGGGCAGTGGAACCTCCTCGGCCGCACCCTGCTCCAGAAGTCACTGGTCTGCGGCGAGGCCGGAGATGGCGAGACCGAGATGTCGCTGCTGCGCCACGCGCTCGACCTTCTCGATCCACAGACCGAGCCGCGCCTGTTCCTCGCCGCCCGTCATAACCTGATCCATGCCCTGCATGAGAGCGGCCGCTCGCGCGAGGCTTTCGCCCTCCTGTTCCACACCCGGCCGCTGTACCTCAAGATGGGCGATCGCATGAACCTGCTCAAGCTGCGCTGGCTGGAAGGCCAGGTGGCGGCCGGCCTGCAGCGGCTCGAGCAGGCCGAAGCCGCCTTCCGCGAGGTGCGGGAAGCCTATGCCGGCCTGGGGCTCGACTACGACGCCGCGCTGGCCTCGCTCGACCTCGCCAGCCTCTACGCCGCCCAGGGGCGGACGGCCGACCTGCTGCGGGTCGCCGAGGAGACCCTCGCGGTCTTCCAGGCCCGCAACGTCCACCGGGAGGCGCTGGCGGCGCTGCTGATCCTCTGCCACGCGGCGCGCGGCGAGCAGGCTGGAGCCGGTCTCGTCCGCCAAGTCTCCGAGTTCCTGAAGCGGGCCCGCAACCACCCGGACCTCCGGCCCTCCACCGTCTCCTGACCGTCTCCTGATAGTCTAGGAGGTGGGGAGGAAGCGGTTGATGGCAGGACAGGGTCCGGATCGTCCCCGGTTGGTCGTCCTCGGCTGCGGCTTCGGCGGCTACTCCCTGCTCTACGACCTGCACCGCGAGCACTGGGATGCGACGCTGATCACCCCTCGCAACTACTTCCTCTTCACCCCTCTCCTGCCGTCAGCGGTCACCGGCACCGTGGAGGTCCGCAGCATCCTCGAGCCGGCCCGCCGGCGGTTGCGAGGCGTCCGCGTGCTCGAGGGGCTCGCGGAGGCGATCGACTTCGAGCAGCGCCGCGTCGCCTGCGCCGGGGCGGTGAGCGGGGAGAGGTTCAGCGTCCCTTTCGACACCCTGGTGATCGCGGTGGGAGCGGCGGTCGCCGACTACGGCGTGCCGGGTGTCGCGGAGCACACCCTCAAGCTCGCCAGCGTCGAGGATGCCCGCGCCATCCGCCGCAGCATTCTGGAGCAGTTCGCCCGCGCCGAGATCCCCGGGCTGGCCCTCGAGCAGGTCCGGCAGCGCCTCACCTTCGTGGTCTGCGGGGGCGGCCCCACCGGCGTCGAGGCTGCGGCGGAGATCCACGACCTGATCCATGAAGAGATCGCGCAGAGCTATCCGGAGCTCGCGCCCAGCGCCCGGGTGGTCCTCGTCGAAGCTCTGGGCCGCCTGCTGACCAGCTTCGACCAGGCCCTCGCCGAGTACACCCTCCAGCACTTCAAGCGGGGAGGGATCGAGGTCCGCACCTCGGCCAAGGTCACGGTGGTGGAGAAGGATGGCATCCGGCTGGAGGACGGCGAGCTCCTCCACTGCGGCATGGTGCTGTGGGCAGGGGGCAACGCCGCCGTGCCGCTCCTCGCGTCTCTGGGTCTCCCCCTGACGCCCCGCGGCCGGCTGGCCGTCACCCCCTTCCTGGGCCTTCCGGACCACCCCGGGGTCTACGCGCTCGGAGACTGCGCCGCCGCCGGCGACCCTCCGCTGCCGGCCACCGCCCAAGTGGCCCAGCAGCAGGGCGAGTACCTGGCCCGCGCCCTCGACCGCGGCCGCGCGGGCCGGACCCTCCAGCCGTTCCGGTTCAAGACCTCCGGGATGCTGGCCTACATCGGAGGGGGACAGGCCCTGGCGGACCTGCCCAAGGTGAAATGGAGCGGCCGGGGGGCCTGGCTGTTCTGGCGCTCCGTCTATCTGACCAAGCTGGTCAGCCCCGCCAACAAGGCCAAGGTCCTCTTCGATTGGTTGAAAGCGCGGCTGTTCGGCCGCGATTTGAGCCGGTTCTAGAGCCTCATGTCCTGACGCCGAGGAAGAGGTAGACCGAGAGCAGGGTGAACACCGCGCCCGGGCTCCAGACCGCCACGACCGGGGGGAGGGCTCCGGCGGCCCCCATCTTGATGAAGAAGGCGAAGATCGCCATGAAGACCATCCCCAGCACGACCGAGATGCCGATGCCGTAGAGCGCCCCCTGGCGGCCGAGGCGGAAGGAGAAGGGGAGGGCGACGAGGGCCATGATCAGCGACACGATGGGGAAGGCGATCTTGTTCTCCAGCTCGACCTGCAGCTCGGGCACCGGCTGGCCGCTCTCCTTGAGCTCCGCGATGTAGTCCTTGAGCTCGCCGTAGCGCATCTGGTCGGGGGGACGGATCTCGGAGTCGAAGTAGTCCGGAGTCTCGAAGTGTTGCTCGACCACGTTCTTGAACGTCTTGTAGTCCTTGAGCTCGACGCTGTCGAAGGTGCGGATCCAGCCGTCGGTGAAGCGCCAGCCGCCGCCGATGTACTGCGCGCTCTCCGTGTAGAGCCGGCGGGTCAGCCGGTGGCGGTCGTCGAAGTCGAAGACCTGCAGGCGCTGCAGGCTCGGCTGCTGCGGGTCGTAATGGAGGTAGTTGTAGATGTAGCGCCCCTGGCCGAACAGCCATTGGTGATCCGCCCGCCGGTAGGTCCGCGCCGCCGCCTTGCCGCGGATGCGGTCCTTGAGCTTCGCCACCTTCTCGTTGGAGGCCGGCAGCACCGACGATTCCAGGTAGCCGCAGAAGGAGGTCACCAGCAGCGCCGTGGCGAGGGCCGGCAGCGCCAGCCGGTAGAGGCTCAGGCCCAGCGCCTTGCAGGCCGTGATCTCGTTGCTGCGGGCGAGCAGGCTGAAGGTCATCAGCGTCGTCACCAGCACGATGATCGGGGCGATGTCGTAGAACATCTGGAGCGACAGGTACTTGAAGTAGTTGAGGACGATGCCGGCGCCCACCTTGTTCTTCAGAATGTCGTCGATGTTCTCGCTCAAGTCGAAGATGATGAAGAGCGACAGGCCGGACGCCACCACCAGCGCGAAGATCATGGTGAACAGGCGGACGACGTAGCGGTCGAGGATGTTGGGGAAGACGATCCGCGGGCGGGGGAGGAGGAGCACCAGCCGCGGGCTGCGGGCCTGTCGCCGCGTCTTGTCGGCCACCTCACGCTGGCGGGCTCGCTCCTCGCGCTTCTGCCGGCGCTCCTGGCGCCGCGCCAGGGTGAGGCCCCGCAGGCGTAGAATCGATGCCCAGAGGTCCTCCCGCACCCAGCGGTCGAGCCGGCTGAGCAGCAGGCTCTTATCGCGGTTGCGCCGCACCAGCAGGAAGAGACCGGCCACGGCCAGCAGGATGTTCGGCAGCCACATGCCGAGCCAGGGTGGCATGCGGCCGAAGCGCGCGTACTCCTCGCCGTTGTTGAGCAGGATGTAATAGAGGATCAGCACGCCGATCGAGAGGGCGAACCCCGAGGCCTTGCCGCCGCGCCGGTTGTTGATCCCGAGGGGGAGGGCGAAGAGGCCGAAGACCAGGCAGGCGACGGGGATGGAAAACTTCTTGTGGATCTCCACCTGGGCGAGGTTGCGCTGCTCGGCCGGGTTCGAAGGGTCGTCGCGCTGCTGGGCCAGCTCCTTCAGGGTCATCTCCCGGATCCCCTTGGAGGCCGAGAGCTTGGCTCGCTGCTCGGTGGCGAACTGGTCGTCGAGGACCAGATCGAGCCGCTTGTGGCGGCTGATCTCATAACGGTCGGGAGCGTTGAGGTCGACCTTGTGGCGGATGGCGTTGTAGAGCCGGAGGACGACCCGCTCGCCGGCCGGGTCGACGAGCACCTCGCCCCAGTCGGCGATGGTGATCTGGTTGTTGGCGCTGGAGGGGGCGGACTCGGCGAGGAATACCCCCTTCCAGCGCTTGCTCCCCTGCGGTACCTCGAAGACGTAGACGACCTTGCCCTCCCACTCCTCGTAGAAGACCCGGGGCTCGATCTGCTGCGCCACGCTCTGGGTGGTGATCTCCAGCCGCAGCTCCTGGAGGGCGTGATTGCCCCAGGGCAGCACGTAGATCATGAGGAACGTGTTTAGCAGCGTGGCGACGCCGGACAGCAGGAGGATGGGCCGGTAGAGGGTCAGCAGGCTGATGCCGCAGGCCCGCATGGCGATGAGCTCGCTGTCCGACGACAGCCGGCCGACGGCGATCAGGGTGCCGAAGAGCAGCGACATCGGCAGCGTCAGGACGACGATGTTCGGCAGAGTCAGCAGCAGGAGCTTGCCGACGATCGAGACCGGCAGCCCCCGCCGGATAATCATCTCCGCTGACTGGAACAGGAAACGGATGAGCAGGATGAAGGTATAGACCAGGAAGCCCAGGCCCAGGGGGCCCAGGACTTCGGTGACGATGTAACGGTTCAGCCGGCTCCTCACGGGCGCATTATATGGGCATGAAGACAGTCATGGGCATGAAGACAGCCATGGGTATGAAGATCGTCCTGGAGCGCCGCTACCGTTTCAGCGCCAGCCATCTCTACCGCCGTCCAGAGTGGAGCGAGGAGGAGAACCGCGCCCGCTTCGGCAAGTGCGCCAACCTGCCGGGGCACGGCCACAATTACCGCCTGTGGGTCGGCGTCCAGGGGGAGGCCGATCCCGTAACCGGCTTCGTCGTCGATCTCGGCCGGCTCGACGCACTGGTCCAGGAGCGGGTGATCGAGCGGCTGGACCATCAGCACCTCAACACTGTGCTGCCGGAGTTCGCGGCAGGAGGGGCGATCCCGTCCAGCGAGAACGTCGTCCGCTGGATCCACGGGCAGCTCGCCGGCAAGCTCCCGGAAGGAGCCCGGCTGGTGCGGCTGCGCCTGGCGGAGGACGAAGACCTCGCGGCCGAGTGGAGCGAGTAGCCCCTCGCGAGGCAGGAGTTCGCCGGCCGGCGCCGTGCGCATCCACACGGGCGAGCAACATAATACGCCTTACCGGCAGATCGGGCCGATCAATCCGACCGATCGGATGGATCCGACGGATCGGTCCGATCGCCTGGGAGATCCGAGGGCCTACTTCTGGTCCTGCCGGAGGTCGGCGAGGATCTGCTCCAGGGCCTGGATGAGGTCCCCCTTGTCGACCTCGCTCTGGCGGAACGCCAGCGACAGGCTGAAGCTGCGGTCCGGCGACTTGAAGCGGAAGACGTAGGGCTTGCGGCGGCTGGACTTGCCGCCTTTCTCGCTGCGCCGCAGGCGCTGGCGCAGGTCGTCGCGATTGAGGCCGCGGCGGGCCACCTCTTCGAGGAGCTCGATCATCTCGCCTTCCGATCCCGCCTTGAGAACCTCCAGCAGCAGCGACTTCGAGGTGAGGCCCAGCGCCTGCACCGTGTCGCGCACCCGGGGCGGCATCTGCAACAGGGACAGGCTCTCGGTGATCACGGTGCGCGACTTGCCGACCGCTTCGGCGATCTCCTCGTGGGTGTACTGGTGAGCCTCGGCCAGCATGCGGTAGCCTTCGGCCTCCTCGAACGGCGTCAGGTCCTTGCGCTGGAGGTTCTCGATCAGGGCGATCTCGAGCGCCTCCTGGTCGGTGACGTCCATCTCGATGGCCGGCACCTCGTAGAGGCCCGCCTCCTGGGACGCCCGGTAGCGCCGCTCGCCGGAGATGATCCGGTAGAGAACGCCCGCGGGGCCATCGTCACTGTTCCCCTCAGTCCCTTCCGTCCCCTCGACTCCCGGCCGCGGACGCACGAGGATGGGCTCCAGCACCCCCTTGTCGCGGATCGACTGCACCAGGTCATCGAGGTCGCCCATGGTCGAGCGCGGCTGCCCAGGGTCGGGCTCGATGGCCGACAGCGGGATCATCTTCCCCACCGGCGTCTCGTGGCGGGCCGTGAGCTCCTCGACGAAATGAGTGTCGTGGCGCATCTTCACGCGCATCGGCAGGCCACCACGCTTGCGGGCGGGATCAGACACGGCTCAGCACCTCCTCCGACAGCCGGTAGTACTCGTAGGCCCCGGTCGACCGCGGCGCGAAGGTGAAGATCGATTCCCGGTAGGCCGGGCTCTCCTCCAGCCGCACGCTCTTGGTGATCACCGTCTCGAAGACCTTGACCCCGAAGACCCGCTGGATCTGCTCGTAGATGTCCTTGGCGAGCAGGGTCCGCTTGTCGTACATGGTGATCAGGGCGCCCAGGATCTGGAGCTGGGGGTTGGCCCGGACCTTGATCTTGTCGATCGTCTCCAGCAGGTCGTCCGTCCCCTCCAGGGCGAAGTAGCTCGCCTGGATGGGGATCAGGACGTGGGTGGCGGCCACCAGGGCATTGACGGTGATGATCCCCAGGGTCGGCGGCGTGTCGATGATGACGTAGGCGTAATCGTCCTGGATCCGCTGCACTTCGTCCTTGAGCCGGTAATGGCTGTCCAGCTCGCCGATGAGCTTGGCCTCGATCTTCGCCAGGGCGATGGTCGAAGGGGCGATCGACAGGTTCTGGATCTTGTCCGCGGGGCGGACGACGTCCGGGATGTGGACGTTGTCCTCGGTCAGGGCGTCGTAGATCGAGGTGCCCAGCTCGTGGATGTCGAGGAAGGACATGGAGCTGTTCGCCTGCGGGTCGAGGTCCACCAGCAGGGTCTTCATCCCCTTGCTGGCCAGGGCGGCGGCGAGGTTGATGGCGGTCGTCGTCTTGCCGACCCCACCCTTCTGATTGGCGATGGCGATGATCATAGGAGGCGCGCAGTCTAAGGAAAGGCCCGGGACAGGTCAAGGGAACGGAACGCGATGTCGGCGCGCCGACATCGCGGGCAAATGACTGATCTACAGAGAGTTGCGCAGCACTGTTTGGCCACGGATGGGGTCACATCGTCCACTTTCCCAGCTCGTCCGGACTGATCTCCTCCAGCCATTTCTTGAGCTTCTCCTCGTCGCTGGCCTCGGTGGCGAGATCGACCGCCTGCGCCTTGTCGAGGACGGTGCGCAGGACGAAGATCGGCGACTCGGTGCGCAGGGCGAGCGCGATGGCGTCGCTCGGCCGGGCATCGATCGTCAGGGCGGCGTTCTGGTTGCGGACGTGGATGACGGCGAAGAAGGTGCTCTCCCGCAGGTCGGAGATGACGATCTTCTCCACCTTCCCCCCGAGCTGCTCCAGGAAGGAGCGCAGGAGGTCATGGGTCATGGGGCGCGGAGGCTCGACACCCTCCAGCCGCAAGGCGATGGCGTTGGCTTCGAAGACGCCGATCCAGATCGGGAGGAACATCTGGCTCCGGACGTCCCGCAGGATCACGATCGGGACGTTGGACGAGGGGTCCAACATCAGGCCCTTGATTTCGACCTGGAGCTCTTCGTCGGAGTGGCTCATGCCTGTATTGTGGGCGCGCCGCGGACCGAGGTCAAGGCAGATCAGGGCAAAGCTTGGGGCGGGAGAAAGGAATTCCTAGCTGGCCACCGGGACGTCGAGGCGCCGCCCCAGGAGGCTGTAGGCGAAGGCCTCCTCGACCTGGACGCGAGTCCTGCCGCCCAGCGAGACCGGCTCGGAGCCGGCCGCGAAGTGGATCACGCGATGGCAGGGGGTGCGCCCCGTCTGCGTGCCGGGCTGCTTGCCCCAGCCGGTGACGATGACGTCGAAGTCCTTTCCCACCAGCTCGGTATTGATCCTGCGCTGGATCCCCTCCTGCAGTACGAAGAGCCGCTGCAGGCGCTCGGACGCCTCCGCGTCGTCCACGGCGCCCCCCAGACGGGGGGCTGCGGTGCCAGGCCGGGGGGAGTACTTGAAGGCATAGATGACCGAGAAGCCGACCTCCTCCACCAGCTCCAGGGTGAGGCGGAACTCCTCCTCGGTCTCCCCCGGGAAGCCGACGATGAGGTCGGTCGAGAGGGCGAGGTCGGGGCGCGCCCGGCGGAGCTGCGCCACGAGGTCCAGGTACTCGCGTCTTGTGTATCCCCGCCCCATGCGGCGCAGGACCGCGTCCGCGCCCGACTGCACGGGGAGATGGAGGTAGGGGCAGATGTTGGCGTGCTTCCCCACCTGCTCGACCATGCGGGGGGTGAAGTCGCGCGGATAGGAGGTGACGAAGCGCAGGCGCTCCAGGCCGGGGAGGGCCGCGACCTCCTCCAGCAGGTCGGCGAAGTCGAGGTCGCCACCCGGCTCACGCCAGTGGTTCACCGTCTGGCCCAGCAGCTCGATCTCCTGGAAGCCGTAGTCGAGGAGGTGCCGGACCTCGCGCACGACCTCCGCCAGCGGCCGGCTGCGCTCGGGACCCCGGGTCTGGGGCACGATGCAGAAGGTGCAGTTTTTGTTGCACCCCTCGATGAGGGTGACCATGCCCTTGTATTCGCCGTGGCGCGAGACGGCGTCGACGTCATAGGTCCGCTCTTGTGGAAAGCCGGTGGCCACCACCCGCTCGCCGGCGCGGCGCCGCGCCAGCACGTCCTGGAGCTCGCCCACGCGCGCCGGCCCCAGCACGAAGTCGAGGTCCGGCACCCGCGCCAGGGCCCGCTCCCCCTCCTGCTGGGCGACGCAGCCGCAGAGGCCGATGACGAGCTCCCGGCCGTCCCGCTTGAGCAGCCGATACTCCCCCAGCCGCGAGTAGACCTTCTGCTCGGCCTTCTCACGCACGCTGCAGGAGTTGAGGAGGATGACGTCCGCCTCCCCGGGCTCGCGGGTGGGGAGGATGCCCTGCTGCATGAGCTGGCCGGCCAGGCGCTGGCTGTCCAGCTCGTTCATCTGGCAGCCCCACGTCTCGACGAAGAAACGGCGGGGGCGGCGGCTCACCTCCATGCCGGTGGTCTCCCATCGTCCGGGTTGTTCAGCACGGGGGGCTCGATCGACTGTGGCGCCGGCATGCCGTTCTTCTTCTTCACCGGCTCCGCGGGGGGCTCCTGCTCCTCCCCCTCCCGCAGCCAGCCCGGGAGGGCGCCGGCGCGCCGCCCTTCGTCCAGGAAAGTCGCGAGCTGCTGCCGGGCCGTCTCGATGTCGGCGCGGACCTTCTGCAGGCGGTCGGTCACCCGGTCCCACTCCGGTTTGACCTGGTTGTCGCGCACGAAGGAGTCGTTCTCGGAGTAGAAGCGCTGGCGCAGCTCGGTGGACCGCTGCTCCAGCTTCTTCACCTCGTCGGCCGCGGCGCGCCAGTGCAGGCGGATCTCCAGGGCCTGGCTGCGCCAATACTGCTCATCGTGGACCGCCGGGTCCGCGGCGGTCGTCGCTGGTGCCACGGTGGCAGCCTTCTTCTCCTTCGTCTTCGGGTCCGCCACCGTGATCTGCCCCTTGGCCGCGTACTGGTGGAGGTTCCTGTCGTTGATGACGATCGCCGCCGGCGCGCCCGCCCTGGCCCGGCGCTCCTTTTCGGCGCGGGCGGCCTGCGCGAGGGTCTTGGGCGCGCTGCTCTCGTCGTCGCCCGGGTCCACCACCACGGGCGCGTCGTCCCGGCTGGGATCTTTGGCGGGAGGAGCGGGAGTCGTCGTGACCGGCGAGGCGACGGGAGCGGCCGGCGGCGTCTGCTCGGCGCGGACGACCGGCGGCGGCGTGCCGCGGCAGCCCGCGCTCAGGAGAGCGATCAGCAGCAGCGAGCCCTCTCTAGGCGCGGCCATAGCGGTCCTCCAGTCTCACCACGTCGTCCAGCTCGGGGGTGGAGACCTCGATGATGTCGCAGCCGTTAGCCCCCGCCACCATGCGGTGGCGGGTGCCGGGGGTGATGCGGTAGGAGTCGCCGCCCCGCAGGGTGCGGCTGACCAGGGCGCCCTCCTCCTCGACCACCAGCTCGACCTCGCCGTCGGTCATGTAGAGCGTCTCGTCCTTCACCTCGTGATACTGGAGCGAGAGGGCATGGCCGGCGTCGACGTGCAGGATCTTCCCCACATAGTGGTCGGTGTGGGCGAAGATCAGCTCGTAACCCCAGGGCTTGTCGACTCGGCGAATGGGAAAGTGCATCCGGATGTCCCCCTCCAGAGAGATTTCTACGTCGCCGGCGCGGGTGAGATCGCGCACGCCCCATAGCGGGCCAAATGGCGGTCCAGGTGCTCCTGCACCTCGGCGGCGGTGCTGTGGCTCATGCAGCTCGCCGCCAGGTCCGCCAGGTCCGCGGCGGTCGTCTCCCGCAGCCAGCTCTTGACCTCCGGGACCTGCCGCGGGCTCATCGAGAGGCGCCGCAGCCCCAGGCCGACCAGGAGCATCGCGTACCGGGGGTCCGCGGCCATCTCGCCGCAGAGCCCGATCTCGATGCCGGCCGCGCGGGCGCTGTCGATGACGAAGCGTAGCATGCGCAGAATCGCCGGATGAAGGGGCTGATAGAGGCTCGCCACGTGCTCGTTGTTGCGGTCGACCGCCAGGGAGTACTGGATGAGGTCGTTGGTGCCGATGGAGAAGAAGTCCGCCTCGCGCGCCAGCAGGTCGGCGATCATGGCCGCGGCGGGGACCTCGATCATCACCCCCAGCCGCACGTCGCGCCGGAAGGGGACCCCCTCGCGCTCCATGTCCGCCATCACCTCGCCGGCGAAGGCACGGAAGCGGCGCACCTCCTCCACCGTGCTCACCATCGGCAGCATGATCCACAGGTCGCCGTAGACGCCGGCGCGGTAGAGGGCGCGGATCTGGCTGCGGAAGACCTCGGTGCGGGCGAGGGTCAGGCGGATGCCGCGCAGGCCCAGCACCGGGTTCTCCTCCGCCGTCGCCATCATCTCGCGCGCGAGCTTGCGCCCGCCCAGGTCGTAGGTGCGGATGATGGCCGGGTGGGGCGCGGCCAGCTCGATCAGCCGGCGGTAGATCTGGACGTGCTCCTCTTCCGTCGGCAGGTGCGGGCTCTTCTCGATGTAGAGGAACTCGCTTCTGTAGAGGCCGACGCCGGCGGCGCCGAAGAGGGCCACCTCGTCCACCTCCTCGGGCAGGTCGATGTTCGCCATCAGGGCGATCTCGACGCCGTCGCGGGTCATCGCCGCCAGCTCGCGGGTGGCCAGCAGGTCGCGGTCGCGGCGTTCGAGCTCGGCCTTGCGGGCGCGGTAGCGCTGGAGCTCCTCCGGGGTGGGATGGAGGATGACCGTGCCCGTCTCGCCGTCGACGATGATGGGGGCCTCGTCGCACAGCAGGCCCATCACCCCCACCAGGCCGGCGACCGCCGGGATGTTGAGCGAGCGGGCGATGATGGTGGTGTGCGAGGTGCGGCCGCCGCTCTCGATGGCGAAGCCGATGACCCGCTCGCGCCCGAGCCGGATGGCGTCGGAAGGGGTGAGGTCGTCGGCCACGATGACGATGTCGTCCGGCAGCTCGGAGAGGTGGTGGTGGTCGATCCCCTGGAGGCTGCGCAGCAGGTGGCGGCTGACGTCGGTCAGGTCCTCGCTGCGCTCGCGCATGTAGGTATCGTCCATGTGGGCGAAGCGGTCGTCGAGCTCCTCGGCCGTCTTGTGCACGGCCCACTCGGCGTTGACGTGCTGGGTACGGATGCGCTCCTCCACCCGGCCCAGGAAGTGGCGGTCGGAGAGCAGCAGGACGTGGGCGTCGAAGATCGCCGCGAGGTCGTTGCCGAGGTCCTCCTCGGCGCGGGCGCGCACCCGCTTGAGCTCGGTCTGGGCGTGGCGCGCGCCTTCGCGCACCCGCTCCACCTCGGCCTCCACCTGGTCGTCCGGGACGTAGAAGCGGAAGACGTCCGGGCCGCGGGTCTCGATGCACACGGCGCGGCCGATGGCGATGCCTGAGGATACCCCCATGCCCTGCAGGATTTGCATCTCGGCGGCTGGCATCAGCTCTCCTCGTCGAAGCGGTTGGCGATCAGCGTCGTCACCGCGCAGAGCGCGGCCTCTTCGTCCTCGCCGTCGCAGCGGATGGTCACCCGGCTCCCCTGGCTGGCGGCGAGCAGCAGGATGCCGAGGATGCTCTTGGCGTCGACCTCCTCGCCGTCCTTCTCCACCGTCACCCGGCTCTGGAACCCCCCGGCCGTGTGCACGAGCTTGGCCGCGGCGCGCGCGTGCAGCCCCAGACGGTTGACGATCTCCGTCTGGCGCTCGATCATGTCTTCTTCGTCTCCGCCACCGCCACCACCACCGGGACCGGCCCGGTGCAGCACTTCCCCTTCTGCAGCAGGTCCCCCGCCAGGCAGACGCTCTTCTGCCCCTTGGCCTGGAGGGCCCGGGCGAGGTCCGCGAGGGTCCCCTCCTCGCCTCCGGTCTGGCAGGCCAGGCGCAGGACCATGGGCAGGTTGACGCCGGTCAGCACCTCGACCTTCCCCGCCTGATAGAAGGTCATGGCGATGTTGCAGGGGGTGCCGCCATACATGTCGGTGAGGATCAGCACCCCCTGTCCCGTGTCCAGCCGTGCCAGGGCGGCGGCGACCTTGGCCCGGGCGTCGTCGAAGCCGTCGCTCCAGTCGAGCGACAGGGCCTCGAAGCCTGAGAGCTGGCCGGAAATGATGTTGGCTGCCGCCATCAACTCCCGCGCCAGCCCGCCGTGCGTCAGTATCAGTCTGCCGATCATCGGTTCAACAAACCCCTGCTCAATGGGTAACCTGCCGCTTCACCCGTCGATTCCTAGCTCTAACGCGCAATGTCGCGGTGGATCACCCGCGCCGGCCACCCCCGCTCCTCCAGCACGCCCTTCAGGCGCTCGGCGATGGCCACCGACCGATGCCGGCCGCCGGTGCAGCCAATGGCCACCGAGAGGTAGCTCCGGTTCTCGCGCCGGTACCGCGGCAGCAGGTACGCCAGAAGGTCGGTCAACCGTATCACCAGTTCCCGGAAATCCGGCTGTCTCTCCAGGTATTCGAGCACCTCGGCGTCCTGGCCCGTACGCTCGCGCAGCCCGGGCACGAAGTGGGGGTTGGGCAGGAAGCGGACGTCGAACAGGAGGTCGGGGTCGCGCGCGGGCCCGTACTTGAAGCCGAAGCTCT
>DATARR010000049.1:0-2135 GCA_036264085.1 Thermoanaerobaculia bacterium | reverse complement strand
TGTCCGGTCCCCGAGGGCCAGGAGTATTGCAGCGACTACTGCAAGGACCACGCGGCGCACGGCGGCCACGAGTGCGCCTGCGGCCACGCCGGCTGTCACTGATCCACCGAAGCGCAGGGGTCCGCGCTGCGTGGTGCGCGGACCATCACATTCGTTCCTGTTCCCACGTACCAGAGACCCTCGAAGGCCAGCGCGGCCAGGAGGACGCCGGCAAAGACGAGTTGCTCGTCGCCGTGGATCAGGCTGTGGCCCAGCCCAGCCCCGGCGAACGCCACCAGGCTGAGCCCAACCCATCCGGGAGCGCTGACCGCGCAGTGGGCCTGGCGGCAGCGCCAGAAGTTCAGCGCGCACCAGCCGGCGCCGGCCAGGAAGGCCGACCCGTCGGCCGCGAGCTCCGCCCGCCTCGGGAGCTCCGGCGCCAGCAGGAGCAGGGCGACGACAGCGGCGAACCAGGCCGCGGCCCGGACTGCTGACCTCACGCTCATCACGCCTCGAAACGCTACGGCCTCCCTCCGGGGGGAGAGTCAACCCGGTTCCCGCCACTCCGGGGATCACGGGCGCCGAAGTCGGCGAGCCCCGCAAGCTCCGCCGCATGGCCGGCCTCGAAGTCGTCGATCCTTTCCAGGAGCCGCTGCAGCTCCGTGATGCGATCCTGGACGCGGCCCCGCGCTGCCCGGAGCACTGCGGCCAGCCTCGGCCCGATCGGGTCCGTGGTTCGTGCGAGGTAGATCTCCGAGAGCTCCCGGATCTCCGCCAGGGTCAGGCCCAGTCCTCGCAGGCTCCCGACGACACCGACGCACCAGAGGGCCTCATCATCGAAGAGCCGGTAGTTCCCGGGGCTGCGTCCCGCGGTGTAGATGAGCCCCAGGTCCTCGTACTTGCGCAAGGTCTTGACCGGCACGCCCGTCCGGCGGGAGAGATCCCCGATCGTCATGGCCATTTCCAAATCCCCAAACTAGGTCTTGGTGGCGTATCAGACGGCAGTTCGACGTCTCTCATCATCAGGGGTCAGCGATAGCACGAGAGAGAAGCCCACGAGAGAGAAACCCATGAGAGAGTTCGAAGCCGCCGAATACGCCCGGTGCCCGCACTGCGCCGAGCGGCCCGCCGCCGGCCACCATCTGTGCCCGCTCAACCTGGAGGCGGACGGCTGCGAGTGCTGTGGTGCCTGCGCAAAGATCTGCTCCGACATCCGCAACCACATCGCACTGCACACGCCGTCGGTCTTCGTCGATTACGGCATGGGCGAGATGCTCGTCACCTACATCGACGAGTCGCCGGAGCCGGTCGCCGAGGACGGCACGGGCGAGGACGACGGGGACTACGGCCTCTCCGCGTAGAGCCCGTCAGGAGACCGGGACTCCCCAGATCGGGAACCAGCGCTGGAGGTCCTCCTCCACCTTGAGGTCCTTCTGCAGGATGCCCTTCAGGTGGAGCTCTGCGACGTTGTCGCGCTTCTCGTCGCCCGCGGGCACGAAGGGGTAGAAGGACCCCCGCTTGAAGAGGTAGACGAGATAGGGGCGTTGGGGTTTCGGGCTGTCCGATCCGGCCTTGAAGGCGAACACGCTGCAGAGGAGCTGCGGCCCGAACCCGGCGTCCTCCAGGCCGGCATTCACCGCGTGGACGTTGGTCACCAGCTCGCCGATGTCGGGCTCGGTGATGATCACCCAGTGGTAGCCGAGCTTGTCGTCGAGCTCCTCGAGCTTGATCTCCTGCTGCTCCTTCAACATCTCGAGCAGCTTGCTGATGTCGCCCTGGACCTCGGCGAATGAGGCGTCGGCGACCGGCTTGAAACACACCCCGGCCTGGCCCGTCGGCACCAGGCCGGCCTCGGTCTGGAGCGTGATGGCCGCACTCGGCAGGCCGAACAGGGCATCGAGGCGAGCCGGCACGGGCTTGCTCCGCCCCAGGATGGCATCGAAGAACTTCGTCATGCCGCCACGACTGCCCGCTACGCCGTGTGCCGCATCTGCTCTTCGAGCCGGGCGAGCTGCTCCAGGCGCTTCTCGAGCGGCGGGTGCGTCGAGAACAGCGACGAGATGCTGAAGCCCTTGGCGAAGGCAGGCGCAAAGAAGAAGGCGTTGAAGGCCTCGGCGCTGCGCAGGTCCCGGGTCGGGATCTGGCTCATGGCGCCC
>DATARR010000031.1:0-27207 GCA_036264085.1 Thermoanaerobaculia bacterium | reverse complement strand
GGGAGAAGATACGGGGTTACCACGTTCCGCTCCTGAAGTCTGCGCGGGGTTAGGTACCTGCTGTCGACCGGGAAGCGCTGTCGACCACGAGGTGGCACCGTTAAATCCACCTCCGGCCTCCGTGCCTTTTGGCTCAAGCTTATCAGCCACTTTAGCTTGTTCTCATTGACGGTCGTTGCACAGGTTTACATGTGTTTACCATACCCGCTACCTAGCCATCGCCCGGCTTGTGGCTGCCAGGAGAGCGGGTTCCTCACGGTTCCCGCCCCGCACGCTTACACGTGCCTCTGTACATTGTCAGGGCCGCTCTTTATTCAGGCCCCTAGGTTCACCCGGTGGTACGGGTGGTTTCACCTCCAACCTTGAGAGAAACAACTTCATATCAAGAGCGACATCGTGTCGCAGTAACGGCATTGCCCCTCAGCGGCGTCGTCAGACGTCCGCTGCAGGGGCCATGTTAGGCGCATCCGCGTTTTCTCCATTTGAGTTCTCGGCAACAGCATTCCTCGCCTGATCCAGAGTATCGTGAATGAACTCAACGATCAGTTCAGGAAAGCTTGAGTCAATATACTTTTGAGCCGAATTAATGGCTGGCCATAGAGCATCACCCTTTTCTCCGCCGAGCAGTGATATCCAATGAGTCGGAAAGTATCTACACAGCATCCCGAGACAGTATGAGACCATATATGTGATAGCCATCTGGGAATAGCGAGAACCATTTGCAAACGGCTCAACGAGGTGCAGCGCAGGGATTGATCCAAACATTTTGTTTACATAGGCGTGCATAAACTGTGGGGCGCAGCGCTTGAATGTCGCAGCGTCACAACTCAAATTAAAACAATCGCCATCGCGTGCAATAGAAAAACCAGATCTGACATATGAATCCTTAAACCTCTCGAATTGCTTAAAGATTTTGGCGTTGAATCCCCTCTCCTCAGTATAGCTCATTGAATTGACCGATGTGTATCCGATCACCTGCGAAGAGCGTCGGTGTTCACCCTTCAAGTCTGGAATTCGGGACATCAAATCTTCAAGCGTAAACTCCTCACCTAAAGGCGGAATATCATATGGAATCCGCCAGTCGACCGCAGCTGAGTTAACGTGCATGCACATACAATTGCCGGTCTCTCTCACAAAGTCCGTAAAAAGCCCGGCGCGAGTCCTTATTTTGAGATTGCCCAGTGCGGAGAGTCCTGCAGATATATCCCCTGACAAAGTGTTTAGCCACCCAACTGTTTCGAATCCATGCCCAGGTACCAGAGCCTCTTCGCCGCTCCCACGCTTCAAGAGAAGCAATGCGGACCGACCAAGACTAGTGACACCGTAGAAGCTCAAGAGGGGCTTTACCGAGTCGTTTGATTGATACGAATTTCTAAAGAACTCACGCGCCTGCTTTGCAGAGGATGTTATCTCCTTGGCACGGCGAGCGCTGAGTTCACGACCACAAATCTGTTTGTGCCAGCTACTTACAACATCGCGGCTTTCTAAGGAGAGCAGACTTTGCCATATTTCGCCTTGCATACTTATCCCAGAAGACCTCCGAGTGGCGCCTAACCTTAAGCGTCTATCCGAGATCCTCCCCCAGAAATCGTCCCGGAGTCCTCAACGGGTTCCGGGAGGATTTCGGATGGACGCAGGTTGAACGAAGCCGCGGGCGAGTCCGAGGCGGTCCTATGGGGATTCAATCCCTGGCAGGGGATTCGCGCGACTCCCTGCCGGCCTCCACACAAGCCCCGACAGCCGCCGTGGGGCTGTCCGAGGACCGTCCAGAGAAGGGATCTGCCCCATGCCCAGGCTCCGCAACCGCGATTTCATGTCGATGATTATACAGCACACGCCCGCCGGGGTACACAACTCCCGGGCTCCAGCGCCACGGTGCCGAGGGGCCCCCGCACGGCGAATCGCAGGTCCAAGGGGCCGGCGAGATCCGCCCAGCCGGAGATGCAGGAGCGAGGGAGAGCCGCAACTCGAAGGACGCGACGCGGAGATGGTCCTCCCAGATATTGGCTTGGCCCCTCAGCCCTGCCCCCTTCTGCTATGCTCCCCAGCGGAACCTTGAAATGGGAGGCCCGCCATGCGTCCGACCCTGTTGCTGTTCGCCGTGACCTCCGCTCTGGCAACGAGTCTTCTCGCAGCTCAGCCCTCCCCGCAGCCAGCCGGGAAACCGGCGCCGGCTCAAGGAGCCCCGGTCAAGTCGCGGACGGAGCTGTCCCCCGAGCTCCGGGAATTTCGCAAGACGGCCATCCCGGTTCAATTTCCCAGCAACGGGCTGACGTTGCACGGCTGGATCTACAAGCCGCAGGGAATGGGCCCCTTCCCGGCCGTCGTCTGGA
The DNA here is from genome assembly GCA_036264085.1 of Thermoanaerobaculia bacterium. GTDB lineage: Bacteria > Acidobacteriota > Thermoanaerobaculia > Multivoradales > UBA5704 > DATARR01. The sequence goes on along the minus strand of DATARR010000031.1, from coordinate 24,874 downwards.
ATCACGGCAGCGAGCAGGAGCCGACCGCGCACCCGGACCTGGGCAAGTTCTACTCCAGCCACGGGTACGTCCTCTTCCTCCCCGTCCGCCATGGCCACAAGCCGTCGCCCGGGGAGTACATTCAGGACGTGGTCGATCGATATCAATCCCAAGCTCTCGACAGAGCGTCGTTTCAAAGGAAAGTGGTCGAGCTCCAGGATGTCTACAACCAGGACGTCGTCGCCGCGATCACCTGGATCAAGGAGCAACCGTTCGTCGACAAGAAGCATATCGTGGTGACGGGCTGTTCCTACGGCGGCATCCAGACCCTCCTGACGGCCGAGCAAAACCTGGGGGTCAGCGCCTTCGTCTCCTTCGCGCCGGCCGCGATGTCGTGGGCCAATGTCGAGCTTCAGAAGCGTCTGCTCACGGCGGTCCGCGCCGCCAAAGCGCCGGTATTCCTCCTTCAGGCGGAGAACGACTACAACCTCGGCCCGAGCGAGGTCCTGGGCCCGGTGATCCGCGCCCAGGGCCCCCTGAACCGGGCCAAGGTCTATCCCGCGTTCGGCACCACCCACCAGGAGGGGCATGCCGGTTTCGCCTGCTGGGAGGAGGGCATCGCCATCTGGGGTCCGGACGTGCTCGATTTCCTCGCCAAGGCGGGAGCTCCGGCTCCCATTCCCACGGCTCGGCCGGCAGCGGCTCCTGCTCCGCAGCCAGAGCCGCGCCGTCCGGAGAAACCAGTCCGCTAGGGTTTGCCCTCCACCAGGAAGACGTCATAAGCGAAGCTCCGGCGGTGGTCGGCGAAGGTCACGCCGGCCTTGTAGCGGAACTGGTTGCCAAACTGATCCTGGCGCCGTTCCCGCTTGTAGTTGAGGTCGATTTCGACCACGCCCCAGTCCGCGAGGGACCACATCTCCAACGGGCCCACGACTCCGTCGTGGTTGAGGTCCGTCCAGAGCCTGAGCTCGGAGAAGATGAGGTCCGCGGCCGTCAGCTTGCCGTCGCCATTGCCTCCCATGTCCGGCTGATCGAACATCGCGAGCGCTCGAAAACCGTTGCGCGACCGGGAAGGGGGCTGGACCGTGAAGTTGCCGAACAGCTCGGTGCCGTCGTCGATCTTCCCGTTCTGATTGCGATCGAGCACGAGGAAGGCCTCGTCGAAACCTGCCCGGGTCCAGCCGAGCCGCTCCTTCACACCATCGCCATTGATATCGAAATCCACGCCGTTGCCGGCCCCCGTGAGACGGAACCCGTTGCCGGTCAAATCCACGATGATGGGGCTGGCGCCGTCTCCCAGACACAGGCAGAGGGTGGCTTCCCACCACCCACCCAGCTCACAATTGGCGATCGTCGCAGGATCGACGTCAGGGCAACGGCCGAGGCCGCCCCTGCCGCCGTCACCGTCGCCAAAATTGAACGGGATGCAGAGGTCGTTCGTGGGATCCCAGGTCCCGCCGCTCTGCACACAGTTGTCACACGCAGTCTGGGCGGCGTCATATGCCGCCTGCGCGATCGGAGTCTGAAGCCCAGCGTAGGCAGCGAGCATCGCCGCGTCGCAATCCCTCACGAACTCGTCGGGAGAAATCCCGAGAGCTGCAACCTCCTGTCTGGTCGAAGAGTCGTTGCACCAATCCTCGAGCTCCAGCAAAAGTACAAGGTCGCACGTGTGCTTGCGACTTTGCAGGAAAGCCCCGCCAAGACAGGTGCTGTAGCACGTGTCGTGACGTCCACAGGCCCCGCCGAGAAGCTCGTCCAGCGACTCCTGCAGGACCTCCCTGCCTGGAAAGCTCTGCGGCAGGACCGAGCAGCCATCGTAGCCATAGACGGTTTGCATCCCGCCAGAGAACAGGAACACGAGAAAAACGATCACAGCGACCGAACGCAGCCTGGGCGATGCCATGGGAACCTCCCGCCAGAGTGGCTCTGGATTTTTCGTTTCCCCCGCGGCAGCGACACGTCGAACCACGGGGGCCGTCGATTGCCGGCAACGAGCCGGCGGCACACTCCCTGGAAGCGCAAAACGGGGGAGAAAGCGATCACCGGCCTGTCTGGGCTGGCTGGATGGGGCGCCCGGCCTTGCCGGTGGACTCGTGGAAGTCGTTCAGCCGCCGCATGGCAACGGCGGTGCGGGGATGGGCGGGTCCGAGCGTGCTCTTCAGGGTCTGGTAACCCGAGACCAGGAGGGGCTCGGCTTCGGCGGACCGGCCGAGGGCGGCCAGACAGCTCCCCAACTGGCTCTCGGCCGCAGCGGTGTCCTGGTGATTTGCCGGCAGTCGTTGCCGGAGAATCGCGAGGCCCTGGCGCAGCAGGGGCTCGGCCGCGGCCGGGGAGCCTTCGGCCAGGCGGAGGTCGCCCAGGGTGACGAGCGATGCGGCATAGGATGCATGGGTCTCGCCGAAGACTTTGCGACGGATGGCCAGGGCCTCCTGAGCCAGGGGCTCGGCGGCTCTGTAGTCGCGTTCCCCGACGAGGAAGGCGGCCAGGTTGGCGAGCTGATCGGCAACCCGCGGATGCTCGTCGCCGTAGAGTTTTCTGACGATCCGCAGCGACTCTTCATAAAGCGGTCGCGCCGCCTTCCGGTCTCCTTTCATCGCCAGTAGATCGGCCAGGTTGTTGAGGGTCACCGAAACGTGGACCCGATCGTTGCCCAGGAATTTCCTCTGCATCGCCAGCGCCTGGCGGTACAGCGACTCGGCCTCCGCCCATCGGTCGCGGTCGACGAGCACGGAAGCGAGGTTGTTGAGCTGCAAGGCGATCGACGGATGCTCCGCTCCGTAAGCGCGGTGAGCCACCGCCAGGGCCTCGCGGTAGGTCGCCTCGGCAGCCGCCAGATCCCCCCGGCGGGTCAACAGCACCGCGAGGTTGCCGAGCAGGATCGAAGTCCAGGGATGCGCCGGGCCGTACTGGCTGCGCGCGATGGTCAGGGCCTCGCGGTACAAGCCTTCGGCGGCGGCGAGATCACCTTTCTGTTTCTCGAGGACGGCGAGGTTGGCAAGGATCGGCACGCTCTCCTTGTGCGCGCGGCCGAAATGCTTACGATCGATCTTCAGGGCCTCGCGGAACAGGGGCTCGGCGCCGGTGAAGTCGGCCTTGGTGAGCAGGACCATGCCAAGCCCGTTGAGGCTTTCCAGGATCGCCGGGTCGCTCTCTCCTCCCCGTTCCCGGCGGATCGCGAGCGCCCGGCGCGCGGCCTGCTCGGCCCTGGAGATCTCGTCGCGTCGCAAGTAAAGATCGGCCAGGTTGTCGAGGCATTCGGCCACGTCGGGGTGAGTCTCTCCCAACCGCTGCCGCCGCAGCGCCAGAGAGCGCTCGAGCAGCGGCGCGGCGCTATCGTAGAGGCCGAGGCTCCGATAAGCCTTGCCGATGGTGAGCGCGAGGGCGGCCTCGGTCTCCGGCTGGCCTTTGAGCTCGGCCAGGACCTTGGTTCCGCCGCGATCGAGCAGCTCACGGGCCGTGACCTCCCTGCCTCGCGCCTGCTCGGCATCCGAGCTCTTGAAGACGTCTTCCAGAAAGCCGGTCACCTGGACGGCCCGGTCCCGCTCACGTCGCAGGCGGACCGATTGGAAAGTCATTGATATGGCGAGCCCCAGGATCAACAGGAAGGCCGCGCTCCAGGCGGCGACGGCCAGGGGGTACCGCCCGACGAATTTGCGCAGGCGATAGCCGAGGGTGGCGGGGAGCGCCGAAACGGGCAGGCCCTGGCGATGGCGGCGCAGGTCTTCGGCCAGGGAGTCGACCGCCGGGTAGCGCTGCTGCGCCTCCTTGCGCAGAGCGGTGAGCACGATATTGTCGAGGTCCCCCTTGAGCGCCCGCCGCAGCGGCGGCGGCGCCACCTGGCTCGGCGGCTCCGGCGGCCGCTCGGCGATCACCCGTTCGAGCTCTCCCGGCCGCTCGGCGGCCCGGTAAGGCAGGCGGCCGGTCAGCAGGACGTAGAGCAGGACCCCGAGGGCATAGACGTCCGTGGCCGTCGTGATGGGCCCTCCCGTCACCTGCTCCGGGCTCGCATACTGGGGCGTCATCAGGCGCTGGCCGGTCTGCGTCTCCTGCGGTCCGAGCGGCCACGGCGCTCCCGCGAGGAGCTTGGCGATCCCGAAGTCGAGCAGCTTCGGGGCGCCTTCCGCGTCCACCAGGATGTTCGCAGGCTTGAGGTCGCGATGGACGACGAGGTTGCGGTGCGCATAGGCCACCGCCTCGCAGATCCTGAGGAAGAGGTCGATTCGCTCGCCCGTCGCCAGCCCGTGCTCCTCGCAGAATTGGTCGACGGGCACGCCCTCGATGAGCTCCATGACCAGGTACGGGAGCCCCTCCTCGGTGGCTCCGCCATCCAGCAGGCGCGCGATGGCCGGGTGGCGCAGCGAGGCCAGGATCTGCCGCTCGGACTGGAATCGGAGGAGAAGGTCCGCGCGATCCGGACTGAAGCCGAAGATCTTGATCGCCACCTGTTGCTGGTAGGCGAGATCGGTGCGCACGGCCACGTAGACCGTGCTCATGCCGCCCTCGCCCAGCTTCCGCTCGATGCGGTAGGGTCCGAGCTGACGGCCGAGCACAGAGGGGAGCGCGGCGCCGGCCGCCTGGGAAAGGCCCGCCAGGAAAGCGCTGGCCTGGGCCTCGGCCGCCAGGAGGGCCTCGGCCTCCGACCGGAGGTCCGGCTCGCCGCGGCAGAGCTCCTCCAGCGCCCGCTGCCGGTCGCCGGGGGGCGTCTCGGCGACGACGTCGAAGATCGCTCTCAGGCGGTGAAAGCGCTCAGCCTCCGTCATGGGCCTCTCTCGCGCCGGCGCCGCCGAGACGGCGATGAAGCCAGCTCTTGGCGAGCCGCCAGTGCCGGCGCACCGTGGGATTGGAGAGGCCCAGGACGGCGGCGATCTCGTCATGGCCCAGGCCGCCGAAAAACCGCAGCTCGACAATTCTGGCGAGCGTCTCGTCCACCGCCTCGAGCTCCGTCAGGGCGTCGTCCAGCGCCACCAGGTCGGCGCTCCTCTCCACCGCCAGCTCGGGAATCTCGTCGAGTCGCAGCACGACGAGATCGCCGCCATGCTTCGCGCTCTGACGGCTCCGCGCGCGATCGATGAGGATCCGCCGCATGATGCGGGCGGCGACCGCGAAAAAGTGGACGCGATTCTGCCAGTCGACGGTCTGGAGATCGCACAGCCTCACGAAGGCGTCGTGAACCAGGTCGCGCGTCTCCAGCGTCGGCCGTTTCCGCTCCCGGTTGAAGTAGAGCCGCGCGAGCCGGTTCAGCTCGCCGTAGACCAGAGGTGCCAGCTCCTCGAGAGCGCGCTCGTTGCCGCCGCGCCACTCCACGAGAAGCTGAGTGATCCGGCTCGACGAGGGGCCTGGCCTCGTTGACTGCGACACGAATTCGGGCTCCCCCTGCCGACGGGCGATCGGCGCGTTGGTAATCCGTTTCAGCGGCTACCAGTGTGCCGCACGGGAAGCACCGGGTCAAATCAGCCCGGTGGTGCCTGGAATCCGGGCAGGATCTCCGCCCGCTCCAGCTCGCGGGCAATCTCCAGCAGTCGCATTTCGGACCACAGGGGGCCGACGATCTGAAGGCCGATCGGCAGGCCGTCGTCGTCGCGGCCGGCCGGGACGGCCAGACCGGGCAGGCCCGCCACGTTGCAGATCGTCTGCGCGCGCCCGAGCTCCCAGTAGCTCACGGTCTCCCCGTCGACTGCGATCGGTGTGCCCGGCTCGCAATGGGCAAAGGCACTCCGCGGGGCCGGAGCCAGGAGGAGGCCGTCGAGGTCTGCGAAGTATTTCTGCCAGGCGGCGCTCAGGCGGTCGCGTCGTTCAAGGGCCGCGAAATACCAGGAGAGCGTGCGCTGCTCGTCGCGCAGGTGGGCGCCGGGGGAAAAGAGACTGGTGATCGTGGTCACCAGATCGCCGAACAGTTTGTAAAGGTCGTCCCAGTCAATTTCCGGCAGACGCTCGTCAACTCTCGCGCCAGCGTCAGAGGCCTGCGCCGCCACCCGCTCGACCTGTTGCCGGACGCTCTTCGCAACCTTATCGCCGGGCAGCACCGGGGCGACGGCCAGACGCAGATCCTGGAGGCGGAGCCGGCGTCGCGGACCGAGGGGGACCGGCGGCACGTCGCCATCCTGTCCATCCGGGCCGGCGAGGATGCGGAGGGTAAGCTCCAGGTCGCCAAGGTCGCGCGCCATGGGACCGAGGACGGACAGGATGCGGACCGACCGCGGGACCCCGTCCGGCTGACGAAAGAAACCGGTGAACGGCACGCGGTGCTCCGTCGTCTTGAGGCCGTAGACGCCGCAAAAATGGGCCGGCAGCCGGATCGAGCCGGCGAGGTCCGAGGCGACCTCGAGGGGCGTCATGCCGGCGGCGAGCGCCGCGGCGGCGCCACCGCTCGAACCGCCCGGGGTGCGCTCCAGATCCCAGGGATTGCAGGTGCGACCGAAGACCGGATTCGTCGTCTGGAGGGGGTCGGCCAACCAGGCCGCCACGTTCGTATGGCCGATGACGATCGCGCCGGCCGCGCGCAGCCGGGCCGCCACGGTGCCGTCCGTGTCCGCGACCCGGTCGAGCGCCGCCGTGCCCACCGTCGTGCGCAGGCCGGCCACGTCGTGCGCATCCTTGAGCGTCATCGGCACGCCATGGAGCGGGCCCTGGACCTCTTCGCGCCGGAGGGCTGCATCGGCCGCCTCGGCCAGATTCCGGGCCCGGCCGGCGTCGAGGGAGACGACCGCATGGAGCGCCGGATTGCGCTCCTCGATCCGCTCGAGGTGGGCCTCCAGGACCTCGACGGCGGTCAGTTGCCGCCGTCTCAGCCGGCCCGCCAGCACCCGTGCCGTCAGCTCGCAAGGTCCATCGCTCATGACCTGGCAGGCTAACACGGATAACGTCCATCTCTCAGTTTTCGAGCAGGACCGGCTTGAGCCCAATCTGCGTGGTTCCCGCGGTGATCGAACAGGCCGTGCCGTCCAGCTTGACGCACTGGGTGAACATGCCGGGAACGGAGTACGTCGTGTGGCAGGTCAGGTCGGTGCAGGCGGCATCCCAGACGAGACGCTCCTTGTTGTGCGCCTGGCCGGCGGCGCGTTTGTAGTCGCAGGTCCAGACCGTTCCGGCCTCGGCGCAAGCTGCCAGTGGCACGGCGCCGGTCAGCCATTGGTGAAGCTGCTGGTAGGCGATTCCCGCCAGGGTCAATGGTCCATTCGTGGGCACCCAGAATTCGCCGGTGCCGTTGAAATCGTAGCCGTACCACGCGAATTTTGCCACGGACTTGCTCACCTGGACGGCGTAGAATTTGGCGGTGAAGGCCGCCTGCTGGTCGGGATCGGGGATGGTGGAGATGCAGGCGCCGTTCTGGTCTTTGCCATTGCAGCCCCAACTCGCCTCGGTATCCTGGAGCGGCTTGTTCTGCTGGCCCGTGGCCGTCATGACGGAGCGCGCATTGTCGATCAGAGTGCCCACGTTTTCCGCGACCGGACAGTTGGTGGGGCAGGCGCCGGTCTGGATGTAGCCGTGAACGGCGATGACGTCGGCGACGCTGCCGCCACCCGCGTTCAAGTAGGGCTGCAGCCAATTGGTGACCGCCTGCGTCGCGTTGGCCACGGCGGGCGTCGTGACCAGAAGCTGCGAGCTCAGCGGCTTGAGGACGTTGTAGGCATCCCGCGCCATGGTTACGAGCTGGTCGTAGCGATGGTTGACCGGATCGGTCGGATTCCACTCCGTGCTGATGTTCGGCTCGTTCCAGACTTCCCAGACCTTGATCTTCTGCACCCCGTAGCGATCGAGGACATGGGTGTAGAGCGCGTTGATGAAATCGGTCCACAGGTGATCGTCGCCGGTGCCGTCGGCGTTGAGACCCTTGGGCGGGTCGCAGATGCCGGGACCGTTCTGGGACTGGAAGGCGCAGTTGGTGTCGGGATTGCCCGTGCAGCCGGTCGCGCCCGGGCAGGTGTTGCCGCGCGATGACGCCCAACTCGGCGTCGCATAGAGCGTGAACAGCACGTCCTGCCCCGCCTGCAACTTGTCGAACCAGGTGTCCAGGCGGCTCCAGTCGTAGCAGGGGTTGGTGGGGAGAGGCCCTCCCTCGCAGGTTTCGAGGTCGGCCCACTTGATGGAGCTGCCCAGCGTACGCAAGGTCATGAACTGTACGTTCTGGGTGGTCGGCCAGGCCTCGTTGATCTGATTGATCGAGAGGCTGAAGAAGCTCGCGGGAATCTGGACGTTGAGCGGCGTGCTCCCCGTCACGGTGCCGAGCGTGGCCGCGATGGTCGTCACTCCGCCGCCGTTGCCGCTCGCGAGGCCTGCCCCGCTGATGGTGGCGACGGGAACCGCGGAGGACGACCACGTCACCGACGACGTGATGTTTTTCGCGGTCCCGTCATTGTAATGCCCGGTCGCGGTGAACTGTTGTGTGGTGCCCGCATCGATGAAGGCATTGGTGGGGGCCATGGTGATGGAGGTCAGCGTGGCCGCGGTCGCCGCCTGGGTCCACGCCAGCGCGACGAGGGAAGCGACGACCCCGAGCCTGCGGGGCAGACGGCGGAGGAAAGCAGGAATCATGGCAGCCTCCTTGCGAGGACTGGCAGACCGGGCAGATCCCCGGCCTCCATAAAAGGAGAGTGCCGCCGCCCCTGATCTCGTAGCCTCCGGATCTCGACTCTTCGCCGCTACGCCGAGGCCCTCGGTGGAAGCCTGGAGATCTGCGCCATCCTCAACGTCAGGCGCATCAAGCTCGCTGAAGGATGAGGCCTGGCAGGATAGTGGCGTTCGCCCTGCTCTGTCCTCCGCTCCGTGATCGGCGTCCTCCTTGGGGAGGACCAGCCTCACCGAGTGTCCCAGGAGTGTCCCGTGAGATCGGAGCAGTGCGAGGTAGCGGGAGCTAACTACTTGATTTTATTGGAGCCGACGGTCGGATTTGAACCGACGACCTGCTGATTACGAATCAGCAGCGGCGCCCTTGACCGGGTTTGATCGGGCTCTATAAACCCTTGATCCTACTCACTTTCCTCTACACGGTGCTATGATACCGCCATACCCGATTTGACGCAATCCGCTGAGTCAGTGCTGAGTCAGGATCGGATCAGCAGCCCTCGGCCGGATGCGGGGAGGACCGGAATGGCAAGGCTCACCAAGCGCACCGTGGACGCCCTGAAAGTCGAACCGGGCCGCGCCGTCATCGTCTGGGACACCGATGTCAAGGGCTTCGGGATCTCGGTCTCGCGCGGCGGCGTGAAGTCCTTCCTGCTGAACTACCGGGGAGCCGGCGGACGGGAGCGCCGCTACACCATCGGACGGTTCGGAGAGTGGACCGTGGAGAACGCGCGGGAAGAGGCCCGGCAGCTCAAGGCCGCCGTGGGGCGCGGCGAGGACCCGCTCTCTCAGCGTCAAGCACGGCGGCAGGCCCCGGACACGGCGCCCACCGTCGCCGACCTCGCCGCCCGTGTCCTCTCTGAGCACTACTCCAAGAAGTCCGCCAGCTCGCGCCGCAACGCCGAGATCCTCTTCCGGCTCTACCTTCTCCCGGCCCTCGGCTCGCGGACCGTGGAGAGCGTGACCTGGCAGGATCTCGACAAGCTCCACCGGGACTTGGGAGCGAAACGTCCCTTCATGGCGAACCGGCTGCTCTCGCTGGCTTCCAAGGCCTGGGCGCTCGCTCAGCGCTGGCAATGGTTCCCGCAGGACCGGAGCAACCCCGCCGCCCGCCACGACCGCTTCGCCGAGCCCCACCGGGGGCGTGATCTCACCCGGGAAGAGTTGGAGCGCATCGGCGTCGTCCTTGAGCAAGAGGAAGACGCCACGGCGGTTGCGGCGTTCAAGCTCTGCCTGTTCACCGGAGCGCGGCCGGGACAGGTGGTCTCCGCGCGCTGGGAAGACCTCGACGTCAAGGCCCGTACCTGGCAGCTCAAGGCGACGAAGACCGGTCCCCGGGTGGTGATCCTGGGAGAGGCTACGTTGGGGGTGCTCGCGAGCTTGAAGAAGCGTGGCCCGTGGGTGTTCGTCCGCCCCACCAGCATCAACAGCGAGCCCCTCCCGAGCTTGCGCCCAATCTGGGAGCGTGTTGCGGCCCGCGCCGAGCTTCCAGCCGGCATCCGGCTGTACGACGCCTCACGGCACGCCTTCGGCACGGCGGCGGCCGAGTTGGGCGTTGACCGCGAGGTCCGGAAGCTCCTCATGGGCCATGCGCCGGGAACCGACGCCCACGACCGCTACACGCACCGGAGCCGTTCCCTGGTGGCGGCGGCGGACTTGGTGAGCGGATGGCTCCGGGCGATGCTGGACCACGAGCAGGAGCTTTCCGCCAGGGTTCTCTCTATGCGGGCCTGAGAGCACTTCGCTATCCGGGCACCCAGATGATTGCCGGAGCTTTCGGCCTTTTTGTCAAGTTGCAAGTACGCCTGTATCGTAGAATTTCGGAATCCCGAAGGAGGACGTATGAAGACTTGGCAGAAGGTGGCAACAGGTTGCGGTGGCCTAGGCTGCGCGGGGTTTATCGGCCTATTCGTTATAGCTGCAATGTCCGGCTCACTTAGCGAGTACGAGAAGGTCGGACGGGAGCAGCGGGAGCAGCGAGAGCATCAGGCCGGAGCAGTCAAACCTTCGGTCGAGGCTACAGTCTCAACAGCGCCTAAAGAAGAATCGCCCCAGCCAACTAAACCAGCCGAGGCGGTGGAAGCACAGGCCAAGCCAGCGCCTCCTCCATTCGTAATGGAGGAAAATGGCGAACCGGTCACCTTGAGTCGCTATGTCTTCCGGGCACATTTCGGCAACGAGGACGAACCAGAATCCCAAAAGGGAAAGGTCTTTCCAGAGCGAGACGGTGTAGTAGGCTGGGTGGCTTCCCGGAACATCGAGGGCGACGGGCAACGCTATACCATTTACGAGTATCGCACTGATAACCCTCATGTTGAGTTCGCGGTGGAACTACAGTCCGGAGACTCTCTCACCCTTCCCGGTCGGTCACCCCGGCCCGGCTGTTATCGATATCTAGGGATTCTTGAGGGTAAGAGCGCAATGGGCAACCCTGTGCCGGTCATGCTCTTTCGTCGCGAGCTCTTTGACCACCCGCTCTGTGCAACTTCCTGACGAGTGGTAATTCTCTCCACTGTACAGGAACGGCAAGCTGGGTGGTCAAGGCAAAGCAATCCCAGGGAAGCCGCACGGGACAGACCGGACGGTGCAGCGACTGGCTATAGACGGCCCAGAAGTGGGCGGCGGCGGCCAACTTGGTGAGCGGATGGATTCGGGCAGCCCTCGGCCGCAAGCCGGAACCCTCCGCCAGGGTTCTGTTCATGCGATTCTGAGAACACCTTGCTGCCCGAGATCCTCACCCCCGATAGTTGCAGTATTTGCAGGGGCTTCGGCCTCTTAGGGAGTCGGAGCAACCAGACACGACTTCCTGGCGCTTGACGGAGTTAGTTCCGCTCGATACTCTGACTCCGTCGACAAACGGGGCTTCTGGCTCAACTCGGTAGGTCCCGCCAGTCGATCGTGTTCAATGCGAGCTGGGCTGGGTGGAGTCCCGGGATACGGCGAGAGGCCGCCGGGGTTTCGGATTCCGAGACGGGTGGCGCGGCAAGAGCGAGAGGCTCTGATCCGCGATCAACTGGTCCCCTGGACCGGCAGACGTAAAGCGCGAGAGGCGCGGTAACTCAAGGCCCGGCTCTGCCGGGGTGACTCTCAAAGTTTGACAGCTCCTGAGGGTGGGGGCTCACTGGCGAAGTCACCGATGGCTTGGAGACTCAGTGAGCTCGGGTTGGCGCTTGGAGTCCACGCACCCGGGTGGGGGAAAACATCCTACCCAGAAGATCGTGCAGAATTGCAAGAAGGCCGCCGCCTTTAGGCGGCTCAGCCGCTTTGAGCGGCTCCCAGATTTCAAGCCTCCGGCTCTGCCGGAGGTCTCTGACACGGCGTCTGAAGTTCCGGGAGGGTGCTGTGCGCCACCCGGGAACCAAGAATCCGTGGCTTTCGCGCCAGACGCTACGCAGAGCAGGCGCGAGCCCCCGCATCGAGAGGCGGCGCCCGAATGAACGCGCAGCAAGCCCCGCAGAACCTCCCTGACACGAGCAACTCCCCCGATGGCGAAGTCGCCATCCGCCTACTGACCACCAAACAGGCCGCACAGTACCTGTGCCTTGAGCCGCAGACCCTCGAAGTCTGGAGAGGGCGAGGCAAGGGGCCTGCCTTTGTGAAGATCTGAGCCCTGGTCCGCTACGAGCGGCGGGAGCTCGACGTCTTCATCGAGCGGAACCGGCGACGGAATACGTCGGATCGACCGCCGGCCAACCCCTGAGCAAACGTCTCGGCCAACCTCCGTCGCGTCATGGCGGCGGTAGGCCGGCCGCTGCCAAGCAGGAACCATGGTCCCTGCATGGGACCGCGTATAGGTCAAGCGCGACTCTACACCTGACGTCGGGGGGACGTCGAAAGAGAGAAGCCGGGCGGGGGGTGCAGACCCGCCACACGAGCACCCGGGTGAAGGTCGCCCGGGGCGCGGCCCGAAAATCTCCGGCAACGGGCCAGGTAGTCGATCCTGGCATGGGGGCTACGTCCGGAGTCCAAATGGGGGGGTGGTTCCCTGGAACGGAGCCACAGGGTGATGAGGGCACGCGCAGGAGTCCCAACCGGGGGATCTCCAAGAGCCTGGACCGGTTGAAAAGGGCCAGCCCAAGAGACGAGAAGCTGCTGAGCCCGCCTGCCTCCCCCTCCCCCGGGGGGAAGCCCCTAGTGTACCACGAAAATTTGACGACCGCGCCGATTCGAACCAGTTGGTATACAACGCAAGCGCATGCGACCAGTGGAATCTTTTACAGCTCCCATAACCGCAGGTGCAGGTCGGGAAGAACAAAGGGGATGTAGACCAAGCCGAGGGGATTGCGCCAGCTGTGGAGGAGGGAGAGGCGGGCGCGGCGGATCGCTTCACCGGCGGAGCGCTTCTTCACCACGAACTCCTTGAAGAACGCCTCGGCGAACGATGTCGCTAGCGACTCGAAGATCGTGATCTCCGTGCCAATCACCCCCGACGCAGACGACTCGGAAACGAAGGCTTGCACCAGATTGAAGGCCTGCTCCGGCGAGACAGCCGTGGTGTGGCAGCCGTTGATGAAGACGATCGGTCTTGGTTTCTCCCATTGCACGGCCCGCACGTCCGCGTAGGCGATGTACTGTCTATCATCCGTTGGGCCGACTTGGATGAACGCACCGTCGATCGGATCTAGCCCGCCGTGGCAGTAGAAGTACACCACCGGCGCCCGGCTAGCAGCGAGTGCGGCCACGGTGTCGGCGCACGTATCGTGCACATCGACGGGCACTCCCGTGATCTCCTTCAGCCTTCGGACGTGGGCGATGCGGCTGCTCATCTTCGGATCGGTTGACACGCCTGCGGTGACGGCGGCCTCCTCGGTCGTCAGAATGAACGGCGGGATCTCCGCAGGGGAGGATTGCTGCGCGCCGATTGAGGGCGGCAGGCCGATGGCGTGGCGGTAGCCCCAAAAGCCGCTGGGACAGATCGTATCGCCCCTTGTGCGGCTCGGGCAGTTGCCGACGAAGCACGGCTCGTCCGCCAGATCGTCGGCCGCCAGAGAATTCAGAAACGACGGGCAGAGCTTCTGCTGCTCCTTCGGGATTCCGCGTGTGAACGCGTAGTCGTAGAAGAGGGCGATGGGCAGGATATGGCTGGCGTTTTCCTTCAGTGCCAAGTGCACGGACCCGTGACGTTCCATAAGTTTGGCGAGGTCGTCGGCTTCCTTTCGACCGCCGGCGAGCTTCGTAATGGTTGTGGCCCACATGGAGTGCCCGCGCCGAGCGAGTTCGTAGAGATCAGGCAGCATGAACGCGACGCTCTGCGGGATCCGGAAGCGGTACTTGTCTTTCTTCTCGTCCCAATCGCTCTCCGTTCCCCACGCTGCTAGGCGCAACCCTGCACGGGCGACCTTGATGCGATCGGTCAGCTCACCCTCGCCGAACGTGCTGCCATTGCCGAAGGGGCGTCCATCGCCGTAGAAGCGGAGAGTATGCGTCCCGTCGGCGTTGGCGTTGAGCATCATCGACAGCCGCGGAGGTTCTATCTGCGCCAGATATCGCGGCGATAGGGTCCGCGACAGGATGTAGTCGGGAGTGATCGTCGGCTCCCCTCCCATGCCGACGGGGATCACGATGGAACGCGACTGAATGAGGCTTCCGCGGCTGTAGAAGCTGCAGCGCATGCTGCAGGCGCCCTTCGTCTCCGGTGTATGAAAGGCGAAGAACATCCGAGTGGGCCATTCTCCCCCGACAGTCGCTGCCGGCTCAAGCACAGTGACCTTTCCTGACTCTTCGATCCGAAACTTGCCGCGCTCCGGACCTTCGAGCGTCAGGCCGTCGTCGTTAGTGAACATCACCACGTCGATCGTTCCTGGGCCGAGGTCCTCCGGGAGGCGGTACTCCGAGTCCGGAGCCTCTTCGAGGCGATCGCCGATATCGATGAAGTAGCGGTAAGTCGTCGAGGGTTCGGCGACGATGTGCAAGATCTCGCCGTGCTCGTCGGCGAAGCCGGTATTGACGACACGCTCCGGGCGTTCGGTTGCGATCTTCTCTGCCCCTCCGGGGACAGCGAACGCCTCTTCGATCGCCGCTGGTATCGATATCTTTCCGATCTCAAAGGTCTGCGGATCGATGTGCAACGAGCGGCCGATCTCGTTCAGGCGAACCTTGCCCCTACCGAAAGCCCTACCGATGGGGCGGATCTTGTGCACCACCTTCTTCGCCTTTTGATTCTGGATGTAGGCGATCTGGCCCGCGATCTCTTCGAGGTCCAGATCGACGTGGCTCTCTTGCGTGGCGGGAAACTCGAACTTGAAGATCGGTTCCGCCTTCTCCGTCTTTTCCGCAATCAATGCTCGTTTCCGGAAGAGCTTCTCGAAGTGGCGGCGCTCATCACCCACGAGATCAGGGATCTCCTGCTCCAGCATATGACTGAAGTACACCGCCTCCCCTTCAGGAAGGACGTCCACGAGTGCCAGGAGCACGCCGGCGCGAGCGACGGGATCGTCGAGCACCTTCGCCTCCGCCGCGGCCTGCGCAAGGAACTTCTCGCGCTGGCGAGGATCGCGCCGCGCCAGCGCCGCATACCCGAACACCTTCACCTCGGCGTTCTCCACCATGTCCACGACGGCTGCGGCGGCGGAGAGCTCCGCCTTCCCGGCCACGGCGATCGTCCGCAGCAGGCGCGTCGGATTGTGCGAGGCCTCGTTGACGAAGTCTCGCAGCCAGTCGCGGTCACTCACCGAGAGGCCCTTCGTCCAGTTCGAAGAGTTCCGCACCTTCGGCCGAGGGCACGCTGCCCATGGCCAGCGAGATGTCGCCTGGGGCGACGTCCCGGACGTCGAGGGCGCCGTCGATCAGCGCCACGCGCATGCACCTGAAGCCGAAGACCAGTGGCTTCGTGCCGGTGTAGGTCACCTGGCCGCTGGCTGCCTTCGAGACGTCGACCTCCAGCTTGCCACTCGCGGCCGCCTGGATAACGGGAACATCGACGGCGCCGCCGCCGCTCGAGGAGGCTTCCGAGGTGACGGTCAGCTTCTTCGACTTCAACGCCTCCACGACCAAGAAGAGCTGCCCCTTGCCGAGGACGTAGCGCTTGAGCACAGGGTTCTCTACGTCGATCTCGGCGTTGCGCAGGAACTGCCCGACCGCCGCCGGCTCGACGCTGTCTATGGTCACATCCTCGAAGGAGAACTGAACCGACTTCGCCTTCTCGTACGCGGCCTTGATGCCGAGGGTCGTACCGGCGAGGGCGTTGACGATCGGGCCGAGGATGTTCAGCCCGATGCCGATCTTCATCTTGTTCGTGCTCTTGCCGCTGATGTTGGCGGCATCCGCATCGGTGGTAAGAGGAGGGAGCGCGCTAGGATTCGTGACGAGTTGGTCGAGTGTGCCGAGGCGCATCTGATCGCGCTCGCGGCCGATCAGGTCGCGCGGCGCGACGTTCGTGCGAGGGATTCGCACCACGTTGTAGCCAAGCGCGGTGAGGTAGTTGACTCCTTTATCGCTGCAGAAAGCCATGCTGATTCCTCCTGTACCGTGTAGCAACGTTGAAGCCTGCCTAGGCACTCACCTCCTGCTGGCCAGAGGCGCCCGACGAATACCCTTAAAGATTGGACGGACACGAGTCGCCTTTTCCCTTTCGGCCCGGGTCGAGGACTGGCCGGGCGTCACCCTGGTCCGCATGGAGAAGCCAGGGTATCATCGGTGAACATCTCCCGAACTTCACCCGAACAGGTTTCGGCGACAATCTTGCGGGAGGCGAGAGAGAACGGGGCGGCTCTACCTGGACCACCCCTGGTTCCTACTACGTGCGGGTGACCTTCTCGTACAGCCGGAGGAGCGCCTGAACCTTCCCCTGGTCCGGGACTCCCTGGAGCACCCGTTCCGGGTCGGTCTCCTGCCAGTTGGTCTCCAGGACCGCCAACTCGGCGGCCAGCGCCATGCAGGACTTCCGGAGAGAGAGTGTGGCGATGATCCGCCGGGTGGGGAGGTGCGTGAGGGAGTGCTCGCTACTGCTCGGGGCGCCCACCCCTCGGCCGCTTCCCCGGAACACGCCGAAGGGGCCGGAGATGAAGCCCTGGACCGAGACCTCCGAGACGATCTCGGGGCGCCGGGTGGTGTCGGTCACCGTCACCAGAAACCGGTCGCGGAACCAGAAGAGCGGCGGTGCCTGCCCCGTCCTCGCCCACTCCCGGAGGTGGGCATCGGCCGTGGCCGCGAGCCAGGACGGGACCTCCATGCACTTCTCCGTGGCCGCTGCTCCCCAGCGGTCGGCTTGGTCGCGGTCGGCGGCTACCGTGAAGCTCACTACCTTATCGAAGCGGCTGGGCATTCGGGCCAGCCCATGGCTACGCCTCCTCGGCCTGGGGAGACGCCGACTTCGCCAGCTCCGCGTCGATGCGGTGGGCGATCTTCGCGACCTCCGCCGCCTGGCGGGCCGCGAAGCGCGACAGCCGGTCATCCTCCTTCCCGAGGGAAGACACGACGTGCTCGCGCCCCACGGCCCCGAGAAAGCCTTCCAGGTGGCGCAGGTCGGCGAGGGCGGCGCGTAGCTCCGTTCGCGTCGAGGACTCGGGCCAGCCGGGCCACGGATCGTAGTTTTCCAGGATCATGGTGAAGAGCATCTCTCCGACCTTGCGCAGGGCGGCGGCGTAGTCGGGTGGGGTGAGGTACATCAGGAACGTCTCCCGGAAGACGGCGAAGTCCTCCCAGGCGGCGGGGTCGATCACCGGAGGGACGGCGGCCACTTGGATGCCTTTGTCGGCGGCAGGCTCAACAGGAGGTGGCGCGGCCGGCGGAGCCGAAGGCTTGCCGGGATCGTCCGGTGAGGCGACGTACAGAGATGGCGGGAGGGAGTGAAACGCGGGAGTAGAATGCGCGATTAGCTCGGGCATGGGGCTGTCTCCTGTGCTCGGGTCAGGCTCCGGCGGGAGCTTCCATCTCCCTCCGGGGCCGATTCTGAATAGTTGGGAGGGTAGGCCGGAACGCTCGGCCTGCCCCATGGGTCCTGGGCTCGTCCGCGGGTGTCTCTTCCTGGAATCGACCCTCCTCTCTCGCGGGTGGCGAAATCGCTCCGCGTGCTGAGTCAGTGCTGAGTCAGCGGCCAAGCGCAATGGCGCCGCCGGCCTGAGCAGAGGAGTTAAGCTATTGGAGGAAAAGGGCTTGAGTTGGAGCCGACGGTCGGATTTGAACCGACGACCTGCTGATTACGAATCAGCTGCTCTACCCCTGAGCTACGTCGGCTGAACGAAGACGCGGAGGGTCCTCGCCAAGCGGAGGCGTATTGTAGGGCATCGGGCCGGTCAAGGCAACGGCTCGCTCGGGTTCAGACCGGACCGCGGCCCGCCGGGGAGGTGCTGCGGCTGGCGATCGCCAGAGCCCTGATCGCCTCCCGGACGCGCTCGAAGAGGCGGCTGGCCATTGCCTTCTCCTCGTCGTCGCCATCTCGGCGCAGGCAGAAGAAGTCCGTGTTGAGCTTCGACAGGAAGCTCGCGTTCCGGGACTGCATGCGGAGGATGTCCTCCAGGCGGTCCCAGCGATGAGGGTTCAGGCGGGTTGCGCTCCTCGTCGGCGGCGGGATCCCAGTGGACGGACCGCGCCAGGACGATCACCTCGGTCGCGCGGACGAGCTCGTAGTTGGTCGGGGATGAGGGCCGGCGATCACGGAGCAGCCCCACGCCTTCCTTCCTCGCAGGCTCCAAGGTACTATCCACGAGACTCAGCAGCCTGAGGAGCTGGAGGCGGATTGACACCCACGATCCTGCAATTCGGTGAGCCCGTCGATGGCATTGAATATGCCCTGCGTCCCGGCGGTTACTCGATCGTCCAGGGGCCGAGGGGCACGATCGCGGTCGCTTCGACTTCGCGCGGCTACTTCCTGCCCGGAGGCGGACAGGACGGAGACGAGTCGCCGGCAGAGGCCGCGGTGCGCGAGGCCCATGAGGAGTGCGGATTGCGAATCCGCATTCTGCGCTGCCTCGGCGTCGCCGACGAGCTGGTGTACGCCCTCGACGAGGAGACCTATTTCCGTAAGCGATGCACGTTCTTCACGGCTGAGCTGCTGCGACAGGATGGCTGCGGCGAAGCGGATCACCACCTGGTCTGGATCACCGCCGACGTTGCCCGGGCTCAGCTCGAGCACGGCAGCCAGCGCTGGGCGGTGGCCGAAGCGTTTGGCTTGCAGAGATCGAAGCAGATTGCCTGACCGAGCCGGTGGCCCTCATCACCCCGGCCCTCTTCTCCTGCCCCCTCCCAACCCCCCTCACCGGGAGAAGAGGGAGAAAAGAACAAGGACGAAAAGGACAGCAAGGACGAACAGCACGACCGCTCCAACCGGGTCCCCCTCTCCCGGTGAGGGGGGGTGCGAGGGGGCGGGAGAGGGGCCAGGGGTGAGGGCTTCGGGGCGGGGGCGGAGTCGCGCCCACGGTTCGGGCTGTTTCGGCTGGAGCGAGCCCGTCTTGTCTATCACGGGGACGGCAAAATCGTCAATGCATGTTGAAATGGTAGTTCCTCTTGACAGGCACCTGGCGGTTCGAGTAGGCTTGCCGAACCATGACAGCCGAATCGAAGAAGATGTCACCCGAAGTGAAGCACATGCTCAGCGTGCTCCGGTCCGTGATTCGGGGGCTGGGTTACAACTACCAGGACGTGGCGAACAAGCTCGGTTTGAGCAACGGCTACATGAGCCGACTCTTCTCTGGCAAGATCGAGCTCAAGTTCCAGCACATCGTGGAGATCTCCCGCGTTCTGGGGTTCGAGGTGGAGGAGATCTTCCACCTCGCATATCCGAAGCAGAAGGAGCCGACGAGCCCGGCTGCCCAGCGCTACCAGATGTTGACGCAGATCGACGCGGGCACTCCGACGTCCCGGTTCCTCGCACCCAGGCCGTTTGTGAGCGAGGAGGACGAGATGGAGCGCCGGGTGGCGAACGCGCTGCGCAACCTCCTGACCGCCCCTCCGCCTCCCCCGCAGCCCACCGTGCCGAGCCCGGAGGAGATGGAGAAGGCCATGGAGCGGATGTTGCGGAAGCTCCTCGGCGGCCTCAGCCAGCAGGGATAGCCCCACCAAGGATGGTTTTTGAAACCGGCCGCCCGGGAGGACGGCCGTTCTAGCCGACTCCTTTACAGGAGCGGCCCGTCGAACCGCGGATTGGGATCGTTCTCGAGCCGCCGGAAGAAGGCAGCCACGTTCCGCAGCAGCTCCACGGTCGCCTGGCCCATCTTGAAGGCCGCGCGGAGCACCGTGAGCGCCATCAGTCCCTCCCGATGAATGCGGAGCCGGCGGAAGACTTCAGAGGCTGCCAGCGTGACCTGCTCGGCTTCGGCCGGACGGCTCTGAGCCAGGAGGGCTACGGCTAGGTCGAGAGAGGCAACTGCCGCTACATATGAGCGCCCGACCTCTTCCATCTCGTGCTTGACCTCGCGAAGAGTCATCTCTGCGCGCTCGTAATTTCTCATTCCAAGATCCATACGACCTTCAAGCCAGCGGAATCGAGCTTGATTGAGCCTGCCGCCGTTGTTCTTCAGGATCTGGCTGTTTTCGAAGCGGAACCGCCGGGCCTCCTGGTAGAGGCCGCAGTCGATGAGGAACAGGAACTGATTGTGAACGGCGGAGTAGACGACGCTAGGATCGCGCTCTTGGTCCACCAAGGACAATCCCTCTCGGAGCAGGTCGATGGCCCTCTCAGGCTCGCCTGCGTAACCGCTGTAGAGCCCCCTCAGGATCAAAATTCGGCCGACCAGGTGCTCGTCGCCGTTTCGCTGATGGAAGGCTTGGACCTCGAGGAGAAGATTGCTGGCGTTTCCGAACTGGCGGCGATCGGCGGCAAGAGAGGCTTCCACCTCGCGCAGGCGAGCCAGGAGAGCTTCGTCGCCGGTTCCCTGCTCCACAAATTCCCGGGCCTTGCCCAGAGTGACCGCCGCAAGGTCGAGCTGGTCCATCACGCGGTAGGCGTTGCCAAGCTCCGCCCAGGCCCGGCCTTGGAGATCGAAGACTTGGTGGATGCCGTAGCGGCGGACGTCGAGCTGCCTGGCCTGATGCACGGCGAGCTGGGCGAGCTGCGCCATCAGGGCGGGATTTTCGTGGCGCACCGACCAGCTCCGGTCGAGGAAGGCCTTGATGCGGTCGAGATTCCCCATGCGGCGGGGAAGCCTGGTCAAGGCCTCGAGGCCGTCTGAGACGACTGTGGCAGCGGCCTTCCGGGTCCGAGTCTCCCGCCGGTCGAGCTCCCGGGCGTGCACCACGGCGGTCTGGAGGGCCCGCTCCATCGCGGCATCGTAGGCGGCGTCCTCCTCCTGCGTCAGCTCCACGGGCGGCGACGGGCTGCCGAAGCGGAGATGGATCCGGGCCGGCACGCTTGCCAGGCATTGCTGGCACGCGCCCAGCACCAGATGGCGGGCGACAGCCCGCGCTCGGGCCGGAGAGAGCTGGCCGCGGCAGAAGGCCGACAGCTCGTCGCTGCTTGGATGGTCGGTCACGCTTTCTCCTCGTTTGGTCCGCTACATTGTCTCACAGGACAACAGGAGAGAACAGACCTGGATGCGAAAGGTAATAGGGGCGCAGCAGGCTGCGCCCCTTCGCAGCTTTCAAGACTTAGCCGTTAGGATCCACTCCAGCCCCACCTTCACAGTTGATCTTGCAGACCGGAGACGTGCCGGAGGGAGCAACTGCGCCATTGGGATCCACGCCGGCGCCCGAGTTTTCATGAAATGGCCTAACCACTGGTGAGACAGCGGGCGCCTTCGCCCGCACCCCTCCGGCGCCGGGGCCGGGCAACAGGCTGTCGAGCCATTGCCAGGCGCTGTGGAGCAGGGTGGGAGCCTCGGCCCAGCCCGGCAGGCCGGCGGCGTGGGCCGGAGCGGCGAGGACGAGAGCCAGAGCGAGAACGACGACTGCAAACCCCCTCTTCCGAAGCTTACGAGACATCTCCAACCTCCTTGGTCAGCGCGGTTCAGTCGGGGCCGGCATGGCTCCGTCGCCCGCGGACGTAACTTCAAGTCAAAGCACCGTTCCAGTTTGGCAGAAGCGGAAGGATCTCTCACACCGGAGGGAAGCAATCCTTCCACCGTCCCCGACTCGCGGGATCTCCAGCTCCGCCGAAATTCCCTGATGAAGACCCAAATTCTGAGGGATAGTAACATAACCCGCGGAATGCACGAAAGTCGACCGAAGAGACAAACAGGAAGAATCATCAAAAAAGGGGATTGACAGTTATGGATTTGTTCTCTACTATCCCGTCGCCGTCAATCCAGACGAGGCAAGCGACGAGAGCAGAAAGGAGCGCAGGGTAAATGGAAGCTACGTTGATGGCAGCATCAGAAAGAGAGAAGACGCTGGATCTCATGGGCAGGCGGATCATGCGCTTTCGGAAGGAGAGGAGGTGGAACCGGGAGGATCTGGCGCAATGCCTGGGAGTGACGAGGGAGCGGCTGGGCCACTGGGAGAGGGGAGAGCACGCGCCGCCGCTGGAGTTTCTGGTGAAGCTCGTGCAGACGTTTCAGGTCTCGATGGACGAGTTGGTGATGGGCGAGCGCCTGACGGATGACGAGACGCGAGAAGCCCGGTGGCACGTCACGGCCCTGAACCGGTTGCTGATCGGAGAGCTCGCGTCGAGAGCTGCGGTATGAACATGGATCAACGCTTTCCGGTGTCATGAAGGCATCGGAATTTCTGAAAGGAGAAGTTGTATGGAAGACGAAGTGCAGAAGGTGCAGAGTCCGGGCGCGGTGACGCTCTCAGAGGAGCGAATCAGCCTTCCACCGCCCGATCCGCTCAAACCGGAAAGGGTGCAGAAGGAGCTCAGTGCGGCGGTGGTGGCCGAACGAGCCCGCCGGGTGGCGGGCTGGGGCTGGAACGCGCTGCCGGACCTGAAGGGATTCGTGAGGGTGAAGAAGTTCGGCTCGTCACGGGTGGCGGCGATGTACGCGATGTTCGCCACCGAGCACGCGCGGTTCACGGGTCAGCACGTGTCCGTGAGCCTCGACAGCCTGGGTCAGGTGGCCATCCTGCTCCAAGCTCCGGACCCCGGTCTCACGGAGATGGGTTGTCAGTTCGCACGGGATCTCGGCTAGCGTTAGCCGGGGACCGGAACAAACAAAAGGTTTCACAAAGAACGAGAGAAAGAAAGGAGAACGAAAATGGCTGGCATCAACACGCATCAGACGGTGTTTCGCGACTGGGAGGGTCTGCTCAGCGCGAACAAGGACAAGGCTTCGCTCCTGCCCGCGGCCGAGCCGCTGCGGGCCACCCTGGAGGCGGCCCTGACGACCTGCAAGGGTCTCAAGGATCGCCAGGATTCCCTGACGGGTGACAAGCAGCGGACCACGCAGGACCTGCAGGCGGCGATCGTGGAGGGCAAGGAGGTCGCCCGACGCCTGTGGGCCATCGTCAAGGGCAGCCTGGGTACGGACAACGCGCAGCTCGTGCAGTTCAACATGGCGCCCCGCCGCAAGCGGGGTCCCCGCAAGGCGAAGACGCCCACGGTCAATCCGCCGCCCGTGACGCCGCAAGCCGGCACTGCGACGACGACTACTACTACGCCGCCGAAATCGACTGCGTAGTCCTGACCCTCCCTCTTCCCTCACACCCCAGGGCGCCGGGTTTTCCCGGCGCCCTTTTTCGCTCCTGATAGGATGGCTCAATGGCAAGCTCTACCCTCTGGTCCTGGACTCTCGCCGAATTCCGGGACCGCACCGCGGCCGGCACGCCGATGCCCGGCGGCGGGTCGGTGGCGTCGGTGTGCGCCACCCTCGGCGCCGGGCTGGTGGTCCTGGGACTGGAGGTCACGCGCAAGGGCGCGGAGGCGGAGCGGGTTGCCGTCCTCGATCCGCTGCTGCGCTCCGGCCGCGAGCTGCTCGAGCGCCTCAGCGCGCACGCGGACCGCGACGTCGCGGCGTTCAACGAGTACCTGCGAGCCCGTTCCCTGCCGCAAGGGAGCGACGACGAGAAGACCGTCCGGCGCGAGCGGATACAGCAGGCGCTCGCCGCGGCCACCGAAGCGCCGCTGGCGGCCGGACGCGACGTCGCCGCGGCCCTCGACCTCGCACGGCAGGTGGTGGACATCTGCAAGCCGCCGGTCCGCGGCGACGTGGCGGCGGGGATCGACCTCCTTGCCGGGAGTCTCACGGCCGTCCTGCGCAGCGTCGAAGCCAACCTGCCGGGAATCGAGGACGCCGCGTTGCGGGCGCGCCTCGAGGAGGAGAGGGCGGCGCTCGGGGCGCAGCCTCAGGCCTGAGCGAGGCGGGCGAGCTCGGTCATGCGGGCGAGGTGGTGATCGTCGTGCTCGGCGATGAAGAGGGCCATGTCGATCACCCGCATGGGCTGTTGCAGGCGCGGGTGGATGGCGGTCAGGGAGACGAGGGCGGGGTCCCAGGCGTCGAAGCGGGCGACGAAGCGCTCCCGCTCGCGGCGCAGGTCGCGCAGCAGGTCGGCGGTCGGCCGTTGGTTGTAGCCTGCCTCAGTGGTCTTACGGTTCGTGACGTCGGCGGCGCGCAGCACGGACGCGCCGGCGAGGAAGTCGTCCAGCCGGCCGGCGTGCAGCTCGTCGAGGTCCAGGAGATGGCCGATGTGCTCCTGGATCGACCACGCCTCGCCGTCGCGCCGGGTGAGGACCGCGGGCGAGAGCGACCGGACCTTGTCCTCGACGCGGGCCGGCAGACCCCGGAGACGCTCGACCACGATGGGGAAGAGCTCCTCCGGGACGTTGAAGTTGAAGTGACGATCGGTCCAGCGGAGGGGCATGGGGGGATTGTACTGGTAGAATCAGCGTCCTTGACGGTGGTGAGGCCAAGGAGGGGATGCCGATGCGTTTTCAGGTGACTCTGGACCGTGATGAGGACGGCGTGTGGGTGGTCGAATGCCCATCGATCCCTGGATGCGTCAGCCAGGGAGCAACCAGGGAAGAGGCTCTCAAGAACATTGAGGAAGCCATTGCGCTTTGTCTCGAAGTCCGCGCCGAGCGTGGTCTGCCCTTGACGATCGAGACCCGCGAAGTCGAAGTGGTGGCCTGAGTGCCTCGCCTGCCCACCCTCAGCGGCAGAGAAGTCGTCAGGGCCTTTGAGACTTTTGGCTGGGTCGTCGCCCGGCGGCGGGGTAGTCACATGGTCCTTGTAAAGGAAAACCACATGGCCACCCTCTCGGTTCCCGACCATCGAGAGGTCGCCCAAGGTACACTTCGTAGTCTGATCCGTAGCGCCGGTCTTACTGCCTCTGAGTTCCTTTCGGTTCAGAATCAACGCTGAGACGCCGCGCACCGCGCAGGCTCCTAGTAGATTGATTCGCTATTAGTGTTGCAATACGCTGCCCTCCGGTTTACTCTCCTCCTGTCCCCCAATTCTCGCCGGGGACAGGAGGAAGACGATGCCCTTTCACAGCACGAGAGCCAAGCTGGTGCTGTCTACCGAGG
>DATARR010000022.1:0-22529 GCA_036264085.1 Thermoanaerobaculia bacterium | reverse complement strand
CTTCTGGCTGAGGTTCTTGTCCACCTCGGCCTGAGTGGCGAGCTTCTCCTTCACCAGCCAGCGGCCGAACTCGTCCACCACCTTGTTCTGATCCGGGTTCCAGTCCTTCGTCAGCTTGTTGCGGCTGCCATAGTCGACCGCGAAGTTCAGGTAGGCGTTGCGGGCCAGCATGAACTGCTCGAAGGGGGAGAGCTCGTCGTCCTTGACGATGACGTCCGGGGTGATGCCGCCGCCGCCGTAGACCGTGCGGCCGAGGTCGGTGTGGAAGACCTCCTTGGCGTCGACCGGCTTGCCCCGCAGCTCGGGAGAGCCGGCGTCGGCGTGGGTGTAGTAGTCGTAATAGGAGCTGTAGTCGCGCTGGATCAGCCGGCCGGACGGGGTGTAGTACTTGGCGGTGGTGAGCGCCAGGCCCGCGCCATAGGAGAGGTTGTACACCGTCTGCACCAGGCCCTTGCCCCAGCTCGGGGTGCCCACCACCAGGCCGCTGTCGTGGTCCTGCAGGGCGCCGGAGAGGATCTCGGAGGCCGAGGCCGTACCCTCGTTGACCAGCACCACCACCGGCACGTCGAGGGCCGGGTACTTGCCGCTCGCCTTGTAGCTCTGGAACGAGTCGCGGGTGCGGCCCTTGGTCTGGACGATCATGCTGTCCTCGGGGAGGAATTGATCGGCCACCTCGATGGCCTGGTCGAGCAGGCCGCCGCCGTTGTTGCGCAGGTCGACGACGAGCTGCTTCATGCCCGACTTGCGCAGCTTGTCCAGGGCCTCGGCCATCTCGTGGCCGGTGCCGCGGGCGAACTCGGTGAGCTGCACGTAACCCGTGGTCGGGTTCAGCATGTAGGCCTGCCGCACGGTGGTCTGCGGGATCTCCGCCCGGGTCACCGACATGGTGAGCGGCTGCTCCAGCCCGCGGCGGGAGATGGTGATCTTGACCTGGGTGCCCTTGGGGCCCTTGAGCTTGCCGACCGCCTCGTCGAGGGTCATGCTGTCCGTGGGCTCGCCCTCGATGGTGCTGATGACGTCGCCCGCCTGGATGCCGAGGCGCGAGGCCGGCGTCCCCTCGAGAGGGGAGATGACGGTGAGCTGCCCGTTGCGCACGCCCACCAGGATGCCCAGACCATAGAAGCTGGTCTGCTGCTTCTCCCGCATCCCCTCGTAGGCTTCGGGGCTCAGGAAGGCGGTGTGAGGGTCGAGGGCGCGGAGCATGCCGTTGACCGAGGAATAGACGATGTCGCGGTAGGTGACGTTCGCCCCATACCGGTCGTGCGCCACGTTCACCAGCTCGGTGTAGAGGCGCAGCGAGTCGCGGGTCTCGTCGGTGACGGCCAGGAGCCGGTCGCCCAGCAGTCCGCCGAGCCCCAGCGCGAGAAGGAACAGTCCGATCGCTGCGATGCGCCAAGAACGTCTCATGATGAGCAGTGTAACACCGGGGGCCGTTCCTTGCTTCCCGGCAGTTGCCCGGCAGCCCCACCCTTGACTTTCCGGCCGCTCCGGCCCGATGATCGACTCACTGGAGGGTCCCATGGGCTCATTGGGTGTACCCGAAATCGCCTTCATCCTCGTCCTCGCCCTGCTGATCTTCGGACCCAAGAAGCTGCCGGAGATCGGCCGCACGCTGGGCAAGGGGATGGCGGAATTCCGCAAGGCGACGAACGAGCTGAAACGGTCCGTCAACACCGAGCTGGCGCTGGACGAGACGCCGGGGCCGCCCCAGCTCCACTCGCGGCGGCTGGAGATGGAGCTGCCGGTGTTGGGGGCGGCGGGGGCGGTGGAGCCGCTGCCTCTGACCGAAGCCCGGACGGCGTCCGCGACGTTTGCGACGCAAGCGACGTCAGCGACCTCCGCGCCGGTCCCGGTCGCGGAGCCGGACATCGTGCCGGTGGCCGTGCCTGCCGACCTCGTGGATCCGCATCTCGGTCCTCACTGATCGATCCCCAATCGCCCCCAAGAAACCGCCGCCGGGTTCTCGCGCTCCTCGATGACCATACCTCCCTCGCCTCCGCCCACGCAGGAAGAGCTGGCGCGGATGTCGCTCATGGAGCACCTGGAGGAGTTGCGCAACCGCATCATCTGGTCCTTGGTGTTCTTCGCCGTGGCCTTTTTCCCGTGCTGGGCCTACTACCGCGAGATCTTCCAGTTCCTGATGAAGCCGCTGCACAAGGTGGCGCCGAACCTCAAGCTCTCCTATCTGGCGCTGTCGGATCCTTTCATCCTGTACTTCAAGATGGCGGCGCTGGCGGCGGTGTTCGTGTCCTCGCCGTTCCTGCTGTATCAGATCTGGCGGTTCGTGGCGCCGGGCCTCTACCAGCGGGAGAAGCGGATGGCCCTGCCGTTCGTGCTGGCCACGACCTTCTTCTTCCTCGCCGGCGGCGCCTTCGGCTACTACGTCGCCTTCCCGGCGGCGGCCAAGTTCTTCCTCGGCATTGGCCAGGACTTGAATCCCGTGATCACGGCCGACACCTACTTCGGCTTTTTGATGACGGTGATCTTCGGGCTCGGCCTGATGTTCGAGCTGCCGGTCTTCGTCCTCATCCTCTCGTTCCTCGGGGTGGTGACACCGCGGTTTCTGCTGAAATACTTCCGCCACGCGATCGTCATCATCTTCATCGTGGCGGCGATCATCACGCCCACTCCGGACGTGGTGAACCTCTGTATCTTCGCCGTCCCGGCCTGCGGGCTCTACGTCCTGGGCATCCTCGGGGCTCTCTTTGCGGCCCGGTTCCGCAGGAAGCGGGCGGAGGCGGCGGAGATGGCGGGGTCCTGATCCAGATAAGCCCCGCTCGTAGGCTTCGCGAGCGCCAAGCGCTGCCGGCCGAGGGTAGCTCGAGAATTGGCTCGGTCCTTTTGGCGCGGCGCCGTGCGTCTGAACACCCCAGCCCTAATCTCCCCCCGTTCCCACAAGGCGCGCCTTCCCACGGGTCCCTTCCAGGCGGACAAATCCACCAGCCCACGTGCCGACTTTGCGCGGACGGGCACGCTTTGAGGTAAGAAGAGCCACTCTTCAGGTTAGGGGGGATGGAAGCGGCCATGGAGGCCGCTTAAAAATGGTCCGCCCGAAGGAGAGGCACTGTCATGTCCCAAAAGATCCGCTCGGCTGCCCTGGTTCTCGTTCTATCCATTCTCTTCGTCTCCTCAGCGTACGCTCTGCCGCCGGCTCACGCCGCGGCCGGGCCCCGCAGCGAAGGATTCCTCGCCGTCGCCTGGGACTGGCTCGCCGCGCTTGTCCTTCCCGCCCCGCCCGCCCGCACTCCTGGAATGAGGGCGATCTGGGAAGGGGCAGGGAGCCAGATGGACCCCAATGGAATTCAAAGCACCTTGTTGCCGGGTTCGACTACGGACGCGGGTAGTCAGATGGACCCGGACGGCCAGAAGTAGGGGACTTTAGAATCTGCTGGGCGCCGATCCCTTGTCGGCGCCTATTTTTCCCCCTTTCGCGTTGTCACGTTTGGTCCCTCTGCGGTAACTAGTATTCTGGAGGCGGAATCTGATCGGCCTCATACTTTGCTTTCGGAGAGGAGGACCCCGCGTTGAAGATCCACCCCAACGAATTCACCCTGGATGAGTTCCTCTTGTCGCTGTCGAGGCAGCACCTGGAGGTGGTGGAGCACCTCGCCGGCTGTGCGACGTGCCGCCGCCGATTCCAGGGCCTCATCCGCCAGCGGTCGCTGTCGAAGAGGACCGGGGACGTCCTCCCGTGGCCCAGTGCGCCTGGCAAGTATGGACCGGCACTGGCGGAGTCCGGGCAGGTGCTCCTCGACCGCGAGCGGGCGATGGCGAAGGAGCGGGCGGAGGCGCCCGGCTTTTTCGTGGAGCTGATGCGGTATCCCGCCGAGCAGCGGGACCTTCTGTTGCAGAACTCGCCGCGCTTCCACACCTGGGGCCTCTTCGAGCTCCTGATCGAGCGCAGCCTGGAGACGGGGATCAACCATCCGGCCCGCGGGGAGGAGCTGGGGTTGCTGGCGCTGAGGCTCTCTCAGCACCTGGATGGCGGCTATTACGGCGAGGCGATCATCGAGGACCTGCGGGCCCGGGCCTGGGCCTACATCGGCAACTCCCACCGGCTGCGGTCCGACCTCCAGGGAGCCGAGGGGGCGTTCTCCGCCGCCTACGGGCATCTCCACCGGGGCACCCAGGACCCGCTGGAGCGTGCGATCCTGCTGGACCTCGAGGCGTCGCTGCGGCGAGATCAGAGGCGCTTTGAACAGGCCTTCAAGCTCCTGCGACGAGCGGTGGCGCTCTTCCTCCAGAGCGACCAGCGGCACCGCGCCGGAAGGTCTCTGGTCAAGATGTCGACCGTCCATCACTACGCGGGAGATCCGGAAGCGGCGATCCCCCTCCTGGTTCAGGCGATCGAGCTGATCGATCCTGAGCAGGAGCCGCGGCTTCTGCTTTGTGCTCGCCACAACCTGATCGACGATCTCGCCGAAGCCGGGCGATTCCTTGAGGCGCAGAGGCTTTATCGCGAGACCCGGCCTCTCTATCGCAGTTTCCCCGACGCCTGGTCGCAGAACCGCCGCCATTGGGTGAAGGGCAAGATCGCCCATGGCCTCAACCAGGTGGAGCAGGCCGAGTCGCTGTTCCTGGCCGCGCGCGACGGCTTCATCGGAGAAGGTATTCCCTACGATACCGCCCTCGTCTCCCTGGAGCTCGCCATCCTCTACGCCGAGCAGGGGCGGATGGCGGACCTGAAGCGGCTGGCGGCGGAGATGGTGCCCATCTTCTCGTCGCTCCATATCCACCGCGAGGCGCTGACCGCCCTGGCCTACCTCAAGCAGGCCGTGGAGACGGAGAAGGTGAACCTGGCCCTCGTCAACGGCGTCGCCGCCTACCTGCGCCGCGCCCAGTACGACCCGGCGTTGCGGTTCCAGGAGCCGGAGGGGTGAGACCCTGGACTGTTCTCGCGAGCTTGAGATGCCGACTGCATTGAGGGTCGGGCCATACCGTCTATACTTCTACAGCCATGACTTGAGCGAGCCGTCGCACGTCCACGTCGATCGCGACGAGCAGTCCGCCAAGTTCTGGCTAGATCCCGTGGCTCTCGCCCGGAACCTGGGCTTCAGCGCACGGGAGCTGCGGTCGATTGAGCGCATCGTCCTGGAGCACGAAAGATTTCTTCGCGAGGTCTGGCATGAGCACTTCCAGCGTCACGCCCGGTGAACGAGTCAGGGACGTCCACTTTACCGAGGACGCCTTGAGTGTGGATCTCATGGACGGGCGCACGATCACGGTTCCGCTCGCCTGGTACCCACGGCTGCTGCACGCGACCCAGGAGCAACTCGCGAACTGGCGGGTCAGTGGCGGCGGCTTCGGGATCCATTGGCCCGACGTGGACGAGGATCTGAGCACCGAGGGCCTGTTGCGCGGTGCTCCCGCCCCACGCAGTGGATCTTTGGTCGCCTGAAGCAGGAGACCCGATGGCCAATCAGGATCTCGCCAAAGACCGGCTTTGGGAGGAGGCTCTCAAACTGCGGGCAAAGATCATGGCTGCCGAAGAGGATGTCCGAGCCGGCCGAGTTCTCAGTCATGAGGAGGTCTTGGCGGAGACCGCCCAATGGTTCGAGGGCGGTTCGGACCAGCCTCCGTCGCCCGGCGATAAATCGCCGCGCTAGGAGCGGAGCCCTTGAAGGGTTGAGGCCGGATTCAGCCGGCTCCTCCCCAATCCCCTCGTTCCTGGGAGACAATACCCCTCCGGTCTGGCCGGCTTTTCCGACCCTGGAGGGGTGATGCTCCGCGAACGCGCTCGTCTGGTCCTCGTCTTCGCCGTCGTGCTGTTGGCCTGTCTGCCGCGGGTTGCCCGGCCGGCGGCGGTCACTCTGGAGGCGCTGCTCGCGGCGCCTTTTCCCTCGGAGCTGCTGGCTTCTCCCACGGGCGGGAAGCTCGCCTGGATCCAGAACGCCAACGGGGTGCGCAATCTCTGGGTGGCCGAGCCGCCGGACTACAAGGGACGGCAGGTCACCCGCTACACCCAGGACGACGGCCAGCAGCTCGGCGGCCTCGAGTGGACGCCGGACGGCAAGGGCCTGA
This sequence comes from Thermoanaerobaculia bacterium, assembly GCA_036264085.1. GTDB lineage: Bacteria > Acidobacteriota > Thermoanaerobaculia > Multivoradales > UBA5704 > DATARR01. Next base: position 16,508 of record DATARR010000022.1, on the reverse strand, counting down.
TCTACGTCCGCGGCGGCGGCCCCAACCGCCAAGGGGAGGCCCCCAACCCGACGAGCGATCCGGCGGGCGCCGAGCAGGCCGTCTGGCGCGTCGCCGTCGATGGTACAGCGACCGTGACACCGGTGAAGATCGGCGCGGGGCACGGCGCGGCGGTCTCCCCCAAGGGCGACGGCGTCGCTTTCGTGAACCATGGCAAAGTCTTCTGGTCGCCCTTCGCCGGCAAGGGGGAGCCCGTGCAGTGGATCGAGGTCCGGGGCGGGGCCCGGGAGCTCCGGTTCTCGCCGGACGGCGCGAAGCTGGCCTTCGTCAGCGACCGCGGCGACCACGGCTTCGTCGGCGTCTACGACGTGGCGGCCAAGGTCCTGCGCTGGATGGCGCCCAGCGTCGACTCGGACTCCGAGCCCGCCTGGTCGCCGGACGGCGCACGGCTGGCCTTCCTGCGCAGCCCGGCGTCGTCCAGGGTCACCCTCTTCCATGCCAATGCGACGAGCGCCGAGCCGTGGTCCATCCTGGTGGCGGACGCGGCCACGGGCCAGGCGAGGACGGCCTGGCGCGCCGAGCCCGGAGCGGGGAGCGTCTTCGCGGAGATGGCGGCGGCCAACCAGGTCCTCTGGGGAGCGAGGGACCGGCTGGTCTTTCCCTGGGAGAAGGACGGCTGGCTCCATCTCTACTCCGTGCCCGCCGCGGGCGGGGCGGCGACCCTGCTGACGCCGGGCGACTTCGAGGTCGAATTCGTCAATCTCACTCCGGACCGCCGGCAGGTCGTCTTCAATTCCAACCAGGACGACATTGACCGGCGTCATCTCTGGAAGGTGGACGTCGCCGGCGGCCGGCCCGTCCAATTGACGAAGGGGGCGGGCATCGAGTGGCTGCCGGTGCTCATTGGGGATCAAACCACCGGCGAGGGCAAGGCCCTGGCCTACCTGAGCTCCGGGGCGAAGCGGCCGGCCGAGGCCGTGATTCAGAGGCTCGAGACGGGCGGAGCGGCCCGGCCGCTGGCGCCGGGGACGGTGCCCGCCGACTTCCCCGAGAGCGCCCTGGTGGAGCCGCAGCCGGTGATCTTCAGCGCCGCCGATGGGCTGCGCATCCACGGCCAGCTCTTCCTGCCGCCGGGCGTGAAGCCGGGGGAGAAGCGGCCGGGGCTCGTCTTCTTCCACGGCGGCTCCCATCGCCAGATGCTGCTGGGCTGGCACTATATCGGCTACTACAACAACGCCTACGCCATGAACCAGTACCTGGCGAGTCGCGGCTACGTGGTGCTGGCCGCGAACTACCGCTCGGGCACGGGGTATGGGCTGGCCTTCCGCGAGGCGCCCGCGCAGGGAGCCACGGGCGCGAGCGAATTCAACGACGTGCTGGGCGCGGGGCTCTACCTGCGCGGCCGGCCGGACGTCGACCCCGCCCGCGTCGGCCTCTGGGGCGGCTCCTACGGCGGCTACCTCACGGCCCTGGGGCTCGCCCGCGCCTCGAACCTGTTCGCCGCCGGGGTGGACTTCCACGGCGTGCACAATTGGAACGTGGGTATCCGCACCTTCATCCAGGGCTACACCCCGAAGCCGGAGGAGGAGCGGCTGGCCTTCGAGTCGTCCCCCATGGCGTGGCTGGACGGCTGGAAGTCGCCCGTGCTGGTGATCCACGGCGACGACGACCGCAACGTCTCCTTCCGCGAGACGGTGGAGCTCGTCGAGGCCCTGCGGGAGCGCCACGTGGAGGTGGAGCAGCTCATCTTCCCGGACGAGATCCACGGCTTCCTGCGCACTGCGAGCTGGCTCGACGCCTACCGCGCGGCGGCGGACTTCTTCGACCGGCGGCTGGGGCGGGCAAGGTAGGGGGGAGCCCGTGGAGAACCCCCTCTGGCTCCTGGCCGTGATCCTCGTGCTGGCGGGGATCGTGGGCACGGTGCTGCCGGCCCTGCCCGGAGCGCCGCTGGTGTTCCTGGGGCTCCTCTGCGCCGCCTGGGCCGACGGCTTTCAGAAGGTCGGGTGGTTCACGCTCTCCATCCTGGCGATCCTGATGCTGCTGACCTTCGTCGTGGACTTCCTGGCGTCGCGATGGGGCGCCAAGCGGGTGGGAGCGAGCTGGCTGGCCCTGGCGGGGGCGTTCTTGGGGACGATCGTGGGCCTCTTCTTCAACGTCCCCGGCCTGATCTTCGGACCCTTCCTGGGCGCGGTGGCGGGGGAGTGGCTCGCAGTACGCAACCTCCGTCAGGCGGGGAAGGTGGGCCTCGGCACCTGGCTGGGCATGATCCTCGGCATCGCCGTCAAGCTGGCCCTGGTCTTCGCCATGGTGGGGATTTTTGCGCTGGCGTACTGGATCTAGACCCGCAGTCGGCGGCCTTTCGAGCTAGAATCTTTTCGTGGAGGTCCAGCTATGACCGATGACCAACTCCTTTCCAGGATCAGCCTGAATCCGAAGGTGATGACCGGCAAGCCGGTGATCAAGGGAACGCGCCTTACCGTCGAGTACATCCTGGGTCTGCTGGCGCACGGTGCCACCGTTCCAGAAATTCTCGAGGAATACGAAGGGCTCACTCCGGAGGATCTCCAGGCCTGCTTACTTTTCGCCTCCAGATCGCTGCAGGACACTGAGTTCATGCCTCTGGCGCTCGCGACTAGTCCACCACCAGCCTGTCGATACAGTCCGCCGCGTCGTGGGCCGGGCTGTTCACGTTGCGGCTGACGGGGAAGGCTTCGAAGCCCTCCACGGCGTGGGGGACGAGGAGAGGCTGGAGCTTCGCCGCATCCTCCACTTTGGGGTCCAACCAGAGGTCGAAATTCTCCGGAGCGACGATCACCGGCATGCGGTTGTGGAGGGGGCGCAGCAGGTCGTTCGCATCCGTGGTAAGGATGGTGAAGGTCTCGACGGGGGTGCCCCCTTGCTCCCGGTCCACCCAGGTGGACCACAGGCCGGCGAAGGCGAAGGGCTTGCCGTCCTGGCGGTGGATAAGGAAGGGCTGCTTGCTCTTCCCCTCCTTCTTCCATTCGTAGAAGCCGTTCGCCGGGATCAGGCAGCGCTTCTTCTTGAAGCTCCACTTGTAGGCGGGCTTCTCGGCCACGCTCTCGGCGCGGGCATTGATCATCTTGTTACCGATCGCCGCCTCCTTGGCCCAGTAGGGGATGAGCCCCCAGCGCAGGGGGACGAGCTGGCGCGGCGCTCCCGGCGCCGGGACGCGCACCACCGCCGCCTCCTGGGTGGGGGCGAGGTTGTAGCGGGGCAACACTTGGGGGAGCTCGGAGAGGTCGAAGAGCAGGGCGATCTCGTCGCCGGACGAGTTGAGCGTGTAGCGTCCACACATTGGCTGATTCCTCCTCAGGCCGTAACCGTGTCCGCCTCAACGGGCGGCGATATCGCACCGGTCCTCCTCTATCTCCAGCGTCGCGAAGCCAGAGAGGAGTGTGGAAGGGATGGCATGATGGCCGTCCCTACCGCCCCTCCACCCACTCCCCACCCACGCACGTCGCCGCCACGACCCCCTCGGTCGCGCCGAAGATCACCGACTCCAGCAGCGTCTCCGGCGTCCAGCCCGCCAGCGCGGGGGAGCCGAGATCCAGCGCCGCGAAGTCGGCCCAGAGGCCGGGAGCGATGCGGCCGGCGTCGATCCCCAGGGACTTCGCGCCTCCCAGGGTGGCGGCGTCCAGCAGGAGCTTCGCGACGTTCCCCTCTTCGTCCCGCAGCGCGCCCCGGCTTTCGGTCGCGAGGCGCTGGCCGTATTCGAGCCAGCGCATCTCTTCGATGGGGGAGATCCGGGCGTTGGAGTCGCTCCCCAGACAGAAGGCGCCGCTCGTGGGATGCGTCCGCGGCGCGGCCGGGATGCCGTCGCCCAGGTTGCCCTCGGTGAGCGGACAGAAACAGACGGTGCCGCCGGCGGCCAGGAAGCGCTCCATCTCCTCGCAGTCCGTGTGGGTGCAGTGAACCGCCGTCAGGTCCGTGGCCGTGCCCAGGGTCTCCAGCAGCAGGGCCATGGGGCGCTGGTCGTAGTAGGTGAGGACGTCCTCGATCTCCCGCTGCTGCTCCTCGACGTGGATGTGGAACGGCAGGTCCCGCCGCCGCGCCTCGTCGTAGATCGCCGCCAGGTCGTCCGGTCCCGCGGCCCGCAGGCTGTGGACCGAGGCGGCCAGGCTCTGCCGGTGCTGCCGGCGCTGTCGGCGGACATCGACGAGCCCGGCCAGGCGCTCCATCTGCTCCCAGTAAACCTGGGGCGAGGGGGAGCGGAAGCGGCGCTGCGCCCCCTCCAGGGGCTGGCCCACGGCTCCCGTGTGGTAGTAGGACTGGATGAGGACGATGCGGATGCCCGCCTCGGCGGCGGCTTCCAGGACCAACTCGTCGAATTCGTAGTCGGCCGCGTCCGGGCTCTCCTCACGGTGGTGGAAGTAGTGGAACTCCCCCACGGTGGTGACGCCCGCCGCGCGCATCTCGCGGAAAGTCTGGAGACAGAGCGCGCGGAAGGTGGCGGCGTCGAGCCGCGAGACCAGGTCGTACATGGCCTCGCGCCAGGTCCAGAAGCTGCCGCTGCCACGGGGGAAGGTCTCGCCGCGCCCTCTCAAGCCCCGCTGGAAGGCGTGGGAGTGGGCGGTCACGAAGCCGGGGAGGAGGGCGCGTCCGGCGAGGCGCGCGTCCGGCGTCCGCCCCAGGGCGCCCACGGCCTCGATGCGGCCGTCCTCGCCCACGGCGACCTGGACGCCGGATTCGAAGCGATTCCCCGTCCAGGTCAGATCGGCTTCGAGGACCCTCACCCCCGGGCCTCCTGACAGAAGTCGTGGATCGTGCGCGCGAGCAGCTCGCGGGCGGCGGCGAATTCCGCCTTGGGCAGGTGCTCGTTCGGCTTGTGGGCGACTTCGATGGAGCCGGGGCCGAAGATGGCGCAGTCGAGCCCCAGGCGCTGGAGCCAGCCGGCGTCGGTGGCGAAGGAGACGCTGGCGTCCGCGGTCTGGCCCACCAGGGCGCGGAGGTGACGGTGGATGGGGGCGGCCGCGTCCAGGAGCAGGGGGGGACTGTCCGAGAGCAGCTCGATCTCCAGGAAGATCGGATCGAAGGGGGCCGCCGCGGCGCGCACGGCGCGGTCGATCCGTGCGATCAGCTCGGCCGAGCCGAGGCCCGGCAGGGGGCGGACTCCCAGCTCGACCACGCAGCGGTCCGGCACCACGTTGATCGCCGCGCCACCGTGCACCGTGCCGACGTTGAGCGGTACGAAAGGGACCTCCGGGAACAGCTCGCGGTGGTGCGGCGTCTCGGCTTCCAGCTCCCGGCGCAGGCCGGCGAGGGCCACGATCACCCGGCCGGCGGGCTCGATGGCGTTGGCGCCCAGGTGGGGGTAGCCGCTGTGGGCGGGGACGCCGTGCAGGGTCACCCGCAGCTTGAAGTGCCCCTTGTGGGTGCGCGCCACGCGCAGCGACGTGGGCTCGCCGATGATCGCGTTGCCGGGCAGGGCCGCCGCCGCGGGGAAGCTCTCGGCGAGGCGCTTCGCTCCCAGGGTGCCCACCTCCTCGTCGTAGGTGAAGACCAGGGCCAGGGGAGCGCGCCAGCCCTCCGGCCTCGCCTCGGCCGCGAGGTTGGCGGCCAGGGCCAGGAAACCCTTCATGTCGCAGGCGCCGCGGGCCACCCAGCGGTCGCCGCCGTCGGCGAGGGTGAACGGGTCGCTCCGCCACTCCGCCTCTTCGGCGGGGACGACGTCCATGTGGCCCGAGAGCACGAGCCCCCGCCGGTCCCCCGTGGGCTCGGGCCCCACCCAGACGACGAGGTTGGCCTTGCGGCCGTCGGCCGAGGGGTTGCGGGCGATGCGCACCCCCGGCCGGTCCAGGTAGTCGCAGAGGAAGTCGGCGAGCGGCAGGTTGCTGTTGCGGCTGGTGGTGTCGAAGGCGACCAGGCGGGCCAGCAGCTCGGCGTCGGCGAGGCGGGGCATGGGGGGATTAGAACACGGACGAACAGGGACGAGCACGGACGGACACGATCAGGACAGGGAGCGGACGAGGCCCGGGGGGTTCTTCTCCTCGCGGGCGCGGTGGAGGTGGTCCCCCAGCTCCCGGATCAGCTCGGCGGAAGAGATCTTGCCCGCGTCCTTCTGGAAGGAGAGGAGGGCGACCATGGTCTCGCGATACATGGCGCCGGAGCGGAAGAGAGGGAGCATCTGGTCCGCCTGCCGGCGCATGGCGGCGCCCCGGCTCTCGCCGGCGTAGAGCACGGCGAGGTCCATGGCCGCCAGCGCCGCCTCGTAGGAGAGCCCCTCCCGTGCCAGCTCGTCGCGGGCCTCGCTGAGCGCCCCCTCGGCGCCGTCGAGGCGAGGGGCGAGCTTGCCTTCCAGCCAGCGCAGGCGCCCGAGGTGCCGGCGGTCGCCGGCCTGGCGGTAGAGCCGGCGGGCACCCTGGAGCGAGGCGGACGCCTCGGCGGCACGGCCGCTCTCGTTGAGGAACCAGATGAAGTTGTGGGTGGCGCAAACCATCAGCCGCGGCTCGCGCGGCGGATCGATCAGGTCCATGCTGCGCCGGATCAGACGCACGGCCGGGCCGGGCCGGCCGGCGTTGCCGAGGACGGTCCCCTTCTTGAGCATCGTCCGGCCCAGGAGGTGACGGTCGCCGGCGCGGCGATAGATCGTCGCCGCGCGGTTGAGCAGGCCCAGGGCCTCCTCGAAACGGCCGCCGTAGGCGCGCAGCGAAGCCTGGAGGGTCAGCAGCTCGGCGCGCAGGCGGGGCGGAGGCTGTCCGGATTTTCCGGGCTGTCCAGGCTTGGCCGCCAGCAGCCGGCGGACGGCGGTCATCGAGCTTTCGGCCGACCGCAGGTCGGCCTGGACCCGCTGCATCCCGGCCAGGTAGGCCCAGGCGATGGCCCGCGTGTCCTGCACCACGGGGGCGCCGTAGAGGTCGAGGTCGAGCTGCTCGGCGGCGACGGCCGCGAGGTCCGAGGCCCGGCGCGCCTGCTCGGGGGCCGGCAGCGCCAGCTCACGGCTCTTCCCGAGCAGCAGCTCGCAGAGGGCGAGGCTGGCGTAGCGGCGGGTGCTGTGCACCTGGAAGAGCCCTTCGACCGCCTGATGCCCCAGCAGCTCCGAGTAGAGCGACCGGGAGGCCGGACGCTCCGCGGCGAGCCCGCTGGCCTCCCGGACCAGCCGCCCCTCCAGGCGATCGAAGACCGCGTCGTAGGTCTGGGCTTCCCGGGGCAGGGTCGCGAGCGATCGGCTGCGTGCCTCTTCCACCGTGCGGCCACAACGGGGGCAACCGGCGAGCAGGTGGCGCACGATCTGCTGCGTCTCTCCCGACACCGTCCCGTTGCGGACCAGCCGCTCGAGGGCCTCGCGAGGAGGGTGATCAGGCCAGGGCCGCATCCAGGACACCTCCTCCACGTATGTTAGTACCTGCGTGAAACTATTGCAGAATCGGGGCCGCATTGCAACCCCTTTTGCAGAAACTTGCGCTTCAGGTCTCGTCCCGGGGTCCGTCTTCCAGGCCCGGCGCGCTCGGGAAGGTGCCGGGGAGCACCTTCGGCGCCGCGCGGGCGAGGCACCGGGCCTCGTCGCGCGAGCGGCCGAGGGAGCGCCAGAGGCCCGCCGCCTCGTCCCAGCGCCCGTCCTGCTCCGCCTGCCAGGCGGCCACCATGACCGCGGGAGAGCCGGCTCCGCCCGCCGCCGCCAGGACCTGGATGGCCCGTTCGGGCTCCGCCACCGCGACCCAGGCCCGGGCCTGCCGGAGCGGATCGCGCACGGCCTCGATCCACCGCCGCTGGGCCTCGCCGGAGCGTGGAGCGTCGCCGAGCTCCGCCCAGAGGCGGGCGGCGCGGCTCCAGGCGCCAGAGGCTTCGGCTCGCCGGGCGTCGCATTGCTTCTCCAGAATCTCGAAAGAGCAATATTCCTGCCAGACGACACGCTCTTTCTCCACGAAGACAAACCAGGGCAGGTCCGGCAGGCGCGGGCGCAGCGCCTCCATCCGCGCCCGCGCCAGGCGCCCGGCCTCCTCCCAGGCGGCGGCGTCCATCAGCTCGCGCACCCGGGCCAGCACGCGCTGGCGGCTCTCGGGCTGGCTCCCTTCCAGGCGGGCCACGTCCAGCCACTGGCCGGCTTCGGCATAGAGGACGACGGCGCGCTCGGTCTCGTCGAGCTTCTCCCAGGTGCGGGCGGCCCGCCCCGGCCGGCCTGCCTCCTCCTGCGCCCGCGCCCGGCAGCGGGCGGACCTCTCGGTCTGACCGGCGCAGCGGAAGGCCGCCGCCGCCCGCGCCCAGTCGCCGGCCGACTCATGGTGGAGGGCGAGAGCGAGGGCCGTCTGCGCGCCATTGCCCGCCCGGCGGAAGCAGCGGGCCGCGTCCTCATAGCGGCCGAGCTCCAGCCAGGAGGCGCCGGCGAAGCTCCAGTCCTCCTCCTCCTCGGCGGCGCGGGCGCCGGTGGCCAGGGCCTGGGCTTCGTCGCCCGCCCGCTCCCAGCCGCGGGCCGCCTGCTTCAGGAGGCCCAGCTCCTCCCAGCCGGCGGCGGCCTCGGCCCAGGCGCCGCGGCGCTCCAGCAGTTGCAGCTCGCAGACCCGGGCCTCCCGCTCCTGGCCCAGGCGGCGGTAAATGGAGAGGGCCTCCTCCAGCCGGCCGAGCCGCTCCAGGAGCGGCGCCTGCCGGGCGGGCTCGTCGAGACGGCTCCAGAGGTCGAGGGCGCCGCTCCAGTCCTCCAGCTCCTCGTCCGCCTGGGCGAGGGCCTCCATCTCGCGCTCGGGCAGCCCGGCGCGCCGGTAGCACTCGGCGGCCTGGCGGAACCGGCTCCGCTGGCGGAAGTAGTCGCCCTCCCGCTCCCAGTCGGCCGGCGAGGCCGTGGGGTGGAACAGGTGCCCCAGGCTCTCCGGCACCTCGGGCTCGATGCGTCCGCGGAAGCGCTCCTGGCTCCAGAACGGATCCCGCGCCGCCCCCTCGTAGATCGCGAGGTGCCGCCGCGCCCGGGTGGCCGCCACGTAGAGGTGCTGGAGGAGGCGGCGGAAGCGGGGCTCCCGCTCCAGGCGCTGGTCGCCCCGGCAGAAGCGGTCCACGAGGTCGCGGTCGGGGGTCAGCAGCCGCCACAGCACCACGGTCTCGAACTCCAGCCCCTTGGCCTCGCGGACGTGGAAGACGCGCGTCGTGCCCAGGCGACGGCGCAGGCGCCGCGTCACCTCGTCGTTCAAGGTCAGCACGGCGCAGCGCGGGCCGAAGCCGGCGATGGCGGCGAGCACCTCCTCCTCCTCGCCGGCGACCTCGATGGGCACCGGCCCCTCGAGGGCCGCCTCCTCCGGGTCGTCCTCCTCGGTGCGGCCGAAGACCTCGCGGCGCAGCAGCAGCAGGGCGTTGGCCAGCTCCACCAGGGGGCGGACGCTGCGCAGGTTGCGCCGCAGCCGCACCACCGGCGGCGCCGCCTTGATGTGGGCGGCCTTGCTCGCCAGCCGCTTCACCTCCGCCCAGCGGAAGCCGCTGGGGTTGACGATCTGCTGCGTGTCGCCGGTGAGCAGGACGCCCGAGAGGTCGGGCCGCGCGGAGAGGGAGAGGACGAAGGCCACCTCCAGCTCGGTCAGGTCCTGGACCTCGTCGCAGACCACCACGTCCCAGCGCCGGCCCTTGTGGTGGCGCGTCTCGGCCAGGGCGCGGCGGCAGAGGTCGATGCGGTCGCTGCGCCCCTCCTCAGTCAGCCACGCCTGGTAGCGCTGGGCGATGCGGTAGATCTCCGGCCGCTCGCTGACGAAGAGGGGGGCGCGCTTGCGGCCGAGCTCGAAGTAGGCGGCGTCGTCGAGCATCGGCTGGGTGGGAGAGAGGCACGACCCCTTGAGGATGCTGCGCAGCTCCTCCCACACCAGGGCCGGATCGAGCGCGCGGCCCGACTTGCGGAACCAGCCGCGGAACAGCTCCTCGGTCATCGGCCGCGCCAGGTGATCCCGCATCTCCCGCGGGATGAGCGAGAGGTAGAGGTCGGCGAAGGTGAAGAATTCGGGCGGATTGCGTCCGGGATCCGTTCCCCGCGCCCGCAGCAGGTCGTCCACCAGCCGGCGGGCGTGCTCCACCAGGGGCCCGCTGTAGGAGAGGTAGAGGGCCGAGGGGGAGGTGGGCGCCGCGGCGGCGGCGGCCAGGCGGTGGGCGGCCACCGTCGTCTTGCCGCTGCCCGCGCTGCCGGCCAGGAGCACCGGGCCGGGGGCGGCGAGGACCTCGTACTGCTCGCGGGTCAGCTTGAGCTCCAGCTCCTCGCCGCCGGCGTCGAACAGGCGCTGGAACTCCTCCTCGCCGGCGAGGACGGCCGGGTCGAGGCGGAACCAGCGGATGCCGCCGGGGATCCCCTCGCCCGGCTCCGGCGCCGCGCCGTCCGGCGGCAGGAGGAACTGCAGCAGGGGCTCGGCCTGCTCCCACTCCTGCGTCCCCTCCGGGGCGACCTCGGAGAAGGTGGCGTCGAGATGGGGCGGCGGCTCGTCGATCTCGAACTGCTCCAGCGTCTCCAGCTCGAGGAACTCGGCCTCCGGCGAGCGGTTGCGGCGGGCGGCGCGCTCGGCGTCGTCGTGCTCCACGAGGTCCCAGACCTGGAGGTGGGAGGCGAGGCGCCCCGGATCGTCGGCGAGGGCCGAGCGCACCATGGTGAAGAGCAGGCGGTCGCCGGCGTCGGTGCGCGCCTCATAGACCGGACGGCCGATGCCGCGCAGCCGCTTGACGCGGGTGCCGCCGCCCCAGTGGCCGTCGCGCAGCCGGTGCAGGGTCTTCCACACACGCGCCCGCTCGGCGCGGCCGCTGTGCCGCAACCACTGGTAGAGGTCGGGGTGCAGGAGAACCGGAAACATGGCGCATTGTAACCGGAAGAGGAGCTCAGGGGAACTGGCTCGGGCTGAAGCCGAGGTCGACGATGCTGCACCCCGGCACGGCCTGAAGGCCGCGGCGCCGGGCCTCGTCGAGCACCCGGGCGTCGGCCGAGCCGGGGTTGAGCCAGACCTCCCCGGCCCCTTTGGCGGCGATCTCGCCCAGCAGCTCCAGGGTCACTGCCGGCGGCAGGTAGACGCTGATGCGGTCCAGCTCGCCGGGGACGTCGGCCAGCCGGCGGTAGACCGGCAGCCCCTCGATCGCCGTCTCGCCCGGATGCACCGGGAACACCTGCCAGCCCGCCGCCTGGTAGGCGCGGACGCACTTGTTGCCGAACTTCCCCCGGTGGCTGGAGGCGCCGACGACGGCGATGGTCTTCATGGGGTCCCCCCCGGCCGCACCACCATCCGCTCGTCCCCCAGCCGGCGGGTGGCGCCGGTCGAGTCGAGGTGCTCGAGCAGCGGGATGGCCCACTTGCGGGTGAGCCCGAAGCGATCCTTGAAGTCGGCCACGGAGAAGCGGTCCCAGGAGGTGGCGAGCAGGTCCCGCCGCAGACCGGCCAGCGCCGCGGCGGCGAGGATGAGGCCGCTGGGCAGCTTGACGAGCTGCCCCCGGGTCACCAGATGGCGGATGACGCCCTCCAGGATCTGCGGCTTGGCTTTCAGCTCCTGGGCCACCTCGCCGGGCGACGGCGGCGCGAGGCCCGCCCGCTCGAAGCGCTCCAGCACGGCCGTTGACAGCTTCGACTCCTCCCCCGTGAGCTGGGCGCTGCGCCCCGGCAGCACCACCTGGTCCCCCTGCACGGTCAGCACCTTCTGCGCCTCCAGCCACCCCAGGTAGACGTCCGCCAGCTCGGCCGCCCTGCCGCGGAGGATGCGGCGCACGGCCTCCGCCTTGGGGCAGGACTCGGCGAGGCGGTCCTTCTGAAAGTACTCCTTGAGCACCCGCCGCGCCCGCTCCGTCACCCGCTGCACGGCCGACGGCGCGATCCAGCGCCGGGCGCGGCCGTGCTCCTCGGGCACCGCGATCAGCCGCTGCCCCTTCGCCAGCTCGGCGAGAGGGCCGGTGACGGCAGAGGCCGGCAGGCCCAGGCGGCGGCCGATCTCCGCCGCCTCCACCCCCCGCTCGCCGGCCTCCTGCACCCAGAAGGGGAGGGCCGAGCGCAGGTCCCCCTGGAGGGCGGTCAGCCCCTGCGCGAGGATCGTCCCGCGGTGCCGGCGCCAGCGCGGATCGAGGATCTCGCCGCCGCCCAGGGTGGCGGCGGGGGAGGGGCGGCGCAGGATGTAGCGGTCCCCGCGCACGGCCGAGACCGGCCCCTGGAGGCGGATCTCCACCGGGCCCGTCTCGCCCGGGGCAAGGCCCTCCGCCGCCAGCGGGCGCATGCGGCCCATCACCTCGCTGGCGTAGAGGTGGAGCCGCACCGGTACGAAGCCGCGCACGGGGGCGGGCGCATCGGCCAGCAGGGTGAAGCGGGCGAGCAGACTGGTGGTGACCGTGAAAGCCTCGGGCGTGCCGAGCTGCATGCCGCGACCCAGCTCCTCCAGGGTGACGCCGGTGAGCTGGAGCGAGGTGCGCTCGCCGGCGTCCGCCACCTCCCGCGGCTGGCCGTGCACCTGGATGCTCCGTACCCTTGCCCGGCCCCCCCGGGGGAGCAGCTCCAGCGTGTCCCCGGGGTGCACGGCGCCGCTCGCCAGCGTGCCGGTGACCACCACGCCCAGCCCCTTGAGATGGAAGGCGCGGTCGATGGGCAGCCGCGCCGGCCGTGCCGTATCGGCCGGCGCCGCGTGGCGCGCCGCGAGGTCGAGGAGCGTCCGCTCCAGCTCGGGGACGCCGGCGCCGGTGGTGCTGGAGACGGGGAGGATGGGGGAGCCGGCGAACGGGGTCCCGGCCAGCAGCTCCTCCACCTCGAGCTGGGCCAGCTCCAGGAGGTCCGCCGCGACCAGGTCGCTCTTGGTCAGCGCCACCAGGCCGGCGGGGATGCCCAGCAGCGAGCAGACGGCGAGGTGCTCCCGCGTCTGCGGCTTCACCCCCTCGTCGGCGGCCACCACCAGCAGCATCACGCGCACCCCGCCCAGGCCGGCGAGGGCGTTGTGCAGGAAGCGCTCGTGGCCAGGGACGTCGATGAAGCCGATCTGGAGGTCCCCCGCCGTGCGGTGGGCGAACCCCAGGTCGATGGTGATCCCCCGTGCCTTCTCCTCCGCCCAGCGGTCGCAGTCGATCCCGGTCAGGGCCAGCACGAGGCTGGTCTTGCCGTGGTCGATGTGGCCGGCGGTCCCGACGATGACCCGGCGCATGCTTCCTGGCTCAGCCGGCGGCCGGCTTCGCCAGCGCTTCGCGGGCGAGGCGGTTGATGGTGGCGCCGTCGGCACTGGAGCCGAAGCGGCCGAGCAGCTCTTTCATGATCGGTCCGATGGCGGCCGGCCCGGAGAGGCCGCGGGCGGCGACCAGCTCCTCGATGGCAGTGCGGATCTGCCCCTCGTCCACCTGCGCCGGCAGGAAGGTTTCGAGCAGCCGGGCCTCCGACTCCTCCTTCGCCGCCAGCTCCTCACGATGGCCGTTGCGGTATTGCGTCGCGGCCTCCTCGCGCTGCTTGATCGACTTGCGGACCAGCGAGACGAAGCCGGCCTCGTCCACCTCGCCCCCGCGCCGGATGCGCTCGTTCTTGATCTCGGTGAGGAGCATCCGGAGAGTGGAAAGCTTCTCCTTCTCCCCCGCTTTCATGGCGGCCTTTACGTCGGCTTCGATGCGTTGCTGCGGTGGTATGGTCGTGGTCATGAGGGGCATTATAGGAGGTACGCGCGGGTTGGCTGTGGCGTTGTTGGCCCTCGCCGCCTGCCGCCCCGCCGCGCCGGGTCCGGCCGCGGCGCGCATCCGGGTGGCGGTCTCGGTGCCGCCGCAGGGCTACTTCGTCGAGCGCATCGGGGGCGACCGGGTGCAGGTGGACGTCATGATCCCCCCGGGCTACTCCCACGTCGACTATCCGCTGACGCCGCGCCAGATCGTGGCCCTCTCGCGGGCGCGGCTGTACGTGGCGGTGGGGCACCCCGCTTTCGAATTCGAGCGCATCCAGCTCTTCCCCTTCCTCAGGAGCCTGCCCGGCCTCCAGGTGGTGGACATGTCGCGGGGCATGCCGCTCCTGGCCGGCGAGGGCGAGGGGGATGACGAGGACGGCCATGGTCACGCCTTGGGCGATCCCCACGTCTGGGTGGCGCCGGCGACGGTGGCGGTCGCGGCCCGCAACGTCGCCGCGGCCCTGGCGGGAGTCGACCCCGCCCATGCTGGCGAGTACAAGGCCAACCTAGGCCGCTTCGAGGCCGACGTCGCCGCCCTCGACCGCGAGATCCGCGCCGAGCTCGCGCCCTTCCGCGGCAGCCGGTTCATGGTCTACCACCCGACCTGGGGGTACTTCGCCCACGAATACGGCCTTGAGCAGGTGGCCATCGAGGGCGAGGGCAAGGAGCCGAGCGCCCAGCGCCTCATCCGATTGATCGACGAGGCGCGGCGGGACGGCGTCAAGGTGGTCTTCGTGCAGCGCGGCTTCCCCCGCAAGAGCTCCCAGGTGATCGCCGACGCGGCGGGCGGCAGCGTGGTGATCGCCGATCCCCAGGAGCGGGACTGGCTCGGCAACCTGCGCCGGGTCACCCGCGAGCTCCGGGGGGCCCTGAGCCATGCCTGATTCGACCTCTCCCCTGATCGAGGTCCGCGGCGTCACCTTCGGCTACGGCCGGGAGGTGGTGCTCGACCGCGTGGACCTGAACGTCGAGCAACGCGACTTCCTCGCCGTCATCGGCCCCAACGGCGGCGGCAAGACGACCCTGCTCAAAGTGATCCTGGGGCTCGTCCGTCCGTGGTCCGGCGAGGTGATCTTCCGTCTCCCTTCCGGGGGAGATCCGCGGGGGCGCCTGGGGTACGTGCCCCAGTTCTCCACCTTCGACAAGGACTTCCCCCTGCGCCTCGGGGACATGGTGCTGATGGGCCGCCTCGGAAGCGGCAACCTGCTGCGCCCCTACAGCCGCGCCGACCGCGCCGCCGCGGACGAGGCCCTGGAGCGGCTCAACCTCGAGCCCCTCGCCCGCGCCCACGTGACCGAGGTCTCCGGCGGCCAGCTCCAGCGGGCGCTGATCGCCCGCGCCCTGGTCTCGGCGCCCGACGTCCTCTTCCTCGACGAGCCCACGGCCTCGATCGACGCCGAGTCGCGGGAGACGCTGCGCGAGCTGCTGGCGGACTTGAACCGCGCCATCCCCATCGTCGTGGTCACGCATGACGTGACCTCCTTCGCGCCCATGGTGAGCCGCATCGCCTGCATCAACCGCCGGCTCTTCTATCACGGCGACCCCGACCTCTCGCGGGAGGTGATGGAGGAGGTCTACGGCTGTCCGGTCGAGCTGGTCACCCACGGCGTGCCCCACCGCGTGCTGGACCACCACCTCCACCACCACGACTCCGAGCCTCGCCGCCGCTGACCGGAGCCCCCTTGCCCACCTTCCTGGAGGCCCTCTCCTACGATTTCCTGCGCAACGCCCTGATCGCCGGGGTGCTGGCGAGCGTGCTGTGCGGCGTCATCGGCACCTTCGTCGTGGTCAAGCGGCTGGCCTTCATCAGCGACGGCATCAGCCACGCCGCCTTCGGCGGCATGGGGGTCTGCTTCTACCTGGGGATCGACCCGCTGCTGGGCGCTATCCCCGTGGCCCTGGTCTGCGCCCTGGCTCTGGGCGCGGTGGACCGCGAGACGATCCGCTCCTATGACGCGCTGATCGGCGTCCTCTGGGCGGTGGGCATGGCGGTGGGCGTGGTCTTCGTCTACAAGACCCCGGGCTACGCGCCGAACCTGATGACCTACCTCTTCGGCAACATCCTCCTGGTGTCGCATCACGACCTGCGGGTGATCCTGGCGCTGGCGGTCTCGGTGCTGGCCATCCTCTTCCTCTTCTTCAAGGGGATCGTGGCCGTGTCCTTCGACGAGGTGTTCGCCCGCGTGCGGGGGGTGCGGGTGCGGTTCCTGATGTCGCTGCTGCTGACCATGATCGCCCTCTCGGTGGTGATCCTCATCCAGGTGGTGGGGATCATCCTCGTCGTCGCGCTGCTGACCATCCCCTCGGTGATCAGCCTGATGCTGTGGCGGGATCTGAAAGCCGTGCTCGCCGGCTCGGTGCTGACCGGCGTCTCGATAACCCTCGGGGGATTGATCCTCTCCTTCTACTACGACCTGCCGTCGGGGCCGGCGATCATCCTGCTGGGAGCGGTGCTGCTGGTGGGAGTCTACGGGTTCAAGAAGCTCCGGCGGCGGGCCGTCACCGGATGACCCTCCGGGTCCCGTCCTGCCGCCGCCGCGGCACTCTCTTTAGGGGACCCCAATGGCGAGGCCCCTCTCCCATGGAGATCGAGACGATGAAGATGACTCGGACCCTGCTCCTCGCCTGCGCGTTTCTCCTCACCGCCGCGGCCACGACCCTGCCGGTGAAGTCGGACGCCTGCTTCCTCTTCGGCATGTGCAAGGCCTGCAACACTCCCACCCCGAAGTCCAAGCCCTGCACGGTGGTGGTCTGCGGCACCCAGCGGACTGAGAACTGCGGCACCTGCGTCACCAACTGCGTGCCGCCTCCGGATTAGCCCAACTTCGTCGGTCCCTCTGTGGAAAACGGCGGGAATCGCGGGAGAGCCGCGCCTAAGCTCTTGATTCTAGGAGGGTGGATTTCCCGTTCAGCGCAAATAGTGACGAAAACGTCGCGACGGGATCTCTGGTATAG